>JANOIG010000141.1:0-54951 GCA_031407405.1 Deltaproteobacteria bacterium
TCGGACACGTCAAAGGCGCCTTCACGGATGCCAGGGCGGATCGCGCCGGCTGCTTCGAGCTAGCGGAGGGGGGCACCTTGTTCCTGGACGAGATCGCGAACATGCCGCTCAACCAGCAGGCCAAGCTGCTGCGGGTGCTCCAGGCGGGCGAGTACCATCCCGTCGGGTCCTCGCGAGTCCGGCGCGCCGACGTGCGCTTCCTGGCAGCGACCAACGCCGACGTGCGTAAGGAAGTGGCCGCGGGTCGCTTCCGTGAAGATCTCCTGTATCGCGTCAATACCGTGGAAATCCACTTGCCGCCGCTGCGCGATCGCCGACAAGACATCCTGCCCCTCGCCCAACACTTCGCGGAGCACCTGTGTGCCCGTCACGGCAAGCGGCCGCCTGCCTACTCCGCCCGTGCCGCCCGGGCGCTGCTCGAGCACGCCTGGCCGGGCAACGTGCGCGAGCTCGAGCACGTGATCGAACGAGCGCTGCTCCTCGCACGCGGCGAAAGTGTCGAGCCAGAGGACCTCGCGCTCGACCCACGGCGCGGCGACGGCGCGGCTCATTTCGAGCAGATGACGCTGGAAGAGGTCGAACGCCATCTGATCCAGCGAGCCCTCGCGCGTTCGAACGGTCAAGTCAGCGATGCCGCCAAGGCGCTCGGGCTTTCGCGCAGCGCGTTCTACCGCCGCCTGCAGCATTTCGGGATCAAAGGTAGCGAGTGAGCGGGCGCCCCGAGAGTCGCCACGAGCGTCACCTGCTCTTCCTCGCCCTGCTCGGACCGCTGCCGGCCGTGCTGGGCGTGCTCGTCTTGCTGCACCAGGCGGCGCTGCCGGCGTATCTCGCTGGGTCCATCGCTGGCGTCGCGGTGAGCCTCTGGCTCTGGTCGGCGCTGTCCATCCAGGGCCATGTGGCACGCGCCCTCGCCAACGTCGCCAGCCTGCTCGCGGCGCTGCGCCAGGGAGACTTCTCCGTGCGCGGCCACAAGAGCGGCGGAAACGACGCGCTCGGCGCCACGCTGACCGAGATCAACGGTCTGGCGGACGCGCTCGCTCGCCAGCGAACCGAGGCGCTCGAGGCCAGCGCGCTGCTCGGCAAGGTGATGGGCGAAATCGACGTCGCCGTGTTCGCCTTCGATCGTGCGCGCCGGCTCAAGCTGGCCAACCGCGCCGCCGAGCGGCTGTTCTCGAGCACGGGGCCACCGGCGCTCGGCACTTCCGCCGCCGAGCTCGGCTTGACGGAGTTGCTCGAAGGGCCGACACCGCGCACCGTCGACGTCCACTTCGCCGGCGGCTCCGGGCAATGGGAGCTGCGCCGCAGCAGCTTTCGCCTGGAGGGCTTGCCCCACGAGCTGCTCGTGCTCAGTGACTTGCGCCGCGCGCTACGCGAGGAGGAGCGCCAAGCGTGGCAACGCATCATCCGCGTCATCGGACACGAGCTCAACAACTCGCTCGCGCCCATCCGTTCGATCGCGGCCGACCTCCAGGACACGCTGCGCAAGCCGAACGCCGAGCGCCCCGCCGACTTCGACGACGACCTCGCGCGCGGGCTCGCCGTCATCGATCGCCGCTCCGCCGCGCTCGACCGCTTCATGACCTCGTACGCGAGGCTCGCCAAGCTGCCGCCGCCGCGCCTCGGACCTGTGGACGTTGGCAGTTGGCTGCGGCGGGTCGTCGAGCTCGAACAGCGCTTGCCGGTGCGCCTCGGTGCAGGACCCAACCTGACCATCCAGGGCGACGGAGACCAGCTGGATCAGTTGCTCATCAACCTCGTCCGCAACGGCGTCGATGCGGCCATCGAGACCGGAGGCGGCGTCGACGTCAGTTGGCGCAAGCTGGTGCGCCAGGTCGAGATCACTGTCGCCGACGAAGGCCTGGGCGTCGCCGACACTCACAACCTGTTCGTCCCCTTCTTCACGACCAAACCGGGCGGCACCGGCGTCGGCCTCGTGCTGAGCCGGCAAATCTGCGAGGCGCATCGAGGCACGCTCACGCTCGAGCCGCGCACGGATCGCCGTGGAGCGCTGGCTCGTCTGCTCTTGCCGCTTTGAGCAGGTTCAAGCTGGGCGGCCTCGAAGAGGAAGCGGCGCCCCAGGTTCTGGGCCCTTGCCGCGGTCCTTCGAGCCAATTCTGCTCGATTGCTCAGCGCTCGTCCCGTAGCCGGTAGCCGACGCCAGGCTCCGTCACCAGGTAGGCGGGTCGGCTCGGGTTCTGCTCGAGCTTGTGGCGTAGCTGGCCCATATACACTCGCAGATATTGAGTCTGGTCGCTCGAGTTGGGGCCCCAGACTTCGCGCAGCAGCTGCCGGTGCGTGACGACCTGTCCGGCGTGCTTGATCAAGGTCGTGAGCAGCTTGTATTCGATGGGAGTGAGGTGCACCTCCTGACCTCTCACCGTGACCTGGCGACGACCGAGGTCCACCATCAAGTCTCCCACCGAAAATTGCGTGCTAGCCGTGGCGCCCAGAGTGGCCGCGTGCCGCAGAGCGACCCTGATGCGAGCGAGCAGCTCACCGACGCCGAAAGGCTTCGTGATGAAGTCATCTGCGCCCGCGTCCAGCGCCTTGATCTTGTGCTCTTCGCGGTCGCGCGCAGAGATCACGATGATGGGCATGCTGGCCCATTGGCGCAGCTGCTCGGTGACCGCCAGCCCATCCAGATCCGGAAGGCCCAGGTCGAGCAAGATCAGATCCGGAGCTCGGGCAGCGGCCTGTGCCAGGCCGTCCTGCCCCGTTTCGGCTTCGATGAGCTGGTAGCCGTTGCTGACCAAGGATGCGCGCAGGAAGCGGCGCATCTGCACCTCGTCCTCGATGAGCAAGATCAATGGATTCGTTTGGCTCACGCGGACGACTCCGCTAGGTCCGGCGGCGGCTCAGACAATTCGAGCGGTGGAGCCTCCCCTGTGACGGGCAACGTAAATCGAAACCTTGCCCCACCGCCCTCACGATCTTGTACCCAGATCCGACCCCCATGGGCGGACACGATCGCCCTGCAGATGGACAGCCCGAGGCCCACCCCGCTCGTGCCCCCTTCGTGAGCGACTCGGTGAAACTTTTCGAAGATGCGAGTTGCCTGATCCATTGGAACGCCGGGTCCGCGGTCCGCGACCTCCACCATGACCTCTCCAGGCACGGACGTGGCGCCAATCTTGATGGGTCCGGCGCCGTACTTTACCGCATTCTCGAGCAGGTTGATCAGGGTCTGTTCGATCAGCACGGGGTCGCATGACACGAGCGGCAAGTCGGCGGGCAGCTCGACCTCGACCTCGCGCCCGGTGAGCTGCGCGTCCAGACGATGTAGCGCGGCGCCGACGACCTCTTCGAGCGGTAGCCACTCCTTTCTGACTCGAATCGCGCCAGAGTCGAGCCGGGTCATGTCGAGCAGGTTTCTAATCAAGCGGTTCAGCCGCTCCGCCTCCTCCAGTATCGTGTTCATCAGATCGCGGCGCATGGCAGCGTCGAGACGCGTGCTGCTTTGAAGCAGGGTGCTGGCCGATCCGGTGATGACGGCCAGGGGCGTGCGCAGATCGTGCGACACCGAGCTGAGGAGCGAGCTTCGGAGCTGCTCCTTCTCGACCTCCCGACGCGCCTTCTCGGTCTGGTCGGCAAGCCCTGTGCGTTCGACTGCCACGGCCACCTGCGTGGCAAACGCGTCGAGCAGCCGTCGCTGGTCGAGGGCGCGAAAGCGATCCGGCGGGTCGGCATTGAGGCCGAGCACCCCGACGATGCCACCCGATGCCATGAGGGGGACGTAAAGCGCCGTCGCGCCGGGCAAGGTCGTGGTGCCGACACCTGCCTCTTGGCGATTGGCCCACACCCACTGCGCAATACTGTCCTCGCGCCCTGACGCCTCGGCGAAGCCGGGACTGGCGTAAGCGCGGCTCACTGTTCCGCTCGCGCTCGGGGTGAAGATCGCGACTTTGCCGTTGAGCAACTTCTCGAGTTGGTGAGTTGCTGTCTCGATGACGCGCCGGCTACCTTGCGCCGCCACGAGCTCGCGGCTGAGCTCATAGAGCGCAGCGGTCCTCTGCTCGCGCTGACGAGCGGCGGCAGCCTGATTCTTGACGCGCTGGGTGAGCCCGCTGATCACGATGGCGACCGAGAACATGACGACGAACGTGACCGCGTGCCTAAAATCGGAAATGGCGAACGTCATGTAGGGGGGGATGAAGATGAAGTCGACAGCCGCCACGCTTAGAAGCACCGTCACGACCGAAGCTCCAAGCCCGAAGCGGCTGGCGACGATCATGATACCGAGCAGGTAAGTCATGACCACGTCCGCGAGCTGGTCTCTGCCAAATAGTAACCACGCTACCGCTGTTGACAGCAGCGGTACGGCGGCCGCGGCACCCCAGCTCGAAATCTGCGGCACACGTCGCGGCTGCGGCTCTGGAAGGCTCTCCTCCGGCGCGGGATCACCCGCCGTCACATACACGTCGATGTCCCCGCTTTGCCTGACCATGTGGTCCACGAATGAGGTGCGAAAGCGATCGCGCAACCGAGTCACGACCGGCTTGCCGACGATGATTTTGGTAATGTTGCGTTCTCGTGCGAACCTCAGAATCTCGTCGGTCGCGTTTTCCCCCGATAACGTCGTGACTTCGGCTCCAAGCTGTTCGGCAAGCCTGAGGTTTTGCGCCAGACGCTGCTGGGCCGCCTTGGGCACCTGAATGGCGCTTATCGGCTCGACGTAGACCGCATACCAGCGGGCGTGGAGGGCTGCCGCCATGCGGCGAGCGGCACGTACCAAATGCGGCGAATAGGGGCTCGGGCTCACCGCAACCAGAATTTGCTCGGCGACGGCCCAGGTCTGCTCGATGCCCTGCGCCTCACGATACTCCTGCATCTGAGCCTCGACCCGTTCGGCGGTATGACGCAGAGCGAGCTCCCGGAGCGCGATCAGGTTGCCCTTTCTGAAGAAGTTCTCGATCGCGCGTTGTGCTTGGGCTGGCACGTACACTTTTCCTTCGCGCAGGCGCTCGATGAGATCGTCGGGAGGCAGATCGACGAGCTTGATCTCGTGCGCTTTCTCCAGCATGGAATCGGGCACCGTCTCGCGTACGAGGACGCCAGTGATCTTGGCGATGACGTCGTTCAAGCTTTCGACGTGCTGGACGTTCATGGTCGAAAACACGTCGATGCCAGCGTCGAGCAGCTCCTCCACATCTTGCCAACGCTTGGGATGCCGCGAGCCTTCAGCATTGGTATGCGCGAGCTCGTCGACCAATAGTACCTGCGGGTGGCGGGTGAGGGCCGCGTCGAGGTCGAATTCTTCGATCTCGACCCCGCAATAAGTGACCTTGCGCTGCGGTAAGAGGTCGAGCCCGTGCACGAGCGCACGGGTCTCAAAGCGGCCGTGGGTTTCAACGACGCCGACCAAGACATCGCGTTGCTCGTGCGCAAGCTCGGCGCGCGCGGCCTCCAGCATGGCGTAGGTCTTGCCGACCCCGGGAGCCGCACCGAAGAAAAGGGTGAGCTTGCCGCGCTTCTGGCGCTCGGTCTCCTCGGAGATGCGGCGCAAGAGCTCATCGGGATTGGGCCGCGCAGTGCTCATTGAGCTCAACTCTACCTCACTCGAGCCGGTCGAGGGCGAGGTTCAGAAGCAGTACGTTGACCCGGGGCTCCCCCACCACGCCCAGCAGCCGCCCACGGCTGTGGTCCTCCACCAGCTGGCGCATGCGCTTGGCGCTCAGCTGGCGCGCCTTCGCGACGCGAGCTATCTGGAGCTCGGCGTTGGCGAGGCTGATGTCGGGATCCAGTCCGCTTGCCGAGCGCGTCGCGGCGTCCGCCGGGATCACGGCATAGGCGGCGAGCCCGTTCTCTTCACGGTACGCCCGGGCGAGGTCGCCGAAGCCGAGATAGGTCTCATCCGCGTCTGGGGTGGCCGGGTCGTCCTTGATGCCGTTCACTAGCTTGTCGCTGGTCGGGCCGAGGTTCGTGCCGCTGGAGCTCGCGGCGTCGTAGCCCGCTCCGGCGGCGGAGGGCCGCGGGTGGAAATACTCGGGTTTGGTGAAGCTCTGCCCGATCAAGGCCGACCCCACCAGGTTGCCCTGCGAATCTCTGATCAGACTCCCGCCCGCCTGGTGAGGGAATGCGACTTGGCCGATACCCCAGATCACACCGGGAAAAGCCAGGCCGGTGACGACCACGAAGAATAGAGTGAGCAGGATTGCTGGTCGCAGTTGTTTCATGTTCAAGCGAGCCTCAGCGCGACGAGGAGCTGGTCGATGACCCAGATGGCCGGGAACGGCGCGATCACGCCCCCGACACCGTAGATGAGCAGGTTGCGCCGCAGGATGGCCACTGCATTCGTGGGCCGGTACGCCACACCGCGCAGCGCGAGCGGGATCAGCAAGATGATGATCAAAGCGTTGAAGATCACGGCTGCGAGCACCGCCGATTGCGGATTGCTGAGGCGCATGAAGTTCAACATCCCGAGCTCCGGATAGGTGACAAAGAACATGGCTGGGATGATGGCAAAGTACTTGGCAACGTCGTTTGCGATGCTGAACGTGGTCAGCGAGCCGCGGGTCATCAGCATTTGCTTGCCGATCTCGACCACCTCGATCAGCTTCGTCGGGTTCGAGTCGAGGTCAACCATGTTGCCGGCCTCTTTGGCCGCCTGAGTGCCGGTGTTCATCGCCACGCCGACGTCGGCTTGTGCGAGCGCCGGCGCGTCGTTCGTGCCGTCACCCGTCATCGCCACCAGGCGCCCACCCGACTGCTCTTGTCGAATGAACGCTAGCTTCATCTCCGGAGTCGCTTCGGCGATGAAATCGTCGACGCCTGCCTCCGCAGCGATCGCTGCCGCCGTGAGCGGATTGTCGCCCGTCACCATCACGGTCTTGATGCCCATCTCGCGCAGCTGGGCAAAACGCTGCTTCATCCCGCCCTTGACGATGTCCTTGAGTTGGATGACCCCCAGCACGTGCGCTCCTTCGGCAACGACCAGCGGCGTACCGCCTTCGCGCGAGACGCGTTCGACCGTCGCCTGGACATCGCCGGGAAATTTACCGCCGTGCGATTCCACGAAGTGCTTCACACTATCCGCCGCGCCCTTGCGGATCTGTTTGTTGTCGTGATCGATGCCGCTCATGCGGGTCTGCGCGGTGAACTCCACGAAACGAGCGCTCCCAAGCTCGCTGAGCTCGCGCGCACGCATGCCATGCTTCTCCTTGGCCAGCACCACGATGCTGCGGCCCTCGGGTGTCTCGTCCGCAAATGACGCGAGCTGCGCGACGCGCACGAGCTCGGCGGGCTGGACGCCGGCCGCAGGGTGAAAGGCGGTGGCCTGGCGGTTGCCGAGCGTGATGGTGCCGGTTTTGTCGAGCAAGAGTGTGTTCACGTCTCCCGCCGCCTCGACCGCCTTGCCGCTCATCGCCAGCACGTTGTGCTGCATCACCCTATCCATGCCGGCAATGCCGATCGCGCTCAAGAGGCCACCAATGGTGGTCGGGATCAAACACACGAGCAGCGCGACCAGCACGGTGACGGTCGGCACATTGCCGCTATGGCCCGCCGCGTATTTGGCGAACGGCAGCAGCGTCACGGTCGCGAACAAGAAGATGAGGGTCAGGCCCGCTAACAGGATGGAGAGCGCGATCTCATTAGGCGTCTTCTGCCGCTTGGCCCCCTCGACCAGCGCGATCATGCGATCCAGAAAGCTATGCCCGGGGTCCTGCGTCACGCGCACGACGATGCGGTCCGAGAGCACCTTCGTCCCGCCGGTGACCGCGCTCCGGTCACCACCGCTTTCGCGAATGACGGGTGCAGACTCGCCGGTGATCGCCGACTCGTCCACGCTGGCGATGCCCTCGACGATCTCGCCGTCGGCAGCGATGACGTCGCCGACGTCACACACGAACAGGTCGCCCTTCTTCAGCTGAGGCGCTGGAACACGTTCCTCCTCTCCGTTGACCACTCGGCGCGCCAGAGTATCCGTCTTGGTCTTGCGCAGGGCATCGGCTTGAGCCTTGCCACGACCCTCGGCCATCGCTTCCGCGAAATTTGCGAACAGCACCGTGAACCAGAGCCACAGGCTGACTTGCCCGACGAAGAGCGTATCGGAAGCCCCCGTGATGAAGCCGCGGATCCAGAAGTACGTCGTGACGACGCTGCCGACCTCGACCACCATCATGACCGGGTTCTTCGCCACGAGGCGTGGGTCGAGCTTGACGAAGGCGTCCTTGATGGCCCGTTTGACGATGTTCGCCTCGAATAGCGCGCGTGGCGCATTCTTGGGGCGTACCGCCCGCGCTGGAGCCGCAGACGAATCCGGGACCGCGAGAGGCATGTGCTGCTTTTCAGTGATCATGGCAATAGGTTCCGTCAATGAGTCGTTAGCGCGTGCATCTGGAAATGCTCGACGATGGGTCCGAGCGCCAGCCCAGGGAAATAGGTCAGCGCGCCAACGATGAGGACCACGCCGATGAGCAGCGCGGCGAACGTGGCAGTGTCGGTCGGGAACGTCCCGGACGAAGTGGCGACTTGGCCTTTTCTTGCCAACGCTCCGGCCAGCGCCAATAGTGGCACGATCATCAGGAAGCGGCCGATCAGCATGCCAAGGCCAATCGTCGTGTTGTACCAAGGCGTGTTGGCGGTGATGCCGGCGAAGGCCGAGCCATTGTTTCCGGTGGCTGAGGCGTAGGTGTAAAAAATCTGGCTAAACCCGTGGGGCCCCGAATTGTTCAGGTTGCTGGTGGCGGCTCCGTACACGCTGTCGCTGCCGCCATAGGCGCTGCCCGGCCAGGTGTTGAGCGCCGCGAGCGCGCCCTCTTTGGGCAGGTCGATGGTACTGGACAGCGCCGTGAAGCCAAGCACGCTGGCGGCCAGCACCAGCGTGGCCAGCATCGCCATCTGGACTTCGAACTTCTCGATCTTCTTGCCGATGTATTCGGGAGTTCTTCCGACCATCAGCCCCGCGATGAACACCGCCAGCACCGCGAACATCAGCATGCCGTAGAGGCCAGCACCGACGCCGCCGAAGACCACTTCACCGGTGAGCATGTTGAACAGCGGCACGAGCCCTCCGAGCGGGGTGTAGCTGTCGTGCATCGAGTTCACGGCGCCGCAAGAGGCCCCCGTGGTCACGCTCGCGAACAGGGTTGATGACGCGATCCCGAAACGGATCTCTTTACCTTCCATGTTCCCGCCGGGCTGCAACGCGGTCGTGGCGGTCTCGATGTGTGCACTCGCGAGATGCGGTGTTCCCGCTTGCTCGGCGGCGGTGCACACGATGATGCCGGCGAGGGCGAGAACGGCCATGGCGCCGAAGATGGCCCAGCCCTGCTTGGTGTTGCCCACCATCTTGCCGAAGGTGTGGGTGATGGCAGCTGGGATGCTCCAGATCATGACCAGCGTGAGAAAGTTGGAGAGCGCCGACGGGTTCTCGAAGGGATGCGCCGAGTTCACGTTGAAGAACCCGCCACCGTTGGTGCCGAGCTGCTTGATGACCTCCTGTGAAGCCACGGGGCCGAGAGCGATGGTCTGCTTGCCGCCTTCGAGCGTCGTAACGATCGTATACGGGTCAAAGTTCTGGGGCACGCCCATGGCCAGGAACAGGATGGCACCCACGAGGCACATGGGTAAGAGCAGGTAGAGCGTGGCGCGGACCACGTCCGCCCAAAAATTCCCGATCCCGTTCGCGTTCTTGCGGGCAAAGCCACGAATGACAGCGAGCGCGATGGCGATACCCACGGCCGCCGACGCCCAATTGTGAACGGCCAGCGCGACCATGTTCGAAAAGTAGGAGACAGTCAGCTCCGGCGAGTAGCTCTGCCAGTTGGTGTTGGTCGTGAAGCTCACCGCCGTGTTGAACGCCAGGTCTGGCGTCATCTGACTAGCGTCAAGGCCTTGCGGGTTCAGCGGCAAGAAGCCCTGCATACGCAGCGCGCCGTACGTGAACAGCAGCGTCGCCAGCGAGAACATCAACATGGCGACGGAATACGTCGTCCACTTCATGTCCTCTTTGGGGTCGACCCCCAGCAGCCGGTAGGTGCCACGCTCGAGCCAGCCGAGCGGGATATGGAGCAACGTCCTTTCGCCCGCAAACACTCGGGCCATGTAGGCGCCCAAAGGCTTCGTAATGAGAAGCAGAACGCCAAAATAAAGGATGATCTGCAGCGTCGCTGGGACAGTCATGGCTCAGAACTTCTCCGGCGCCAGGAGCGCGTAGAACAGATAGATGAATAGAAGCAGCGTCACGCCCCCAAGCCACAGCGTGTCAGTCATTTGAGCCTCCTCGCAGCTTCTGGCAGCCGTGGGTGTAAGCCACCGCCAACAGGAAGAAACCGATGGAGGTGCCGATGAAGAGCAGGTCGATCATGGTCGTGTCTGGCGGATGCGTGCTGGGCAAACGGCGTCTCGGTCAGGCTGAGCCAAAGGACAGCCAATCAGGCCGCTGGTGAGGTGGTCACTGCCCCTGGTGAAGCGCTGCAGCTACAACCAAAGCTAGCGGCTCATGGATCAAGAAGTTGTAAAGAGCTGCGCCCCGACCATCAAAAAATCATCCAGAAACCCACTCGGTCGCCCCAGCACGATTTGACATCGAAAATTTGCGTCAACTGAAATCGGTACCAGCAATCGCATTTCTGTCGGTGCCTGCCAATGGCGACGCACGCCGCTGACCGTGTGCCCGGTCACGACAGTCGCGTGGAGCCGTCCCGCGGTCGAGAGCTCGACATGTCGTCTTCTGGTCTGAGCTGAAGTTGCTGGGACTGATACCCGACGAAACCGCGGCGACAGCTTCGTCGCCCTAGCCACCCACGCCGACTTGGCCAAGCCGCAAGCGGTGTTCAGTGGTCGATTTCACCAAAGTTGAGTGTGCGTCTGCGGATGGCGTGGAGCCGTCTTGGCTCGCACGTTTTGGCGGACTATCCTCGGCGGATCGAGCTTGGCGGCACATATGGATTTCATGCTAGCGAAGGCGTCCCGAGCGAGGCTGCGCATGCGGCAGCGCTCTGGCGCGGAACGTGTGGTGCGCTTCTGCGCGGAACGTGTGGCGCGCTTCTGTGCGCAACGCATGGCGCACTCTGCCGCCTACGGGGTCGTGGCGCTCGCCGCCTGCGCGGGTCACCCTGCGCCAGTCGTCCTAGGCGTCGGGGAGCCGCCGGGCAATCCCGTCCAGCTCGAAAACCGAGAGCCTGGCACCAGCGACTGGCTGATCACCAGGGTCGAAGGCGTCACCTCTCAGAGCCGTGATGGCCGCTACGAGCGCCAGCGTGCCATCGAGGGCTACGTGTCGCACACGAGCATTCGGGCCGGTGGGGTTCTGACGGGGTTCGTGAGCACCAACCCGAAGGCGCCCTATCGGGTCGACGTGTTTCGGATGGGTTTTTATGGCGGTGCCGGCGGCCGCTTGATCCAGCAACTCGGACCGCTCGAGGGGCATGTTCAGGCCGAGCCCGTCGAAGGTGAGCAGCAGCTGATCGATGCCCGCTGGAAGCCCTCGTTCGAGCTCGAGATCCCGAGCAGCTGGCGGAGCGGCGTGTACCTCGCCAAACTGACCACACTCGATGCGGGTTATCAGAGTTACGTGATCTGGGTCGTGCGTGATGATCGCCCCGCCGAGCTGATGTTTCAGGTATCGGACTTGACCTGGCAGGCCTATAACCGTTGGCCCGGCTGGCGCTCCCTGTACGATTGGAAGGGTGACGCCTGGCACGGCGGCGCGCGCGGCGCCAAGGTCAGCTTCGATCGCCCGTACGGTTTCTACTATAACAAGCTGCCGGCGAACCTGGTGCCCAAGACGAATGGCTCGGGGGAGTTCTTGCTATGGGAGTTGCCGCTTGCGTTCTGGCTCGAGCAGCAGGGCTATGATGTAACGTATGTATCGGGGCTCGATACCCATCACGACGCTGAGGGCCTCTCGCGCGTGAAGGGCTTCATCTCCGTCGGCCACGACGAATACTGGAGCCGGCGCATGATCGACAACGTGGCCCGGGCGCGCGACGCGGGCGTGAGCCTCGCGTTTCTGAGCGGCAACGCGGTCGACGGCGAGATCTCGATCGAGCCATCACCCGATGGCCGCCCGGGGCGTCGCTTCGAACGCTTCACGGGGCGTGAGAGCAACCTGTTTGCTGACGAGCAGCAGTTGATGGGTTCGACCTCATACGGCGTCGGGCTCGGTGACTGGGTCGTTCAGCGCCCCGAGCATTGGCTGTTTGCCGGCACGATGATGCAGGCGGGCGAGCGCATTCCCAGCCTCGTCGGGTGGGAGTACCACGGTCCGCCATTGCGCGACGACCCAAGCCTGGTCGTGCTCGCCAGCGGCAAGGTCCATAATCGGCGGGGTGAGGAACAATCGCCCGAGTTTGCCTCGACGATCTACGAGGGGCCGAAAGCAAATATCGTTTTCAACGCGGCCACCTGCTGGTGGAGCATGCTGCTTGCAGCGCCGCCCGGCTTCGTCAACCCGCCCGAGGAAGACTTTGCACGGGCCGATCCACGCGTCCAGCGCATGACGGAAAATCTCTTGGCCCGCATGCTCGGAAGGCACTCAGGCACGCCGGTGCCGGCCGCAGCGCAACCAGCTGCACAGCCACGGTAATCGTTGATTCGCCTTCCGGCGCCTCAATAGTTGAGGTTGCGGACGAGAATGAGCGCCTTTGCGTTGCCGTCCATATCGTCCTGCCAGGCCACCACGAAGCGGCCCTGGTCGTCCATGGCCGTCACGGGCAGTGTTTGCTGGCCACTCGAGTCGCTGTTCACCGTGAAGTCCACCCGGTTCTGGGCGCCGTTGACGGTAAAATCACGCCCAAGGATCTGGTAGGAGCCATTTTCGTCCTGGTCGTCCTGCCAAACCACCGCAAAAGCACCGTCGCCGCGCACTCCCACACCCGGAGCAAGCTGCTGACCCGCAGCCACGCTGTTGACGGTGATCACTCCAAAGCGCTGAGCGCCGGTGATCGTGGAGCCGCGGGCATAGATCTGGTAGAGACCGTTGGCGTCCTGGTCGTCCTCCCAGGCCAGCACGAAGTTCCCGTTGTTCGCCATGCCGATCGACGGCTTCGTGTGCTGACCGGCAAGGTTCGCGTTGGCCGCTTTCTGCGCGAAGCGGTTGCCTCCCGTAGCAGTAAAGCCACGGTGAAAAATCTGGAAGTTAGCGTCATCGTCCTGGTCGTCTTCCCAAGCCGCGACGAAGTCACCATCCGCGTCCATGGCGATGGCCGGATTGAACTGTTGCCCCGCGGCCACGCTGTTGACGGTGAAAGTCGCAATGCGCTGAGCGCCGGCCGCGGTGAAACCGCGCGCCAGGATCTGATAGAACCCGTTGCCGTCCTGGTCGTCTTCCCAGGCGACGACGAAGTTACCGTTGGCGTCGCAGGCCACCGCGGGCCTCGTCTGCTGACCTTCCGTCACGCTGTTCACCGTGCGATCGCTGAAACGCTGGCTGCCGTTGGCGTTGAAGCCGCGCGCCAGGATCTCGTAGACGCCGTTTCCGTCCTGGTCGTCTTCCCAGACCACCACGAACCGCCCCGAGTCGTCGATGGCGACGTCCGGGCGCCGCTGCTGGCCTGCAGCCACGCTGTTGACGACCAGCTGCGAGAAGAGCGCGTTGCCGTCGGGGTCCAAGCCGCGCGCGTAAATCTGACCGACGCCGTTGTCGTCGTTGTCGTCTTCCCAAACCACCACGAAGTTGCCGCTGGGCGCCGTGGCGATCTTGGGATCGAAGTGCTTGCCCGTCAGCTGCACGTTGGCCATGCGATCCTTGAACAAAAGGTCGCTCGTGCCGTAAGCGTAGGCCGGCAACGCAGACTGCAGGTCGTAGCTGATGGTATGGTTCTGCTGATTGTGCTTGGTCGCAGTTGGATTGGACGCCTGATTGTAGCTCAAATACAGCGTCGCCTGACAGTTCGCGAAGATCGCGCAGTTGCCGTCTTCGACGCTCAGCGTTTCCACCCTGATCTGGTTTTGTGCCGGATCGAATGTGAGCAGGCGCAGCCAGCCATTGCCCAGCGCGTGGCCGTTGCCTAGCACCGGCTCATTCTGAAAGTCGTTCAGGATCTCATGTACGAAGTTGCCATTGTTGCCGGTGCGGCGGCGGTATGACACGCCCTGAACATGTCCGCTCACGGACATGAACACGTTGCTGTGGCGCTGAATCAGCTCTTCCCAGAGGTCGATGCCGTCGCGGCCCTCGAGGTTGTACCCGTCGGCGCAGCCGCTGGCGTGCTCGCCGTTGTTGTTCATGTGGCAGTGCGTAGCCACAATCACGCGGCGGTCCGGGTGGCTGGCGATGATCTGATTCGCCCAGGTCACCACGTCCTTGCGCGGCGCAAACTCGATGCTCACCACCATGAACTCGAGCCCGCCGGCCTCGAAGTACGTGTAGTTGTTAACGTTCGAGGCGTCGTAAGCGCCGCCGTAGAACGGCTCCCCCTCGTAGCGAAACTGACCGAAGTAGTTCGCGTACAGCGAGTCGCGCTTGTAGGCCTCGTTGCTCGGAAAGATGTCGTGGTTGCCGATCGTCATGCTGTAGGCCAGGCTGGCGTCGTCCAACAGCGTGTGCGCGTTGCTGGCCACGTCGTACTCGGCTACCGTGTCATGATTGGTGATGTCACCCAGGTGCACCCCAAATTTGATGTTGCGTGCGGCGCGGTTGTCGACGAGCCACTGCATCTGGTGGTCGTAGACCCCGTACGAGGAGAACTCGCTATAGTTCTGGGTGTCGGGAATCAATGCGATCGAAAACGCGGCCTGCGCGCTCGCCGAACGTGTCGCAAGACACCCCAGCGCAAAGGCGGCTGCCGCGAGCGCCAAACGATAGCTTCTTGTCATGTGCGAGTGCTCCCTGGCCCACGAAACGAAACCCGACTCGGTTCGCGACCGCTTTTGTAGACCGGGCAGATGACAAATGCGTGTGGACCTCGTTACCTCTCGCTACCTCTCGTCGGCAGCTCCGCTTGCGGTCACGGGCGGCACCGCTTAGTTATGTGAACTCGAGTGGACCCGTTGCGTCGCGCAACTGGAACAGAGGCGCCACGAAGCGCCGGTAGGGTTCGCCCCGCCAGGGCAAACCAAAACCACGATACACCCTCGACAGCCATGACTCGAGCCGCCGCTTCCCCAACTGCCAGCAGGGCCACATTGAGCCACGCTTCCAAGGACACCAAAGGCCTCACTCCTTGGGTACGGCGCATCACATGCGAGCCGTTCGTTCACTTCACGCTGCTCGGGGCCCTAGTATTCGCTGGACATTGCGTGCTGGCCCCTACACTCGACGTGCCCACGATCGAAGTCTCCACGCCCAAACAGCGAGAGCTCGCCAAACTGTTCGAGCAACGTCAAGAGAGAGCGCCCAACGACGTAGAGCGACAGCAGCTGGTCCGACGCTACGTCGAAGACGAAGCGCTGTTTCGCGAAGGCGTTCGCCTTTCTCTGATTCACACGGATCCCATGCTGCGCGCGCAGATGATCGCGCGCGTGCGCAGCATGCTGCAGGCCGAGCTCGACCAGACACCGCCCACGGAGGTCGAGCTGAAACACCACTACGAAGCGCATCGCTCGGACTACGCTCGCTCCGGGTCGGAGCCCTCGTTTGAGACTAACCGGGCGCGACTGAGCGCGGACTATCGCAAGGAGCGGACTTCGCGCGCGTTTCAGGCGGAGCTCAGCCGTCTCACATCACAGTGGCACGTGCAGCTCGCGGAGCGGCCTTGACACGCGCGCTGGGCCCGTACGCGGCAGCGGCGCTGGGCGTCGCGTCATGTGCGCTGTGCGTCGCACGCGCGGATGCTCACACGCCCTTGCTGAGTGTGCTGGCGCTCGAGGAGCGCTCATCGGGCGAGTTCATCGCCAGCTGGGAGCGCACGCAGAGCATTCAGGACGTCAGCCTGGCATACGACGTGCTCAAGCCGATATTTCCCGAGCACTGCCGGTTCACGCCGCCGCGCCTCGATTGCGGGGCGCGTGGGCTGTCAGGTCGCGTAGGGTTCGACGGCTTGGCCGATGTATCGACCTCCGGCGTGATCAGGATCCAGTGGGCGGACGGCGGTGCTCAGGTATTGAGTCTGAGTGCCGCCCAACCACACGTCCGATTGTCAGGAACCCGACACCACGACACGACCCTACGCTCGGTGTCCAATTTCATCTGGCTTGGGGTCACGCACATCTGGTTCGGGCTGGATCACTTGATGTTTGTGCTCGGGTTGCTCTGGCTGCTGGACTCGTGGCGCGTGCTGCTCAAGGCCGTTACGGCGTTCACGATCGCGCACAGCTTGACGTTAGGGGCAGCGACCTTGGGGCTAAAGGGCGTGCCTGCTGCGCCCGTCGAAGCGGTCATCGCGCTCAGTATCGCATTCGTCGCCGTCGAGATAGCCAGCGAAGCACGCACCAAACAGCAAAGCTTGACTCGACGGAAGCCGTGGTGGGTCGCGTTCGCGTTCGGCCTCCTGCACGGCTTTGGTTTCGCCAATGCGCTGGCAGAGCTTCAGATCGCCGAAACGGAGCGCCTGATCGCGCTGCTCTCCTTCAACGTCGGCGTGGAGATCGGACAGGTCGTGTTCATAGCGGGATTGCTAGCGCTCGCTCCAGCGTTGCGTCGGCTCGAGCGCGCGTGGGGTGTCCGCTTCGCGATCGCCGGGTGCTACGCGCTCGGCACCTTGGCGATGTACTGGTTCGTCGAGCGCATCGGCGCGTTCATCCCCGGCGTCTGACGACTCCTCCGGCCTCTCGCCTGCCCACGCCATCATGTACATCCCGGCTCCAATCCGGGAGGGGCTACCGCGAGAACCAGCGGCGCCCCCCCTCGGCGCTCGACCAAGCTAATTTACGCTAGTAGGACAGCACCTCGGCCCAGGTCGTGACCGTCCACTTGTTAGCAAAGAGCGAGTTGATGGCCGGCTCCGCCGCGGCTCGGATGGCCGCCGCGTCCGGCGTGACCACCGTCATGCCGAACGTTTGAAGCTCTGACAGGAGCACGGCTTCGCGATCAATCATGCGGTCGGTGCCATACGCCATGGCCGCCTGCATTTCGTGCACGACCTTGTTCTCCTGGCTCGACGACAGACCATCGAGGAAGCACTCGTTGGCCATGACGAGCCCAAAGCCGACCAAATGGTTGGTCAGGGTCAGATGTGACTGCACTTCATACAATTTAAGCGACTTGATCTGAGTCAGATCGCCCTCGGAGGCGTCCGCAACTCCGTCTCGCAGGGCCGCGTAGATCCCGTTGAGCGGAATCGTCACGGGGTTTACGCCCAGCGAGGACCACACCGCGATCCAGTCCGGCACCGGCGGCAATCGAAGATCGAGCCCCACGAAATCCGCTGGACCGTTGATGGCCTCGTTCGACGTGAACTGACGAAAGCCGCGATACACGGTGCCCAATGCCACCAGGTTACCATTTTGGTTCATGAGGTCGCGCGCCTCATCCCCGAGCGGGCTGAACCAAACGCTTTCGAAATGGTCGTAGTCCTCGATCACATAGGGGCCGTTGAAGAAGAAGTACTGGGGCGCCCAATCCTGAATCGGCTGCCCACCAGTGAGCATGATGTCCGCTACCCTCTGGTTGGGATCGCAACTCACCATCTGCGGATTGATGGTCTGCTCATTCAGCACGGAAGTGGCCACCGTGACGGTGAAACCCCTGTTTTCGAGTAGCTCTTTGAACTTGAAAGCGGTGTCCGCCAGGATGTGACCCGTAGCGAAGGGAGTCGCCACACGCACGGTCGGGCCCGCCGCCTCGCTGCGAACCGGGGTGAGAAGCCCGAGCAGTGCTAGCGAGACTATGATTCCACCTTGATGCCTATTCATTGTTTCTTCCTTCTCGCGAATGGGCCCATGGGTTTTCTACATGCAACACGGCTGTCCCCGGGCGTGTTGCACATGAGAATGTAGGCCTCGATGCTCTCGCTGCTAACGCCAATCCCTCCCACGTACAATGCTTAACTGCTTAGCGACACCGATCGGCGAGCGCTTCAGTCCGCAAGCCCATCACCCAGCGCCTGCAGCACCTTCGCCATGCACGCCGCGCAGCGGGCATGAATGAGAGGAACACCGCGAGGGAAGCGCCCTTCTCGCAGCAGAAACCAGCCGCTCGGAGGCGAAGCCCAGTGCAGCACTTTGAACGGCCCGACGCTCACCTCGACGACGGAAGAAAAATCCGCCGCGCCGCACACGGAACATTCCGTCGGAATCTTCGAATGCCATTGAGCACTGGCCATCGCTTTCACTTGGAGCCCCCTTCACGAGCGACCGATTCTAACCGGACAGCGTCGCAGGTGGGCTACCCAACCAGCGACGCTGCCATGTGCGCCACGCCCGACGGGCGTTGGGTCACGCCGCGCTCTTCGCGTCGCTCGGCACCCCCTCCTCCTGCTCTTCGTACTCTCCGGCCACGTTCTTTGGGGCCGCGGCGAGGGCGGCACCCGACCAGATGAGGCTCAGCGTCTCCTCGAGCAAAGCCCCTCGGAGCTCAGCCGCCTCGAGCAGCGCAGCGCGTGCGCGTTCGCGGCCGTGCCCGATGCTCTTGCTCTGGTACACGTAGTGCGAGCCGTTCTTGGTCACGGCACCGGAGGCCACGGCGGTGTCCAGCAAGTCTGCGGCGATGTCGATGCCCGTGCCCCAGCGGATGTCAAACTCTGCTTCTTCGAAGGGTTGCGCGCATTTGTTCTTGATCACCTTCACGCGGGTACGATTGCCGACCACTCGGTCGTCCGCGGTGACTTTGCCGGTCCTGCGCACGTCGAGCCTGAGGCTGGAGTAGAACTTCAAAGCGTTGCCCCCCGGCGTAGTTTCGGGGCTGCCAAACATGACGCCAATCTTGTGGCGCAATTGGTTGACGAAGATCAACGTCGTGTTGGTCTTCGCGGCGACGGCGGCCAGCTTCCGCAAGGCGCGGCTCATGAGCCGCGCTTGAAGGCCCAGGTGGTTGTCGCCCATGCTGCCGTCGATCTCCGCTTGAGGTACCAGCGCGGCCACGGAGTCGATCACGATCAAGGCTATCTCGCGGGAGCTCGCCAGGCTCTCCACGATGTCCAAAGCTTGCTCCCCGCTGTCAGGCTGCGACAAGAGCAGCTGAGATGTCTGCACGCCCGCAGCCCGCGCGTAGGCTGGATCGAACGCATGCTCGGCGTCCACGAACGCGGCCAGGCCACCCGCTTGCTGCGCCTCGGCGATGGCGTGCAACGTGAGGGTCGTCTTGCCGCTCGATTCGGGGCCGAAGATTTCCACGATACGCCCGCGCGGATAGCCTCCGATGCCCAACGCGCGATCGAGCGCGAGACAGCCGGAGGAGACCGAATCGATGCCTCGATTGGACTCACCGTCGAGCAGACGAATACTTTCATTACCAAACGCCTTCTGAACACCGCTGACGATGTCGTGAAGGGTATCGGTGGGTCGTTTTTCAGCTTTGGCCATGTGGCATTCTCCCGAGTAGACGAGGTGGTAGCGCACGCCCGAGCCTCGACCCCGAAGAGCCGTGGCCAGTGCGTGTTCCAGGCCCAAGTGCAACCGACATGCCCGGCAAATTTAGCGGACAATCAGCCCTTTCTGGGCCCTGCTCAGCTGGCGCGTCGCCGGCCTGCCCTGGCGCCGCCAGCGCTGCTAGCTCCGCTCCTCGGCACGCCGTACGACCGCGGGACCTCAGCGCTGAAGCAGCTGCTGGATCAGCTGCTCGATGCCGCGCCAGCGCGAAAGCGCAAAGCCGACCACCACGAACACGACCGCGGGCAACACCCAGCGAGGAGGGCTGCTCAACCACGGAGTCTTGTAGTTCGAGATGGACATCGCGACCGATTCGGGGCTTGCGTCGGCCCGGGCGATCACCTCGCTCACGGCGGGTGCAGATGATGGGGTGGTGGGCTTGGAAACGGCGGCCAGTTCCAAAAGCGCGCTCGAAATGCGCTCGGACCCCGACGCAGATGGCCTATCGGCAGGCACAGAATTAGCCCGAGCTATCGCCGGAGCCGCGTCCTCGTCACCAGGGAAGGCTGACGGAAGCTTATTCGGGGAGAGCGCGGTCGCCCGCGCCGCGAGGCTTTCCTCCGCCGCGCGGGCCCCAGGTGTGCGCCGCAGCGCGGGTGGGCGCTCTGTCTCCTTCGAGTGAGCCTCTGGAGGTACAGGTGCAGCATTCTTGGCCCTCAGGCGCTCTTCGCGTTTGCGCTTGGCCAATTCAATCAGCTCCTGAGGAGCGGTGTACGCGCGGGTATTTTCGTCGCCCGAGCCCGACAGCTCGAGCAGATTTCGGTTCACCTCGCCGACGATGGTGTCCTCGCGATCCTCATCGGGGTCGATGCCGACGGGCGGGCTCGAATCAGGGTCGCTGCGCGCTCCGACAGGGGCTGCTTCTACTGCCGGGGCCTCTACCAGTGGGGGCACATTGCGCCACGGTGTCAGCGGCGCGCTCGGCGCCCGATCCGAAACATCGTTGGCGAGATCCGCGAACGACTCTTCCGGCAATGGTGGAGACTCGTCCGGGGGTGGTAAGGGGCTAGCAGCTCTGGCCCGAGAGGGTGTGAGAGGCAACGCCGGACCGTCTACATCGTCGTCCTCGATCGGCACCGCAGGTGATGCCGGCGAGGAATCGAAGATGTCCTCTGTCGAGCCAAAGGGATACCCGCCGCTGCGAGAGGCGGGGGCGGGCATGGGCATACGAGCGAGCGCCCCGGGGCGCCGTGCAGGGCGCGGCGGCCGCGGCGGGTTAGACGCGAACGAGGAAACTTGCTCATCGCTGGTTTCGTCAGCGGACGTGTCGGGCTCGTTGAAGGTAGACTCGGCTGCCATCCTACTCGCCTCGCGTGAATTGATGTCGCTCTTCATCCAGCCAACGGGATCCAACGGCCTGTCAGAGAAACGCCTAAAATTAACCTTGCCCTCGCCAGGAAAATTGCCAAGCGAGAAGACACATCGCGGGTGATTTTTGGTGGGCGTTTGTGGCTGGACGGCGCAGGATCGCCGCCGCCGCCCCACGCGCTCGAGCCCTGCGGGAACGATACCGTGAATGGAAATGTAACGCCGAGTGTGCGCCTGTGCGGCGTACGAGCCAGCTCAAAACACGACGCGTGGGGGCACAGGCACCTGGCACTCGTTGGCAGGGGTGAGCCAACGCATCACGTTCAGCCAGAAGCGCGGGATGTCGAGCTGATCCATCTGCTCGAGCGCGCTGCAGGTCTGGCACACCTGCTCGCAGCTCTGACAGTTGGTCCCACAAGACTGGCACCCCTGATCACAGCCGCGACGGCACATGCCATCTGCCGCCTGTTGACCCCCTTCGCAGGGTTGCAGCTGGCAGTCTGCGCACTGCTGGTCACACGCGGCACATTGCATGGTGCATTGATTGCACCCTTGCTGACACGGGGTGAGCGGCCGATTGGTCATCGGGTACCACAGCGCGTCTTGGGTGATCCACTCGTCCGAAAAGGCAAACACGTGACCCTCCCCGAAGGTCTTGGCCATTGCCAAATCAAAAGTGCCCTCTCGCACGATCACCTGGCCGTCCCCGACCACGGGATAGGCCGCATAGACTCCGAGGGCCGTGATGCCATCCATGGTGGGGTGATCGGGCGCGATGATGCCGCGCACGAACATGGGTGGTGCACCCATGCTCAACACACCCGCGCCTCGGCCTTGATAGTCATAACCAAGCCCAACCGGTGCCAAAAGAGCCACCGTGGGCACGATGTCGGAAGCGTTGGCGCTGTAGCCGGCGAGACTCATGACGCCTCCACCGTCGACTTCAATCCACTGCTTCAAAGCCGCGACGTCGGCCGCGGAGTAGCCCCCCGCGTTGTTGCGCTCGGCCAAGTTGCCGATCACCAACACCTGCAGGTCCCCCAAGGCTTCGGCCGTCAGTGGGTCACGAGCGGCGATGTGGGCGACCGGGATGTCGCTGCGATCCTCGAGCCAGCTTTCGAACGCCCCGGTGGCGTTACCCGCGTCAGACGCCAACGCGCCCAGAAAGCCGATGCGCAGGCAGTCGCACAGACCGTCTTTGCCTTGGTCCACATCGTCGACGATCCCGTTCCTGTTTTCGTCGACGCCGTCGCACGCCACCTCGCTGCCGATGTTGAGCGGGTTGCCATTGGCATCGACGGCCTGAGTGTCATCGTCGAGCAAAAACGCCGGATCGGAGGACGGGCTACCTCCGCCCGGAGGGAGCACACCCGACCCGCCTGTGGACACCGATGCTGAATTGTCAGCGCCACCCGCGGAGCAGCCGGCGCTGGCCACGGCGGCGGTTCCCACCATCAGACATGCCAACACCAAACGGCTCAGATCATTGCAGCTCAGATCACTGCAGCTCAGATCACTGCAGCTCAGATCCTCGAGTTTGGTTCTTGCTGGACGCATGGTGAGTGTTGGCTATAGCGCGGGGTTCCCACTCGGACAAGCGCCGAGGCCGCTACGCCATCAGGGCTAGCACCCGGGATGGGTCATATTCGCATCGGGCCCGAATGATTTGCCACGCGCAACTTGGGGCGTGCGATCTGGCACAGTGCAACACGCTGACAGAATCAGAAATGCCAGAGCTTCGCGGATCACGGCAGTGTTTCGTTACGCCAAGCTACGACAAGACAGGATTGCGACGCCAACGGACACGTCCCCCAGCGAGACGCCGCGCTCCATCCAATCCCCGTGTGAGCGCGCACCCCAGGCGTGCAGGCACAGCCCTCCCGGCCTGACAAAATGCACGCGCGGGTCGCGCTTGGCGTTGTGACTGCGCCATAATTGGAGCTCCCCCATGTCAGGCTACGAGTGCCAAAGTTGCGGCCGCCCTTTCCAAGTGCCGCAGAAGACGCTGGACAAATATCCGTCCTGGCAGCCGAAACATTGCTTGCGCTGCCATTCGGCGGCAAAGCCAGCGGCCGAACGGCCCAATCCCAGCCGTCGCCGGGCCCAGCCGAGCGTGGGGCGAACCGCCGCGAAGCCCCGAGGCCCGGTGGCCCAAGAGCGTGAGCTGACCCTGCAGGAAGTGCTGAACACTTATACTGCGGGTCCGTCGAGCGGGGTGTTTACGGATGGCGCAGCGCATCCCAATCCGGGTTCAGGAGGTTGGGGGGCGGTCTATGTCGTCAATAACCAGATCATCGCCGAAGAGCGCGGTGCAGAGCTCCAGACCACCAACAATCGCATGGAGCTGACGGCGCTTTTGGCCGGCTATCGAATAGTTCCCCTCGGCCAAACGGCGATTGTGATGACCGACAGCCAATTGTGCGTCGACACGATCAATGTGTGGGCGGCCGACTGGGAGCGAAACGGCTGGAAACGCAAGCGCGGCGCGATCAAAAATCTCGATCTAGTGCAAGAGCTATATCGGCTCGCCCGATCGCGCCCCGAGATCGAATTGCGCTGGATTAAGTCGCACAACGGTTTCCTCTGGAACGAGTACGCCGACGCGCTGGCCACCGCATACCGCCGCCCCGCACCCTGACTTTGCCGCAGCACGTCGCAAGTGCTGGTCAGCAACCTGCTTTTTCGGCAATACGGCGGAGCTGAGGCGCCGAGGTGAACCTACTTGCCACAGTTAATTTTGAACAAGCCGTGCCAAAAACCGTTCCGAAGCGCTACTCACGCTACGAGGACGGCCGGAAGCTCACGGCCACGATGGGCGCGTGGGCGCTCGACGCTGAAGGCCTGAAGTTACAAGTACAAAGGCCTTGCGGGTTAAGGGGCTTAGTTACAAACTCTGCGGTATCCTAGGGCGACGTCTGTGCCGCCTGTGGTTTTCTCATCCCACCCATGACTCAGGTAACAGGAACGTCGAAGCTGCCGACACCGGCCCGTAGGGACTACGTGCCGGGTGACGTCATCAACGGCAAGTATCGCCTGTTGCAGCTCTTGGGTGAAGGCGGCATGGGCTCCGTATGGGTCGCGGAAAACACGGCGCTCAACTCCAATGTGGCGTTGAAGCTGATCCGTGCCGACGTGGCGGAAGCTTCCGCCAATGAGCGATTTCTGAGCGAGGCGCGGTTGGCCGCCCGCCTACAACACGCGGCCATCGTTCGCGTTTTCGATTTCGGGAAAACCGAAATTGACGAGCCTTTCATCGTGATGGAGTTGCTCGACGGTGAGACGCTCGGCCAGCGCCTAGCCCGGCTCGGCTCCATCGACCCGATGGAGCTCTGCCAGACGTTGCTGCCGATTATCGACGCCTTGCATTTCGCCCACGGGCACGGCGTCATCCATCGCGACCTCAAGCCCGACAACGTCTTCATCGCCAAGACCGACGGTGGCGGGTTTCAGCCGAAGCTGTTGGATTTTGGCATAGCGAAGCTGCGGGGCGAGAGCCCGTTGATCACCACGAAGCTGACGCAAGCGGGCACGTTGATCGGCAGCCCCGATTACATGTCGCCCGAACAAGCCCGAGGAGAGACCGACCTCGATCCTCGCAGTGACGTCTGGGCGCTGTGTGTTCTGGCCTACGAGTGCCTCGTGGGCAAACCGCCGTTCTATGGCGATAACTATAACGCGCTCTTGTGGGCCATCATCCACGATGAACCGGTGCCCATCACGGTATTTCAGGCGGGGGACTCGGAGCTCTGGCGGCTGCTCAAGGCGGGGTTCTCCAAAGATCGCACGGCGCGTTGGGAAAACGCGCGCAGGTTCGGTGAGGCCGTAGCCACCTGGCTAGACAACCACGGTGTCGTGGAAGACATCTGTAACCGATCCTTACACGCCACCTGGTTGCCGGCGGAACGTCCCACCCGGCCCGAGCTTGCCCCGTTTGACCCCCTGGCGCTTCCGCCACAGCAACGAATTCCGCAGCAAACCTCCGCCTCCCCCCACGCGGCGGTGCTGCCCTCCGCGCACGTGTCACAGGTGCCTCCCGCCACCCTGGCGATGGTCCGGCGTCCGCACGCCGGAACCTTGTGGTTTGCGGGGCTCGGCCTCTTGGCGTTACTGGCTGCGCTCTACGTCACGAGCGAGGGGGGTGACGACGACGCAGTGGCTGCCGAGCCCGCTGGCTCGGGCACACAGGTGGACAAAGCCGCGCTCCGAATCGCCAATCCCACAGCTCACCCCGGCGGAGTGGCAGAGCAACGGCCGAGCCCGGCTCCAGCTGCGGGCTCCCAAGGCCCCGCGTCGAACGACCGGGCCGCAATGTCGCCACTTGCAGTGTCGCCACTTGCAGCGCTGCCACTTGCAGCCGCAGAGCCGATATCGGACTCCTCGCCTTCCTCGTGGACTCGCAACCACGAGAAGACGCTCAAGGTCAGAGACCTCGCGTTGGCGAAGGATTTCAAAGAGACGGTCAACGGCTCGGAGAACGGGAAGCAGCGCTCGACGTCAGCGCGGCGAAGCTCGGCCAAGCCGGCTGCTGCACCCGCTGCGCCACGACCCAAAGCGAGCCCGGCCAAGAAAACACCGGCCGACAAGAACGAATCTGCTGAAGTCGATTTCGGTATCTGAGCTGTGATTCGGCCGGGCAGTGTTCGGCCGGGCAGTGTCATGCCGGGCAGTGTCATGCCGCACTGTCTGCGTGTGTACCGCAGCAATCGCATGGAGAAGCTCGCCGACGTCCTCGGTGACATCCTGAGCGAGCCACCGGAAAACGCGCTCTCACCGGAGTGCATTCTGGTCCCGGGTCGAGGCGTTGCGCAGTGGCTCAGCATGCAGCTCTGTCAGCGCTTTGGGGTCTGGGCGAACGTGCTCTACCTCTACCCACGCAACTTCGTCGGCTGGGCGCTGGATCGGGTGCTGACAAAACCCGGTGAGGCCGTCGAGGCGATTGACCCAGATCAGCTCCTGTGGTCGGTCTTCAGCACCCTCAGGCCGTTGCTCGAGCGTCCCGAGTTCGCCGCCATCCAGCGCTATGTCGCGGGAGATGCGACGGAGGTCAGATACTTCGAGCTGTGCCGACGCATCACTGCCACTTTTGATCGCTATGTCACCTATCGGCCTGACCTGCTGCAGGCCTGGGAGCGGCAGCCCAAAAGCGCATCCGAAGCGGGTGGGGCGCCGCAGCTGGCGCTCTTTTCGCGGTCCGATGAGGCGCACGCTTGGCAGCCCATCTTGTGGCGCGCGCTCATCGCACGTTTGGGGCCCGTCCACACGGGGGCCCTGGAGCGGCGTTTTCTGCGCAGCCTTCAGCAAGCCAAACGCCTACAAAACCTGCCGTCGCGGATTAGTTGCCTCGGGCTCACCCACTTGCCCCCGAGCTACACGCGCATCCTGGTGGCGTTGTGCCCGCACGTGCCAGTTCACATGTTCCTGCTCGGTGCAGCGGATGTGGCCGCTGAGGAGCCGCGAGGTAACCCATTGGTCCAGTCTTTGGGCGCGCTCGCTCGAGACTTTGAAAGTGTCCTCGAGCAGGAGCTAGCGAGCCAGAACGTGCGGTCCGAGGCGTCGTCGCTATATGAGCCGCCCCGAGGTCCGAGTCGCCTGGCGCGTCTGCAGCGGGAAATCCTCGAGGATAAGCCGCCGGGTCGCGCGCCCGCGTCACAGGCTGCCAGCGCCGATGAGTCGATCCGCATCCATGTTTGCCACAGCCCCATGCGCGAAGTCGAAGTGATGCACGATCAGCTCATGGCTCTGTTGTCGAGCGATGCCGGTTTCACACCGCGCGACATCGTGGTCATGATGCCGGACGTCGAAGCTTACGCTCCGCTCATCGAGGCAGTATTTCGCAGAGGGTTCGACGATCCATACCGAATTCCGTATTCAATCGCGGATCGAAGCCTACAGACGTCCGCGCCAGTGGTGGATGCTCTTCAGAGGTTGTTTGCGCTCGGCGATCAACGCCTGTCTACGCCGCAGGTCCTCGACCTCCTGGCGCTGGACGTCGTGGCCGCTCGCTTCGACATCTCTCCCCAAGATCTCGAGCTGATGACCTATTGGCTCACCTCGACCAACGTTCGCTGGGGTATGGACGCCGACCACAGGCAAGCGCACGGCCATCCACACTCGGACAAGAACAGTTGGCAGTTCGGGCTGCGCCGGCTGTTTTTGGGCTATGCCATCGAGAGCGAAAACCCCCGGCTCGTCTTCGACACCTTGCCCGCTGGCCACGCCGAGGGCGCGGAGGCCGCACCGCTGGGCAGGCTGGCTGCGTTTGTGGAGGCCCTGTTTGCTCACGTCACGGCTCTCGGCCGAGCGCACACCCCCGCGGCCTGGCCCGACGTCGTCGGCGCCGCTCTCGACGCCATCTGTATCAATGATGCGGAGCGGGCCTGGCAGCACCAAGAGCTCCGCGAAACGCTCGCCTCACTCGCGGGCCGCGCCGCGGCTGCCGGTTATGCCGAGCCCGTCAGTGGGGCGGCGTTCAGCGAGCTCTTGTTCGAATCCATCAACACCGCGCGACCGGGTCGCGGCTTTTTGATGGGGGGAGTGACGTTCTGCTCGATGGTGCCACTGCGCACCATCCCATTTCGAGTGGTCTGCATACTGGGCCTCGGCGACGGACAGTTTCCCCGCAAGGAGCTCAGCAACGATTTCGATCTGATCGCGCACGGCCCCGAGGGGCGGCGCCTGGGTGATCGCTCGCGCCGCAGTGACGATCGCTATTTGTTTCTGGAGGCCATCCTCTCGGCGCGTGAACGGCTGCTCATCACCTATACGGGTCAGAGTATTCGGGACAACTCGGCCTTGCCGCCCAGCGTGCTGGTGAACGAGCTCTGCGACTACCTCGCAGCAGCCCACGGTCCCGGCGCCTCCTCCACGGATCCGGTGCAGGGTTGCATCGTACGTCATCCGCTGCAGGCGTTCAGCCCGCGTTACTTTGACGGCAAGGATGCGCGGCTCTTCTCTTACGCCGAGCACTACGTGGACGGCGCGACCGCCCGGGGCCTGTCCGGGGTGGTGCCGCCGGAATTCTTCCCAGCTCCCTTACCCACCACGCCGCCCTCGGGCGTGCTCGGGGTAGAGGAGCTCTCGCGCTTTTATCAGAACCCCACGGCCTATCTGCTCAA
Source organism: Deltaproteobacteria bacterium (assembly GCA_031407405.1). Taxonomy (GTDB): domain Bacteria; phylum Myxococcota_A; class Polyangia; order Polyangiales; family Polyangiaceae; genus SZUA-265. Next base: position 27,834 of record JANOIG010000141.1, read on the forward strand.
TCGGCGGCTCGAGCTTTTCCTCCGGGAGCGCGATCTCGACGTGCCGGACCGTGAGCCCCAAGAGCTCTCCCCGCTCGACAAGTATGGCGCTGGCTACCAGCTGCTCGAGCTCATGCTGAGGGGTGTGCCCGACGCGGAGGCCAAGCGCCTGATTCACGCCACGGGCGCGCTCCCCCTCGGAGCGCCTGGAGAGCTCGATTTTCTCGACATCGCCGCCGCAGCCACGGCCATTGCCCAGCGCGTGCGCGCCGCACGCCGCGCGCCACGGCAGCCACCAGTATTGATCCAGCATCAGCTACCGAGCGGCCGCCAACTGTTGGGGAACCTGAACGAGTCGTTCGGGGGTGGCCTGCTCGAGTACCAGTTCGCGCGGGTTCAGCCGAAGCACCTACTGGGCTTGTGGATCCGTCACTTGCTGTATTGTTGGCAGGGGACTCTGGGCAGCCCGGCACAGAGCCAGCTGATCGGGCGCCCGCCAGAGGGGCAAGGGGTGGTGCTGCATCGGTTTCGAGCCGTGGCGAGCCCGGAAAACCATTTGGAGGCGCTGGTCAAGCTGTACGACGCGGGGCAAACACTGCCGCTGCGGTTATTTCCATCCACCTCGTTTTCTCATGCGGAGGCTCTGCGCAAGAAACCCAAGTCTGCCGGCGAGCTAAAGGCCATGTTGGCCAAGGAGTGGCAAACTGAAGTCGCCAGAGACCCGCACTTGGCACGGGTCTACAGCACGACTCAGCGGCTGTCTGAGCTTCAACCCACGGCTATCGATCGCAGGTCATTCGAAGCCATCGCGCTCGAAGTGTATGATCCCTTGCTCGATCACCTCGAAGCCGAACAATGAAGGCATTTTCGGTCACCCATATCCCGCTGCGCGGCAGAAACCTCGTGGATGCCAGCGCCGGTACGGGCAAGACCTATGCGATTGCCACGCTCTTCATCCGTTTGCTGCTCGAAACGGAGCTCCAGCCCAGCCAGCTGCTCGTCGTCACGTTTACCGAGGCCGCCACGGCGGAGCTGAGGGACCGTATCCGGGGACGGGTGCGGCAGTGCCTGGAGGCCGCAGAGGAGCTGCACAGCCCGGCTCGCGACCGTGGTCAACCCCCGGTCGAGTCGAGCCACGTAGACCCGGTCCTCTTCGACATCGTGGCTCGGGCGGGCGACCGCACCCGGGTGGTGCGGCGGCTGCGAGAAGCGCTGTACGACTTCGACAGCATCGAAATTTCGACCATCCACGGCTTCTGCCAACGCATGCTGCTGGAGCGAGCGTTTCAGAGCGACGTCACTTTCAACAGCCAACTGTACGGTGACGCGCGCCCGTTGATCGACGAGCTGCTGCTCGACTTTTGGGCCACCCGAGCTGGCCCTGCCGAGCCGGAGTTGCTCGCGTACATGCGCACCGAAGGCTCCAAGTTCAGCATCGAGATGGCCCGACGCTTGGCGTACGCCGTGCTGAGAGCACCCCAGGTGCAAATTCTACCCGCCGAGCCCCCCAATGACCCGCCGCCAGATTTCGCGCGTTTTCGCCAGCAATTCGCGCAAACCCGGACGGTGTGGGCGCGTTACGACGCGGTCGCGATCATCGCCGACAGCGGCGTGCGCAAGACCGCGTACAACAAACAGCATACCCCCAACTGGGCGCGGCAAGTGAACGAGTTTTTCGCGGTCGACCCCGGCCTCTTTTTGGCCCTGCCCAAGAACTTCGAACGCTTTTGCACGCTGCGGCTGGTCGAGGCCGGTGGCGCGGCCCTCGGGAGCCATGAGCTGTTCTTGGCCTGCGATGCTCTAATGGCGGAGCACGTTGCTCTCACGCGTGCGCTCGCCGCCGAAGCCTTGCGCTTCAAGCTGCAGTTGCTCAGCTACCTCGGGCAAGAGCTACCCCGCCGCACGCGGCAGATGCGGCAACTCTCCTTCGACGACCTGCTCGAGCGACTCCATGCGGCTCTGCACGGTCCGGACGGCGGCGAGCTAGCCCTGGCGATTCGCAAACGTTATCCGGCCGCGCTGATCGACGAATTCCAGGACACCGACCCGCTGCAGCTGGGCATCTTCGAGCGCATTTACGCCGCGCCCAACACCTCGCTCTTTCTGATCGGTGACCCCAAGCAGGCCATCTATTCATTTCGAGGAGCGGACGTCTTCAGCTACGTCAAAGCGGCCCGTTCGACGGCCCGCGAACGTCACTACACGATGACGACGAATTACCGCTCCGACCCGAGCATGGTCCAGGCGGTCAATCACATCTTCTCGACCTGCCCGCACCCGTTCCTCCTGCCGGACATCCATTTCCAGGCGGTCAATCCTCGGCCCGACGCCGAGGATGTGCTGCGCCGCGCAGACGGCTCCCTGGCATCAGGCCTCGAGATCCTGTTCGCCGACAGCGACGTCAGCGCGGCGGGTCAGCCGCTGAACAGCGAGTGGGTGGCGCGGCAGCTGCCTCTGCTCATCGCCAATGACATCTGCGGCGTGCTGCGAGACGGGCTCTCTTGCAAGGCGCAGCCGTTGACGCCCAGCGACGTTGCCGTCTTGACCCGGACCAACGCCCAAGCATTCCAGGTCCAAGCGGCGCTGCGTGCGGTGGGGGTGCCGAGCGTGGTGCTCGGCGACAAGAGCGTCTACAATTCCGATGAAGCGCGCGACCTCGAGCGGCTGCTGGGGGCAGTGGTCGAGCCCACCAATAGCCGCCTGATTCGCGCGGCCCTCACCACTGAGCTAGTTGGCCTGACCGCAAATGATCTCGCTTTGATGGACGAGAGCGATGGACAGTGGGAGAGCTGGCTCGGAGCATTTCATCATTACAACGCCATCTGGTCGGGCACGGGCTTCGTGCAAATGATGCGGGTCTTGATGTCGCGCTCCGGAATTCAAAAGCGCCTGCTCGCTCTCGGTGATGGCGAACGTCGAATGACAAATTTGCTGCAGCTCATCGAGCTCTTGCATGCGGCGAGTGTCCGAGGCCACCTCGGGCCGAGCGGGCTGTTCACGTTTCTCGGTCAACAACGCCGCCGTGACGCCGTTGGCATGGAAGCGGAGTCAGCTCAAATCCGGCTCGAGAGCGACGCTGAAGCGGTAAAAATTACGACCATGCACAAGAGCAAGGGTCTCGAGTACCCGGTGGTGTACTGCCCATACCTCTGGCACGGCATGTTGTTGCATCAAAGTGACGAGCAGGCGCCCAAGCTACACACGGACGAAGGGAAGCTCGTGCTCGACATCGGCTCGAGTGAGCAAAAGCAACACCTGTTGCGCGCTCGTTGGGAGCAATTCGCCGAAAACTTGCGGCTACTTTACGTTGCCCTGACGCGCGCACGCCACCGCTGCACGGTCGTCTGGGGGCGCATCAACAAGTTCGACACCTCCGCCCTCGGCTACCTATTACACCCGCCCCCGCCGTTGGGAGCGCCGCCTGACGTAGCGGAAATCTCCGCACAGCTGTCAGGCCTCGATGACGCGGCGTTGCTCGGGGATCTCGAGCGGCACGCGCTCGCCGCACCCATCACCGTGCGGCGGGCACGAGTGGCAGCTCCAGAGCCCCTGTGGCAGGTACCAGAGCCGCTCGAGCGGCTGGAGCATCGGCGCCCCACCCATCGCATCGACCATCGCTTTCGAACCAGCAGTTTTTCTGCCCTGACCAGCCACGCTCCGTCGACCCATGGCATTGAGGAACAGATCAAAGACCACGATGCGGTGGGCATACCGCTCGATGCCGTGCCGCCGAATGCCGCCGCGACCTTGCGCCTCGCCGAGTTCCCCCGTGGCGCCAAAGCCGGCAGTTTCTTTCACGATGTCTTGGAACACCATGATTTCAAGAGTCCACGGCCTGGGCCCCTGGTGCAAATGGTCGAGATGCGCCTCGCGAGCTACCGGTACCCGGTCGACACCTGGCGCGACCGCGTCTGCGAGCAAATATATGCGGTGCTCGACACCCCACTCTCGCCAGGCGCCGGCCAGGCTCCGCTGCGGCTTTCTGACATTGCGCTCGGGGACCGGCTGAGCGAGCTCGAGTTTTGCTTGCCAGTGACGGGCCGCGGTGCGGTCGATGACACAGGCTCATTGAACGCGGCTGACCTCGGCGGGGTCTTCAGCAACCACCCGAGCGACGTGCTGCCGCAGCGCTACGCCGACCTGGTGAGCCGCCTCGGTTTCGTGCCGCTGCGTGGCTTTCTACGCGGCTACATCGACTTGGTATTTCGACATGACGGCCGATACTACCTGGCCGACTACAAGGCAAACCACCTCGGGGTGCACGCGTCGGATTACGCAGCCGAGGCGCTCGGCGCCGCGATGCTGCGGGGACAATACTTCCTACAATACCATCTGTACGCGCTCGCCTTGCACAGGTACCTCGGGCAGCGCGTGCCCGGCTACCGGTTTGAGCAACACTTCGGAGGGGTGTTCTATTTGTTCATCAAAGGCATGGGGCCTGAGCTCGGCTCGTCTGGAGTCTTCTTCGAGAAGCCTCCGCTGGCACGCCTGGGTGCGCTGTCAGAGCTGGTGGGTGTGCCCATGGGTGTGACTTGACCGAGGCGCCTCCGCTCGCCGCACGGGGCCCGCTGAGCCTGCTCGACGGCCTCGTGGCTCGAGGTGTCTTGTCGCCGCTCGACTTTCATTTTGCGCGCACCATTTCCGCTTTGGAGGGTGCCACGGAGGAAACGGTGCTGTGTGCCGCGTTGGCGAGCCGCGCCGTCCAGCTCGGGCATGTTTGCGTGGACCTGCACCGGGTCTCAGACGCTCACCGCAAGCTGGACAGCGAGGGGGCGGCCACCAGTGTCGAGTGGCCGTCACCCGCGCGCTTGATCGCAGCGCTCGAGCAGAGCCCTCTGTGTAGCGACGGGAGGTGCAGCGACGGCAGCCCACCCACGCCGCTGGTGCTCGACGCTCGGGGGCGTCTGTATCTGCATCGCTACGCCACCTATGAAAGGTCGCTGGCACACGCGTTACACAGCCGAGCCCAACCAAAAGGCGACGTCGACCTCAAGCTGCTCGGCCGCGGCATCGAGCGATTGTTTCCGCATGCTGGCGCAAATCAGGCTCGAAGTGTGGAGGCGGTGCCGATTCGCGTCGATGCCCACCGGCTGGCGGCATGTGTGGCCGTGCTGCATTCCCTGGCCGTCATCTGCGGTGGGCCGGGCACGGGCAAGACCACTACGGTGGTCAAGATCCTCGCACTCCTACAGGAGCAAGCGCTCCATCGCGCGCAGCCTCCGCTGCGCATACTGCTCTTGGCACCCACCGGCAAGGCAGCCCGCCGCCTCGCCTCCTCGGTGGAGAGCGGCCTCCGAGCGCTAGCGCTCGAGGAGCCACTAAGAGCGGCCATCCCGACTGAAGCGTCGACGATTCACCGCGCCCTCGGCGGCTCTAAGTTCGCCTCGGGTCGGTTCCGGCACGACGCGGTCAACCCGCTCGCGGCGGATGTCGTGCTGGTCGACGAAGTGTCGATGGTGGATCTGGCGCTACTTTACCGGCTAATGAATGCAATTCGACCCGAAGCGCGGGTCATCTTGCAGGGGGACAAGGATCAGCTGGCCTCGGTCGAGGCGGGTGCGATCTTGGGAGACATTTACGACTCGAGCGCGGCTCACGAGTGGTCCGAGGAGTTCGCGGCCCAGGTCGAGCGCGCCACTCGGCAGCCCGTGCTCGGCCGTCGCTCAGGGCGTGGGTTGTGGGATTGCCTGGTCAGCCTGGATAACAGCTACCGCTACCGGGCAGAGAGCGGCATTGGTCGGCTGGCAGCGGCCGTCAACGCGGGCAATGCATCGGCCGCGCTCGGCGTGCTGCGAGCCGCGCGCGAGTCTGAGCAGCCCGACTGCCAACTGATCGAGCCGGGCGCCTCGGAAGGGCAGTACGCGGCGCTCGAAGCGCGAGCGGTGGCTGGCTACGAGCCGTTCATCCTCTGCACCGATCCACGAGAAAAGCTGTTGCGCCTGGGCGACTATCGCATTCTGTGTGCGCACCGGCAGGGCCCAGAGGGCGTGCAACGGCTCAATCAGGATGTGGTGAGCTGGCTCACCCGGGCCGGGCTAATCATGGCGGAGACGACGTTCTACGAAAATCGCCCGCTCGTCATCACTCAGAATGACTATGCCTTGGGCCTCTTCAATGGCGACGTCGGAGTGGTCGTCAAGGACGGCGGACGGCTGCGGGTGTGCTTTGAGAGCTCCGAGGGGCTCAGGTTTCTCGCGCCCGGGCGCCTGCCACCGCACGAGACGGTGTTCGCCATGACCATACACAAGAGCCAAGGCTCTGAGTTCGACGCGGTGTCGGTCGTGTTGCCAGAGGCTCCCTCGCCGCTGCTCGGCCGTGAGCTGGTGTACACGGCCCTGACTCGGGCTCGGCGCCGCGTCGACCTGTTTGCGCACGCTGACGTGATTCGAACAGCAATCAGCCGTTCCGTGCAGCGCGCGAGTGGCCTACACGATGCCCTCTGGGGCTAGAGCAGCTCACACTTTCTCGCTCGAGACAGCCCCGCTTTACTCAGGCCGAGCCCACTGCAGAGCCAGCGCGACCACCAAGGCCGCGCGCGCCTCGCGCTCGGACACAGTACGGTTCCGAGCCTTGCCCATCTCACCCAACTTGGCTACGGCCTCGTCCACCGAGAGCCCGGGGCGAATCAGGGTCAACAGGTCCAACAGCGAAGCGGGGGCGTCGCCCCGCTCCTCGCTCGTGCCCGCCTCCTCAAAACGTCGCCCTAGGTGAAGGTGAGCCACGTCCTTCAGCGGATCCCCACCTTGCCGCACGAGCAGCATCGCACCTGCCATCATGGGCACGGTCAGATCGAGATCTAGCGGAAACTGCACGTGACCTGCTTCGGAGCCCCGATAAAGCTGCACGCGCCCTTCGCGCCATGAGCAAAGAGACGCCACCCGGTCGCGACCCTGATTGCGGATGGCCCGAAACACCTGGGTTGGCTCAGCCAGCCCCAGTCCGATCAGCGTATCCCCGAGCCTTCCGTTATATGACCGTAGGTTACCCAGGGCCAGGTCCAACTGTTCCTGGGTGATCAGCTTCAGCCGTAGGGCATACTGCCCGAGCAGCTCTTCGCGATCCGAGGACGCGACGTGGTGCAGACGCCCCGTCGCGAAATACATGTCTTTTCGATCGGGCATGCCGCGGCGGTTGGTACGCGCCACAAACAGGGCTCCGCTCTCGCGACGCATGCGCATGCGTGCCAGGACGTGTAGCATCGGCGTCTCGACCAGCTCCGCCGTGAAGTCAGGGATGCCTGGCTCGAACAGCTGCGCAGTAGTGGTGGTCGTCGACGGCATCAAATACCGCGACAATTCGTCGATGCCTTCGACTCGGCGAAACGGCTCACCCATCAGCGACACCTCGTCATCGAGCCTGAGGTGGCCGGTGGCGGCAAGCTCGAGCAGCCCGGAGAAGGATACCCCCGTGTGAATCAGTATATCGGCGCGCCGAACCGAGGATACTGCCACCACGGCCGCCTGAGCCGACGACCCCTCGACACCATTCGCCCAAGTGGCGCCCGACGCATGCCGCAGCCTCTGCTCGAACTGCCGGGCGAACACATTGGCGTCACGAGCCCACGCCACCCACTCCGCGAGCTCCGTTTGCGCCTGCCGAGCATCGAACAACGGCTCGAGGCTGTCAGCAAACGCTGCTGCATCGGGATAACGATCACCCGGGTCGCGTTCCAGAGCGCGCGTGCAGCTCTGAAAGAGCGCCTCGGGCATCTTATCCGCGGCGCGGCGCAGCGGTTCTATGTTTGCCTCGCGAATGGACAGCAAGATCGCCAGCTGGCCGTTGCCCGGGAAAATCTTGTCACCGAGCAGCATTTCACCGAGCACAACCCCCAGCGCGAAAATGTCCGAGCGCTGGTCGAAAGGGTCACCCAGGAGTTGCTCCGGCGCCAGGTATCCAAACTTGCCCTTGAGGCTCTCGCCGCGCTCCGACGCCACGCCTCGGGCCGTGTGGGCCACGCCGAAGTCACCCAGTTTCACTTCCCCCTTCATGGACAAGTAGATGTTGGAGGGGGAGACGTCGCCATGCGTGATGTTCAGGCTGACACCCTGGTTGTCACGCGCCGAATGCACCGCGTGTAATGCCAGGGCGATGGAGCGAGCGATGTAGACCGCCATATGCGACGGCAAAGCTCGGTTTTCGCTAGCCCCTAGGCGCAGCAGCCGGTGCAGGTCGACCCCCGCCACGTACTCCATCGCGAGGTACGGCTCGGTCCCGACCATGCCCGCACCGAAGACCGTCACCACGTTCTCGTGCTGCACCGCCCGGTGCAGCTCGGCCTCGCGACTCAGCGCTTGAAAATGCTCGTCATTGCTGCGCTCCGGAAGCAGTCGTTTGATCACGAGCTCGGGTGCCGGTCGCGTGCCTTGGCGGGGCCTTGCGTGAAAGACCTCAGCAGTACCCCCGATGGCGATGCGCCGCTCGAGGACGAACGGGCCAAACGGCATGGGCGTCTGATCCTGCGGGGTCGTCTGGAGCTTGTTTTCGGCCACGCTGGACACCGATGTAGGACGGCAGTCGCCGGCCATCCATAAGTCGAGGCCGATCACCCGGTATGCAACCGCGCTAGCTTCGGGCGACCTGAAGGCAAGAACAGTATTCAGAAACTGTTCCGAAACGGAAGCTCAGGAGACGCCGCAGCTCAGTACAGAATGCGGCGATCGAGTGAGTCCAAATTCTTGTTCATCACGACCTGGAAGCAGGCCGCGCTGCCCTGTTCAGCGATGATTTGCGACCAGGCTAGGAAGAATTGCCAAATCCGAAACCAACGTTCACCGTGCTCAGCCACGATACGCTCGCGATGAGCTTCCCAATTTCTCCGCCAGAGGCGCAGCGTTTGCGAGTAGTGCCGGCTGACATTTTCCACACCCTGCACCTCCCAACCCGCTTTCTCGGCAACTTTCAGCATTGACGATAGCGGCAGCGCTGCATCAGCACCGGGGAAGATGTACTTGTTCATGAACAAACCCCACATGAGGTCTTCCGGCCTGAGCTGCCGCCGCAGCCCGGTCCACTGGAGAAAGAACAAGCCGTCGTCCTGTAGGTGGTCGCGGAGCTTCTCAAAAAAACCTTTCAGGTTCTTTACACCCACGCGCTCCACGGCCTCCAGGCACACGATGCGATCGAACTTTTCGTCAGGCAGGTCTCGGTAGTCTGTCACGATGGCTCGCGCTTGTTGCTCCACGCCGAGCTCGGCAAAGCGCCGGTTGGCATGCGCCTCTTGCGTTCGAGACAAGGTGACACCGACCCCCTCGGCCCCGCGCGACGCGGCGACGTGAGCCAGAAATGCGCCCCAGCCGCAACCCACGTCGAGCACCCGATGGCTGGCACGCAACCCAATCTTGTCACAAATGCGAGCGCTGATCTGCTCATGACCCGCCTCTAGCGAGTCGGCCTCCGGTGAGTCAGCCTCCGGTGAGTCAGCCTCCGGTGAGTAATAGAGCGATTCGAGGTGCGCGCACGTAAAGGCCATGCGCTCCCCGAGGAAGGCCCGAAAGAATGCGTCACCGCGATCGTCGTAGAGCTCGCGTGCGGCTCGCGCGTCCGCTTCCCGCGAGTGTGCCACCATTTCGGGCACGAAGCTCGTGACCGCCCATTGCAGATGCTGCCGCGTGATCGTGTGCTTGACGAATGCGTTCCGGTTCGAGAGGAAGGCGACGAGGTCCCCCGGTATGTCGATGCTCCCGTCGAAATACGCTTCGTACAAGATGGAAATGGGAATCGGCTCGGACGCATATTTGCGCGCCAGCTTTTCGTCGTTGAAAACGACACTATCGCTCAGCAAAAAGCGGCTCGGTGGAGCCTCACCCGCGCCCGCCTGTGGGACCGACGACGATCGCCCGAGCTGGTGAATCACCGAGTCTCGAGCCTCCGGCTCTCGCGCGCTCGGGCTCTGGGCGGTGCCTGCTTCGGCAACGGACTTTTCGATGACAGGCCTTTCGGTAGCGGTCGGATCAAGAACACCCTCTCCCACGACTGCACTGCCCACGACTGCACTGTCCACAACTGCACTACTGTCCACAACTGCACTACTGCCCACAACTGCACTTTCCGTGGCTTCAGTGCCGCCGCCGTGCACCTCGGCTCGCTCGCTGGTTTCCGAAACGGCGGAAACAGGTGCGACTTGCGATGACCCCACCGTGCGAACACCACGAGCGAGAGAGCTTCTGTTTGTTTTAGAGCGCTTCGCGCTCGCTGTGAATTCGGCACCCCGCATGGCGGCAATATATAGAGGAATTGGCCCAGCTATTTCATAGTTTTCAGTGCGAAATTCTTTTCACGCATACTGCGCGCCTGGTTCAAACACAAACCGTGACGATCACGATCGGACGGTGCTCGCCTCACCAGTCCCTTCCTGTGTTGCTGCAATCACGCGGGCCATTTGCTCTCGAAAGCTTAACCAGGTGCAGCAATGCCACGCCTGAGCACTATCCTCAGCTTATTGCCCGGCTGCAATCAGCCGAGCAGCGTTGAAGGCCAGGGCCGAGCTTACATACCGACCGGATCAACGCCCAATGGGTGTGGAGCGGCGCGTCAATCGACACCCGTAGACGCGGCCGGAGTCGACCTTTTTTGGAACGGATCAGCATTCCGGCCGCCTTTTTTGATCGAACGACAGCGCGGCCGGGAAATAATGGCCGCGGATCACGTTACTTTCCCGCAATCTTGGCTTCGGGGCACTCGGGATGTGACAAAAGCATGAGCCACGGCGGCATCGAGCTCGGCTAGCCTCGGCGAGTACGCTGAATACTGAAACTTCACCCTCACTCGGGACTCACCGTGGTCATCGCACTGTTCTTCCTCCTCCACTGGCACCTTTCGGTGTTCTGCCAGACGTTTTTTCTTCACCGCTACGGGGCACACGGTCAGTTCTCGATGAGCAGAGGCTGGCAACGCTTTTTCCATCTGCTCACCTATCTGTCTCAGGGGCCGAGCTTCCTGCACCCGCGCGCCTACGCGATTCTGCATCGCATGCACCACGCCTACAGCGATACGGAGCGCGATCCCCACTCGCCGCTGTTTCACACCAATGTGATGGCCATGATGTGGAAAACTAAGCAGCGCTATGACGATTTTGCCTACGGGCGAGTCCAGCCGGACCCGCGTTTTGGTCACCAGACGCCGTCCTGGCCGCTGCTCGATCGCATGGGTCAAAGCTGGGTGCTGCGCATGGCGTGGGTCGCGGCGTACACGCTATTTTACGTGCGGTTTGCCACCCAGCCCTGGATGTTTGCGCTCTTGCCCGTGCACTTTTTGATGGGGCCCATCCACGGAGCCATCGTCAACTGGTGCGGGCACCGGTATGGCTACCGCAACTACGCGACCAGCGATGTGTCGCGGAACACCTTCCCGATTGAGTTCATCACCTGGGGGGAGCTGTTTCAGAACAATCACCACCGCTTCGCCATGAGCCCCAAGTTTGCGACCCGGCGTTTCGAGCTCGATCCCGCCTGGGTGGTGATTTCGCTGCTCGCTCGCATCGGGGTGGTACGGCTCTCGGAGCGGGCCGTGAAACCTGTGTGGCCTGACAACGGTGAAGCGGCTCCGCCTGAAGAGGCGGCGCAGGCTGCGGAATGACGGCCGGCCGCGCTCGGAAATGTGTTTTTCCGCTCGCGGGTCCCCCCCGAACTCGCGCGCGGCGCTTCGCTTGCTTGCTCGGACACAGGGACCCTCCCGCGAGCGGAAAAACACATTTCCGAGCGCGGCCTCAGTGACGTCTATTTGTGGATAGCGGCACTTGGACGGGGGCTCGACTCTCTGATTGACGGCGCTCGCGGCGGGGCGCCGCTCGACGGATACCGGGATTAGCGGATGTGGAAGACGGATTTTTGGATTTTGCCGGCTACTTTTTCCACCTTGGTCCAGCCGCTGTTGTCGTTGAGCGCGGTCCAGCGCCGCTCTTCCTTGCGGTAGTGCCAGTCCTTCTCCATTTGATAATAGAACATGGTGCCGGCGCGCTCGATCACGGTCGCGATTTCGTTGTTGTGGTAGTTGTGCTCGTCAAAGTCGGTGACCGCCTTCTGCCCCATCTCCGAGTAGACCGCGTGCAGCTCGAGCAGCAAGTCATTGACCTCGACCGCCAGGGGCTGGACATTCAACCCAATGCGCTCGGCTTCCCTCAACGTAATCGGGTAGTCGTGGGATGGGTAAGCGGAGTTCAACACGTTGCTGATGCGCTCCGCCGTGCTCGCGTCACGCGTGTGGTAGGACAGGATTTCGCGGCACAACCGAATGGATAACGAGCTTGCGCGGTCGACCGCGCCGACGACCAGAGGATGCACGAAGGGCATCAAGCTGGCCACCGGGTTGCCGTCTTTGGAGAGGCCATGCTCCTTCCACAGGGCGATCACTCGCGCAAGCTCGTCCTGACTGACGCTGACCAGCTCGTTGTCGATATCACACGGCGACAGCTCATGCCGAATCGAGGTGTCGACGGCCGTCAGAAACGCCAGCGGACCCATCCTGATTTCGTCTGCGCCGAGCGCCATCATGGTGGCTGCCGACGCACATTCGAGCGGCACCAGCGCCGACAGCCGAGAAGTATACTGACGCAACAGGTTGATGATGCGCAGGGCGGCACGCCCGGAGCCGCCCGCAGACTTGATGAACAAGCCGAGCGGCTTATCCCTCAGCACGACATCCCGGCAATGATCGTACATGACCACGACGTCATCCTGGCAAACCGACCCGCTGGCAGACGACCAGTACGAGAGCAATGGGGTCCCCAGCTTCTCTTCGATGCGCGCTATCAGCTTTTGGGATTGAGAAAATAGAACCGGGGGTTTCTGTACCTTGGGACGACGCTTCACTTGTGCCATACGACCCAACCTATCACCTGTGCTCGGCTTGATGAGCGGCTATTCGTGAGAGCACACGCGGCGCAGCGTGTCAGCATGCCGGGCGTGCGATCCAAGTGGAACCCGGTTGACGAATGGGTCAAACCGCCGCAAAACGGCGGGACGGATGCGGACGGCATTTGCTCGTTCGCTGGCGGCGCATGAAAGACGAAAGCAGATTGGCCGCGTCATCACCCGAGGGCCCACGCGCACGGGCGTGGCTCGTGTTGCGCTTCGTGCTGGGTCTGGTCTTGCTTCTCGGCCTCGTCATCCTGCTGGTTCGGTTTCTAAAGCCAGAGCTCGAGAGCTTGGGCACGCTGTTCGTAGCGCGCTTCGGGCTCGCGGGAGTCATGGTCGGTACCTTGCTGGCCGACGGTTTTCACTGCCCGATCCCACCCCAGTTCTACATGCTCTTGGCCATTGCCGCGGGAACTTCTGCGCTGACGGTGCTGGCCGTCATCGTGCTCGGTTCCATTTTGGGCGGCACCATCGGCTTTACACTCGCTCGCCGGTTGGGTCGCATCCCGCGGCTTTCGATCTGGCTCGATCGCGTGGGTGGCAGAGTGAGTCGGCACATGGGGCAGCGCCACCCCTATCGCAGCGTGTTCTTTCTGAGCCTGACGCCGGTGGCCTTCTCAGTGCTGTGCTACGTGGCGGGCCTGTACCGCCTGCGTCGAGGGCCGTTCATGCTGCTACTCGGACTGCGAGTCCCCAAGCTCGCGCTCTACTATTACCTCGTGAGCATCGGCTGGAATGCGCCGTAGTCGGCCGCTGGTTGCTGAGGGTTCGCCCCCCTTTCCCGGACATGCCACCGCCATCAGACATACAGTGGCGACGCAAAGAGCATGCCATTCGGGGTCGTCTCTCGGCGCCGTTGAGCCAAAAAACCCGGGGAAAGACGCGCGAGCGCGTCCCTGTCCACGGAACAGCTGGCCCGCGCACAGCACCTACATACGACACCGGCCCGAGCCAATGTTGGCTAAAGCGCAACTAACTAGGCCACGAAAACAGCTAAATGTACGCTATGGTAGAGCATGGCCGGGTCATCGATCCCCTCCGGAGTACCATCCAGCATGGCTGAAGGAAACCGCAAGGACCCTCGCGCCAGGGTTCTGAACATGACGGTGCGATACAAGAGCGCCACCGTGGACGAGTTCATCGAGAATCACTCGCATGACATCAGCAAAGGCGGCATCTTCATCAAGACGCGCTCGCCCTTCCCCGCGGGAACTTTGCTCAAGTTCGAGGTGCGGATCGCAGAAGATCAGCGGTTGATGCACGGCGTAGGCCGCGTGGTGTGGCGGCGCGAACCGGATCGCGCCGAAGAGAGCTTCCCCGCCGGCATGGGCATCAAATTCATCAAGACGGGCGAGGGTGCCGCGGAGCTCATCAGCCAGATCGTCGCGGCCCGCCAAGGGGTCGAATCGAGCTTTGACGCAGGAATTCGCGAATCCTCGCTGAATGTGAAGGCCAGCGATAGGGTGCCCGGAGGCGTACCGTCGGCGTTGCCCAGCGAGGCCGCGGTCGACGCCCTTCTCAGTGCGGAAGGCGAAGAAACTGCCACCGTGCGTGTCGAAAGCGGACCGCGAAGCCTGCCCAGTGAAGCCGAAACACAGGTCTCGAGCCCTCCCAAAAAGCGGGCTCACGCCCCCGAGAAGCGGAAGGTAGTCCTGCAAGGCCCGGCGCTGGACGCGCCCCCCTCGTCCAAACCGGTGGTGGCGGTAGCGCGTGCCGTGGCCAAAGACGCGGCGGAACACGCGCCGAGCCGCGCCCACTCGGTGGGGCAACGGTCCACCAGCTTCGAAGAAACCACGTCGCCAAGGGCGCGAGCCTCGCGGGGCGCTCAGCGCTCCAACAGCCCTAGCGTGTACGGGTTGATTGCAATCGTAGGTGCAATCGCGCTCGTTGCAGTCTTCATCAAACGCAATCGGGACGCGGCTCAGGAACAACTGGCAGTCGAGCCCGAGCGCGCTTCCGAGCTCGTCGAAGCGGTGCCGCCGCCGGTCACCGCCGCAGCCGATCCCACGCTGGCTCCGCCCAGCATTGAACCGGGTGGGTCCGAACCCGACGAAAACGCAGAGGGAGCCTCGAACGAAGTCGCAGCTCCAGTGGCTGCGGCCCCAGCCGCCGCGGCGCCTAAAGCCGCGGTCGGCTCCAGCGCCGCCCCGATGGCGGGGTCCCCAGTAGCGCGGGCCCCAGTAGCGCCGGTCCCCGCGCCAGCAACGGTCCCCACAAAGGTCACCGCTGCCGTCGCCGCCGAGAAGGCGCCCGTCACACCGCCCAAGGCCAAAGCCCCCGTGCCGGATCGCCCGGCGGTCGAGGCCACCGCCGCACCGAAGCCGGCCGCACCAAAGCCGGCCGCACCAAAACTCGTCGTACCGCCCCCGGTGGTGCCAACGGCCCCGGTGGCCGCTCAGCCACCCCCCAGCCCCAAGGACGATAATCCTTACTGAGCGGCGCGGGTCAGTTGCGGCCAGCGAGCGGTATGACCAGGGACATGGCGCCGGGCGCGCTTACCTTGGCTTTCCAGGCCGTTTCTAGCAAACACGCGCCGAACCGCGTGTGAGCCAGCTGATGCGGGTTGAGACGCACACCCGACAGCTCTCCACGTGCGCCAAAATCGAGCTCGACCTTCGTGTCGACCCCCTTGAGCTCCCCGCCGACGACACAGCCGCGCAGCCGCGCACGCAAGTCGTCCACTGACCCGTTCACGAGCTGTACCGACTCTTCCGGGCTGACCGCGGCCGTCACGGGGCTGGGAGCGTTCACCCCAGCGCCACCCAACCTGCCCAGGAATAGACCGAAGATGATGGCGGCCGCGGGGATCAGGACCGTCGGCAGCACGGCGAGTTGGCGCCGACGTTGTCGGGCCGCCTGCGCCTCGCGGTGGGCACTCTCGGTGTGCTCTGCAACCGAAATGGGCTGGTCCGTCAACAGGCCACTGACGAAGGCCGGGGCCTTGGACTCCGCCGGAACACCGGCGGGCTCTGCTTTTGGGCGGGGGGGGAGTGATTTCCTCACCGAGCGCGTCAACTTCGAGATCTGAGCCCAATCGGCGGTGGAGTTGCTGCGCACCAAGCTCGACAGCTCTTCGCCGAGGGTCTCGTCGCTTCGCGTTTGGATTCTGCCCAGGGCGTCACTGAGCTCCAGGCAGGTCTGATGACGTGCGTTCGCGTCCTTTGAAAGGGCGCGCATCAGGATCGCATTGGCTTCCGCGCAACGGTCCCAGTCCGGCATGAGCAACTCGGCCGGAGACAGCTGCAGCACACGCTGTAACGTTTCAGGGATCGAACGACCGCGGAATGGATTGGAGCCAGAAAGCAGGCGGTACAGTAGCAACGCCAGCGAGTAGGTATCCCCTTGCGGCGTGGGCGGACCGCCCCGTGTGAGCTCCGGCGCGGCGTAACTCATGCGCGTCTGGAAGAAGCCGAGCTGCGACTCGGCTTCGGCAGCCACGTCCTCGAGGCTCGCCAGGCCAAAGTCTGCAATCTGCGGCTCGCCCACGCTCGGCAGGTGAATGCAGCCCAGGGTGATTCGTCCGTGCACGAAACTGCGGCTACCGTACGTGTGGCAGTAGTGCAGGGTCCGAAGCAGACGACGCACCAAGTACACCGCGAGGTGGGGGGGAAACGCCTTCTGCTGGCGCGCAAAATGGTCACACAGCTGGGACAAATCCACGCCAGGCAGGTGAACGTAGGCGGTCACCAGGCAGTGTGAGACCGTGCCGTAGTCGAGCAAGGCCACGACACCCGAGTGGCGCAGGTGTGTGAGCGCCGTGAGCTCCTCGAGCAAGGCACTCACCCCAGGGCTCTCTCGGTCACCCAGATCGTGCAGGTATTGCTTGACCAAAACCGGGGTCCCGAAACCATCCCGGTGCTCATCTCGAGCGATGTAGGTCTTGATCAGCTTCTTGGCCTCTAGCGGCCAGAGCACGCGGTATCGCCCTAATACGAGACTGTTTTCTAGGCTCATGCTCGGCGAATCATTCCCATGTGGGGCTCGTGGTTGAACAGTCCCCGTTTTTCACTTGGAAACGCCAGCATGACACGCGCACATGATACCCGTCAGCAGAACGGCCAGCATTTGTTTAGCTTAAACCGGGCTGGCGCTTTTATTCTCAGATTTCACTGCGATTCCGGGGGACTTCGCGTCGTTCCGGAGCAACTGGGAGCAGCCTGGACCCTGTGCACCCCGGGGCCAACCTCGCCGGCCGCGCGCGCGTTTACGCGGTTTTTTCCTGTGATAGCCGCACGTCCATCCAAACCGCTAGCGCCAGGACCAGTCCCCGGGCGATGTACTTGTGCTCGGGGCTGACGGCGAGAAGCGTCATGCCATTTAACAGCATCGCCATGATCAAGGCCCCAAACAACACACCCACCACCGTCCCCTGGCCGCCCTTGAGGCTCGTACCGCCGATCACACACGCTGCAATCGCATCCAGCTCCATCAGCTGCCCCGTAGTCGTGGTGGTCGCGCCACCGAAGGCCGTTTGCAAAAAGCCCGCCAGCGCCACGACCAGCCCCATCAACCCGAAGGCCCCAATGACGACGTACTTTACGGGGACACCGGCCACGACTGCAGCCTCCTCGTTGCCTCCGACGGCGTACAAGTAGCGCCCCAGACGAGTTTGCTGGAGCAAGACGTGCACCAGCAGGGCGACAACCCCCAGCAACAGAGCTGCCAGCGGCACGCCCTTGTACTGGTTCATGATCAGCACAAATAAGCCAATCACCTGGCTCGCCAGGAACCATCTCAGAAAAACCAACTCCCCATCGCTCGGAAAACCTCGAGCAACCCTGCGGCGGTGGCCTCTCAGCATGGCCAGCCCGAGCAGGGTGACACACGCGGCACCCAGCACATGGCCCAGCGTGTTCGGCAGATAGAAGGTGGTGAGGACCGAATACAGATTTTCCTGGCCGCCCGGGGCGACCGGAACCGTTTCGCTACGAATGACGAGCCAATGCGCTCCTTTGAACACCAACAGCCCGCCGAGCGTGATGATGAAGGCGGGCACCCGCTCTCGGATGATGATCCAGCCCATGCCGGCGTACAGCACGACCGAAAGCAACGTCGCCAGCGCAAGGGCGGGAAAAGCGGACCAATCCGAATTGACAATCAGCACCGCGGCGACCGCACCCACGAGGCCCACCCCGCTGCCCACGCTGAGATCGATGTGGCCCGGCAGAATGATTAGGAGCATGCCGAGCCCCAGCACGGCCGTCGCCGACAGCTCGATGCCGAGCTGGGACAGGTTCCGGGCGCCCAGAAAGCGCGAGTCTTGTGTGTAGAAGTAGACTGCGATGAGAACGAGCGCGATGAGCATCGAAAAATCGCGCAGGGCGATGCGTTTATCCATGGTCAATCACGTTCGTGTTTCGGGTCGTGGACATGGCCGACCTCAAGAGGTCGGCTTGAGTGGCGCCCGCGGCAGCGAAAACGCCTCCCATTTGGCCTTCAGACAACATGAGGATGCGATCCGCCAGGCCGAGTAGCTCGGGCAGCTCGCTCGACACCAGCACCACACCGAGCCCGCGCTCGGTCAACTGGCGGATGAGCAGATAGATTTCACTCTTGGCCCCGATGTCGATACCCCGCGTCGGCTCATCCAGGAGCACGACCTTGGGGCCTGTCATCAGCGCACGCCCGAGCACGACCTTCTGCTGATTGCCGCCGGACAACGTCCCCACCTTCACCTCCAGCGACGCGGCCTTGACCGACAGTGACTTGACCATCTCGCGATTCTGCGTCAGCTCGAGATCGGCATCGACAAAACCCGCCGAGCACAAGTCCGCGAGCGCGGACAGCGACATGTTGAAACCCACGCTCGCATCGAGCGACAGCCCGTAACGTTTGCGGTCTTCGGTGACGAGCACCAGCCCCTCGGCGACGTTGCGCGGCGGATCAGCAGCGAGGGGGCGGCCACGAAACCGCACCTGCCCGGCGAGGCGGTGCCCGTAGCAGCCAAATAGGTGCATCAAGAGCTCACTGCGCCCGGCCCCCATCAGGCCCCCAATGCCGAGCACCTCCCCGCTCTTCAGGTCGAAGCTGATGTCACGGAGCCGCGCCGGCCCCCCCCGCCGCGCGGCGACACTCAGCTTTTCGACGGACAGCAAGACCTCTCCAGGCTGGCTCCGACTGGGCGGAAATAGCTCGTCGAGCTTGCGCCCGACCATGTGCTCGACGATGGCCGCCTGGCTGGTGTCGCGGGCCAGCGCTGAAAAGACGCTATGTCCATCGCGCAAAACCGTGATGCGGTCGGCGATGCGAAACACTTCGTCCAGCTTGTGAGAGATGTAGACCGAGCTCACTCCCGCCTGGCGGAGATCTAGAATGATCGCCAGCAAGGCCTCCACCTCGCGATCGGTGAGCGCCGACGTCGGTTCATCCAGGATCAGGATGCGAGCTTTCTTGGCCAGCGCACGCGCGATCTCGACCAGTTGCTTCTTGCCCATGCCCAGCTCGCGCACGGGCACGGTGGGGTCGATGTCGAGGTTGAAACGCGTGAGCACACGTTGGCTGTCGACGCGCATGCGGTCATGGTTGACGAACCCTAAACGGCTGGGCTCATTGCCGAGGAAGACGTTCTCGGCGACGGTCATCTCGTCGACCAGCGCAAGCTCTTGGTGGATGACCGCAATACCCGAAGCCTCGGCATCGCGAATCGACTGGAACTGCACCGGGGCGCCGTCCAGAACCAGCTTGCCTGTATAGGTGTCATGGCCGAGCAAGCCGCCCAGCACCTTGATGAGGGTGGACTTGCCGGCGCCATTTTCGCCACATAAGGCGTGAACCTCCGCCGCATGCAGCTGAAAGCTGACGTCCGACAGCGCGACCACACCCGGATAGCGCTTGGTGATCGACTGCGTCTCCAGAATCGGCGAAGGCATGCGCGGAGCGCCAGTTCTACGTCAAATCCCGAGGCTCCGAAAACGAAAACGGCCCCCCAGAGGCAAACCTCCAAAGAGCCGTTACCGAACCGCTCGGGACTAGGAGGTCAACCGCCCTTCAGAGCTAGCTTGATGACCTTGTTGAAGGCCGGGAACGGCTGGGCGCCGCTCACGAAGTAGCCATTGACGGTGAATGCCGGTGTCCCACTGACGCCGGCCTGCTTGGCCACTTCCATGTCCTTCTCCACTTGGGCCTTATGCGTGCGGGCGTCCAGAGCTGCCTTGAACTTGGCCATGTCGAGCCCGAGCTCTTCAGCGTATTTCTCGAGGTCCGGGCGCTTGATGGCTTGCTGATTGGCGAACAGCTTGTCGTGGTACTTCCAAAAGCCCTTGTTGCCCGCCTGCACGAAGGCCTCCTGTGCCGCCTCTGCGGCCAGCGGTGCTTCGGCGTGGAAGGCCAGCGGCATGTTGCGCCAAACGACCTTCACGTCCTTCGGGTACTCGTCCAGGATCTGCTGGATGGTCGGGTTGACCCGGCTGCAGAAGGGGCACTGAAAGTCAGAGAACTCTTGAATGACCACCTTGCCATTCTCGGCGCCCTTGAACGGATTGTCCTTGGTCGGCGCGGGCACGACCTTCTTCTCGGCCTGCGGCGGTGCCTTGGCGTTCTTCATGAGCTCGCCATAGACCTTGTCGCGGCTCACTCCCTTGCTCACCAGGCCCTTGGCGACGGCAAGCTGGCTGTCGATGAGCTCCTTGAACTTCTCGTACGGCTGAGCACCCGACAGGCGCCGACCGTTGACGAAAAAGTGTGGGGTGCCGCGCGCTTCGAACTCCATGGCGAGGTCCATGCTCTCCTCGATCTTGGCGTCATACTTGTTGGCCTTGATCGCGGCGTTGACCTGGTCCCAGCTCAAACCGAGCTTCTTACTGATCTCTTCCAGGCCAGCATCTTCGAGGTTCTTCTGGCCCTCGAACAGTGCGTCGTGAGCTGCCCAGAAGCCCTTGTCGCCGTTCTTCTCGTAGGCAAATCGCGCCAGAGAAGCAGCCGCTTTGGCTCGGTTGTGGAACGGCAGAGCGTTGTCTTTCCAGACCACGCGCACGTCGTTCTTATACTCGTCCAGCACCTGCTTGATGGTCGGGTTGACTCGGGTGCAGAAGGGGCACTGGAAATCCGAGAACTCGATGATGGTGACGAGAGCGTCCGCGGGCCCCTTGACGGGGTCGTTGTCCATGACCGGAACCTTCCAAACCGCCGTATCTTCGGGTGGCGGAGCCTGGGGCTTCGCTTCCTCGGGAACGGTGAAGTTCTTCTTGGTCAATTCCAGCGACACCTTGCCGCGTGACACACCCGTTTTGGCGAGGGCGTCACCGGCCGTCAGCTGCTCGTCGATCAGCTCCTTGAACTTCTCGAACGGCTGAGCACCGCTCAGCGCCTTGCCATTGATGCGGAAATGCGGCGTGCCCTTCGCGCCGATCTGCTTGGAGACGGCGAGGTCTTTGTCGACCTTGCTGGCGTATTTCTTGGCGTCAAAAGCCGCCTTGAATTTCTGCTGGTCGACGCCCGAAGCGACGGCCCACTTCTCCAGATTTTCCGGCGTCAGCTCCTTCTGATTGGCGAAGGCCAAGTCGTGGAACTTCCAGAAATCGCCGCCCAGAGCGTGAACGGTGGCTCCCGCTTCATGCGCCGGACGAGCGCTTTTGTGGAACGGGAGCGGGTTGTGCTTCCACACGATGCGCACCTTGTCCTCGCCATATTCCTTCTTGATGCGGGACATGGTGGGGTTCACCCGCGAGCAGAACGGGCACTCGAAGTCGCTGATTTCGACAATGGTAACCGGTGCGTCGGCTTTGCCCCAGGCGGGGTCGTCACTGGTGATCGGTATGGGCGAGGTCGCGTGGCTGTCGCCGCCCTTGCTGGCCACCTCGGCGCCAATTTCGACGCCGCGGCCGCCCGAGTGGTCGATGGCATACATCAGCCCCAACCCGGCCAAAAAGCTCAGGAGGTAGCCGACTACTGCGGTTCCTTTGTTCATGATATTTCTCCTCTATTCCTAATCGAGAGACCCGCCGCGAAGCGGGTGATGGATGGGCGCCGCGGCGACCTCTGTCGCCGTGCGCGTTTCAAAAAATGGAAGGTCAACGCTGGGCAGCGGGTGCTGCCGCGGGGTTAGACCCAGGCTCGTCCCCCGTGTGGGCTCTGCCCCGGGTGCTCGATGCCTCGAGTCGGCGTCGAAAGCAAATTGCTATCGTGCGCGCGGAGCGGCGGTGAAGTCAGCCTTCACACGACGGGCGGACGATACACCTGAAGCCGATGACCGTGACTGGGCGCCAGGCCCTCACTGCGAACAGCGACCGTCAGCCCCGGTTCGACCCGTGATGGGAACGCGACATGAAAATCGCAAGCCCCATCGTAGCGGCTCTGGGCCAGCTCGACCTGATGCGGATGAGCCGGCTCCGTGTCACCGAGGGCCGCCACCCTGCCGGCAAACTCAGGCGAATCGAGCCGCCAGCCCGTCATCAAGAGCAGTACCTCACAGGGCAGAATTTCCAGCCGCCCGCCATCAACCTCGGGAATGTCAGGCCGAGCTGCAATGGAGGCGCCCATCGGATCACACATGGGAGCTTCAGCAGAATCGGGAGAAACAGCCACTATAACGGCGGCCGCGGTACCTGCATCCACCGCCATGAGCAGCGAGAGCGGTAATAGATGACACAGCAGCAAACGCGCGAGCCAACCCACACGCCTCCCGGCCATACCTCTCTGAAGGCGACATCGCATAGGCTGGAAGTGGGACTTGTTGAACAAAACGGACCGTAGAGTCTACCCGAGTCAAACCGGCCCTCAACCCCCAGAACGCCAACACATCCTAGAAATCGCCCAAACCGGCGAGCACCCAGAATTTAGCCCACATGACCCGACACGGGTAGATTCTCGTTCATGACGGTCGAAGAGCAAGAACAGAGTCGCGACAGCGATCGTAAGAGCTCGATATCGCTTGGCACCGCATCCGCTCCCCCCGGCAAGCGAGAGTCGGGCATTCCCGGCTTCGTCGGCCCGCGAGAGTTTGGACGCCTGCTTCTGCTCAAGGCGATCGCCCGCGGGGGCATGGGCGAGGTGTACCTGGCCGCCATGGGAGATATCGAAGGTGCCGAGCGCCCTTGCGTGGTGAAGCTGATACGCCAAGAGCACCGTGAGGACGCCTCATTTCTGGCTCGATTCCTCGACGAAGCGCGCATTCAAGCGCAAATGCAGCACCCGGGTGTGGCCCAGGTGCTGGAGGCCGCCATCGACCCGCAAGGCCAACCGTATGTGGTCGTGGAGCACATTGCAGGTCGTGACCTGGCCGAGCTCCGAGCCCGCGCCAGCCAGCTCAAGCTGCAGATCTCGTGGTCCGACGGCGTCGCCATCGCCGCATCCATTGCCGACGCCCTGGCCCACGTCCACGAGCGCACCGACCCCGAGGGGCACCCGCTCGACGTCGTGCACCGCGACCTGAGCCCGCAGAACATCATGGTGTCGTACGTCGGGGACACCAAGCTCATCGACTTCGGCACAGCACGCGGAGAAAACCGCCGCTGCCAGACCATCAACGGCATCGTGTTCGCAAAGCCTGGCTATGTGGCTCCCGAGGTCGCAGCCAACAATCCGGGGGGTGCCTCGGCAGACCTGTACGCCCTGGGCATCGTGCTCTGGGAAATGATCGCTGGCCGGCGCTTCCTCCAGGGGGACTCTCAAGAGCACCTGGCGGCGGTAGCCAAGGGCGAACGGTCACCGCCGGCACTGTCTTTGTGGCTCGCTCTGCCGCGAGAGCTCGACACCATCATTGCTCGCCTGACCGCCCCACGCATCGCAGACCGCTTCGAGTCCGCGCGGGAGGCCACCGAGCACCTGGTGAAGCTGCTCCAGCAAGCTCCGGGGCTTGCCAATGGGGAGCGCAGCGTTCGAGCTCGAATTGCTCAGCTGATGTTGCGGTTGTATCCCGCGGAGCCCGCGGGCTCGCGCGCCGAGTTCGCCCAGCTGGTCGCGGCCGCGCGCAAATCGGGCGGTGCGAGGCCGGAATGGCAGGCGTCACCCCTGCCCACCGAGGTCGGCGCCAAGGATCAACTCTTCCCCGGCACGCGTTATCGCGTCGTCCGCGACATCGCGCGCAGCCCGATGAGCGTAGTGCACGAGGCACAACACGTCGATCTGGGGCGCAAAGTCGCGCTCAAGGTGCTCGAGCGGCAGCGTTGCTCGAGCCGCGAAGCGGAAGCTCGGTTCCGCCAGGAAGCGCGAGTCGTGGCCCAACTACGTCACGACAACCTGGTCCAAATCCATGATTTCGGAGTGTCTGCCGATGGCCGGCCCTACTACGCCATGGAGTACCTGGAAGGAGAAACGCTGGCCGATCGCCTGGCGCGCCAAGGCCGCCTACCCTGGGAAGAGGTGCTCGGGCTGGGCATCCAGGCCTGTCAGGCCCTCGAGAGCGCGCACGCTCTAGGCGTGATTCATCGCGACATCAAGCCCGCCAATCTGCTGGTCACGAGCTCCGGCGTACTGAAATTGCTCGACTTCGGCATCACTCAAACCAGTGCAGAGCCCGACCGACTCGACGCTGAGAGCCTGAGCCTGATCGGCACGCCCGAGTACATGGCACCCGAGCAGATCGGGCGAGATGCCGTGGATGCACGCGCCGACATCTACGCGCTCGGCGCGGTGCTCTATGAGCTCATCACGGGCTGCCTCCCGCACACGGGTGCGAACACCGTCACCCTGCTCGACAACAAGGTGCACGATAAAGTCAAAGCACCGAGCCAACGCGTCAAGAAGCTGCGCCTGCCACGCTACCTCGACCGGGTGCTCTTGACCGCGCTGGCGACCGACACCAAGGACCGCTACGACAACGTCACGGGCCTACGTCAGGACTTGGTCTGGATCCTGGGCAGCAAAGCGCGCGGTCAAGCCAAGCGGCAGCGCCTAGTGGTCGGGGGCATTGCCTTCGCCACCATCGGCGTGCTTTTGGGAGTGATCGCGCTCGATGGCTTGCCCGAGCAGGTTCGTCACCTGGCCTCCGTCGACAGGTCAGCCCAACATCCGCCGAGCGCCGTCCACCTGCATGCGCCCCAAAATGTGGTCCATGCTCTGGAAGCGGCCCCACCGAACGCCGCAGGCGGGGACACATCCATTGCAGTCGCCAACGTACCCTCTACCGAAGCCGCACGCCACGCGGACGAAGCAGAGCCCATCCCTCAGGCACCGGTCATTCATCTGGACAATGACGAGGCTCTGCCTCCGCCGCCTCCTCCCAGCGTGTCCCCATTGCCGGCGCCCGAGGCGCCTCGCGATGAAGCCCTGGAGCATGCGCTCGCCGAAGCCGAGAGTCTGCGTGGCCACCGCAATCTGCGGGCGCTCGAAGCGTTCCGGCGGCTCGGGGACCAGCATCCAAAGGAGCCCCGCGTGCTCGAGGGTTGGTCGCGCGTTGCGGCCACGACCAAGTGGTGGGGAGAATCTCTACGCGTGGCGGAACGTTGGGCGGCCGTAGACGCTTCACCACCGGCACAGGTGCACTTGGCTCGGACGCAGAAGCGGCTCGGGCACGTGGAACAGGCCATCTCGACGTTGAAGTCGTTGCTGGCACGGCACCCGAAGGATGGGGAGGCCGCCACGCTGCTGCAGTTCTACGGGGGCACTTCGGTCGCGCTCAATTAGCTGCTCGAGCTGACGCCCAAGCACTGAGCTACGCAGTTTCAGTACTGGGCAACCCTCGCCTCAGCGAGCAAGTCATGGCTGTAGCGCGATTTGATGCTTGGTTTGGGGGGTTACGTTACCTTATCGAAGCCCCGTCCCGCCCAGATCCCTTTGGAATACCTAGGAGCCACGGACCCAGTGCTCAAAGAGCGGGTTTGAGCCGTCCTAAGCAGCAGGTGGGGCGTCAGCGAGCGGCGCTTTGTGCGCTCCGTTGATAAACGTTCCACTGATCGGCGGGGGACGCTCTGAGTGTCAACGAGAGGCGGGCGAGCGCGCAGCATCGAAAGGGCTCCTCACTCCGAGCGGGCCTCGATTCCGCACGTGCGTGTAGATCATCGTAGTGCGTATGTCGCTGTGCCCGATCAGCGCCCGGGTCGAAGCTCGTCGACTCCCGCTATCGTCCTTGCCACGGCAGGCCAGGCGGCAACTCCCGTGCCAGTTTCTCGACCGCCTCGAGCACGTTACGCGCCGTGATCGGATCGCCACGAGAGCGCTAATATCTGAGCCAGGATTCGACGCATTTGCCGGACAAAGGCCGCAGAGAGAACCATCAGCCCGTGGCAGTGGCCAGGTGAGCGCCAGGTTTCGCCGCGCACGAAACGCTGCAGAAGCGGTGACGTCCCGGATAGTTCCGCTGGATTCTTCCGATGGCTGCTTGAAGTCAAGAGACCCCACGCAGCGTTGCGGCGGGGATTCCGTGATTTGGCAACTCTGCCTCCTGCGCCGAACGCTGTGGCGATATCCAGGTCAGTGGACGACTCTGGGGAAAGCGGTCATCCTCTGCGGGACAATACAAGTTATGCGTGTGCGCCGCCGACGAAACGCTCACTGTTTTAGCCTGGACACCAAGATGTGCTGTGCCGAACCTGGCACAACGGAGTCGCAAACCAGCGGCGTGCGCGGCTATTTCGTGTGTGACGCGCTGGCACGAAATTCGCTAGGGGCTCGAATGCAGGAGGATCGTATGCGGGTTGAGCTTGGTTGGACGATGGCGTTGGTGGCTTTGGTCTCGTCGAGTTGTCGGCCGCCGACACCAGCGCAGCAGGCGCCGTCGACTGCAAGTGCATCGGTCGCGTTGCCATCGAAGGCCACGTCGACCACGACGCCGCCGGCTCTGCCGCAATCTGAGTTCGTCCCACTAACCGCGGACGCGAGTCGGAAAGCGGAGCTCTTGGCGCTAGCGCCAAAGCTTGATGCGCTGCTGGCCGCGAGAGTGAAAGAAACGGGGACCACCGGAGGCGCGGTCGGCATCGCGCTCGAAGGGGAGGTGGTCTACGTGCGTGGCTTCGGCGTGCGCGACCTCGAGTCGAATCAAGCGGTGGACGGCGACACTCTTTTTCGCATCGCCTCGATCACGAAGACGATAACCTCGCTCGCTGTCCTAAAGCTCCGTGATCAGGGGAAAGGGATAGCGATTCTTAGAAGATCGCTTGTTGACAGGTCGAAAGTCCATAACAGGTCTGAGATCGTCTGGGTCTCTGGTTGCCCGCTTTTCCAGTGATGCCTCCTTGTTCACGAAGAAGATGGGACAGCTGCAAGCGGCGGTCGAAGGGCGGATTTTGCCCTCTGCCAACATCTTGTCAAGCCATTTCCGAAGTATTTTCTTCTCCTTTCCAGACATGGCGTAGAGCGGTCCCCATGGAAGCGGCTCATCGCCAATGATGTCAATGGAATGATCCCAAGGTTGG
>JANOIG010000192.1:0-6581 GCA_031407405.1 Deltaproteobacteria bacterium
AAGGCGTGTGGCGTACATGTGGGATCTCCGACTATTGGGGTGTGGTAACCACCATTAGATCAGAAGCCCGCATGTACGTCGATCCCCTCTTGCTGTCTTTTCAACCTGTTAGCGCTCGATATCGTGGGGATTGCTCAGAACGCCTTGTTAGCCGGCAGCATCGTCGATGGCGTCGGACTCACTCCAACGATCGCGATGTTCTTGTCGCCAAACTTCGCGACCAATTCCAAGGTTCCCCCGAGCGCTGCAACGTAGCGGCGAAGCGTTGCCACTTGGCAATCCTCGAAGTCTTCGCGGCTTTCAAGACGAGACACGTCTGCCTGATCCATCGCCGACTTCTCAGCAACATCGACTTGCGTCTTTCCGGTTGATCTTTCGCGTTCGCCCTAAACCGGCACCTCGCGATGCCCGGTACTGGCGCAATCGAGCGGCATCGTGGCGGCCCCACCCTCCCTCTCCCCCTAGCCTTCGCTCGACCTCTTTCCCAAGCCCCCTCCCACGTGGCGCAACCCAACGATCAGGCCGATCCTCGCTCCCGCGACGACGGCGAAATGCTGCCGGTCAGCCTTTCACCCTGTGCGGACGCGTGCAACCCCACTGGGGCCCGGCCGGAGCTCACGGCCTCGGCGTCGTTTGGTGATATCGGCCGCTTTTCGGGAGAACGGCGCTGGCACAAATTTCTGCGAAACGGGAGCCCGCTGTTCAGGGAACGGTGCGAGCCCGTCGATGCTCATTTCCGACGCGAGCCCCGACGGCTACGCTACCGATGATGCATTCGTCAGCTGTCGGGGTCTCATGTCTGCTCATCGGTGGGCTGTGTGCGTGTTCCAGTGACTCATCCACGGAAGGAGCAGCAGGCCTGCTCTACCCCGGCGCAGCCTCGGGCGGGGCGGCGGGCGATGTGAGCTCGGCGGGTGGGGGCGCGCCCAGCTCCGCAGCACCGAGCTCGGCGGGCGCCGGCGGCGCGTCCAGCTCGGATGGTCCTCCGGGCAATTTGAGCTTGGGCGGCTCGAGCTCTGGGGGAGCCTCAAATCCGACGGGCAGCGGTGGGAATGGCGGTGCCGACGGCAATGCAGGCGGGGCACCCCCCGTCGCGGCAGGGACCTGCCCACCCGGGCCCTTTGCAGCTACTCCCCTACCCGCTGGCGCCGCTCCTACGCCGGTCTGCTCTGGAATGACGTTCACGGAGGGTCCGGTCTGGTTTGAAGGGATCGACACGCTTTTCTTTTCGGACTTCTCGCTCGGCAATCCTACCATCGGCCGCATCCTGACCTACACACCGGGCGGTGACTGCGAGGAATTCATCGCCAACGCGGGGACGAATGGCCTGGCCATCGCTCCCGACGGCAACCTGCTCGGCTGCCGGCATTCCGACCAGACGCTGACCATCTTTGATTTGATGACGCGGGAGCCGACCGTGTTGATCGCCGACAACGCGGGCGCGTCGTTCAATTCGCCGAATGACGTCGCCGTCCGCAGTGACGGCAATCTGTACTTCACCGATCCCACGTTCCTGCTCGGCAACCGGCCCTCCGAGCTCCCAGCCCGAGCCTACCGTCGGGACCCGAGCGGCGCGCTCAGCGTCATCGATGCCAACGGCAATACCAACGGCATCATGCTGTCGCCGGACGAGACGCTCCTGTATCTGAGCCGCCCCGGCGGACAGAGCAACACGATCGTGTTCGATGTCGACGCCTCCGGCGCAGTCTCGAACCCCACGCCCTTCGTCAACTTCGGCTCCGATGGCATGGCCATGGATTGCGCCGGCAACCTCTACATCACCCAGAGCGGCGTGCGCATCTTCAATCCCGAGGGTGAGCCGCTGGGCACCATTACGGCGCCCGGTGCCGCCAACGTGGCCTTCGGCGGCCCCGAACGCCGCACCCTGTACATCACCGCCGGGGCGTCGCTCCTGTCCGTGGAGCTCGCGATCCCGGGCTTACCGTATTGACGCCCTGCCCTTCTCGTCGGCGCGGCGAGTCACCGCGGTAGTTGATTGAGGTAGCTTTCGAAGACGATCGTGCGCGGCCCGGTCGCAGACGAGACCCTGAGCCTCTTGCCTGCTCCGTTGCTACGGATTCACTGCTGCCTTGATGAGAGCACATGGGAATACCTGCCACTACCGCCGCGCGAGCCTTGCACGATGCCAACTGGAAGGGCTCACCATAGCTGCATTATTTCCCCACTGGTGAAATGGCGCGCTCGCGCCCACTCTGCCCACCGCTGAGCTCGTACCTACACTGCCCTGCGGCGATCACTTTTCCTGGATCCATCGCAACAATCTGCTCGCGCGCGCGTAGACAGCGCAGAAGCGTCAAGTTTTCTCGCAAAAAAAACGCCTTTCGGCACGAGGTTTGCCATTTGTTGCGGCGTGGCGTTTCGTTCGGGCGCTCTGTCGAAGATCGGCATACCATCTGGAGTTACAAGCGGCGTCTGTCGCAACCCGTGAGCACGCATTGCTTGCGTCCGAGCCCAACTGATCGGGAACGCACGCGCCAATGGCTCGAAGTCCAATCCTGATGTCTCGTGGACCCATGCACGTCGGCAAGGCGGTTCTCGTCTGGTTTCTGATGCAGGCCCTGCTTGGCTGCACACTGACCAGCGACCCTTTCAATCCAAGGGAGGTGCAAACCGTCTCGCTCGCTCCCTCTGGCACCGATGAGCCAGAGCCGGAGTTGACGCCGATCGCAGAGGCCACTGACAGCGAGGCGAGTAACAGCCCCGAGTGCTCCGGCGCGGAAGCTCCCAGTTGTGAGCTCCCATTCGTGGCCCCCGACGACGAGTGTACATCCGATCTCGATTGTGCAAGCCGAGTTTGCGCGGCGGGTGCGTGCGCCACGCCCACCTGCAGCGACGGACGCGCGAACGCGGACGAATCCGCGGTGGATTGCGGCGGAGGCTGCCCCGAGCGCTGCGCTGCGGGCGACGCTTGCCGGAGCGATCAGGATTGCGAGGCCGGGCAGTTTTGTCCGGCGCACACCCGAGAGTGCACGCCCGCCTCGTGCGGGGATGGATCGCGCAACGGCAGCGAGCTCTCGATCGACTGCGGCGGGGGAACGTGTCCAGGTTGCCCGCCTGGCTCCGAATGCAGAGCGAACGCCGACTGCGCGTCGCAGGTCTGCGGAGCGAACGGCGCTTGTGCCGCCCCGACCTGCGAGGACGGTGTCCAGAACCAGGATGAGACCGATCTCGATTGCGGCGGCAGCTGCGGCCCCTGTCTCGCGACACAGGCGTGCTTGGAAGCCGCGGACTGCGAAAGCGCTGTCTGCGCTGGCGAGGGCTGCAGTCTCGACAGCGCGCTCTGCTGCCAAGCGCCGAGCTGTGACGACGACGTGCTGAACGGCACTGAGCCCAACGTCGATTGCGGCAACGCAGCCTGCGGTCTGTGCCCCATCAATAGCCCCTGCAGCGTGAACGCACAGTGCAACACTGACCTGTGCCAAGCCGGCTCGTGCCGGCCGCAGCCCTGCGCCGATGGACTAGAGAACGGGACCGAGACCGATCTCGATTGCGGTGGCGCCGACGCCCGCTGCCGCCGCTGCCAGCCCGGCGAAGACTGCGCCGTGCCTGCCGACTGCGCCAGCGGCGTTTGCACGAATGGGTCGTGCGTGAACTGTTTCGATGGCTTTCGCAATGGCGCCGAAACGGGGGTCGACTGTGGCGGAGTCTGCCTCCGGTGCCCGGGTGAAGAATGCGACGGCGACAACGGCTGCGCCAGCGGCGTTTGCGAAGCGGACCTGTGTTGCGGCGGCGATCGCGTACACTGCACGCGCTGCGCGCTCTTCTTGGCTGACGACATCATCGACTGCGAGAGCAACGGCGACGAGGCCATCAACGACTGCGAAGCCTTTCTTCAATGCTTGGCGGACAACTCCGACGTCTGCAGCGTGCAGTCCGCCCCCGGCTGCGCCGACACCGCGTGCCCCAAAGCATCCTTCGGCGGCGCCGCTGGACCCGGCATCGTGCTGGCCACCCAGATCCTGGGTGCAGCGCAGTGTGATCTCTGAGCGGCCTACTCGACCGGCTAACGCCCGGGTCGCACTTTGCCGTAGTGGCTTCGGGGGAAGGACACGCCAGGTACCGTGCGCCCCGGACATCCAATTACGAGGGGTTCCGCCGATGCCAGTCGAAACAATTGCACGGCCGGGCGTCGTTTTTGCCCTTTGGGGCCGCCCGACACTTGCAGATTTCGACAGAATCGAGCGCCTCATTGCAGAGACCGCAAGCTCCTCGCCGGGAGGTAAGGTCGTGTATGTGGCGAGAATTCCTGCGAGCGCGCCTGCCCCTGACGGCGCCCTCGTACGCTACTTGCTGAGCCGACTCGGCGTGTTCAAGCAAAACTGCAGCGCCTACCATGCCATCATCGAGGGCAGCGGCTTTGGAGTCGCCATAAAGCGCGGCGTCATCACTACCCTCTTGCAGTGCTCGCAGACGAGGGACATGGTCTTTGTTCACGCGCGGGTCGATTCGGTGTTGAAGACCGCTACCAAACACGGCCTCGAGCAGGTCTGTCTGGTGCTCGAGGAAGCTCGGCACAAGGGTATGCTCACCGACCCGCCGCACGAGCTAGCCGCGCACTGATCTCACTAGAACGCCGCGTCGGGTCCGAGCAGGTGCACCACCTGCGGCTGAATGCGCTCCCAGACGATCTGGGCTCCGAGCGAGCTCATGTGGAAGCCATCCGGCAGTCGTTTTTGGACGCCCGCCAGCTCGAACTGACCTTCATCACCCGCCGTTTGAACCGTCACCGCGCAGCTCGTGCTGGACGCGGCCTGCACCTGCAGGTCCCGAATGCGCGCCAAACGCTGCTGCAGATCGGGGTGATTCACGTCCACCGGTAAGAGCACGACTGCGCGCCGGGCGCCACGTTGGCAGATGCGCTCGAGAAAATCACGCGTACGTTGCGAGTACACGGCGTCCCAATCCGGGGCGCCGAAGGGCACCGAGGTGAGTCCGGAGGCGCCTCGTTCGTACGGATAGAGCCAAATAGGCTGAGCGTCATTCACTCCGAGGTAGACGAATACGGCGGCCGTGCTCGTGCTGATCGGCAGAGCCTCGAGCACTTGGTTCATGTCGTGATAGTCGGGGCGCGCCAGCCCCGCACCCGACACGCCCTTGCGGGTAACCTGGTAACCCATGCGCTCGAGCTCGCGAACGATGATGAACCCGAAAGCCTGATTGAAGGACGAAGACCCAATGAGGACCGTGTCGGCTTGCCGCACGTCGGGGCTGCTCGCATCTCGGCTTTCAGCCACTGCCTCTCCGGGGGCGGCAACCCCCATGCACAGCGTGAAGGCTGCGACCCAGCGTCGAAGGCGCTTGGATGACGTACGCGGTACCGATTGAAACGAGAGCATGGTCTACCCGACAGGGGCACTCTCCCGATGAAACGGCCACGCTGGCGTGTAAGTTGAGCGCTTTTTGAGCCACTGATCAGGGTGCTGCGCTGATGGCCACGTCGTCCACATACAACGTGGAATCCGGGGGAGTCAGCGCGTTGACGAGGTTGCCGACATACCACTGGCCGAAATCGGTGTCGTCCGTCGCGAGCCCTGTCAGCGTGAGAAGCAGCGCTCCGTCTTGGTACAGCGCCACCTCGCCCGTGCTGTCCGCGGCACGCCGCAGGCGAAATTCCACGCGGAACCACGCCCCGATGGGGACCGCCGGCGCCACGCCAGCGGGGACCCGACGGCTGGTACCGCGCAAGAAATCGAACACGTAAAGAGCAAGCGTACCGTCTTCCACAACGTCCAGCGACACATCCCAGAGCCCGTGCAGAGCGTTCGGGGCTCCGCCCTGGAAGTGCATCAGATTCCAGTTGCCCGCGTCGTCAGCGAGCGACGGCACGTAGAACCAGGCTCCGTAGAGCGCCTCGCTCGGCAGCGCGCCTTCGCGGAAACAGCGTGCTTGCGCGCCATCTGCGGCAGGGTCGGCGGTCGCCGAAAACGCGGCTGCGCTACTCCCGCCGTGAACCGGTGCGTCGACGATCTCGTACGAGGCACCCGGAGACGAATAGCAGAACCCGCCGGCTCGCCCGTAGTCGCAGAAGCCGGTTTTCTCGAACCCGGTCGTCCACGGAACACCGACGATCTTTTCCAGGGAGGCTGTCGCTCCAGCGTCGCCCGGCGGGGGAACATCCGGAGCCGGGCACGCCCACGTACCGACGACGAGCTCCGGCTCACAGCCGCTCGCTAGGCAGGCCAACGCCACACCGGCGCTAGCGTGCAGCAGGCGGCCAGGGGCCGGCGCAGAGCTCCCCGACACCTAGTCTCTCTTCACCGCAGCGGATGCACACGCCTGGGCGACGCGGGCGGCGTGAGGCGAGCCGGGCGCCGCTCGGGTGAGCCGTGCGAGCTCGGCTTGCGCCTCTTGCATGCGGCCGAGGGCGCACAGCGTTCGAGCTCGCGCCGCGGCACGCTCCTGCGCCAGCACACCCTTCGGGAATCTGCGCTCATGCTCATCGAGTGCCTCGAGCGCAGCGGCGGGTCGAGCCGCATGCAGCTCCACACCTGCGCGCGAGAGGAGCGCGACCTCTCGCGCCAGATTGTCCTCCGCACGGGGCACGGCGGGCGTGCGCCTCG
>JANOIG010000232.1:0-3926 GCA_031407405.1 Deltaproteobacteria bacterium
GGCGGGACGGCTTCCGGCCCGTCCGCTGCAACGCCTTGCTAGGCGGCTTCGTCTTTATCACGCTCGAACGGACCTGCGTGGCTGCGACCTTCACGAGCGTACCGTCCAGAGATCGATCTGCCTCATCAAGGGTCGAGAAGGCGCGAGGAATCAGACAAGAGAAACGGCCCAGTCGAACGCATGAGGTGGAAGTTTGATTCGCCGCGAGGCCGTGAGATCTACAGCCGCAGGATCGCCACGGTCGAACCCGTGTTTGCGAATCTCCAGAACAAGGGGATGAGACGCTTCACGCTGCGCAGTAGGAAGAAGGTCGACGCGCAAAGGGGGCATTGCGGCGATCTCGAAGCTGGGTTTTTCTACGGCCTCGTTAGGCGGACCAAGATACCGATAGCAGTAACCCAGGTTGCCGTTGACTCGGTCCGAGCCTCTTGATCTTCGGAGTCGATCACCGGGGGCAGCTCCAGGAGCTGGATTGTGCATCAGGCGTGCTTCAACCTCGATTGTGCTGGATGGCTACTTTCGGCACCCATCTCGGCCGGCGACGTCGATGGGTGCGCCGGCTTTGTCCGTCGTCGCTTTCGTGGGGGTGACTGGCCACGTTCCGAAAACAATCAATGGCCACGTTCAAGTTCCTGGCGAACTTGCCTCAACTTACTGACGAAATAGTGGCTGCTCAGAAGCCCGAGGATGTGTAAGCTAGGCGGTTCCTTGGACGCTTTGATGTCACGTGCCCTGCTTCTGATTGTGGGGCGCTCGATTGAGCCGGTTCAGGGCTCAGCCGCCAACTCGCAACCCCGTGGTGCTGTCGGCCGCCAAATGGCGTTCCGAAGTTCTTCGGCCAATCGCACCGGGTTGGTGGATGAGCAGGCCATGCGAACTTTCAGGCGCGGTCGCAGAACCCTGCGTCGATTGGCTAAGTGATGATCTACGAATGGGATGCGGCAAAGGCGAGAAGTAACCTCCGCAAGCACAAGGTATCGTTCGAGGAGGCCGCCACTGTGTTTCTCGATCCATTCGCCATCACCTTCGACGATCCAGACCACTCGAACGATGAGCAAAGATTCGTGACCATCGGCTGGTCTAGCCGGCACCGCATGCTATTTCTTGCGCATGCGGACCGAGAGCCCGATCGCATTCGTATCATTACCGCTCGAAAGGCGACACGACGAGAATCCAATGACTACCAACAAACGAAATCCGGGCACCGATGAGCTTCGAGCTGAGTACGACCTGAGCGAGCTACGGGGCGGCGTTCGCGGAAAGTACTACGATCGAGCGATTGCTGGAACGAACCTCGTACTCATCGAGCCGGATCTCGCCGCAGCCTTTCCTGATGCGCAAGCCGTGAACGATGCGCTACGCGTGCTCGTGAAGGTCGCAGCCACGCAGGTCCGTTCGAGCGTGATAAAGACGAAGCCGCCTAGCAAGGCGTTGCAGCGGACGGGCCGGAAGCCGTCCCGCCGCTGAACGCCATAGCCGTTCGGCAGACGATGAAACACGACGCGCTCTCGGGTCTCCCCACGCACCATCATGTCCCGTTCTACCTCAAGAACTCTGAGGATATGCGCATTGGCGTGTTCTTCGACATCGATGGTTTCGCCTGGATGAACTACTACTTTGGAGTGGCGATTTCCGACGAAGTACTCGTTCGCGTGGCGTTGACTATCGACCGTCTCGCGTCTGACAGTGCGAGTAGAGCCTTTCGTGTCGGCGGAGACGAATTCTTAGCCCTATTGCCGGTGTCGACCTCTCCTGCGGACGCGATGAAGTTCGCCCACCATGTCGTACGTGGTGTGCGGGAGCTTCAGATCGACTACCAGCGTCGGGACAACCCGACGCGTCAGCATCTTGCGCTCAATGCGGTCGTGGGACCTGTCACTGTTGCACTGACCCCTCGAATCTCGGCGGTTCGAGACTGGATAGCCGATGAGATCTGGCGCGCAAAGAACGGGGAGAGGCATCGCATCGAAGTCGTCGCAGAGCTAGACGGCTCGGTGCCGCAATGGTCAAGGGAGCCGTAGAGCACGAGTGCCGGTCTGGCGCACGCCAGCGTGACAACGGGACGATCCGCGTTTCGAGAGCTTGGCCTTACTCCCCCTTGCGTCTGCCGCTGAGCGGCGGATACTCAAGGGCGACGCGTGGTGCAGATTGTGACGAACCATTGCTTTCGATGAACGCTGAACACCCACACCGGAGGCTTGTGGCGGCGGTTGAGGAGATTGCAGCATCCGGGCGCGACGGCGCCGTTCTCATGTTCGAGGCCGAAGGCTCGTCGCTCGAGCGCTTGCGCCAAGGCGGTGCCTCCGACGAACAGGTCGCGGCGATTTTTCTCGAGGCGCCGCGGGTTGCCGGGAGCCTGGTCCCCAACGCTGAGTGGGTGCGGACTGGGTGGAGTCGTTTCGAGTGCGCCGTGCCAGGTGACCGCGAAGCCCTTGGTGACTCCGCGAGAACGCTAATCAAGGGGCTGCTTTGCCATCCCGACTTTTGCAGCCTGCGCTGGCGCGCCACTCTGACGCGAATCTTCCCGGGTGAAGCTCTTCGCACCTTAGTCTGCGATCCTGGATATGATCTGGCGGCCGCCAAGACTTGGGTCGTTGCCTGGGTCGATCCATATGCAGGTGACGATTGGAAGGAATCGCAGCGCTACCCGACAACGACAATTCTTTGGGAGGACTGACGTGTCGCCCGTGAGCCAGAAGTGATGCGCTAAAACCCCGAGAAAGGGGGTCGGGTTCGGAAGCATCGTTGTGTCCTCTCATGAACTTCGTGCGGTTTACGTTCACTCGCGTTTCGGCCGGCGCGGGATCGGTGGCGCCATTCTCCGAGAGCTCGAACAATCTGCCATTGCCGGCGGCATACCAGCGCTTCACCTGCGGCGTCGGTCAACGCAGAGGAGTTCTACCTTTGTCACGGCTACGAAATCGTGAAACGAGGTATGCATCCCGTGGGTAACGTTACCGAGATGGCTTGTGTAAGTATGCAAAAGTCCTTCCGGTAAGGCCTTCCGTGCTCGCGACCATGATGGCGGGAGCTGAGCTCGAGAGCGCTGCCCAACTCATGCCCGAAACGGACGGGCGGGCTGGCGCCCGCCGCTTAGGCATTCTAGGTTAGAAAGACCGCACTGCTTCCAGAATGGCTAGAGTCGGTGTTCGTTCGGCGAACTTCGTCACTTTCGCTGGGTCGCGAGCTGTCGGCCCATCATTTCTGCGGTGGGCCCCTCCCGTCGCCTGGCTGAGCAAATGACATAAATATTCACGCTTTATCGTGGATCCATGCGTGCGCGGTTGGCATCATGTTATAACAATGTTATCATTGGTAAATGACCAAACGACTCCGTGCCATTGGTAACAGTGCGGGCATCATCATCGATAAGCCTATCTTGGAGCTCCTCAAGATCACCGCCGATACTGAGCTTGATCTGTCCACCGACGGAGAGCGCCTGATCATTACGCCGATTCGAACGCCAGCTGCAAGGAAAGCAGCGCTGGCCCAAGCACAGCGCCGCGTCCTTCGCGATCATGGCGAAACCTTCCGTAAATTGGCCAAGTGATTGATCCGATCTTCCTATCGACCGAGGACGTGTTGGGTCTTCATTCGGATCAACTCGAGTCGCATGGTGGAATGCCGGGCTTGCGGGATGCTGGTGCGCTCGATGCGGCCGTGGAGACACCACGGTCAACATTTGATGGAGAGTACCTGCACGAAGACCTGTTCTCGATGGCCGCCGCCTATGCTTTTCATATCGCAGAAAGCCAAGCCTTCATCGATGGCAACAAACGGACGGGCCTCAACGCCGCCTTGGTGTTTCTGCTCATGAACGGGTGGGTGGTACAGGACCCGAAGGGTCGACTTTATGACGCGATGATTGCTATCGCAGTTCGAAGCCTCGACAAGCCAGGGCTGGCAAAATTGCTTGAGGAAATGGC
>JANOIG010000234.1:0-5720 GCA_031407405.1 Deltaproteobacteria bacterium
GGCTGATCGAATGTGGCGGAATACGCACGGATAGGTGACGGACACGTGGATCATTCCCGCAGGGTCCTTCTATTACAGTTCATTTCAGGCGTTCCGTTGTCGGCCAGACCCTCGCGAGTGCGTCATGAGTCAGACTGAGCCGCCTTTCCGGACGTCGTCGCTCTCGTCACGGCACATCCGGTACCCGACTAAGGAGGGCCGACCAGTCTCCAGCCTCAAGCCTCACAAGAGTTAAGAACGTGACCAGCTTTAGACCATGCTTCTTCACCAGCAGTTGGTCGGCCTCCGCTCGGTCCGACACTGACAGCTTGATATACTCGGGCCATAACAATGCCTTGGGTTTCACCAATCTGAGAGCCGCAAAGGCCTGCTGCTGATCGGGTCGTTCCAGTCCGTCACTTTGACCACCTCAGCCCCCTCGACGTTGGTGAGCGCTACACTCTCGTCGAGATCCAGAGCGGCAGCTTTGCTCGCCAAGTAGGAAGCGAGTCACTTCGCGCTGAGACTCGGTGGAATTTCCAATCGGTCGACAAGAGCATTCGCAATGCGCTGAGAGCAGCGGCGCGGAGCTGACTGAAGCGAGACACTGAAATGATCTTCGTCTACGGAATCGGTTCTCGGACAGCGTCCGTCCCATTCACCGAGTTCAACGTAGACATGGTCGGCCGTTTCATAAATTAAGTACACCCGTCGACATGCCGGCTTACCTTCAGTCGGTTGCTGCCAACCGCGGCATCCCAGCTTCAACCACTGATCCTGTATGGCGGGCGGTTCCGTCTCAGGAAGAGCGAATGCGTGCACCAGCGTTGGAGCGCCACTACCTCCTGGCCAAGGGAAGTTGGGATACACTGTGAATGGATAGGCCAACACGCTAAGGATCGCCGCCAACGCGGTATAATTCAGGCTGTTGCGAGTCGTGGCGATTCCCAAGTTCGCAGTGATAAAGCTAAAAAGGCCAAGCCCCAGAAGGCCCATCGGATCGATGCGCGATCGCCTTATAAAGTACACCAGCAGCACAATGCCAACGAGTACGACGATGTTTCCGGCGACAACTACGCGTCCGCGAACATGCTTCAGTTTGCGGCCAAGTAGGAATCCAGGCACGAGCGAGACAAGCAGACTGATGCCAGCCGCAACGATCGTCTGGTATTGAAGCACCAGCGGCGACACTCCGTACCGAGAGTAGTGGAGCACGGCGACCACAAACCCCAAGACGTACAAGCCCAAGGCGCCGACGGCGGCCAGCTTCGCCAGGGCTTCACCGCGAGGTGACAGCCACTGGATCCCAGCCTCAAGTGCTAGCCACTCTTCTTGGTCGGAGTGTGATGAATCCGAGTCCCCGCTCATGGTTTGGAACGCTAGCACGTCATCATTCGCCCAGGGTCACGACGTGGTGTGTCGCCATGCTGCCGACCGGTTCTTATACAAACGCTCGGACGGGTGCCTACCTCGCAAGCGTCAGTCACCGTCCGCCCAACGTAGAACCGTTGAGCGGCGAGCGCTAGCTCTCGCTCCAACTGTGAGTTACGCGGCTTGTGTGCGGAGTTACGCGGCTTGTGTGCGGAGCCGGCTCCGTTCTAGTAACATGCCGGAATGCCGACCGTCGATGCATACACACGCACACACATCCTGACCGAAAGCGCTGAGCACGTCATCCCGAACTTCCTCGGCGGCCCGCTCGTATGCCGAGGGATCCTCGACAAGGCCACGAACGATACCTTTGGCCACGGCATTGACGCGGCACTGTCTGACGGATTACGGCCATTCATCGTTCTATTGGACGCACGTAGTGACCGACAAGGCAGCAAACCTCCGAATCCGCTGAAGGGCGTTCGCGGATCAGATGGTCAACTCTATGATGTGGACGCGGGCGGCGTCGTTCAGGTAAGGCCATCTCCAGTTTGCATTGAGGATCTGGGTACAGCCGTCAGAATCAACGGGACTGGGCCCAATGAGCGCGTCATACAGGATGCCTTGTGCAAGTGGGCTAAGCGGACTGGACGCAACCGGGAGTCAATCGTCAAGCAAGCAGCCGCGATGACATCCGTTCTGACAGCCCCAACGCCAGAAGTTCACTTCGATCTGAAGCTGTTCGATACGCCGTGCTACCGTGCCATCGCGAAGATCGCGTGCAACCTGCTTGCATACCACTCCATCGAGTTGTTCTTGCGTGCTGACTTCGACGAGATTCGAAGGTGGGTCTTGACAGGCGATAGTACCGCCGGTGGACCGCCTGTCCGAATTGTACCTTTGATCGGAGACAACGCTGGTTTCAGTGCACTAGACCATTGGGTGAGAGTGACTAGCACTCCGCGTGGTCGCGTGGAGGGGCTCGTCGTGCTGCTCGGAACGTTTGCTTTCAGCGTCAACTTGGGTCTCACGCCCAAGGCTGCGAGTTTCGCCCGATCGCTTCGGGTCGATCAACTCGCCCGCGAGCATCGCGTTGACCATGAAGCCGATCTTCGATTTCCCGTTGAAGCATTCGAAGCTGCCGAGCAGCGGAGCTTCGAGGCATTTCGGGACTTGGCGGCAGTACAGACGACGTCGGTCGTCGAGAAGGTCATGCGAAAGCAGAACGACGCTTGGATTCGCCAGACCATTCAGAAGTGCTTCGAGGATCTTGGTGTCAAGCCCGGCGAGACGCTTGCCGACGACGAGCAGCGACAAGAGTTTGCCCGTTCCGTAGCGGAGAGCATTACGGCAGGGCTGATGCCTCGGATTGAGCGTGCCGCACACGAGCGCGCCGCAGCCTCGCTGCCCGATTCAGATGACGATCCGGGATCTGAGTCCGCATAACGTTTGAGTTCAGCGGCTGCCGAAGGCAGTCCGCTGGAACGAGGGTTGGGCCTCATTCGGGACGCTTGAACAGCGCCAGAATCTTGTGTCGAAGTGCGTCGTCGCAGAATTCCTCCATGTCGAGCATTTGGATCAGGGCGTCGACTTGCGCCTCGCTACGATGCTCGTAGGCCAGAAGCCGCTCGAACTGGTGCTTCGGCAAGTATTGGCCGATGTACTGGTACGGGTTCAACGACTTTGGCGCTTGTGAGATGACCAGATTCCACTTGTATTTCTTCTGCAGTCCTTCGTACAGGCGCTTGTACTCAAGGTAGGGCCGAAGGGTGGCCGCGTACGCATCCAGAACAGCGCCCTTGTGCCAAGCATAGAAGCTCTGTACGTGCTTTCTGTATCCCGAGAACACGTCATAGATGTCGACGGCGTCTGGGGCGGCTGAGATGTACTCCTGTGCCTTGGCGGTCCACCCCTCCCACCGGAGCAACTCTGACTTGGTGACCGTAAAGCGAGCCAGCCGATTGTGTGCCCGGAAGTCATGCTGGATGGTCCAGTGGGCCTGTGCGATTCGCCAGTGGGTGTTGTAGTTTCGAAGGCACTGGAGAAAATCGTGCAGCCCCGGAGGTGAAAAGACGGTCTTTACGCGATCAGAGTATCCATAGATGGGCGTCAGGATCTGAAAGTTGCGTGCATGATCCACGAGTGCCATGAGAGAAGACGTGCAGTTGAAGAGCTTCCGCTTCACAGCGCGGGTGTGCGTTTCGGCTTCACTCGTATTTATTTGGTGCCAGAACGTAGGGTCCTTGCTGCGTTCTCCAAAGAGGCAGATTTCGTCCAGCAGTTCAGTTGTGCTGGCTTCGAGGATCCACACGGTGCCTTGGAGGTCGTGTAGCGAACGCCAGAGCTTGCCGCCAGGAGTGCCTTCAATGGCATCTCTCGCGTCTGAGAAGTCCTTGACGATCGCGGTCTCGATGGCTGCGCGGGTCCACGGATGCTGGAGAGTTTCGAGGTAGCGGGTCATGCAGCCTAACTATTACTTTAGCAGCTGAGCGCCGACGAGGCTTGCACGGAGTCGTCGCTCGATATTGCTCGGGAAGTGCGGATAACGTCCCGGTAGCGGCAGATCGGCGTAGCACGATAATGACGGCGAAAGCCATGGCTGCGACTCCCGCGGCGTAGGGCGGCAACGGAAAGACCCGGATAGCGCGATAACGGCAGCGGTCGCTCGTTTAGCGCTTGCCCGGCACCGCGGAGCCGCCGATCGCAGCCCTAGAAATCCGGATCGAGTTGCCCACCCGCACATGACTGAGCTCGCCCGTCGCCACGAGCTTGTAAACGGTCGCCGTGCTCATCCGCAGCACCGCGGCAAATTCCCGAACCGTGAGCAGGTCGCCAGACGCCGCCGAGACCACTCGAAGGGGGCGGCCACGCCCCCCGCGGTCGTCGCCACCGACCGTGCCGGCGC
Organism: Deltaproteobacteria bacterium; assembly: GCA_031407405.1. Classification (GTDB taxonomy): domain Bacteria; phylum Myxococcota_A; class Polyangia; order Polyangiales; family Polyangiaceae; genus SZUA-265. The sequence goes on from JANOIG010000234.1 coordinate 4,256, forward strand.
CTTGGTCCGCGTGCACCAAGGATGCACCAAAACTTTTACAAACCGGTGCTACGGGCTGTAAATTCTGCAAACGGCTCGCCGTTCGCTTCCGAATATTATCAACACTTTGCGAACCGCTGCTAACCCCTGCAAACCGCCTGACGCCCCCTCCGAAGCCGAGGGTCGAAGGTTCGAATCCTTGCGGGCGCGCTGAGCGATTTAGGACGGGCACCGTCTGCCCACCACGACGCTACGCGATCCGGCTAAATCCCTCGACAGCGTCGAACCCGCCATCAAAGCTGGCAAGACGTTCGATTGAGCCCTCTCGCTCGAGTACTACCAGTAGCGCGTCGTTAGAATTCAGCGCACCACCACTCTCACCAACAACCTCGAGAATCTCGGCCGCCAACCGCTCTGTTTCACGCGCCATGAACCGAACCTCAGCGCCAGAGAACCAAGCCCGCATCGCGGCAACCGCTGCTTGGAGATCTGGGGGACTCGTTTTTCGTTCTGTCGACCGACGGCAGAGTACCGAGAGAGCCTCGAAGACGAGAAAATCGAGCAACACAACCGAGTCCCCCTGCCCTTCGAGCCGATTGACGAGCTCTTCGGCGCGCTGGTGTTGAGAATCGGCGGCGTATAGGAGCGCTACGATGACGTTTGCGTCGAGAACGACCTCAGCCATCGTAAAGCCGCTCGGTATCCTCTATCGCGTCAGCGGGCTCGCCCTTGACGATACCGATGGCGGCCCGTATCGATTGCCAGGACGCAACGGGCCGACGGCGAGCGGCCGACCTCTCGGCAGCCGCTATGACAGTGCGCCGCTCGCTATCCGGAAGCTCAGCAAGCGCGCGTACGAGCTGCGCGTGCGGCGCACCGACATGCGGAGGAGAGCTCATGAGGGGAGTATACCGCCGAAAACCGCCGGGACAAGCCACCCATCACAACGCGCAGGGGCCACGCCGCACCCCAGCCAGCCCCTCCAGAAGCCTCTCGCAAGTCACTCGCACCCCCGTTTGGCCTCGAGAAGCCAAAACCCCGGTCAACCGCACCAAACCAAAGCCTCTCGAAGCCTTCTTCAAGTCAACCTCAACCCCGGCAAAGCTTCCATCTCCCACCCACGGCAAAGCTTTCAGAAGCCCTCAAGAGGTCACGACCATACACTTTAGCCCTCGATAAGCCCAGCTAGCATCCCCTTGCACCAACAAACCGCTCTGAACCAGCGACCCACCCCCCGCACCCCCACAAGAAATCGCACAACTCCTCCGCCCCGTTCACCGATGTCCCCCGCGTAACCGCCTGCGACGCACTCGGACGGCAACGAGGAAGCCGAACATTTAGTCTTCCTACTCCGACGCCCCGGCTTCGATCATCAAGTCCGCGAGATCTTCAGCGCCCACGCGCAGAAAGCGCCCTAGCGCCGTCTCGCCCGATTCACTCGTGGCGTCGAGCGGCGCCCCGTGGGCGATCAAGAAACGGACCAGGT
>JANOIG010000295.1:0-2955 GCA_031407405.1 Deltaproteobacteria bacterium
TTCAGCGCGTGCGCCAAAAACAAAGGACGCCCTGGCCGAAGTGCGTCGAGCATGGGTTGGGGGCCTCGTTGTCGACGAGCGCGCTGGTCGGCGGAGCCACACGCTGGGCAACGCAGAAAACTCAGCGCGAGGCAGCAGCCAACTATGAGGCGGGCACGAGGTCAACGGGTGGGCTGATCTTTCCTTTGGGAGTTTTCTGCTTTTTTGGGTTTGGTTTTTTGGGGCTCGGACGGTGGTGGGCGTTTTTGTGGGGGATGCGGGCATAGAACTCTCCCGTTCGGATTCCGCGATTCGAGCCGGAACCCGTGAAGGGTTGAAGATGGGTCGATAGGACCGGGAGCGGGCTGAGGGGCGGGAAAAGCAAGAACGAGCTGGCGTTCAATCAACTATTCGCGGTGGTCGGGTCAGGGATGAGGATCCGGTTGTGAATGGCCCGAGCGCAAGAGGGGTTTCGATGATGGGGGCGGTGGCGCAGTCTCGCCTACGGACTCGGAAGACCGTGGTCAACCGGCCAGTGGCTGCTTCGCGCTCAACCACCTATCCAACGTTAACCGCTCTCGCGATTCGCGCTCTCAGCGCTGTGGTGCGGGTTGGTCAGTTCGGTTGAGCTGCCTCCCGCTTGATCTTGGAGCGAAGCCGCTTGCGCGATGCACGCGCGAGGGCATCTGCTTGAAATTGAATCTGTTCCGCGTGGGAACGAAGGCCACGCGCCGAGCGCTGGCAATGTGACTGCGGATCATAGACCGTGTCGTTTCGCCAGAGTGCCCACAGCACTCCCGCGAGTTTTCGGGCCAATGCGACCACGGCGATGCGCTTGCCGCGTCGCTCGGCGATCATCTCGAACCAGACGCGCAGCGGGTCGTCGGGACTCGCCGAGCGTGCCAGCGACCAGCTTGCTTGAACGAGCATGCCGCGCAGATAAGGGTTACCCTTTTTTGTGATGGCGCCGATGCGTCGTTTGCCGCCAGAGCTATTTTCGCCGGGCACCAGTCCTAGATAGGACTCGAGTTGGTGCGCTCGATGGAAGCGTTTGGCATCGTCCACCACGCTGACGAAGACTGCCGCTACGGTGGGCCCGACGCCCGGCACCGTGCAGAGCTTTTGAATGATGGGCTCCGCAGCGAGCAAACGGGCAAGCTCTGTCTCGACGTTTGCGATCTGCTCGGTAAGGACATCCAACGTCATCAGTAGAGACTCGACCACCCGCAACTGGGGCTCGGTCGTCATCCGCTTCCTGACGTGCGCCGAAAAGTTTGCCGAGTCACAATTGGGCAGCTTGACGCCGCTCTCTCGCGCTACCCCGCGTGCCGTCGTCACTCCTTGTGCTCGCGCTTCGACCAGGTATCGCCGGATATTCAGCAGCCGTCGCAGCTCCCTGCGTTGGGGTGTCAGTACATGCGCCAACGGTATTCGGCCCTCTTCGACCGCTCGAGCCAGGACCTCCGCATCGATACGATCGGTCTTTCGTCCGTGGCGTCCGACCCCGAGCTGTTTGCTCCGGGTCGTGTCCACCAGCAGGACTTGATTGCCCCAGCTGCTCAGCAGGTCGTGCACGTACCAAGCCTCTCGGCACGCTTCGATGGCCACGGTCGCCGGCGGCTGCTCGGGCCCCAAGAGCGGCTCGAGGCTCTCCACCTGCGTTACCGTCGTGCGCTGCACGACCTTGCCGTCGGCGACCTCGCAGTAGGTCGTCTTTTTTGCGCCCAGATCCAGTGCTACCTTCCTCATGGCTGACCTCTCCTTGACCCCCGTGTTGGTTGCGTCTTCTGAACGCGTGGGGGTGCTGTCGGGTTTCCCCGACGGCGAGAGGTTAGCCAACCTTTCTGCTGACCGGCGCACGGCTCGACCCTTGCCGGTCGAGCCGTCCCGTCGAGCTCGAGATGCAAGGGGCGTGACGGGCGCCGTGCTTTCCGCTGGCTTGGACGCTGCCTTCCGAGGAGTTGCGGTGGTCATGGGGCTAGCGGGTCCCGGACCCGACTCATCCCATCTCGCCTGCCTTGCGCTGTAACGCCGACGACCAAAGCCGCGCTCCACGGGGAAATCACAGGAAGAGGGAAGATCGGGAAGGGATTGGGCGGATACACGCGTGGACAACGCGTTCCGAGCAATCCCATAAACCTTCCCGGCCTTCCGCCTTCCTGTGTCACCGGAGCGCAGCCGCGCCGACCTCGCGCGGTAAACACCCCCGACCAAACCCGCTGCAAGAACGTACAAGGAATTTTCGGCGCGTCGTGCCAGCATGGCCCGCGGTGGTCGGAGAATTTCTGGTTTTGCAGCGGGTGAACGACATGAAAGAAGCGCAATTCTTACGCCTCGTCTTGGCGTGTCTATTCGGGTGTGCATTGTCCTTGGGATCTGCGGGTGCGCGCGCACAAGGCAAGCCGACGCCCAAAGAGCTCAAGGTCGGCGTCTACGTCGACATGATCAACGCCAGCTCGAACTACCTATTCGAAAACTACGACCGCTACACCAAGCGTGTCGTCGATCTGAAAAAGGGGCCGACTTGTCAGGAGACCGGGCCGCAGTCGTGGGTGAGCGGCATGGGGCCGAGTTCGCTCGAGCGCTACGCCGGCTACCGCAAAGCGCTCGCGAAGAAGCCCAAGCTCGACGCCGACCCCTTCGCGTTAGAAATGTTGGAGGCGCTCGAGGCCTTGTACAAGCCCGAAAACGAAGCGTCGGAGTACTTCTTCCAGAGCAAATTCAAGCAGGACAAGTGCAAGCGCGGCGTTGAGCTCCACGCCGAGCTGATGGCGGGCTGGACCAAATACATGCGCGCTGAGCAATCCGTGCGCGCGTTCCTCGACAAATACACGGACGAGCGCGACGTGACCGAGCTCGTGCAAGTGCAGAAGAAGCACGGCAAGGCGCTCCGTTATTACCATCGAAAGCTCATGATCGACGCCAAGGCGCTGATTCGCATCGCCGACGCCAAGCAATTCGACCTCGAAGCGGTCG
>JANOIG010000026.1:0-4981 GCA_031407405.1 Deltaproteobacteria bacterium
CCGACAGAGGTGACCGCTGCCTCGCGGCCAATGGCGAGGTTTGCGCCTGCTGGCTCGAAGAAGACCCAGGCGTCTCCCAGTGGGATTGCGACAACAAGCCGAGTTTCTGGCCCTAAAAGTCACTCCGTTTCGGTCCCCTGCGTTGATTGACTGCCACACCCGCTAGCGGCGGGTACAGCAGATGCGGTGCGGTGCACGCTTTGACAAGATACTCCTATTCTCCGACCACGAAGGCCTTCGTCGGGCTGCTTGCCCTCTATGGGGCTATGCCGACGCTCATGGCAGCGGCGCTCTGCGGCACGGCGCACGCTCAGGACTCCTATGAGGAGGGCGGCTCGAGCGCAGACCCTGAGCCGACAGCACCCGTGCCCGCTCCAGCGGCTGGGACTCCAGCGCCGGAGCCGGCTCCAACGCGCCGTTCGAAACCCCTCCAGGTGAGCGTGGGGCGTTCCCCCACCAGCCTGGACGTGGGCAACGAGGCGGACCTCATGGCGGTCGCGGACGAAGAGGCGGCCGCTGCACAGCTCCGGGACTGGACCTTCAACTTCAAGGGTTACCTCCGCGCCGGCATGGCCATGAGCGTTGGCCCCCGCGCCGACGGCGAAGAAGGCTCGGAGCTCCACGTTCCTCCCCGTATCATCGGCGGGGGCTCGGGCCGCTGGGAATACGCCTCGTTGGCGCAGGGGCCCGCTCTGTCTCTGTACATCAACTTCAGCAACCCCATGGTTTCGGCCAACGTCATCATGTCGGCGGGCGCCCTCGGGGATTCGAGCTTCGACGGTAACTTCGACCGCCTCAGCCCCGGTGTGCGCCAGGCCTATCTGATCCTGAAGTTCCCGGATGCGTTCGGCAGCCAGGGAGGCGTCTCGGTCACGGTGGGTGGATTTTCCAATCGCTACGGGAGCGCCGGTCGCGAGCAGGTCAGCTCGGGTTACTACGGCGCGTATCTGTTCGGCCGCACTCACGTGGCGGGCGAGGTGGTCACCGCCGACATCGACCTCAATCAGGATTGGGAGCTCGTGCTCGAGCACGGCCTGGGCGCCAAGCTCGAGGCGATTCCATTCCTCACGAATGACGACCTCGCCGCCGACGTGACGGAGCTCGACTACTTCGAGGGTCAGGGGTCGGTACCGCAGGGGTCCAACTTCGCCCACCACGCGCACGTCGGGCTTCTGTATCGCGGCTGGCTGATGCTGGGAGGTCACTACCTCACGTCTTGGACGCCCGACGACAATAGCCAATCGTTGATGAGCACCCGCACTCCCGAAGGGCGCGCCACGGTGGTGGGCGCCGAAATGCACATCGATGGCGATGCCACCGGCAACGCCTACCTGGGTTTCTCGCACATCGACGTGAAGAACGTCCTGCCGCTCGGCAATGCCGTCCAGCTGCCACACGGCTCTACCGGGCGATCCTTCAAAGAGTCGTTCTTTGGCCCCCGCGATTTCGTGCAAGGTTTCCCCTCGAATGACACCGGCACGGTCGACACTTTGCTGTTTCAGTACACGCTCGCCCTGTCGCAATACCTCGGCGTGCTTCCGTTCAACGCTCGCGAGCTACGTGCGGCCATCTACGGCATGGGCAACCACGCGGTCAGCCCGCAGGTGGATCCCAATAGCCCCCTGAGCAAGGACATCGACACCTACAAGCTGAAGCTCGGGACCGAATGGCAGCTCGACCTGCTCAGCTTTCTGACGGCGGGTTTTCAGTTCGACTACGTGCAGCCCGACATTTCGGACCCCGAGCTAGGTTATACCGCGATCACCCCGCGAGCCATTTTCCGTACCACCTGGGAAACCAAGGAGCGCGTCATGCTGAGCTACACCCGTTATTTTCTGGGAGAGAGAGCTTACCCCTCTTCCCCGTTCAGCGCCCTCCCGGAAGCGGACGCCGACCTTTTCTCACTCACTGCCATCATGTCGTTTTAGCCATGACCATCTCACGCACACAGGCTTTCGGATTCGCCCTCATCGCCCTCGCCACTTCGGTGCCGCGAGCGGCCTTGGCTCAAGCGCCCGCGCCAGGGCCGACACCGAATCCACCCGCAGCGCCCCCGGCTCCGGTCGCTCCACCAGCTCCTGCGCCGCCGCCAGCACCTGCCGCTCCGCCCGCAGCAGCACCCGCAGCTACGCCGGCGCCCGAAACCGAAGACGTGGTCCCCACCGACTCGCCCTTCCCCACCGTGTTCGGCTCGAGTGGTCTGCTGGACGAACGCCCAAACAATGTCGTCGTCGCTCCAAAGCCGGAACCGCGGCGCACAATCGGCATGTTGCCGACCAAGCCGGACCTGGGCGCCGAAGCCGACATCGTAAGCACGGCGAACGAGCCGCACCCGCCCGCGCTGGACAAGAAGTGGACCTACGTGATGTCGGGCTTCCTCCGCGCACCGATGCGGGTGGGCCTGGGGCCACGCAATGACCGTACCCCGGGTGAACAGCTGCACGCGCCGCCCAGGATCATTGGGCTCAACACCTACGAGTGGACCAACGCCGGGTTGGCGCCAGGGCCCGAGGCCAACTTGTATATCACCGTGGAAAACATGCGGGCCGCGGGTACCATCATCATCCAGGCCAACACGTTCTGGGACGTGGGCTTCAAGAACGTCGAGAGCCTGGGTGGGATCAGCCAAGCCTATGTCACCCTCAAGTTCCCGGGTGCCCTGGGAGATGCTGGCGGCCTGGTGTGGACCATCGGCGGGTTTTCAAACCGCTACGGCAACGCAGGCCCGCGCCAGCAGAGCTCTGGTTACTATCAGACCCAACTGTTTGGTCGAACACACGTGCTGGGTGAAGCACTGACCGCTGATCTCGTCCTCGGCGACGGGCTCAGCCTCATGCTCGAGCACGGGGTGGGGGCGAAGACCGAGGTCATCCCCTACGTCGCGCCCGAGCGAACCCCACCTCCCCCGCGTGCGCCCTGGTTGCCAGAGCAAGGGCCGGTACCTCAGGGCTCGAACTTCGTGCACCACGGCCACGCGGCACTCGGCATTCGTGATTTCGTCACGGTGGGCGTGCACTATCTTTCATCCTGGTCCCCCAATGATTATTGGATCGAGATGGGTCGGGCGGAAACGTCCAGCATGAACGTGTTTGGGGCCGAGGTGCACGTGGACGACGACACCACCGGCCACGGCTACATCGGCTACTCGCACGTGAGCGCGGACAACCTGTTGCCGCTCGCCGACGGTGTGGAGGTACTGCACTCGCGCAACGGTGCGCAGTTCACGGACAACTACTTCCAGCCCATTCCCGACTCGGCCTACGCGGCCTCGCCGCCGGCAATTCCACCGATCGTGGATAGCGGCTCCGTGGATAGCATCCTCTTCCAATACCTGTTTCGCCTGGCGCCGGTCCTGGATTGGCCTGAGACCGGCCCCGATCTGCGGCTGGCGGTGTTTGGCATGTTCAACCACGTGTCCACCGACGTGCTGAGCCAAAACCGGCTCAAATTCGGCGCGGAAGCATCCATCAGGGCGTTCAAGCACCTGTCGGGTGGCCTGCGTTTCGACAACGTGGCACCCGATGGGGACAACGCGGAGGCGGGCTACAGCGCAATTACGCCGCGGCTCATCCTGCATTCCAACTGGATCAACCGCGAGTACATCATGCTGAGCTACACGCGTTACTTCCTCGGAGACCTGGCGCGGCCCAGTCGGCCCTACAATGATCTCCTGGAGGCTGACCCGAACATGTTCATTCTCTCCGCCGCCGTCTCCTTCTGAGCACCGCTGCCATACCGGCCTCCTGTCCGACTGGTCGACGCGGGCCGCCCTTGCGCGCTCGTCGGTCCACCACCATATAGCCAGGCCGCCTGGCGACAGGCGGAGTCGAGGCAAGGATGACGATCGGAAGGCGATATCGGGCTGCCGCACGGCGCCCATGGCAATGGACCGAAGCGCGAATCGCGAGGCTGTTCGCGCTACCCGTGCTGCTGGCGCTTTCGGCCGCTTGCGCTTCGGTGCAGCTGGTTCCGCTCCGGGCCGATGCCAAGGGTGAGAGCTGGACGCTAGGGCCCGAGGTGGAGGTGCGGGCGGACGCCGTCGACAGAGACCACCTGTGGGCCGTGCCGAGCGGGTTTACCCCCGTGAGAATTGCGGTTCGTAATGTCGGGCCCGCGCCGGTCCATGTCGAGCTCGCCGGCATTCAATTGGCGGGCGGATCACATGAGCTCGGCGCCGTTGCACCCACCAGCATCCCCATCAGGCGGCGGGTGGCCAGCTTGGGCATGGATCCGGGCTCGCCATTTCTCGCGTACCAGAGCATTGGCGGCGCAGGGTCGAGGTACGGCCGTACCGAAAGCCTGGCCATTGAACCGAGCCTGGGCCCGGATTTCGAGCCCACCTTTGGCCAGCGAGACACCTGGCGAGCAGAGATCCTGGAGAGCGCTTTTAGCGGAGGCGCCATCGCCAGCGGTCAGACGCGCGAGGGGTTTGTCTACTTCCGACACGTCCCGCGGGACGTGGGACAACTGACGCTGAAGATCGCCGTGCGCCCAACGTCGGGGAGCGTGCCGACGTCGGTCGTCGAGATCGTCTACGCCGTTCACAGCTAGCCTGTCCAAGCCACAGAACGCCGTGCCTGTGCTCGTTGTTCCACGCATGACCGTGCTGTTAGCGATGTTGCTAGCCACGCCGGTTTGCGCCGAACCCCCAGCGCGAATGCGCCCGGCTGCGCGCAGCCTGCCCAGCCCGGCGCCCAACACCACCCCCGCTTCACCCAGTGCTCCGCCCGAGCCGTCACCCTGGACCGCCTGTGGTCCGCTCGAATGCCAAACCTTCCCGAGCGCCGCCGCGGCATTCCAACACATCCTGCTCAGTCAGCCACTCGTGCTGGGTATCGGCGAAGCTCACGCGCTGGCCGGGTCCGAGCACCTGGCTTCCACTGCGCGCCGCTTCACGGAAGAGCTATTGCCCGTGCTCGACAGCCGAGCCAGCCACCTGCTCGTGGAGCTCTTGAATCCCAACCCGAGCTGTCAGACCACC
>JANOIG010000069.1:0-37994 GCA_031407405.1 Deltaproteobacteria bacterium
TGCCGGAAATGGACGGCTACGAAGTGGCCAGGTACGCCCGGGCTTACCCAGGGACTCGTGACGTACCCATCGTATTTCTCACCGCGGGCGGCACGCCACACAGCAGGGGCGACCGCACGAGTATAGGTATATCTACCGAGAGCGTCAGTGAGGAGAATGTGCTGCGGGGCTACGGCTCGGGCGCCGTGGATTATTTGTTCAAGCCGGTCAATCCCAGCATTCTTCGCAGCAAGGTCCGGATATTTCTAGAGCTGCACCACAGCCGGCGCCAAATCATGGGCGCCAGGAATGCGCTCGAGCAGGCCAACCGGGAGCTTCGAGAGACCGCCCTCGAGAAGGAGGCCTTGGCCGAGCGCTTTCGAGGAGCCAACGTGGACTTGGAGTGCGCCTACCGTGATCTTCAAGCGGCGCAGACCGGGCTCATCCACGCCGCGAAGATGGCATCGCTGGGCGAGCTCGTCGCGGGTATTGCCCACGAGATCAATAATCCCCTCGCGTTTTGCGTGAGCCATTTGGATACCGTCAAACGCAGCCTGGGCACCGTTGATCCACACGTGTCGGCTGAGGTCTTGGGTCCGAGCGCGCGGCAGCACTGGGAGCGCGCCCAGACTCGCCTGCACGAAATGGGGCTCGGCCTCGCTCGTATTGACGACCTCGTGTTGAAGCTTCGTGCATTTTCTCGTTTGGACGAGGGCGAGCGCAAGCGAGTCGACGTCAAGGAGTGCGTCGAAGCGGTGCTCACCATTTTGGGTCACCGCTTCCAGCCTCGCATACATGTGGACACCCATTTCGATGGTCCGGATGAGATCGAGTGTAACCCTGGGCTCTTCAATCAGGCGCTCATGAATTTGATTTCCAATGCCATCGATGCCATCCCGGGCGAGGGCGCGATCAGCATCACGAGTGGCGCCGCCGGCGACCTGTATCGGCTGGTGGTAGAGGACACGGGCACGGGCATCGATCCGAAGCTGCGTGATCGGGTATTTGAACCGTTCTTTACAACCAAGTCGGTCGGACATGGGACGGGCTTGGGGCTGTCGATTGCTTATTCCATCGTGCAAAAGCACGGGGGTAGGCTCGAGGTGGAAGACGCGCCGAGTGGGGGGACACGGATGGTCATGCATGTCCCGCTCCGGAGTCAGGAGAGTGGGAAATGAATTCGAGCGAGGCGCACGATCATAAGCGCAGAGTGCTGTTGGTCGACGATGAACCGCAGGTGCTGGTCGCGCTGGAAGACCTGCTGAGTGAAGAATTTGTCGTGCTGAAAGCGCAGTCGGGTGAAGACGCCCTGCAGATGATCCGCGGTGAGCCCGAAATAGCGGTCGTCATCACCGATCAGCGCATGCCGAGGATGACGGGGGACGAGTTTTTGACACGCCTCGATGATCATGGGGCGGTGCGGATCCTGCTCACTGGCTATGCTGACCTGTCAGCGGTCGTTCGCTCGGTCAACGAGGGCAAGATTTTCGCTTACGTGACCAAGCCGTGGAACGCGGAAGACTTGTGGATGAAGGTTCACAACGCCGCAGAGCACTTTCATCTAGCGCAGGAGCTCACCAACGAGCGTCAGCTTTTGCAGTCGAAGACGCGCCTGCTCGATTCGATTCTGGATTGCATGGGGGAAGGCGTTGTCGCCACGGACCGGGACGGCAAATTCTTGGTGTTCAACAGCCGAGCAGAAACCATTCTCGGGTTGCAGCCAGCGGCGTTGGCGCCCTCTGCCTGGACACGTACATTCGGATTGCATCTGCCGGATCGCCAAACGCCGATGCCCGCCGAGGAGCTACCGTTGACGCGCATCTTGAACGGTGAGCAGTTCGTGCAGCTCGACATGTTCGTGAAGAACTCCGTGGTCGCGGGGACGTCGGTCGCAGTGACCGCTACCCCGCTCACCGACGATACGGGTGCGCTCGTGGGCGGCATCTCCGTCCTGCGCGACGTGACGCAGCAGCGCCAGCTCGAGGTGCAGTTGCTGCAATCCCAGAAGATGGAGGCGATCGGTCAGCTTGCCGGCGGTGTGGCGCATGATTTTAATAACCTGCTGGCTGTGATCATGGGTTACGGCGAGCTGTTGCTCGGAGACTTCAGCGAGGACGACCCCAAAGGCAACGACGTCGCGGAGGTGTTGGCCGCCGCCCGCCGCGGTGTCTCACTGACTCGTCAGCTCTTGGCGTTTAGTCGCCAACAGATGATTCAACCGAGCGTCCTCGACCTCAATGAGATCGTTTTTGGCATCGAGAAGATGTTGCGCCGAATCATTGGCGAGCACATCCGGCTCAGCACCAAGCTCGCGGGGACGCTCTGGCCGCTGAAGGCGGACGCCAGCCAAATCGAGCAGATCCTGCTGAACCTCACGGTCAACGCGCGCGACGCCATGCCGGAGGGCGGGCGGCTCAGCATCGAGACCGGCAATACCGTGCTTAGTGAATCGGCCTTGTTGGGTCAGTCCGGCGTCGCGCCCGGCGAGTACGTCATGCTGACGGTGACCGACACCGGTGTGGGCATGGATGCAGAAACCCAGAAGCGAATTTTCGAGCCGTTTTTCACGACCAAGGAGGTCGGCAAAGGCACTGGCCTTGGGCTGTCGACGGTCTACGGCATCGTTCGGCAGAGTGGAGGTCACATCGAAGTCACCACCGACCTAGGGCGTGGTAGCTCGTTTAGGGTTTACTTTCCTCATACGCTCGTCAGCGACGCAGGCAAAAAGAGCCTGCATCCGAAGGCCAGCTCGCGGGCGGCGACTGAAACCATCTTGATTGTGGAGGATGACGAGGGCGTGCGCGTGGTGGCCTCGCGCATCCTGCGGGAGCAGGGCTACACAGTGCTGGAGGCCCGGCGCGCCAGCGAAGCGCGCCGAATCTGGGAGAAACACGGGGCGAGCGTCGCGCTCTTGCTGACCGACGTGGTGATGCCTGACATGAACGGCCCCAAGTTGGCCGAGGAGCTGTCCCTCACTCGACCAGGGCTCCGGGTCCTTTACATGTCCGGGTATCCAGGGGCGGGGGGGCTTCGCGCTCCAGTGGGTGGCACGCTCGCTTGTATCGAGAAGCCGTTTACGCCGGTGTCGCTGGCGGCCAAGGTGCGGGAGATACTCGACGCCGAGCGCCCGACGCTTTAGAAAGGCACTGCCTGCGTCGGCGCGGGCCGCGTAACTCGGGATCGGCAATGTGGCAAAAAAAGGTGCTGTCATGGGTCAGGGAGTCGTGTCGCTCGTCATGCGGTTGATCTCCACTATTTTTGTCTCAGCGATGTATGTGGCGCCCATCCCGGCCTTCACTACCCTTGGATGCCAGGCGCGCGCGCCAGCGGAATCAGAACGCTCGGAAACCAAACATGGACTGGAGGAGCTCATGAAGAGTGACATCGAGCGCGCGCGTGAGGGTAGGATCTTTTTTTCCCATCACTCCGTGGGGCAAAACCTGATGGATGGTGTTCTGGAGCTCAGCCTCATGGCGGGCGGGAGCCCACTCAAGCTGCTTTCGATCGAGCAGGGGCTAAGCGACGCCGGGCCAGCGTGGGTGCACGGGTCCGGCGGCAAGAACGGTGACCCCAAGAGCAAGGTCGACTTTTTCAGTCAGACGATTGAACGTCACCCCGGTCTCAAACCAAAGCTTGCGTTGATGAAATTCTGCTACGTCGACTTCAACCCATCGACCGACGTGACTGCGTTGTTCGAGTATTACGAACGCGCGCTCAGGAGCCTCAAACGCGCCCACCCGGAGATCGTTTTTGGTCATGTCACGGTCCCTCTGACGGTCCGCCCGACCGAGCTGAAATGGAGAGTTTTCCGTATTTTGGGACGCTCCGTATGGGAGGACGATGCCAACGTGAAGAGGCATGAGTTCAACCAACGCTTGCTCGAAGCGTTTTCGGCGGACCCCATTTTCGACCTGGCGCGAGCGGAATCGACGAGAACGGACGGAACGCGGGAGACCTTCGTGCACGGCGCTGGCGTCTTCCACTCGCTCACACCTGGCTATACCGATGACGACGGGCATTTGAACGAGCTCGGGCGGCGGATGGTCGCGCCGGAAATGATTCGCTTCGTCGCTCGAGCGCTTTAGGTAACGTTACTCGCAGGACTGGGCCCTAAATAGCTCCAAGAGCTCGGCGCGAGCGATTTTGCCGGTGTGCGTGCGCGGCAGCTCGGAAATCGCGAGTACGTGGGTAGGCAGCTTGTACCGTGGCAGTTCATCGAGACACGCGCGCAAGAGTTTCTGGCGGTCGAAGACATGGCCCTCCGCGGGCACTACGACGGCCAGAATGACTTGCCCGAGCAGCTCGTCGGGAACACCCACGACAGCGCACTCCCGCACCCCTTCGATGGCCTCGATGACACACTCGATCTCGCGCGGGCCGATGCGGTGTGCGCCCGACTTGATCATCTCGCTGTCACGGCCGACGAGGAACAGGAAACCGTCCTCGTCCATCCAGCCCAAGTCACCGGTATGTAAACCCGTCGGGCGCAAAGCTCGTGAGGTTTGCTCGGGGTCGCGCCAGTAACCCCGCATGATGTTTTCGCCTTCAGCCACCACCTCTCCGGTCGTCTTCGACGGCAACACTTGCCCGTCGGGCCCGAGAATTTTCAGCTTCACGCCGGGAATGGCCTTGCCCGCCGATCCGAGCTTGCGCGGTAAGTCCTCTGGCGGCACGTAGGCGAGCCGCGCCGCAGCTTCGGATTGACCGTACATGACGAAGATTCGTGCGTTGGGCACCGCTGCTCGAAGCCGGGCGGTGAGCGACGGGGTCATTGCGGCTCCGGCTTGTGTGACATAGCGCAGGCTCGACAGGTCGTAACCCTCGAATTCTGAGAGCCCCAGCAGCCGTGCGAAGGTGGACGGAACACCGGAAAACCCGCTGCAGCGGTGGGCGGCGATGTTCTCCAGAACCTGGGCTGGAAAGGTCATCGAGCCCGCGTGAACGATGGTGGCGCCGACACTAATATGGGTGTGCAGTACCGAATTACCGTAGACGTAGTAGAACGGCAGCACCATGGCGATGCGGTCTCGTGCGTCGAGCTCGAGGTATTGGACGATCGACCGGACGTTTGCCACGAGATTGCGGTGCGTCAGCATCACGCCCTTGGGTTTACCTGTGGTCCCGGAGGTGTAGATGAGACAGGCCAAATCTTCCACATCGACGCGCCCACTCAGGAGCTCACCGCGGTCGAGCAACTCATCGAACTCCATGCACTGAAAGTGCCCGGGCTGAGCCAGAGAGGGCGCCGCCCGCCGCGCCCCACGACACACCACCAGCGCCAGCAGCGGCAGCTCCGAAGCACAGCCCGACAAATACTTGAGGTTCTTGGCGTCCAGAATGACGCCCTTGGCCTCGGAGTGCTGCAAGGCGTAAACCAACGGGCTCGTGCGTGTGTCGGAAGACAGTGGCACCACGGTCGCTCCGGCCTTGAGCACCGCGTAATAGGCGATGATGAAATCGACGGTACCATCCAACACCAGGGCGATACGATCCCCGTGGACCACACCGAGCCGGAGCAACCCGCTGGCCATGCGACTCGAGGCAAGATCCAGCTCGGCATAGGTCGTGACGCTTTGCCCCTGAATGAAGACGGGGTGATCGGGGCTCCGCTCCGCTGCTTGCCAGAGGAGTGCGGGCAGGGTCGTCATGCGCGTCTCGAGTCAGCCACGTTTGCGATTGACGAATGCCGTCAGCTTGGCAATTGAATCGAAGTTGCTCGGCACCAGCTCGTTGTCATCGACGTGGATGCCAAAATTCTCGTCTAGAAATCCCACGAGCTCGAGCACACCCGTGGAGTCGATGACGCCTTTGTCGAGCAGCGAGTCATCCGTCGTGATGGCCGCGTCATCCACTCCAAACAAGAAATTTTTCACGATAAAACTGCGGATTTCCGTTTCAATGGGCGACGACATATTCAGATCTCCAGATTACCGACGGGCGCTCTGATTGACAGGGGGAAGAGCACACGTGTTCCGCTTCTTCCGCTACCGATTAACGCCA
Source organism: Deltaproteobacteria bacterium (assembly GCA_031407405.1). Classification (GTDB taxonomy): domain Bacteria; phylum Myxococcota_A; class Polyangia; order Polyangiales; family Polyangiaceae; genus SZUA-265. The sequence continues at coordinate 5,980 of JANOIG010000069.1, forward strand.
CCGATATCGCTGTCCGACGGGCGGCTGTCGCTCAAACGTGAGCTCTCGTTGGCTTTCAAGTTCACGGGGCGAGCAGGCACGCCAAAAGCCGTGCAGCCCGGCGGCAGATCCCGCAATACGACAGAGTTGGCGCCAATCACGCAGTCGTCTGCCACGGTGACGGCACCGAGTATGGCAGCGCCCGCGCCGATGTCGACACGGTTGCCGATGATGGGCTTCTTGGCCTGATCGAAGCGATTGGCCAGGCCCAGCGTCGTATTGTGCCTGATGTGCACGTCGTCCCCGATGGAGCGAGCACCGAGCACCGCCCCACCATGATGCCAAATGCGCACACGCCGCCCGAGCTTGACCGTATACGCCAAGTCGATCCCCCACAGCCAGTTCACCCCGGTAGAGGCCACGTGATAGGCGATCGTGAGCGGTGTGCGCAGGATTTTGGAATGCACGTCCATGCGGGCGTTGCCCAAGCGGTGAACGGCGATGGCCCAGAAGCCGGGAGTGCTCACGTTGTGATCGTGGGTACGCAAATCTTCGACCAGCAGCGAGAGGAGCCCTATCCCGCGCGGGTTCTCATTGCTCGCGCCGTCGGGCAACGGAGCCTCATGTGAGGGCGTTGGCGCCCTCTCCTTTCGAGCGACAGCTCGGTTGACGAGCATGTACTTGAGCTGGGACGAAATGCTCATGACCGCGCCTCCGCTAGAGCGTCTCGCTTGCGCAAAGGTTGCAGAGCATTTGTCCACAGGTCGAGAGCCTCATGTTCCCTCCGCACCATCGACCCATGCCCCACGAGCTCGCGAGGCAACGATACACAGCGGCCGAGATACCAGAAGGCGTTGGCCAACCAAAGGCCACGGCGCCCATAAAACTTGGCGAAATAGCGGGCACGCGCCTCGTAATAATAGCGCGGCGCCCGGGCCAGCAGCGCGTCTTCGGAGGACATCTTCGAGCTGCCCCCCTGCAGGTGAACTATTTTCGGCCCCGGCCAGTACAACACCTTCCAGCCCGCTGCGCGCACCCGGCGGCAAAAATCGATGTCCTCGAAATACATGAAGTAATCCTCATCGAGCAAGCCCACCTCGTCGATCACGGCTCGCCGCACCAGGACACACGCAAAACCCAACCAGTCCACCTCGATGGGGCCGTCACTGCGTGGCAGGATCGGGTCGAACCGGCTGAGCCAGCGCCCGATGATACCGGTGTTTGACGAACGGATGAGCTCGCTCGGCGGCGCGGGTTCCCGAAAAAAGCTCTGATCGAAATCCCCCTGCGCGTCGAGCAAACCCGGACCAATGATGCCGGCGTCAGGGCGCTCGAGCATGGCCTGGCGCAGCCCGGCGAACGCGCCGCGTTGCACGATGGTGTCGCTGTTGAGCAGCACGTAGGCTTCGGCCCTGACTGAACGAATCCCCAGGTTATTACCCGCGGCAAACCCTCCGTTGTGGCGCGAGCGAAGCAAGGTGACCCAAGCCCATCCACGCTCGTCGATCGATTGCTCGATACGCTCCGCCGAGCCATCGCCCGAGGCATTATCGACCACGATCACGCGCATGGCAGGCTCAATTTCGGCTTCGAGCGAGGTTAGGCAGTCGAGGGTAAGGCCTGACGTTCGGTAGTTGACGATGACAATCGCCAGCTCGACCGAAGTTGCATCATGGGGCACCGAAAGCCTCCTCGTCCAAGTTAGACCGCCTTTCGCATAACCTTAGACCTGGTGAGCCCGGTCGACCAGCGACCGGAGACGAATGCTGCGCCCCGTGGGACACGACCTGACGAAGTGTTCGTGCAAGAGTTGCGTGGAGAGGACACCCACGACCGCCATGTTGTCTGCGTTGGAAAGTTGGGTGAGCGACATTTCCGTACATTTGCGCCACAGCTGCGTGACCGCCTTGGCCTCGAACACTCCCGCGTCGGCGATGGCCGCCTCACTCAGCGCATCGCCGATCCAAGCTGGCCGCTTGTCGTTCCCCTCGGTCCCGACGAAGGCCAGGGCGTCGGGCGCTCGGTACGGCTGTTTCTTGCGGCCGACGATGGCGGCCGGCACGAGCCCTTCGCTCGCCTGCTTGAGCACGTGCTTTTCGTCCAGAACGCGGAGCTTGTACGAGGCTGGCAGGGAAGCTGCGAGCGCCATGACGTTGGCGTCGAGAAAAGGGAACCTGCCCTCGACGGAGTTGGCCATGAGCATCCGGTCGCCCTGCGCCGAAAGCAGATAGCCGGAAAGCAACGTCCGGATTTCCAAGTATTGGTCTTGTGCGAGCTCACTCCAGCGAGAGAACTCCGCGGGCAAAGATTGAAGGAGATCGCCGACCACGTCCGTTGACGCGGTGCGCTCTTTCACGTCGGCCGAGAAGAGCCGCCGCAGCGCCTGGGTGCCATGCCAGCGGGGTTCATGCGAAAAACCTGGCGCGCGGAAGGCGGCCAGGTTGCGGCCAAAAAACTGCTTGGCCATGGAGCGTTGCGCCACGGGCGAGCGGGCGAGGTACGGGTAGAGGCGCTCGAGCAACAGCGGACGCCAGGTCGACTGGGGCTGGCGCGCCCAGAAGCGACGCACCTTGGCTTCGCGAAAGATATCATAGCCGGCAAACATTTCATCGGCCCCCTCGCCCGTGAGCACGACTTTGATGCCGTGCTCTTTCACCAGGCGCGACAACAGGAACAAGGGGGCTGGCCCCGTACGGAGTATCGGGCGTTCGGCGTGATACATCACTTCGGGGAACACCGCCGCGATGTCGTGCTTGGACACCACGACTTCGTGATGCTCACTGCCCAGCTCCCGAGCCATTTGACGCTGATATTCGGTTTCGTCGTACTCGGCGTCCTCGAACCGGAGAGAAAAGGTCGAAAACTTCTCGCGCTTTGCCTTGATGCCGAGCGCCGCGAGCAGCGAGCTGTCCAGCCCGCCCGAAAGATAGCTGCCGACGGGCACGTCCGCTCGGAGCATCCTCAGCCGGGTCGCCTCTTCCAGGGCAGAACGGACCGCGCGGGTGGCATCTTCGAGGCTACCGCGGAACGCACCGGTCTGACCTTCCGGATAAGACTGACGGTAAAAGGCGTGCTCACTCACCTGACCGCCTTCGTAGGTGCGAACGTGCCCCGGCTCGAGCTCACTCACGCCGACGAATGCGGTCTGCGGCGGGACGACGGTCCAAAACGTGAATGACTGCTCGAGCCCTATCGGGCACAGGGCGCGCGGAATGCTCGTGTCCGCTGCAAAAATGGCTTTGATCTCACTCGCGAAGTACAACCGGCCGGCATGAGCGCACACGTAAAGCGGCCGCACTCCTACGCGATCTCGCGCCAACACCAACTTCTGTCGCTTCGCATCCCAGAGCCCAATCGCATACTGTCCATTGAAGCGCGCGAAGGCGTCATCACCCCATTCTTCGTAGGCGTGTACGATGACTTCGGTATCGCTCTGCGTGCGAAAACGATGACCTCGGGCCAAGAGCTCGCTTCGGAGCTCCACGTAGTTGAAGATCTCGCCGTTGAAGACCGTCCACAGTGTCTCGTCTTCATTGGCCAGAGGCTGCTGACCGGTGGCGAGATCGATGATGGACAAGCGCGCGTGGGCCAACCCCACGATTCTATCGCGATACACTCCGAATTCGTCCGGACCGCGGTGGTGAAGAGCCCCGGCCATCACCTGAAGCTCTTCGACCGATGGAGCGACGGCGCGGGGGCCGAGCGCAACAATCCCGGCGATGCCGCACACCCTCAGTGGCCCTCGAGCTCTTCAATCAAGAGCGGCCGCGAATGGAGGTAGTGGGCCACACGCCGTTTGCCCTCGATGTCCTTGTACACGCGCTCGACCTGTTCCTCGCGCAGCCCGATGGCAGGGGCCACGTCTCGGGCCAAGACTTCATGGTTTAGACCGTAGAGACAAACATCCATCTTGTCGTAGGGAAGAGAAAAATAGAACTCCTCCTGAGTTTGGGGCAACGAGTACGTATCGGTCGTCGGCGTCCGCCTCTGAACTTCTTCGGGGACGCCAAGATAGGCTGCCAGCGCAAACACCTGCGTCTTGTAGAGGTGAGCAATGGGTTTGACGTCTGCCGCCCCGTCCCCCTGCTTGACGAAAAAGCCCTGGTCGTGTTCGAGCCGGTTGGGTGTGCCCCCCACCGCGTAGTTCAAGCGGTCCGCGTGGTAGTATTCGAGCATCTTGCGCACCCGTTGCTTGAAATTGGTGGCCGCTATGAGCGCGAGATATGCCGCGACTGGCATGCGCTCGGTCTGTGTTCCACCGTTCGGATCCATGACGGTGAGCTGAGAGACGTTCAACCGGTCGCTGTCGAGGATCGACGGGAGCGTGACTTTGCATTTCCACCCCTGTCCGTAATCGGGGAACAGCGTCCGGATGGCTTCGTCCTGCCGGCGATAACAACCCAGACCTTCGAGTGCCGGGGCTATGTCCTCGACCAGGGCCTGAATCCCGAGCTTGTCCGCCACCATACGCCCGAGCCGCAAGGCGTCATCCGACGAATCTCGCTCGGGCATGAACAACCCCAGCACTTTTTCCTTGCCCAGCGCTCTCACTGCAAGGTTCACGACCACCGAGCTATCGATGCCGCCAGAAAGGCCGACCACCATACCTCGGCGGCGCAGCTCCCCCCCCACCTGCGCGCGAAGCTTTTCGATGATTTCAGCGCTGACTTTGGCCGCGTCGATGCTGAGGATGTCCTTGGAAAAACTGCTTGTCACTCGAGAACCGATCCTTCCGGGCCACGCGTTCATGCGCCACCACCGCGGCGCGCGATGGCCTGGACCAAGCTAGATGATAATCATCGCCTCCACTCCTTGAAACATCAAACCGCCGGGCACCCGGAGCGATTACGGTCAGCGCCGGACCGGGCCGCGCTCGGCACCTCCCGCGCTTTGGAAAGGCTGGCCCGGCCTCTCACGTCACGAGCTTCAAACCCATGTCGTCGACCCTCTTGGAGGCCTGGGGGACGATGTGGGGAAAGGGGGCCCAAGTGGGCCGATCTCAGACCATCCTCAGAATTTGGCACAGGCGCGCCCCTGGGCGGGCAATGGCGAGGAAGAGTCGGAGCCGTCGTACCCAGAATGCCCCACCTGGTCCAGGTCGCCTCGGTGGGTCGCGGCTGTGCGGCACTGGACTTACTAGCTGCATGGGCTAGCGTTCCAGATCTTAGAATGACGCGCTTCGACGCTCGAGGCGTGCCCATGAGGACCCCAATGTCGAGCACCGTGCGTTGCTTTCTAGCTCTTGGTATTTGCGTGATGTCGGCGGCTGCTTGCGGCGACGATGTGGCTCGCTTAGGCAGCGGCGGTAGCAGTGGCACCGGTGGTCAGGGGGCTAGCGCAGGTATCGGCGGCGCCCGCGCTCAGGGTGGCAACTCGGGGACCGGGGGCACTGCTGGTAGCGGCGGTGCTGCAGGTACCGGCGGTACTGCGGGTACCGGTGGGTCGGCTGGCAGCGGCGGCAGTGCTGGCACCGGTGGATCGCCGGGCGCCCTGGATGGCGGTGTGGATGCAACGACTCCTCCTAACGGCGATTGTCCGAACTTCGCAGAGGCAGCACAGGGCGTGACGGCGCAGAACACACAGGCCATCATCATCTCTCGCGTGGTCTTTGCTGCCGGGGGCGCGACGGTCACGTTTCGCGGTACGGGCGGTGCGTTCAATTTCGGCCCTCCGATGCTCTTATGTGCGGGGCCCGATAACTGTATTGATGGCGTTCAGGATCTCGACCAGTCCGAGGGCGATGATGCTTTGCTGGTGGGAGAAGAGGTCAGCATCGACATTCCAAACGTTTCGCCTGCAGGCGGCGAGCTCGCTTTGATCAATGACGACCCGACGATCGACTCTTTGTTGTTCGTGTACATTGCTTGGGGCACGTTCGTATCACTACCGATCAACAGCACGGACGGAGGCCCTCCGCTGAGCAGCTTGGAGGAGCGTGCTTTTATCAAGGGCTTCTGGACCGAGGATGAGCGAATTGACGTGGGCGATCCCGTCACCATCAACACCATTTACGTCTTGGGTGCAGGCAGCGACACCGCGTTCGGAGACGCTTTCGCAGTCTGCACCGGTAGCTGATGGCGCTAGAACGCTCGGTCGAGGACCGGTTCTGAACGTTCGAAGCGTTGCAGGTTGGCGATGAAGTGTTCTACTAGCCGGTCGCCTTCATCGTGGTGGCCGCCGGCGGTGTGCGGCGTGATGAAACAGTTGGGCGCCCGCCATAACTCATGGTCGGGTGGCAGTGGCTCGGGCTCGGTGACATCCAGCAGCGCTGCCTGCAGGTGACCCGCAGCCAGCTGTCGAGCGAGTGCCGGCTGATCCACCGTGGTGCCGCGCCCCACGTTGTAGAAGACGGCGCCGCGCTTGAGGCAGGACAAACGCTCAGCGTTGAAATAGTGGGTGGTGGCCGGCGCTCCCGGCAATAGGTCGACCACGTGGTCGGCTTGGGCGAGCGCTTGCGCTACCCTTGGGTCTTCAAACGCCAGTGTCTCGATAGGCTCGTCTCCACGCACGCGTCGCCGCACGCCGACGAGCTTGCGTGTGAAGGGCGTCAGGAGCTCGACGAGCCTGGCTCCGATCGATCCGAAGCCCACCAACACGACCCGCTGATCTGTGAGCAGAAACGATTGACGTCGCAGATCTTCTTGCGGCCAGCCGCGACTCTCTCTCTGTATCGAGACCGCGGCCGGCAGCCGCCGGGCCCAGGCTAGCATGAAAGCCAGCACATGCTCGGCGCAAGGGGCCGCGTAGACGTAGGAGCTTTTTGTGAGCGCCATGCCCCGCTCCGCGAAAACCCTACGTGCATCGGGTTGATCGTAAGTGCCGTAGCCAGCGCTAGACAGCTGAACCCAGCGCAGGCGTTGACTCTTCAGCACGTCACCGAGTGGCGGTTGACCAAACGCGACATCGGCCTCCGAAAGCTCAGGGGCCGAGGCGGCACCCGGCCTGAGCAGCAGCTGGTGAGAAGCCGTTGCAAGGCGCAAGCGCCGTTCCTGAGGGGTCGTCAGCCGATGGTTGGTCCATACAGTGAGGGTCGTCACCCGCGCTTTCTATCGCGAGTGCGTGCGGCCCGCTAGCAGTTCAGGACGTCAGGCGTCAGGCCTCAGGATTTTCAGCTCAGGAACGATGACGGTGGCGGTGGTGGAGATCGGGGAGGTGGGGATGGGTGTGGCTCTGCTCGGGGTGGACGTGCTCGTGTGAATGCCAACGCGGGGCGAGGGGACCGTGAGGGTCGTGGTGGTCGTGGTGGTCGTCGTCGTGGCGATGCCAGTGGCTGTGAACCAATCGGTCATGAGCGTGCAGGTGGGCGTGACGCTCCCTGTTATACAGCCAGAGCCCAAGCAACATCAGCGCGCCTGCAAGCAGTTGGAAACCCTGGACCGGTTCCCCAAACAAGATCCATGACAAGCTGAGGCTAAAGGCGGGTGCAGTCGAAAAAATGAGCTGCGAGCGCGTGGCGCCCAGCTGTTGCGCTGACGACACATACAGCACGAGCGACACGCCATAACCCAGTGCGCCTATGAGCATGACGCTGGCGGCTGCCTGAAGGTCCAGCGCTCCGACCGTCACGATTGCGCTCAGCCCTAGATTCACTCCAGCACCCAAGAGCCCCTTCGCGAAGGTGATCTGTGCCGGTGTGTAGCTGCCAATGAGCGAGGTCAGATTGTTGTCGAGCCCCCAAGCCAAGCACGCCAAGCCCACGAGGCCGGCTGCGCCGAGGCCATAGGTGCCTTGCGCCGAAAGTAGCAGGCTGGCCAGGATGATCAGGGCGATCGCTCCCCACGTCGGCATGCCGAGATGCTCTTTGAAGAATGCGCGCGCGAGCACGGCCGTCGCCACTGTTTCGAGGTTGAGCCACAACGCCACAGAGCCGGCGGGGGCGCGAGCGAGGCCCATTACGAGCAATACGGGTCCGACGACGCCTCCAGACACCAGGGCACCCATCAGATAGATGCGTTGGCGGCGGGTCGGGCGTGTCGAGCTCCGCCTGACTAGCGCCCACGGGCTCACGCATAAGCCGGCGCCCGCGTAGAGCAGCCCGGCGATTTGAAAAGCGTCGAGCTTTTGGGTGAACTGTTTGGTGGCTGGCGTAGAGGCGCCAAACAGCAACGCCGCCAAGACGCACCACGCCATGGGGCGGAAGCTCGAATTCGAGTTTTGGGTGTGAGCTTCCGGCGTATCGGCCATGGGCCGGCTTAGAAATATTGGGCCACCAGCGCCGTGGCACGCTGAGCGATGGCCTCGCTGGCGGTGACGCCCGGCGACTCGATGCCGAGCAGGTTAATCAAACCAGGCACGCCGTGCGGCGTGGCATCTTCGATGACGAAGTCACGAAAGTCGTCATTGGGACCCTGCAGCTTGGGGCGAATACCCGCGTAATCTGCGGACAGTTGTTCGTCCCGCAACTCGGGTAAGTAGCGCCGCGCGGCACTGGCGAACTGGCTGCGCTTCTCCGGGTCCACTCGGTACGACAGCTCCGATACGTACTCCGTATCCGGTCCGAGCGTCATGCGGCCGCCCAGGTCGAAGGTGATGTGGATGCCCAACCCGGCGTGCACGGGCGTCGGATAGACCAAGTGGGTGACCAGGCCGCGGAGCTCCGAGTCGAGCGAGAAATAATCGCCCTTGCACCAATGGTAGCGGTAGCTAAGGGCATCCACGTCGAGGCCGGCCTGCTCGGCGACGCGGTCGGCAAATAGGCCCGCGGAGTTGACGACCGTGGTGCACGCCAGGGTCGCGCGCTCTCCTCCGGCGCTTTGAGTGGCGAGCTGAAAGGCATGTGCGGTGCGCTCGATGCCCAGAACCTCGGTTTGGAACACCAACAGCGCCCCGTGCTCAGCCGCCTCTTTCTGGTAGCTGTACATCAGCTCGTGCACATCCACTATGCCACTCTCGGGTGACCATAAGCCAGACACGGCGGCCACCCGGGGTTCGAGCCGCGCGATTTCTCTGCGATCGATATGGGTGAGAGCGCCCGCCCCGTTGGCCATGGCACGCGCATAGATGGCCTCGAGCTTGGGCTCTTCATCCGCCGCGGTCGCAATCAGCAGTTTGCCCGTCTTCTTGTGCCCCACTCCGTGTCTGCGGCAACGCTCGTACAAGAGCTCACGCCCTTCGACACAGGTGATCGCCTTCAAGGAGCCAGTGGGGTAATACAAACCTGCGTGGATGACGCCGCTGTTGCGACTCGAAGTTTCTTGGCCGGGCCGCGAGTGCCGCTCCATGAGCACCACTGAGCGTCCCGCTCGGGCCAGCTTGGCCGCGCAGGCCAGGCCGACGGCGCCACCTCCGATGATGCCTACGTCGAAGTCGGCCACGTCACCTACCGCTCCCGTTCCTAAAGCGTTGCACGAGCGAGCGCCCGAGCAACTCCAGACCGAACGGGGCATCGTGCCAGAGGTAACGTTTGCCGAGCCGCCGCGGCTCGCTGATGAGCCGATGCACCCATTCGAGCCCCGAACGCTGCATCCAGAGCGGGGCGCGAGCCATGTGCCCGGTCGTGAAGCTAAAGCTCATTCCGACCCCGATGAACCAGGCAGCGGGCAACGACGGGCGCAGCTTGCTGATCAGCCATTCTTGCTTGGGTGACCCGAGCGCGACCAGGACGATGTCGGGCCGAGCTTCAGTGAGCGCCTGGCGCGTCGGTTCTACGGCCGCGTCATCGGGCTCTGTCGGCAGCCACGGGCTCGAGCAACCGGCGACCTGCAGTGACCCAAATTCGAGGGTGAGCTTCTCCGCCGCCGCTTCGGCAGTTCCGGCGTCACCGCCCAGAAAGTAGATACGGCGCCCCTCGTCGCTGGCGCGACGGGCCAAAGGCCGGATCAGCGACGAGCCCGCGATGCGTTCGGGCACTGGCGTGCCTTGAAGCTGTGCGGCCCACACCAGTGGCATGCCATCTGCGACCCGCAGGTCCGCTTGGGCGTACAGGACCTGCATGCGTTGGTCTTTGTAATAGCGGCGGAGAAAGTCCAAGTTGGCGGTGATCAGCCAGCCCCCACGCTGCCGAGCGAGCGCCTGAAATAGCGCATCGAGCAGCTGTGCCTCCGAGCACGAGGCGAGCTGCATGCCCAGCAGGTCGATGACCTGGAGCCCGTTATCGAACTGGGGCGACTTGCCTCGCCCGTTGCCACTTTGGGCAGCTGTTGGCTGGCTTCTGGGTGTGTCGCTCCGGGGGATACTTGGGGGGGGCGCGTCGGGCATGGGTTCGCGGCACCGAAGATAACTCAGGATGTCGTGGCCTCATAGCGGGGCGCGCGCCAGCCCAAAAAAGCCGGTCGACGTCGCCCCGGCTCGGTACTAATGGAATGAGGGTCAGCTGCCGCATGTCTTCCGTGAAATCTACGCCCTCTATTGTCGACGGCGCTGCTCGAGGAGCCGGCGCGGTTTACGAGGGCGGATTGGGGGGTGACGGCGCGGTGCCCCCGGACGCGGTCGGCGTGGTCGTGATAGGCCGCAACGAGGGTGAACGGCTCCAGCGCTGTTTGAATTCGCTATTGGCTCAAGGTGCGGGCCCCATCGTGTATGTCGATTCGGGGTCGTCGGATGGCAGCGTCCAGTTTTCCCGCTCCCTCGGCGTCACCGTGGTCAATCTGGACACCAGCGTCCCGTTCACCATGGCGCGGGGCCGCAACGCCGGCTTTGCCGAGTTGCAGCGCAAGTACCCAAGCCTACGCTGGGTGCAATTTGTCGATGGCGACTGTGAGGTGCGTCCGGACTGGATCGCGCGCGCGAGAGAGGTGCTGAGTGCCCACCCGGAGGTGGCCGCGGTATGTGGCCGGCGGAGAGAACGGTATCCCGAGGCGTCGATTTACAATCGCCTCGCCGACATGGAGTGGAACGCGCCCCGCGGCGAGGTGGAGGAGTGCGGTGGTGACGTGCTGTTTCGCACGCCGGTGTTCATCGAGGTGGGCGGCTTCAATCCCGGGATGATAGCGGGCGAGGAACCCGAGCTGTGTGTACGCGTGCGCGAGGCAGGCTACAAAATCTTGCGCATCGATGCCGAGATGACCCTGCACGACGCCGCCATCATGCACTTTTCGCAGTGGTGGACGCGCACGGTGCGGGGCGGGCACAGTTATGCGGAAGGCATGGCGCTGCACGGCGCTGGGTTCAGTCGACATAACGTGCGCCGCACGTTGAGCGCCTTGGCGTACGGTCTTATATTGCCCGGCATTTGGAGTGGCACGCTCGTCTTTTCGGCATGCGGTATTGGCTTTGGGCCGGCGGTGCTGGTGCTGGTCTTGGTGCCCGCGGCCTTTGTGCGCGCGTGGTTTGGCGCCTATCGCGAGCGTCGTCGCCAGGGCGACCCGCGGCGGTTCGCGGCCCTTTACGCAGGCTTCTGCATGCTGGGCAAGCTGCCCGAGTCGGTCGGTGTGCTCACCTACTGGTCCAATCGCTTGCGCGGGCGTTACGCGTCGCTGATGGAATACAAGTCGGCGTCGGTGGGCTCGGTGTCAGTGGCGGATGCGGCGCCGGCCTCAGCCGAGGTGCCGTGCTGAACCCCGTGCGGCAGCCACCTTACCACCGGCGCTGGCCAGCGGAGCTCGTGGCGCTGCGGGATCGCTGTAAGCCTTTTGTGCGCGACGGGTTTGCCGGTTTGCTCGCCAAGCTAGGCGCCACGGGCCCCGCCCGCTTTGCTCGAGGCGCATTGACGGCAGTGACCTTTCACCGCGTGCTGCCGGCGGAGCGCCTTCGCGTCTACCCGATGCCGGGGTTGGCGGTCACACCCGAGCAGCTCGAGGCGATTCTTGGGCAGCTCACTCAGTATTTTTCCTGCATGCCCCTGCTCGAGGGGTTCCGGTCCTGGCAAGAGGGCACAGTGACGGACCGGCCACCGCTTGCCATCACCTTCGACGATGGGGCGCTCGACAATTATGAACGAGCGCTGCCCGTGCTCGACCGGCTTTCGCTGAAGGCCAGCTTCTACATTCCGGTGGGCAATGTCGACGACGGCCAGGCTCCCTGGCACGATCGCCTTGGGTTTGCGCTGTTGCGCTCGGTGGCGGAGATTCGAAAAAAGCCGGACGTGGATTTCGATCGCTTGTTGGCTCCTTTTTCGTGCAGCGTGGCGGGGTTCGCCGCGGTGTTGCCGGACGAGGCGGTGCGGCTGGCGGGGCAGGGGGTTCTCGCGGCCAAGCGGCTATCCTCCGAGCAGCGCAGCGCCCGCCTGCTCGCGCTGGAAACGGCGCTGGGTGGCTATCAAGTGCCCGATTGGGCAGGCATGATGACGTGGGATCAACTGCGAGAGCTGCAGAAAAAAGGTCACGAGGTGGGTAGCCACTCGGTCACCCACCCGCTGCTGCCTGATTTGAGCACCGCAGAGCTGCGCGACGAGATTGCCGGGTCGCGTTCGCGCTTGCAGAGCATGACGGGTGGCGAGGTCGCTTCATTCTGTTACCCCAACGGTAGCTACGACGCGCGCTGCCTGGAGGCGGTGCGCGACGCGGGTTACCTGTGTGCGGTGACGACCGATTGGGGCTTGAACCGCGCTGGCTCACCGTACGAGCTCAAGCGCTGCGACATGGATTACTCACGCCTGCAGAGTCGAAGCGGCGAGTTCTCACGAGACCGTCTCTTCCTACGTCTGAGTGGCCTGCAACCCGGATTGAATCCTTCGTCCAAGGCTCGCTAACGAATTTCTGTGGCCCCGACATGGCGAGGGCCCCAGAAATTCTCGGCGAATGGGTCACCATTGACTCGTGAGTTCGCTGTTTTATTGGGCCCGAATCTTTGATTCGGGCCAGGCGCGCGACGTCTATTCAGCGGTTCTCCGCTTGGCGCGCTTGCACCTCGAGGAGCTCGGCAAACAGCGCCGGGTCCCGACGGGCGGCTTCAGCCGCCGCCCGAGCCACGCGCGCCCGCGCCGCTGCCGAGGGTTGCGGTACCCACTCGCGCTCGAACGACTCGACACGCACCGTTTCGGCGTCTTCGAACGCGCACACAAACACGCGCCCGGTGGGTACATCGAGAACGTGGAGCACGACTTGCCCGGCGTCGATGTGCGGCTCGGTGAGCAGCTGCGGCTCGACATCATCCGCGGTCTGCGGAGTGTCCGCGGCGTCTCCATCGACGTCGTCGACGCTGGACCCCGCTGGCTCGTCCGACGTGGCAGCGTCCGCGAGCGGTGCGCGCGCCACCAGCACCGAGCAGGGGGCTTGCCGCACCACTTCTTCGGCCACCGACCCGAGCAGCAGATGTTGGAGGCCACGCCGACTGTGCGTGCCAATGATGATGAGATCCGCTTTCTGCGTTCGCGCCTCGGCCAGCAGTCGTTCAGCGGGTAACCCGAAGCTCACGCAGGGCTCGATGCGTGGCGCCGTTAGCCCCAGCGCCTGAGCTCGCGCCTCCACCAAACGCACCAGGTTATCTTTGGAGCGTTCGACCAATTCGCTGGTCAAATCGGTGCCTGTGCTCGGGTAGGGCGGGAGGCTGCCGGGCAATGCGAGCAGCGGGACCAGCCGCGGACCCGTGGAGCCTGCTGCGAGGCGCAGCGCTTCATCCACGGCCGGAATGCAGAAGTCGGAATAGTCGACGCCGATGATGACGGTGCGCTCGATGGGGCTCATCGCGAGATCATTGGGCTGCGCTCGACCGCCCGCAAGCGGCGATTGCTCACCGAACCGATTGAGCGCCGTGCACCCTTTGCACGGCGCAGAGCTGCGGCCGGCGCCGCGATTGGTGCTTATATATCGCGAGCATCGAGGTGGCTTTGGGGTTGGTTTTCCTGGCTCTCGGTGGCAGCGTCGGCGCAGGCTGGCGGAAGCGCCTCTCGCCAAATGATGGGATGATTGTCATGAGCAGTTGCGGTTTCGTTCGAGCTTTCGGGCTCTGGTGTGGCATCTGCCTCTTGCTCGCCAGCTGTGCCCCTCCTCAGCCCTTCGTCTGGGCCAGTCGCCTGGGTCAACCGGAGGAGCCAGCGAGCGTATATCGGATCGGTCCGGGTGACGAAATCTATGTGCTGGTGGCGGACCAAGTGGCGTTGTCGGGTCCGTTCACGATTGGGCCCGATGGGGGCTACATCCAGCCGGTCGTCGGTCACGTCCCGCTAGTCGGTTTGACCCCAAAGGAGGCGACCCAGCAACTGAGCGCACGGCTCGCGGGTATTCTCGTGCGCCCACAGGTCACCGTGTCTGTCACCAAGCGGCGGCCCATTCGCGTCGCGGTGATAGGCCAGGTACAGAGGCCGGGGCGGTTTGAGCTCCCGTACGACGAAGGCATATTGTCGGCGTTGGCGAACGCTGGCGGCCTGAACGAGTTCGCGGATGACAACTCGATCTACGTCGTGCGTCGTGAGCCGCACTTGCTCCGGATTCGGTTTCGCCTGCGTGATCTCGCTGGGCCCGAGGCGGTCAGCGCCCGCTTTCGACTCAATGACAGCGATGTCGTCGTGGTCGAATAGTAGCGGACCCGACCTCTGATGCCCGGTCCTGCGTGCTCGTTGTTGATCGCTGCGCTTTCCGCAGCCGTGGTCGAGGCTGCGGCCGGTGCGGATGGCGAGGTGGCGGTGGGTCGAGCCCCGGTGGACGTGGACGGTGACGAAGAGGATTCTCTTACTTTTACCTTGGTGCCAGGAGCCGGCCTGAGGCTGCGCTCGAGCAGCACCAGCTTGCTCCTGAGTTATACGCCGCGCATTTTCTATCGGCTCCCGAATGCGCTTGGGGTCGACCGTCCGCTGGTTTTGCACCAGGTCGGCTTGGGTCACACTCAGGAGCTCAGTAGTCGGTTAGACTGGTCCAACAACGTTCAGCTCAGTCTTGGGGAGCTCGACTACACGGCTTCCAGCATCGTCTTCGATCCTGGCGTGACCAGCGTGATTAGGAGCTCGGTGGCTGAGGTAGTGCGCGTCGAAGGTTCGTCGGGTCTGGATTTTCAATTGAGCCGTCGGGTGAACCTGGGGTGGGACGTTTCTGCCGAGTACACGACCTCGCTCGACGGGGCGGCCCCGCTAGCGTCCATCGATCCCGCGCCCACCGTAGACGGCACAGTGCAGGGCCCGCCCATTTTGGGGAATGCAGTGCCCACCAGCGCTCAGCTGACCGCCGAGTCGAGCCTCAGCTACGCGCTGGACCAGCACAGTCGCCTGGCCACGTCGGCGGAGGTCACCTACCAGTGGTTTCCGGACACGGGTCGCTACCTCTTGTTGTCCCCGGACGTGTCCTGGGAGACAGCGATCAATCGCCGTACGACGCTTGGTGCGTCGGCGGGCCTCGCCTACGTGATCACCCTGGAAGCTGCTCGGGGCGGCAATACCAGTGACGCGATTGGAGGCACGGGCAGCTTTCAGCTTGGTTCGGTCCTGTACAGCTCGGGCCGTGCAACCCTGTCGACTGGGCTGAGCGCCTCGCTCGACTGGTTCTTCGATCCCATTGCCGGCACCTCGCAGCCTCGGGCGGGCGTGGAAGCCGGCGCCGATCTCACGTTGGGCAGGGATTGGCTGATCGCGCCTAACGCTGCTTTCTATACGGTGCTCAGCGGCGCCAGCACTCAGCTGGGAGATGACGAGGAAGCCCCCCTCGACATGGAGGGCAGCGTCCCCGGTGTCCTGGCGCAAGACGTCCCCGACGCCACCTTGTTCCGCGCGGAGCTTCCCATTCGCTACTCGGTCTCCCGCATGCTAAGCCTCAGAGCCGGCGGCCGCGCTGCCCTGCGCGGTCAAGCGCTGAGCGCGGACGACTTCCGGCTGGATGAGCAGGTCGAGCTTTGGGTGTTCCTCGGGCTGACGGTCCACCTGGCCACGAGCCAGGACGACGGCTCGTGGCTCCCCCTCTAGACGGCGGTTCTCGAGTAGTGGCGGGCCGGGCTCGTCATTCGGCTCCCAGCTGGCTCATGACGGTTTCCAGGGCTTCTTCTTCCCCGGCGTCCACCAAGCGCTCGATGGCGCGGTTGGCGTAAAAGCGGGCGAGTGGGTGGTCCGAATTTCGAGACGAGTGAAGGCGCGTGGCGATGCGCCGGCGAATGGACTCGGACTCGGTATTGAGGAAGGCGTCGACCAGGCGATCGTAGGTTTCGGGTTCAGACCTGTCCCCGGAGTCCGCGGCGGTATGCTCTGCGTGTTCATCCACGAAGGGCTCGACGGGTGGCGGCGCGCTGACGACTCGAGCCGGAGCCGACTGAGCCCGTGTGCTCGGGCGAGCGGGCTCTGCCGTGCGCGGCACGGCCGCGGACACGGCGATCGCCCCGTCCAGTTGGCTGCGCGCGTTGTTGGCTGCGGTGCGCCGGCTGGGGCGAGTGGGCCGACGCCGACCGTTGGTGCCGGTCGGGGGCGAGGAAGCCGAACGCGACGGCAAGAGATCGAAGTCGGCGATGTCTCCGAGCTCCAAGTTTGCGACGCTGCGGCTCAGCTTGTCGCGCAGCGCGCTGCCTTCACGCTGCGCTGCATTGACGATGCCTTGGATGCCCTTGGGCAAGGTCGGGGTCGAAGCCAGCAAGCGCAGCGTGGCCGAGTGAGCGCGCATCTGGTCGTTACGGTAGACGCCCATGTAAATGCCGGCACCCGAGGTGCCCGACTTCAACGCCTCGCTCACCTCGTTGAAGAACGTAAATGGCGTGTTGGCGAGCAAATCGCTCGACGCTTCTACCACCAAGCCGAGATAAGCAATGTCGCCCATGGCGAAGCCGGAGGGCATGACGCCGCTGTTCGCGAGCGCGTTATTCACCCACTCCGTCACACCTTGGACGCTGAGCCCGTCGATCTCACCCTCCGAGTAATTGAGCACACCGGTCGACATGAGCAGGGTGCGTAGATCTTCCCCATCGAGCGTGCGGATGGGGTGCAGCTCCGGCCGCTGATTGAGCTGATTGAACGCATCCAGGGGGTCGATGATGATTTCGTTGATACGCTCGAAGTACTCGTCGAGGGTCACATTGCCGTGCAGCTCTGCCAGGCGCGCATTGTCCGCGAAGATCAAACCCAGATCCGGGATCTTGACCAACTCGCTCACGGCTCGGACGGCGTTGACCTTGGCGATGCCGCTCTCCTGGTCACCGGGCAGAGTCGTGAGCGTCGTGATGGGCAGCTGCAGCGGCTCGAGCACCTTGACGAGCTCGCTGACGGCTGAGCCGGTACCGCCGCCCAGGCCAGCGGTGAGCATCACGACATCGGCGCCTTCGGTGTGCCGGGCCACGGCTTCTCGAATGCGTTCGGCGCTCTCCATCACGCACTGGCGGCCATAGTTGAGGTCCGCACCGGCGCCATCGTACCCGTCGATACCAATGTACAGGCGCTGCGCCTCTGACAACTGCGGGTGATTCGCTGCTCCGAGCGCGGTGAGGTCACTGCGCGCGGTGTTCAAGGCCATGGCTCGATAACCACGCCGCGCAAACTCTGCAGCGAGGTTGCCGCCTCCTTGACCCAGGCCGATGACGGCAATATCGAGTGAACGATCCGACGGTTTCATGCGTCTCTCCGGTGAATCTTCTGAGGGCAGACTGTGGGTGAACGAAGCTTTAGAACAATGCTCTGGAAGGCCGTGCTTTAGAAGAGGGCTTTACAAGGCATTGCCGCGCCGACCAGGTGCCGCATGGGCTGGGCACCGAAACAGGGGAGGATAGGGCGGACCGCTTCTTTAGCAAACTCGGACGAGATCAGGGGCCGTTGCCGACGCCTGATGCTCGAGTTGCCTAGAAGTGTCCCGAAACAACCGAGGCCGAATAGCCGGTCCCCGAGTCCAAAGTCCATTGTCGGGCTCGCCGAGCTGGCCCTGAACTACATGCGCGAGCCTCGCGTTTCGAGCTGAATAAGCTCGTTCTGCTGCTGTTTTTCCGCCTGCTGCCGCGCTATGCATGCGCGCATGTCGAATCCTGCTTCCGTTCCGAAGGCGGCAAATGCCGCGGCCTTTGACATCGTGAGCTTGGGCGAGGTCATGTTGCGCCTCGACCCGGGCGAGGGGCGGATCCACACCGCACGCACCCTGAACGTCTGGGAAGGAGGGGGCGAATACAATGTCGCCCGGGGGCTTCGGCGCTGCTTCAACTTGCGGGCGGCCATCGTGACCGCGCTCGCGGACAACCCGATCGGGCGGCTCGTGGAAGACCTGATGCTGCAAGGCGGCGTAGATACTCGACACGTCGTGTGGAAGGCCTACGACGGGGTGGGGCGCCGTGTGCGCAACGGCCTCAACTTCGTCGAGCGCGGGTTTGGGCCGCGTGCGGGCCTCGGCTGCTCGGATCGTGGTCACACGGCCATCTCACAGCTGACGCCCGCTGACGTCGACTGGGATGCGCTGTTCGCGGCGGGCGGTGGGACGCGCTGGTTTCATACCGGAGGCATTTTTGCCGCGCTGTCAGACAGCACGCCCGAAGTAGCGCTGCGCGCCATGCGGGCTGCAAAGCGCAGCGGCGCTCGTGTCTCCTATGACCTCAATTATCGTTCGTCACTCTGGAAAGACATCGGCGGTCAAGCCAAAGCTCGCGAGGTCAATCGCGCGCTCGTGCCATTCGTCGACGTTCTGTTTGGGAACGAGGAAGATTTTTCCGCTGCGCTCGGTTTTGAGCTCGAGGGCGGCGGCGGGGACTTCAGCCAGATTGACGTGGAGAGCTTTCGGCGCATGGTGGATCAGGTGCAGCGCACGTTCCCCAATCTCGAGCTGGTGGCCACGACCCTGCGCGAAGCGGTGTCGGCAAGCGTAAACGGCTGGGGCGCGGTGTGCGCCGGTGGTGGCAAGTTTTGGCAGGTCCCGCTGAAAGAGGTCATGATTTTGGATCGGGTCGGTGGAGGCGATTCTTTTGCGTCGGGCTTTATCTATGGCCTGCTCGAGGGTAAGGATCCGGCATGGGCACTCGAGTGTGGAGTCGCGCATGGTGCGCTGGCCATGTCCACACCGGGCGATACGACCATGGCCACGTTGCCAGAGGTGCTGCGTGCCATGGGTGGCGGCGCTGCCCGCATCGACCGCTGACCACTGATCACTCGATGGAGGCTTGAGCATGACCACTGAGGGCACCGCTGATGTTTTTGCGCGGCTTCGCGCCTGTCGTATAGTTCCTGTCGTCAAGTTGCCGAACACCGGCTGCGCCAGCGGGCTCGGTCAGGCCCTGCTTCGAGCGGGCGTGCCGTGTGTGGAGGTGACTTTCCGGAGCGACGCGGCGGAGGAGGCGATTAGGATCTTGTCGGCGCTGCCCGGGCTGCTCGTCGGGGCCGGCACCATTCGCAGCGTGGATCAGGCCCGCGCCGCAGAGCGCGCGGGCGCAAGCTTCATCGTGAGCCCTGGCTTGCGTGAAGACGTCGTGTCCTACGCCTTGGGCCGGGGCTTGCCCGTGAGCCCTGGGGTGTGCACGCCGGGTGAAGTCGAACGGGCTCTCGACTTGGGGGCGCGCGTGCTGAAGTTCTTCCCCGCCGAGTCCTTTGGCGGTCTGGGCACGCTCAAGGCGCTGGGCGCGGTGTACCCCGAAGTGCCGTTCATGCCGACGGGCGGCATCAACGCCGATAACCTGGCGCAGTACTTGGCGCTCGAAAACGTGTTGGCGTGTGGTGGCAGTTGGCTTGCCGAAACAAAGTTGCTCGCAGAAGGCCGCTTCGACGAAATCGAGCGTCGCGCGCGCCAGGCCGCGACCATCGCAGGGAGTCAAACCGCTGCGGCGGCACATGCGGCTCGCTGAATGCTTGGCTCGCGAGGCTCTCCCCGCTCTGTTACTCTCTCGCTAGCGCGAGGTATTCCTCTCTCGCTGGCGCGAGCTGCCGTTTTGTCGCTGGTGGGCTTGTGGGCGTGCGGTCACCCCGAGCCACGCCCTCCCGTGGTGGCGGCTCCCCCCGCGGTGCCGCCGGCGTCTGCGGCGGTGGAGTCGAATGCCCCGCTCGCGTTGCCCGAGGATCTCGTGCTGGCTGGGCGCTGGAGAAATCCGACCGTCTTGCTTCGGCAACTGGAGGGTTGGGCGGGTGGAGATCTGTCGTTCGAGCTCTGGCTACGTGGACGCATCGGGCAGCCTAGCTATCCCGTCGATCTCACCGCTCCGGTGGAGCTGCTCGCGGTTCTCGATCGGCAGACCGCGCCGCCGGGGTTGGCGTGGGCACTGAGCCTGGGCCTCGACGTCCCCGCTTCGTCCGCAGCGCACGCGGCCTCGCGCAGTCCGCGTGACGTGGAGTCGCCCAGCGGTTTTGCCTGTGCTGAGCAGGGTTCGCTCGGGCCTGCTCCACTCAGGATGGTCTGCGCCGCTTCTGATGATGATTTGGCTCGGCTGCTGCGCCATGCCACGCACGCGTTGCCCGTGACCCCCCTCAGCCAGGCAGACATGGCTCTGCTGGTGCGCGCCGAGCCGCTGCGCGCCATCGACGACCCTGCCATTCACTCGCTCGTGTCGAGCTGGTTATCCAAGGTGCTCGGTATCTCTGCCATGAACGAACCCATTGCCATTCAGTGGGCGAGTGTGGTGGAGAGCGTGACGGCGGAGCTCCGCAATCTGGCCGATGACCTGGACGGGTCCTCGGTCGAATTCTCGCTGGGGTCCGAGCAGCAGACGCTGGAGCTGTCGGTGCTCGCGCCGGCGGCCGCGGGGCGTTCGGCGCTCCGTCAGCTGTTGGTGGGGTCGGGAGCGACGGGGATCGCTCCGGCCGAGTTCTGGCACGCCCACGAAGCCAGCGAAGACGCGGGGTTCATCTGGGCGTTCGAGTCGACGCCCTTGGCCAGGCTGCGCAAACCGGTGGGCGCGTTGCTCGGCACCGTGCTGGATTTTCGGGGCGTGCCGGAGCGTCTCGCGCGTCAGGCTCGCCTGCTCCTCGAAGATCTGCCGCTGCCCCGCGGGCCCGTCATTCACGCCTCCGGGCGGCTGCCGGCGGTTCTGGGCACGGTCGCGCCAAGAGCGCCCTGGCTCGACGAGCTCGGTTGGCAACTCCTCAATGTTCGGGGCGCTTTTGCCGAGTACCGGTTCTACGTCGCGGCGCTCGTCGATGCGTTCAACGATCCGATCTTGGGCCCGCAATTTGGCCGCCTCTTGCGTGGCGCGTTGGGGCCCGAGTGGGCCCCGCTGCGCATGAAGCAGCGCCGGCCTCGGCGCGTCGGGGAGCTACCGCGGGACAGCTTTGTCCTGGAGGTGACGTTCGCAAATGCGTCCGGCGTGGCCTCGCCCGGTACAGATGCGGAGGACATGCCGGTTCGGGCTGCGCCTCTACCGACGCTGTTCGCGGTTTTTGCCCCCGACGACGACGGGGTAAAGGTGGCTTGGGGCGGCGACGAAGCGTTCTTGGTTTCCGTGGTCTCGCAACCGCAGGCCACCCAAGCATCGGCGACGCTCGCGAGCCGCGCTGGGCTCGGCTCCTTGCATGAGCATCGGACTTTGGCCGGAGGCTTCTACAGTCTGGCGGCGCTGGCAGAGCTCGACGGCTCGTTGCTCCCCCGCATCGGGCCCTGGGAGCGGCGGGGCAAGTCAGTGGCCGAAGCCCCTCATCGTGGCTTGTCCCCCATCGTGTACACCGTGTCTCAGCGCTCCGCGGCAGCGACGTTGTCGCTTAGCGCCAGTCTCGGCAGGGATACAGTCGAAGACCTGCTGTTTCTCATCTCGGAGGGCGCTTCGCGTCGTTAGAGCGCAGCGCAGCTGGCCTGCAGGGCGTGGCTCCCGGGCTGTTTCGGGCCCCGGCCCCCGGCCCCCGCGGGGCCGCTAAAACTCGGAGCTTGCCGGACGGGACCTACTAGTGGGGCCGTTGTCGCCCTGGGCCGGTGCTCCGCAGAATATTGCGGCCGGACTCGATGCCAGGGCCCTCGCCGTGATTTTGGGGCTGATGTGGCGAGATCACAGCGAATTTTACATCGGCGCTGGCAGAATATTTTCATTCGGCTCGGTCGATCGGCTCCAAAGATTCCGAGGTCGAGCTATCCTCCAGCTGTTAGCCGGATCCGCGAGGGCAGTTTGGGATGAGCAAGATTTGATATGGCATTCGAAGTTGGCGTGACCCTTCTACTGGTCGGACTGGCGGCAAACCTGGGCGCGGAGGGTCATCCCGCCGAGCGCGTGCTCGGCCTCCCAGCAGCGCGAGGCCACGTACCGCCACAAGACGCAGAGGTACTGCGGCTGCAAGCCGGCACGCAAGAGGACGAGCCAGCGCCGGACGAAGGTGCAGCGCCCGCCCAGCCGCCACCCAAAGCCGCGGCCCCTGGTGGAACACCCGTGGCACCCACGGAAGAAGAAGACGAGTCGGAGGACGAGAAGGAGAAGGAGGGTGAGCCTGAGCCCGTCGAGCCTCCTGCCGGTGGTGCGGCGGTGCCGTCGGCGGAAAGCAATGCTGCACCGGGTGAAGCACCCGGCGGGGCGGCTACGACTGATGTCGCCGGGACAGCGCCGGGCGCTGCGAGCAACTCCACGGCAGAGGTGCCTCCACCAGCCGCGCCGAGCGTGACTCCGGCAGCCAGTGTTCCGGCAGGAGTGTCTGGCACCGCGGGACAGGCCCCTGTCGAGGGCTCTCCGCCAGCCGACGAATTTCAGGTCGGCCTCACCGGCGACAAGTCAGCGGCAGGTGTGCCCAGCGACCAAGGCAAAGGCGAGGCGTCGACCACTCCGGAGAACGCGCTGCCGCCTGGACAAATCGCGGTTCCCGGCGGCTTCAGCGTCGCGCTGGGCACGCAGATGAGCTTCGGCCAGAGCACATTTCAATACGGGGCCGGTTACGCACGTGATCCAATGGTGGATTGGTCATTGTCGCTGTCACCCTCGTTCATGTTCTCGGACGGCACCCGCCTTTCCGCCAACGCCTCTCTCAGTCAGGAGCTGACGCAGTCGGGGGGCGACGACGATCCTCAAACCCTCATTTTCAGCGACGTCGGGCTGAGCGCCAGTCGGCCCATTTACAGCTTCGAAGGCGGGCCGAACCTGTTTGGCTCGCTGGCGATGCAATTGCCCACGAGCGAAGGGTCCAGGGTGGAGACGCTCGTGACTTCGTTGGGCGCGCGGGTCTCCGCGGCCCAACCGGTAGGCCCGGTGTTCCTGTCGTTCGGTAGCGGTTTCCGCAAGAATTTTCATCGCTACACCCACCCCACGCGCGATCCGAGCACGGGGCGCGCTCTCACCACTCGCGATGGCCTCGTGGTGGAAGAGGTGGTCACGGGCTTGGCCCGGAACGGCGGCTCCGAGCTGGCCGGCGCGACGTATTTCGACGGCGAGTCGAACAACACCTCCATGGTGCTGAGCAACTCGATATCGGCCTTCTACCCCGCCACCGAGAAGCTCGGGTTTGGCATCTCGTACAACCTGAGTCACTCTTGGACCTATGAAAGCTACCCGCTCGACGAGCTGAGCGGGGTGGGCGCCCGGGCGGGCCGCGGTCGCAGGGACTCACATGGTGGCAGCCTGTTTGCCAACTATCAAGCGCTGGAGCAGCTCGCGTTCGGCGCCGGTATGGGCACGGGCGGCCCGACCCGCACGGCCGACGACCAACGCATTCGCTTCCCGTTCTTCAACTTCGAGGGCGAGGAGAGCAATATGACCACCTTTTTTCTCAGCGTGACCTACACGGAAGCCATCCCGCTGTGACGTCGCGTGTTACTTTAGTTGCGAGTTGGAGGACCTAATGACGAGATCTATGAGCCGCAGCCTTAAATCCAGCGTGCTTGGGCTCCGAGCTGCAGCGCTTCTTTGCGCGGCAGTGTCGGGGGTCGGGTGTGCGCAGTCCATCGGCGATATCGATCGCACGCAGCCGGACTTGATCTCCAAGGATCATTTCGAAGGCCAGTGGTTCATCCGTGAAACGGTCGTGGACGTACCGTCCACCAGCCCCACATCGATGATCGGTGATTTGGGCTCTCTCGAGCAGGTGGTCTGGGACGTCCAACAAAACTGGCTCGTGGGGTACCGCTCCTATGAGCAGATCCCCGGGCTCGATGGGGATGCAGCGTCGTCTCTGGCCAACCCGAGCTCACAGCCGCTCTCACCCGGAGCGGGCAATGGGCGTGATCCGGAGATCTACAAGGGGAACCCGGTCGTGGCATACCGGATCTCCGCCCACGTGGACGTGCAGCGCGGTTACAATGCGCGTACCGGCGAGCAGACCAACGTCATCTCAGAGAACACGACAGATCGGCCCTGGTACGAGCGGTCGTTCATGCGGGTGGACTGGGCCGCGAATGAAGTGGATAGCTTCTTGTCCACACCCGGCGCCTTCATGCCGATTTTCGGCGCCACCTCGACGGCCGCGTCTTTCGTTCCGGCGAACGAAGGCGGCCCGGACGCTTTTTACATGGAGCTCGGCGACGACGACAAGGCCGACTACATCGACTTTACGGTGCGGCGCTTTGTCACGCCGGCGATCATGGGTTGTATCGCCATGCTCAACTCCGGTTTGGGCGACTGCGTCGGGGACGAGATCAAGGTCCGCACTTCGCTCTTGAAAGTGGATGTCGAGCGCGAGCAAGAGTACGTGCCGCTGGTCTATGATGATCGGCGTAACGGGGAATTTGGCTACTTCCGGGTGGAGCGTCCCACCTACGATCGCCGCCTCGGCAACACCTTCACCGGTTTGATCCAACTGGCGGGTCGCCACGACATCTGGCAGACCAGCCGTGACGCGTCGGGGCAGCCGTTGCCGTACGCGCTACGCGAGTTGCGGCCCCTTAAGTACGCGCTCTCCGAGAACTACCCGGAGGAAATGCGTGAGGTCACCGACGAGATCGTCAATGACTACGACCAGACGTTCAAGAAATTGGTCGCGGCCGCGCGGGATAATCAAACAGTCGAGGAGCTCGAGGCGGACCTGTTGAGGGACACGGGCGACGACTGCATGTTCTGCCTGGATCCCAACGAGAGGAATGAGGCCCGAAACGGCGACCTACGGCACAACTTCATCTATTGGGTGAATGACGTGCAGGCGGCTGGGCCACTCGGGTTTGGCCCCTCCTCGCTCAATCCGGAGACCGGGCGCACCGTGTCCGCGTCGGCATATGTCTACGCCGCCAGCCTGGATCGCTACGCCGAGCTCGCCAAAGAGATCGTGGAGCTGATGATCCCCCCGGAAGAAGGCGGCCTGGCCGAGGCGGATCTGATCAGCGGTGAGTATTTCCGCGAAGCGGTGCGCGGAGACCTCAATCCCATCGACCCGCGCAAGGCGGCACGTTTTGATGGCCTCTCGGGTGACGCGCTCGGGCGTGAAGTCTTGGGCGAGGCGAGCTTCAAGCAGCTGCAGGAGCTCAGCGCGCGGGGCCTCGAGGCCTTTGCGCCCGCATTGCCTGGCTTTGATCAGGCCAGGCTGCGTCGCCTCGTGGGCACACCCATCGAATCGATGATGATCCCGGAGGAATGGGTACGAGCCGAGGAGCGCGGGGAGCCGACCTATCTGAAAGCGCGCTCGCTGCTGCTGGCCCAACGGGCGCAGGCGCTCGGGCAAACGCTACCGGATCAGGGCCCGATGGGCCACCTGTCGGTCACCAACTGGTTTGGCGGCGACGCCTTGAAGGAGCTCACCGAGCTCGAGGATTTGGCGTCGCGGAGGAGCCTGTGGCTCGCCAACTTCGATGACCCGGCCATTGCTGGCTTGGCTCGAGAAGTGAAAGGGTTGGCCGGAGACGAGCTGTACCAGGAGCTTCGGGAACGGGTGTTCCGTGCGGTGATGCTGCACGAGATCGGGCACACGGTGGGTCTGCGGCACAACTTCGCCGGCAGCGCGGATGCTCTGAATTTCCACGACGAGTACTGGTCGCACCGGGTCAAGAGCATCGAGCCTGTGGCCCAGTACACACAGGCCGCCCAACCCTCGGTATCGGCGCTGCTGCGCAGCAACTGCGCCGTACAGGGCCCCTTGCAGCTTCAGGCTGGCGGTACGCTTCCCGGCACCGACACCAGCGCGGCCTGCGAAGAGCAGAGGAACGGCAAGATGGCTGAGCTGCAGTACTCCAGCATCATGGATTACTCAGGCCGCTTCAACGGCGACATCCACGGCCTCGGCCATTACGACGTAGCCGCTTTGGCCTCCGGTTACGGGGACCTCGTCGAAGTCTTCGACGAGCAGGCGATGGCGGGCATGGACCAGGCTGGGCGCGCGCTCGGCGTAGACGTCCGGCAGGCGGCGTTGCAAGCCAATCAGGTGCGCAATCCGGTGCTCAACCAAGGCCTGGATAACGCCATGGTGTACCAGGGCGGGAGCGGGGTGGCGCTGAGCCACTACAGCAATTATCCCGCGCTCTTCGGCGGCCATGAGAACTTGGCGCGGCGCAAGTTCATACCTCGAACGGACTACCTGGCGAGCCTGACCACAGCCAATGCGCTGCCCGCGGCACAGCGAGCGAGCATTCCCGTCAAGGTGCCGTACCTGTCCTGTTACGACGAGTTCGTCAACTCGGTGGAGACCTGCCACCGTTGGGACCAGGGCGCGGACAACTACGAGATCGTCTCGAACAGCCTCACTGCGTATCGCGAGTACTACGTATTCAACAACTTCCAGCGGGACCGCATCGGGTTCGACTCATTTCAGGTCTACCTGAGGACAGCCTCACGCTACTTCCTACCGCTGACGAACATGTACCAGCACTGGTTGTGGGGTCGGGTCGTCACGGGCCTCACGCCGCAGGGCTCACCCCGCGGTGAGCTGGGCTACCTGGCCACGCAGGAAGGCTTGAATCGGCTTCTGAACACCATGTCCACGCCCGACTACGGCGCTCACGTCTACAACCAAGACGTGGGTATGTACGTGCCGGGTGGCGACGTTTGCCCCGAAGTGAATTCGGACGTGCTCATCCCTTCAGAGGGCGAGTTCATGAGCATGCCGGGTTGTGTGGACGTACCCCGAGGTTTGGGCCGTTCATTCTTCTCACGCTACGATAGCTCGGGATATGACGTGTTCCGGCGCATCCTCGAGTCCGGCCATTTCTACGATCAGATGGCGGCGTTGGTAGCGCTTCAGACATCGAACGCCAGCGTCGTCGGCATCGGCAGCGACGTCAGCGCTGACACGCGCACCTTCCGTATTCCGTACAACCTGATCTTCGCGGAGGAGCTGGAGGGTCTGTTCAGCTCGATCTACACGGAAGACGACACGAGCTACGCCATGCATATCGTGCGTCCCGCGGCTCGGCCGGCGGAGGTGCTGCCGCGCAGCGTGTTCACGGACATGGCCCCGGAAGATGTGGCCACTTTGCCGATTGTCGCTCCAGGCCGCACCTACACGACCCGGATTCAGGCGTTGGTTGCCGGCATGAACCTCATGGATGGCAGCCTAAACCCCACGTTCGCCAAGCAGGGCCAGATCTCGCTCTTCGGCAGTGGTGAGCAACGCGTCCCTTCTCCAGGCTTCGATCTGGTGGAAGTGGCGGACCCCGGCACCGGGCGCGTCTTCGTGGCCTACCGCAAGTCCGATGGCACGGGCGGGCCATGGTATGCGGCTGATCTGCTGGAACAAGCCAAGGTCATCTTGGCGGACCCGGCCGCAACAGACGGCGACATAGCGAACGTCTTTGGCGATATCGAGCTCGTCCGCTTGGCGTTCAAGATTTTCGGCGACGAGTAGCAGCAGGCGGCGCTGGCATCAGCGCCGCAGCGGGAGACCGAGCGGATCGTCAACGCGGTCCGCTCGGGTCGTTTTGTGGCTCTCCACTTGAAGTGGCTGCGCCGATCCGGAACTCGTACCCGCGCGCGGAGCCTGCAAACCTTGAAGCCTCGACGTCAACTCATTGACGCGAGGGCGAAGCATGGCTGCTGCTGTTCAGCTCCGCGGTTGCCGTCAAGGTCACCGATCGGATTACAGGAGCTTACCTGTCGGAGTTGGCACGCTGTCGCATGGACCGCCAACGGGATGACGCTCATGCCTAGTTGCTGCCGCCGCTGTGGTCTTGCGTCGCACCGGACGCAGACTCGTAACGCCGCCCGGGCTCGGGAGTGCCCTCCCGACACGGGCTCGAGCCGCAGGCAGACGCAGCGAACCCGTCAACGTCATGGAGTCGGAGCTGACGCTGCCGTGATGCCGCGACGGCGTCGCACCTCTGCCCTCGCCCGTAAATTAACGCCAGGATCGCGCACGCGTGTTTGAAAGGCTGGGTTACATGGTGGTTAGTTCTGCGACCGCATACCAGACTTAGCGCGCGCGAATTGCCCGTGCTGAGCCAGCCGACATTTCCGCAGGCAATGCGCCGCAGTCTGTCGGTGGAACACGTCTACAAGGCAAGTCTGCTACTGCACGAGGCTTGGTCCCAAACTTGCTGGCATTCAGCGAGGTGCGGAAGGTCCTCTGCAACCTTGCACCGAGCGAGTGTCTCGATTCGGGACGCAAGCAACGTTCGAGCGGTGAGAAGCAGAGGATTTGGCGGAGGCGCTTGAAGACGGAGTGTCCCGGATGCAAACTATGAGATTGGCTTCGTGCCTCATCGCAAGCCTCGCGCTCGTGTTGATGCATTCGGCCTTTCGCCGAGCTTCGATGGCCTCAGCTGAGAGTCTTCATCCGGAATGGATCCCGATGTGGCCTCACACTGTTCGAGTTGAGCTGGGCTCAGCCACCTGAACGTTGCCGGGATCATTTAACGCATGGACAATCAGACGTTGTGTGGAGCAGCTGCGCAAGAGATCGAAGTCGAGCTCGTGCACGGTTTCGCAAGGCGCCTGGAGCAGCATCTCATCAGTGCTGAGCCGAAGCGCGTAGGCACGGCAATTACACTGGTTCCCTGTAACCATGATTGCTTACAGAATCACCGCATTCCCCGCGGGGTAGGGGGCAGCAAGAATTCATCAGCAAGAACGCAACTCTGGTCTCGGACCAACCCTGCAGGTTCATGCCCGAAACTCCCCTTCCAGGGGGACTAGCTAAATTGGTCGGGCGTGCCGTCTTTCATTTGGGTGCAACACAAGTGACGATCGTGAATACAAATTGGATGGGTGCGACAGAGCGACGGCGGCGTCGCGCCGAGCACGTTGGTATTGCCTTCGAGGCCTCGGCGATCCCCCGCGGCGTGGCTCACACTCGGTTCAATCACAAATCTTTCGTTGCAATCTTCCCGGAGCAAGCATGACCGTAAGTGAACTAGAGATTCAAGTGCACGCCGACGATGCCGCCGAACCTGCTCCGGCACCTGCCAGCGACTATCATAGTCAGCGCAAGATCTACGAGAAGTACCTGCCCATCGTACGGCGCATCGCCATGCGCACGGTGCGCTCACTGCCACCGTCGGTCACTATCGATGACGTGATCTCGGCGGGCTGGTTGGGCATGGTCGAAGCATTGGGTCGGCGCACCGCGGACATGACGGACGACCACTTCGAGGCTTTTGCGTCCTACCGGGTTCGCGGCGCGATTCTCGATCACCTGCGAATGCTCGATCCCATGTCGCGCAAGTTACGTGGCGCATCGCGCCGTATCACCCAAGTCGCTGCAGATCTCGTCGGCCGCCTCGGTAGGGCGCCCGAGCAGGAAGAGGTCGCGGCAGAGCTGGGTATGCCGCTCGCCGATTACCACAAGCTATTGACCGAAATCAGTGAGGCTGGCTATGCAAGGCTGGAGCTGAATGACTTCAGCGAGCCCTCGTCTCTCGATTCGTCTCCCGAAGCCCTGGCGACGCGTCGGCAGCTCGTTGGGACGGTCGCCAAGGCGATTGACGGTTTGCCGGAACGGCTGAACCTGATTGTTGGCTTGTACTACCAGCAGGAGTGTAGCTTCCGCGAAATCGGGGAAGTCCTCGGCGTCACTGAGTCGCGAGTCTGCCAGCTGCATTCCGAGGCGATGCACTTGATTCGCGCCATGGTAGAGGGGCGTCCTATCTCTCGTCGTCGTCGCGGTGGTGTTGCATCCAGCCGCAATGGCGTGCGGGCTTGATTGCAGAGCGCGTGCGCGGTAAGTCATAGGAAAATGTCGAGTGCCGGCTCGAGCTTCGGATCCACCGCGTAACCCGCGAAGTCGAGAACTCCCACCTCTCGCAGGATGTCCTCATCGATGCAAAACTGGCCAGTAAATTCACGGCTTGGCCGGGTCAAAATGGCGTGTGCCGTGTCGGCGACGATCGCGGGGTGACGGCAATGTCCAAGCGCTTGGGCGCCTCCGAGTAGGTTTTCGACTGCGGCGGTGGCGATCATGGTCTTCGGCCACAGGCTGTTGACGGCGATGCCACGTGCGGCGAACTCCCGCGCAAAACCCAACGTACATAGGCTCATGCCATACTTTGACAAAGTGTAGCCGAGGTGCGGGGAGAACCACTCTGGCCGAAGTTGGGGCGGTGGCGAGAGCGTCAGGATGTGAGGGTTCTGGCTCTGCTCGAGCCACGGCAAACACAGCTTGCTGCACAGGAATGTGCCTCGGGTGTTGACCGCGTGCATCAGGTCAAAGCGCTTCATCGGCGTATCGGGTGTGGCGGTGAGCGAGATGGCGCTCGCGTTATTGATCAGGATGTCGACTCCGCCGAAACGTTCGGCCGCCTCATGCACGGCTCGCTCTACGGCGCTTTCATCTCGGATGTCCGCGATGCAGCCGAGCGCTTCCCCTCCGGCCGCTTCTACGGCCTCGCAGGTGGTGCGCACCGTTCCGCGCAGCTTGGCATGCGGCTCGACGGTCTTACCCACCACCACGATACGCGCGCCGTCCCGCGCCGCGCGCAGTGCAATGGCTTCACCAATGCCCCGGCTTGCCCCCGTGATGAACAGGACCTTGCCGGCGAGTGAGGTGGCGCCGTCGGAGGCACCACGGGCGAGTGTCGTGCGAGGTATCTCAGGCATGTCCCATTTGCTTGGCTTCAGGTTGAGGATGACCGGGTGCTTGGCTGGGCGCTGGCGCTAGACTCGGCCTCGGCGGTCGGCTGCTCTCCGTCCAGGGCTGCAACGCCGTGGGCCTGCCACCACGCCTCGCGCAGGCTGCGTGTCCACTGCCGGTGAAGGCCGAGATCGCGTATCCGGTCGCCCAAATCCCTGGCCGTCTGCGGCCGTTTGTTGGGGTTCTTGTCTAGGCATTGAAGGATCAGCTCCTCGAGGCCCACCGGCACGGAGATCCCGGCGCGCTTGGAGGGTGGGACGGGGCGTTGGTGGGCGTGCATGACCAACATGTCGGCGCGATTCTCGGCCTCGAAGACGCGCTGACGGGTCAATAGCCAGTAGGCGACGCAGCCCAGCGCATAGATGTCTGCCCTCTGATCGACGGGTGCATTGAAGCGTACCATCTCGGGTGCCATCACGGCGGGCGTGCCAATCAGGCCTGGCTTTTGCAGCTCTTCTTCCGTCGGCCGCCGATCCATCACCAGGCCAAAATCGAGCACTTTGACGAAGTCGACGCCGCCGCCGTAGCGGCAGGTAAAGATGTTGGCTGGCTTGAGATCGCGGTGAACCAATTGGTGCTCGTGCGCTTCGTGCAATGAATCGGTTGCCTGAATCATCAAGTGCGCTACTCGCTCGGACGGCTGCTTACCAAAGCGCTTGACCAGCGTTTGTAGGTCGAAGCCCTCCAAGAGCTCCATCACGTAGTAAAAAGTGCCGTCGAGCGTCACCCCATAGTCATAAAGCTGAATGGTGTGTGGTGAGGTCAAACGGGCCGTCGTTTGGGCTTCGCGCTCGAACAACTTGAGGAGGCGTTTGGCTTCCTCTGGCCCGTGGGAGGCCAAGATGGCCGGGCGAATCAGCTTGATGGCTGCGGGGCGAGCCAGCATCTGGTGTTTGGCACTCCAGACTTCTCCCATGCCGCCAACACCCAGCCGCTTCTCCAAACGGTAACTACCCACCTCCCGGGCCCGCGTTATGTGCTCGGTGAGACCATACAATAGACGCGACGACAAATAGGCGAGGCCGGCACCTGCTGCAGGGGAGAGCAACAGTAGCAGTATGCGTTCAATGCTCGGGCGGTGTCCTACTGGTTGTGCCAGGTGCAGGGCCAAGGGGTCCATCAACGCTGCCACCAGGCATACGCTCAAGATGGTGGACGGACGGGCAGGCACGAGCGCCCCATACATCACCAGGATCACCGCCACGGGTGACCAACTCCGCAACACCTCGCCTGGAGGCCACGGCAGGCCGTGGCGAAGCGCGCTGAGCGCGAGCGCAAAGAGCACGAGGTAGATCAGACTCACGTGCAGCACGACCCGCGGCCGCAGCTTGCGCGAGCGCACGAGCAGCAGCATGCCGACGTTCAGTACAATGGCCGGTATCAGGCAGCGCGTGGCGTGCGGCAA
>JANOIG010000080.1:0-14114 GCA_031407405.1 Deltaproteobacteria bacterium
GAACAACCATGGCCAAAGAGAAGTTCGTACGCAAGAAGCCCCACGTCAACGTCGGAACGATCGGTCACATCGACCACGGCAAGACCACGCTGACTGCGGCCCTGTTGAAGGTTCAGGAGAAGGCTGGGCTGGCGCAAGGCATCAAGTACGCGGACATTGCCAAGGGAGGCATCGTTCGTGACGAGACGAAGACGGTGACGATCTCGGTGAGCCACGTGGAGTACGAGAGCAAGAATCGTCACTACGCGCACGTGGATTGCCCTGGCCACGCGGACTACGTCAAGAACATGATCACCGGAGCGGCCCAGATGGACGGGGCGATTCTGGTGGTGAGCGCGCTCGACAGCGTGATGCCGCAGACGCGGGAGCACGTGCTATTGGCGCGGCAGGTGGGTCTGAACCACATCGTCGTATTCTTGAACAAGTGCGACGCGGTGGAAGACACGGACATGCTCGAGCTGGTGGAGATGGAAGCGCGGGAGCTGTTGTCGAAGTACAAGTTCGACGGCGACAACGCGACCATCGTGCAAGGGGCGGCGTTGCCGGCTCTGAACGGCGACGCGAAGTGGGAGAAGACGATCACGACGCTGGTGGAAGCGCTGGACAAGGACATCCCGGAGCCGGTGCGAGAGATCGACAAGCCGTTTTTGATGGCGGTGGAAGACGTATTCTCGATCAAGGGCCGCGGGACAGTGGCGACAGGCCGCATCGAGCGGGGTCGAGTGAAGGTCGGGGAAGAAGTCGCGATCATCGGGTTCGAGGTGAACCAGCTGACGACGGTGACGGGCGTCGAGATGTTCCGCAAGAGCATGGATGAGGGCCAAGCCGGGGACAACGTGGGCTGCCTGCTCCGCGGCATCGAGAAAGAGGGTATCGAGCGAGGCCAGGTTTTGGCCAAGCCCGGGTCGATCAAGCCGCACAAGAAGTTCTTCGGCGAGGTGTACGTGCTGAAGAAGGAAGAAGGCGGTCGCCACACGCCGTTTTTCACCAACTACCGGCCGCAGTTTTACATCCGGACCACGGACGTGACCGGTTCAGTGATGCTGCCCGAGGGTGTCAAGATGGTCATGCCGGGCGACAACGTGACGGTCGAAGTCGAGCTGATCACGACCGTGGCGTTAGAAGAGCAGATGCGTTTCGCCATCCGCGAGGGTGGTAAGACCGTTGGCGCCGGCGTCGTCACCAAGATCGTCGAATAGCGAGCTTCAATAGTGACAATTGGTTCAGTACGCCCGCCACGAGCGGCCATCGAAGGTGCTGACAGTGCGGCTGTCAGCGGGGATCCTGTGCGAGGACAGGCTGGTAGAGGTGTTACCAGAGCTCCGAGAAGCTTCGATCGTCGTCAGCGCATCGTGTTAAGCTGTGCGCTGTGTAGCGGGCGTAACTACCGAACCACGAAGGCTCGGCACGAAGGGGCGCTTCCCCTTCAGCTCAAGAAATTCTGTAGCACCTGCAACGCTCACACCCAGCATCGAGAGGCCGTATAGCAGACCGAGGCTGTGCGCTCGTCTTTGGGCTCTTTTTTCGAGCGCCTCTTCTGGGCGCTTCAAGGGGAGCCCGTTTTTGGGCCGCTTCTTTTGGTAAAGATTTATTCACAGGGGCGTAGCTCAGTTGGTAGAGCAACGGATTCCAAATCCGTGGGTCGTAGGTTCGATTCCTTCCGCCCCTGCTAGTGGTGGCCGCAAGCCGCGGCCACCGGGCCCCGGCAGCCTCGAGGCAAGGCCAAAGGGTCGGTTCCTTCCGAACCTCAGTACAAGCGGCGAATCACCGAGACTAGCGCGCGAGCAAAAGTAACGGCAAACGAGCGGTTCACAGGTCGTTGCTTCAAGAGTGGATTGTATTAGTCGGCAAACCCCATGGCAGACGTTGACGAAAAAAAGGCCGAGGGTGCCATCGAGGTCGCCGATCCTGGCACGAGCCGGGTCATCGACGTCGATGGCACTGAGCTGGACGTTGGACTGGCGGAGCCGCTCGGGGCTGCCAAATACGTGCTCGCCGCGTTTTTTGGCCTGGGTATTGGCATTGCGTTCCTCACGGGCAAGCTCCTGGCGTCGGCCTGGGGCGCCCTCGCCGAGTGGCCCTCGGCCGTGCGCAAGGTGCCGCAGCTCTTGCGGTACGCCGAAGATGAGCGACCGACCTATACCATGCTGGTTGGTGCGGTCGTCGGGCTGGTGGTGGTCATCGTGTGCCTGCGACGAGAAGGTGTTCGGCGCTGGGCCGATGACGTGGCTCTCGAGCTTTCCAAGGTGACCTGGCCGAAGAAGGAAACCGTGACGAACGGCACGATCGTCGTGATCGCGGCTGGGCTATTTGCAACGGTCTATATTGGGCTATTGGATCGACTCTGGGGTTTTGTGACGACGCTGGTGTACGGGGCATGACTGAAGAACCGATGACGAATCAGGCCGGTCTTAAGCAGGCTGATGAGCAGGCCGAGGCGCCCACCAAGAAGTGGTACGTGGTGACCACCTACTCGACCTACGAGAATAAGGTGAAGGTGGCTCTGCAGGAGCGCATCCGCCAGCACCACATGGAGAGCAAGTTCGGCGAGATTCTCATCCCGTCGGAGACCGTCACGAGCGTGGGCAAAGACGGGAAGAGCCGGGTCCGCGCCAAGACCACCTTTCCTGGCTACATCTTCGTCGAGATGGAGATGGGTGAAGATGCCTGGCACGTCGTCAAGGACACCCCTAAAGTCACTGGGTTTGTTGGCAATCAACGTCCCCGAGAGGTGAAGCCCCCGCATATCGAGGATTTGCGGAAGGGGATCACTGAAGGTGCCGTCAAGCCCAAGCCCAAGCAGCAATTCCAAGAGGGCGACGAAGTTCGGGTCGTGGTTGGCGCCTTCGCAAACTTCTCCGGCACCGTTCAAGAGATCAGGCCGGACAAGCAAAAACTAAAGGTCATGGTCAGCATCTTTGGGCGCCCGACGCCCGTCGAGCTGGACTTCGGCCACGTCGAGAAGCGCTGAGCTAACAGAGCCCCCTGAA
This sequence comes from Deltaproteobacteria bacterium, assembly GCA_031407405.1. GTDB lineage: Bacteria > Myxococcota_A > Polyangia > Polyangiales > Polyangiaceae > SZUA-265. The sequence goes on from JANOIG010000080.1 coordinate 2,991, forward strand.
TTGGCTGTGTGTTGAGCTAGGCAGTGTTGAGCTAGGCAGAGAGGACCGCAAAAGTGGCCGCGAGCAAGAAGAAGATTACGGGTTACATCAAGCTGCAATTGCCCGCCGGGAAGGCTAACCCCTCCCCGCCGGTGGGGCCCGCATTGGGTCAACACGGCGTCAACATCATGGGCTTTTGCAAGGACTTCAACGCTCGCAGCCAAAAGCTCGGGGACACGGTCGTTCCGGTCATCATCACCGTTTACGGTGATCGGTCCTATTCGTTCGTGATGAAGTCGGCACCCGCCAGCATTCTGCTGAAGAAGGCGGCGGGCCTCGCCACGAGCGGCAAGCCCGGTTCGGGCTCACCCGAGCCGAACCGCAAGAAGGTCGGCAAAGTGACGCAGGCCCAGGTGCGAGAGATCGCGCAGATCAAGTTGGAGGATTTGAACACCCACCTGGTGGAATCAGCCGCGCGCAGCATCGCCGGCACCGCCAGGAGCATGGGTATCGAGGTAACGGACTAACACTCGGGCCCGCCACTCGGCGGAGCTTCCGAGTTGCTGAAGAGGGCCGCTGAAGAGACGAAAGTTCTGGGAGGCCAAGGTCTTGGGCCGCGGCACGGGCAACCGTACCGAGCATCTCGAGACCGACGGCCGCTTTACCAGAGGAGAAAAAATGGCAGCAAAGAACAGTAAGAAACGGAAGGAAGCCGTGGCGAAGTTCGACCGCGAGCAGCAGCTCACGCTGGCTGACGCGGTCGGGGTCGTCAAATCGGTGGCAAGCGCCAAGTTCGACGAAAGCGTGGACATGGCCGTGCGCTTGGGGGTCAATCCCAAACACGCGGACCAAATGGTGCGTGGCGCCCTCGTCCTGCCCCATGGCACAGGCAAGACGGTGCGCGTGGCGGTGTTTGCCCGTGGTGAGAAGGAAAAGCAGGCTCGCGACGCCGGTGCCGATCTCGTCGGAGGCGAAGACCTCGCGCAAAAGATCACCGAAGGCAACATCGAGTTCGATCGGGTCATTGCGACTCCGGACATGATGGGTATCGTCGGCAAGCTGGGTCGGGTCCTCGGGCCGCGCGGTTTGATGCCGAACCCGAAGGTCGGGACCGTCACGATGGATGTGACTCGGGCCGTTCAGGAAGCCAAGGCCGGTAAGGTCGAGTACCGCGTGGACAAGGCCGGGGTGGTCCATTGCAGGATTGGGCGGGTTTCGTTCAACGCCGAAAAGCTCATCGATAACGGCAAGGCGCTGCTTCAAGACCTCTTGGTCAAGAAGCCCGCGTCAGCCAAGGGCATCTATGTCCGTTCAGTCGGCATCTCCAGCACGATGGGCCCTGGAGTGCGGATCGATCCCTCGACGGTCGACACAACCAGTGAGGAGGACTCCTAATGCGCGCAGAGAAACTCGAAGCCGTCACCGAGATCAAAGGTTACTTCGATCGAGGCAGCGCAGCCGTATTCCTCGACTACTCAGGGATGACCGTCGCCGAGGTCTCTCAGCTGCGGAATGACTTCCGGCAAGCAGGAGTTACGTACAAGGTCCTCAAGAATTCGCTGGTCAAGCGAGCTCTGGGTGACGCGCCCTACGTGGCGAAGCTAGGCAAGGCCCTCAAAGGCATGACGGCCGTCGCGTTCAGCGGCGAAGAGCCGGGCGCAGCGGCCCGCGTGGTGAAGGCCTTCACCAAGGACAATGAGAAGCTCAAGGTCAAGGCAGGCCTGCTCGATGGACAGGTGCTCGACGCCAAGACCGTGGAAACTCAGCTCGCGACGTTGCCTGGCAAGAATGAAGCTCGAGCCATGCTACTTGCGACGTTGATGGCGCCAGCGCAGCGTTTCGTGATGTTGCTGAACACGCCAGCGGGCAACTTTGTCCGGGTCCTCAATGCCAAGAAAGACAAGGGAGCCTAACCGCGGTTCCCCATCGGGCGTGCGTTCGGCGGTTCTTCCACGAGAGCCGTGCCCGGCATCTGCCTCGGACGTTCAAACAGTTTGATGAATTTCCCTCCCGCGTGAGGTTTTAAGGAGCAAGCAAATGGCTGAAATTACTAAAGAACAGGTTGTCGACTATCTTTCCGCAATGCCCGTGATGGACATCGCCAATCTGGTCAAGGAACTGGAAACCAAGTGGGGCGTCAGCGCCGCACCAGTCGCCATGGCGGGAGGCGCTCCAGCGGGAGCGGCCGCGGCGGAAGTAGAAGAGCAGACCGAGTTTGATGTGATTCTGACCGGCTCTGGCGCGACCAAGATTCAGGTCATCAAGGTCGTGCGCGAGATCACCTCGCTTGGCCTGAAAGAGGCCAAGGACCTCGTCGAGGGCGTTCCGAAGCCGATTCGCGAGGGCGTCAGCAAAGAGCAGGCGTTGGACATCAAGAAAAAGCTCGAGGAAGCCGGAGCCACCGTCGAAGTCAAGTGAGTTGTCCAGTAATGGGCTGTCACTCGATGGCAGATGTAGTTCGACAAAAGGTCGTGGTCCGCTTGCTGGCGGGCCACGACGATGCTCGCGAGAGCATTGTTTGCAAAAGTATTGTCCTTGTAAGGGTAGCGACACACGTTGGTGCACCGGGAGCGCAGCTTGCGCGCCGCGGAATGCACCGCGGTGAGCGCCCTTGTGTTGTTTAGAGGAGCTCAGATGGCGTCAAAGGTTCAGTCGAACTTCCGGCATCGGACAAACCTGGGTCAGGTCGCGGCCGTAGTTGGCATTCCCGATCTGATCGACATTCAGAAGAGCAGTTACGAAAAGTTCCTGCAATCGGACATCCCGCACGCCGATAGGACCGACATCGGTCTGCAGGGCGTTTTCAAGAGCGTCTTCCCGATCCGCGACTTCGACGGAACGAGCGAATTGGTGTTCGTGTCGTACCACCTCGACAAGCCCAAGTACGACGTGGAGGAGTGCCGGCAGCGCGGCATGACGTACGCAGCGCCGATCAAGGTCACGACCCAGTTGATGGTCTACGACACTATCGAGGGCGGCCAGCGCGTGGTGCGCGACATCAAGGAGCAGGAGGTCTACTTCGGTGAGATCCCGTTGATGACCGACACCGCGACGTTCATCATCAACGGCACCGAGCGGGTCGTGGTGTCACAGTTGCACCGCAGCCCTGGTGTCTTCTTCGACCACGACAAGGGCAAGACGCATTCGAGCGGCAAGCTCCTGTATTCCGCCCGGGTCATCCCCTATAGCGGCTCCTGGCTCGACCTCGAGTTCGATCACAAGGACATCATTTATGTCCGCATCGACCGCCGCCGGAAGATGCACGCCACGGTGCTGATTCGCGCCCTGGGGTTTGGCACGCAAGAGATCCTCGATCGCTTTTACGCGAGCGAAACCGTGTTCCTCGGCGCCGACGGCACCGTAGAGAAGAGCGTCGATTTCGACCTCCTGGCGGGGCAACGCGCCACCCAGGACATCAAGATCGGCGAAGAAGTCATCGTCAAGAAGAACACCAAGTTCACGCGCGCGGCGATCAAGAAGCTGAAGGCGAGCAAGCTCGAGCGGCTCTCGATCGAGCAGATCGAGCTCATTGGCAAGGTGAGCGCCGAGGACGTGATCGACAAAGAGACGGGCGAAGTCCTGCTCGAATGCAACGAAGAGGTCACTGAAACGACCTTGGATCGCATCCGGGAGGCCGGCGTCACGGAGTTCAAGGTCCTGTTCATCGACGGCCTCAACGTGGGCTCGTACCTGCGCGATACGTTGATCGCCGACAAGATCACGACGACCGAAGACGCCATCATGGAGATCTACCGGCGCCTGCGCCCGGGTGATCCGCCCACGCTCGAAACGGCGAAGACGCTGTTTGCCAACCTGTTTTTCAACCCCGAACGCTACGATTTGTCGGCGGTCGGGCGCTTGAAGCTCAACTACAAGTTCTACCGGGATTTGCCCGAGGAAGAACGTCCGCCACTCGAGCAAGGCACGCTGAGCACCGAGGACATCCTCAACACCATCGAACACCTGATCGATCTGAAGAACGGTCGCGGGTCTGTGGATGACATCGACCACCTCGGTAATCGCCGCGTGCGTGCGGTGGGTGAGCTGATGGAGGTCCAGTACCGCATCGGGCTCGTGCGTATGGCACGTGCGATCAAAGAGCGCATGAGCGTCTCGCAAGAGATCGACACGTTGATGCCGCACGATCTGATCAACGCCAAGCCGGTGGGCGCTGTCGTGAAGGAGTACTTTGGCTCCTCGCAGCTGTCGCAGTTCATGGATCAGACGAATCCATTGAGCGAGGTGACCCACAAGCGGCGCCTTTCGGCGCTCGGGCCTGGTGGCCTCACGCGAGAGCGTGCGGGCTTCGAGGTGCGCGACGTGCACGCCACGCACTACGGGCGTATCTGCCCGATTGAGACGCCTGAAGGTCCGAACATCGGGCTCATCGCGTCACTCTCGACCTACGCTCGCGTCAACGAGTACGGCTTCGTCGAGACGCCGTATCGCAGCGTGAAGGACGGCATCGTCCAGCAGAAGGTCTCCTGGTACAGCGCGCTCGAAGAAGAGGGTAAGTTCATTGCCCAGGCCTCGAGCAACCAGAAGGCAGACGGAGCCCTCGTCGACTCGCTGGTCAGCGCACGCTTCAACGGTGATTACCGTATGGCGCCCGCCGACCAGATTGAGCTCATCGACGTGGCGCCCAACCAGATGGTGAGCGTCGCGGCGGCGCTCGTGCCCTTCTTGGAACATGACGACGCCAACCGCGCGCTCATGGGTGCCAACATGCAGCGCCAGGCCGTACCGCTCATCTCCACCGAGGCTCCCTTCGTGGGCACCGGTATGGAGCGCTGCGTGGCGGTCGACTCGGGCGTTTGCGCGGTAGCGCGGCGCTCCGGCATCGTGGCCAGCGTGGACGCGACCCGCATCGTGGTGCGCCCGGACTCCGGAGAAGGCTCCGAGGTCCCGGACATCTACCCGATGATGAAGTTCCAGCGCTCCAACCAGAGTACTTGTTACAACCAAAAGCCGATCGTTCGACCTGGTGAAGTGGTCGTGGCGGGTGACGTGCTCGCCGACGGACCTGCCTGTGACATGGGTGAGATCGCGCTCGGGCGCAACGTGATCGTCGCGTTCATGCCCTGGCAGGGCTTCAACTTCGAAGACTCGATCCTGATCAGCGAGCGCGTCGGCAAGCACGACGTGTTCACCTCCGTGCACATCGAAGAGTTCGAGTGCATCGCGCGTGACACCAAGCTCGGTAAAGAGGAGGTCACCCGCGACATCCCGAACGTCGGCGAAGAGGCTCTCAAGGACCTCGACGAGTCTGGCATCGTGCGCATCGGCGCCGAGGTCAAGCCCGGCGATATTCTGGTCGGCAAGATCACGCCAAAGGGCGAGAGCCAGCTCAGCCCCGAAGAGAAGCTGCTGCGGGCCATCTTCGGCGAAAAGGCCGGCGATGTGCGCGACAGCTCGCTCAAGGTCCCGCCCGGAGTGGGCGGCATCGTGATCGACGCCCGCATCTTCTCGCGCAAGGGCACCGAGCGCGACGAACGCGCACACGCCATCGAAGACCATGAGCGTGCACGGCTCGAGCGTACGCGTGACGAAGAGGTCAAGATCCTGCGAGACTCCTTCTTCCGAAAGATCTCGGAGATCCTCGAAGGGCAGGAGACCACCGGCAAATTGGTGGACGACCGCGGCACGGCGCTCATCGAAAAGGGTGTGCGCATCAACGCGGACGTGCTCAGCGCGGTACCTCGCAAGTACTGGGGCGAGATCCCCACCGGTGCCGACGACGAGAAGCTCGGTCAGCTCCTCAAAGATCTCGAGGCCCTCGTGGCCGCGCGCGAGGACCACTTCCGCGACAAGATCGAACGCTTGAGCCGCGGCGACGAGCTGCCGCCCGGCGTGATCAAGATGGTGAAGGTCTACATCGCCATCAAGAGGAAGCTGCAGGTCGGTGACAAGATGGCCGGTCGCCACGGCAACAAGGGTGTGGTCAGCCGCATTCTGCCGGAGGAAGACATGCCGTACCTGGCCGACGGTACTCCCGTCGACTTGGTGCTCAATCCGCTCGGTGTGCCCAGCCGCATGAACGTCGGTCAGATTCTCGAGACGCATCTGGGTTGGGCCGGACACGGCCTGGGCGTGCGGCTCAATGAGGCGCTCGAGAAGGCTCGAGATCCAAAGAAGCTGCGGGCGCAGATCATCGACATCTACAAGCTCTCGAACGACGCCAAGTTCTGCAAGTTCGTCGAGGGTTTGGACGATGCCGACGTCGTCACCTTGGCCAAGAAGCTCAGCAAAGGCATCCGCTTCATGACGCCCGTCTTCGACGGCGCCGACGAAGCCCAGATCAAGGACGGCCTATCGCTGGCCGGGCTCGAGCGGAGCGGCCAGACCATCGTGTTCGACGGGCGCACGGGTGAGCCGTTCGACCAAGATGTGACGGTGGGCATTACCTACATGCTCAAGCTCCACCATTTGGTCGACGACAAGATCCACGCGCGGTCCATCGGGCCCTACTCACTCGTCACCCAGCAGCCGCTGGGCGGCAAGGCGCAGTTCGGCGGTCAGCGCCTGGGTGAAATGGAAGTGTGGGCCATGGAAGCCTACGGCGCGGCTTACGCGCTGCAGGAGTTCCTGACGGTCAAGAGCGACGACGTACAGGGCCGAACCCGCATGTACGAAGCCATCGTCAAAGGGGACTACGTCCTCGAAGCGGGGCTACCGGAGAGCTTCAATGTGCTCATCAAGGAGCTCCAGTCGCTGTGTTTGAATATGGAATTGGTCGAAACGGCTGCGGCCGTGGCCGAGGATTAGAAGGAAACCGGACCTATGCGTGATATTTTCTCGTTTTTTGAGAAGCCCAAGGACCCACTCACCTTCTCGGCCATGCGCATCTCTCTGGCTAGCCCAGAGAAGATCCGCGAGTGGTCCAACGGCGAAGTAAAGAAGCCGGAGACCATCAACTACCGCACGTTCAAGCCGGAACGTGACGGGCTATTTTGCGCCAAAATCTTTGGGCCAGTCAAAGACTACGAGTGCATCTGCGGCAAGTACAAGCGCATGAAGCACCGCGGCATCGTGTGCGAGAAGTGCGGCGTCGAGGTGATCCAGTCCAAGGTGCGTCGTGAGCGCTTGGGCCACATCAACTTGGCCACGCCCGTCGCGCACATCTGGTTCTTAAAGAGCCTACCGTCCCGCATCGGCAACATCCTCGACATCACGCTCAAGGATCTCGAGCGCGTTTTGTACTGCGAGGCTTACATCGTCATCGACCCGATGGATACCGGGCTCGAGGTGGGTGAGCTGTTGAGCGAGGAACGCTACGGCGAGCTGTACGACGAGTACGGCGAGGACCGTTTTTCAGCCGGCATGGGCGGCGAAGCCATCCTCGAGATGCTGAAGCGCATCGACGTGCACGCGCTCGCCGAGTCGCTGCGCGACGACATGCGCAAGGCGACCAGCGAGGCCAAGCGGAAGAAGTACGCCAAGCGCCTCAAAGTGTTTGAGGCTTTCCGCGGCAGTGGCAATCGTCCCGAATGGATGATGCTCACGGTGGTCCCGGTATTGCCGCCGGACTTGCGTCCGCTGGTGCCGCTCGACGGTGGTCGGTTTGCGACCAGCGACTTGAACGACCTGTATCGGCGCGTGATCAACCGCAACAACCGCCTCAAGCGCCTGCTCGAGCTGAATGCTCCGGAGATCATCATCCGCAACGAGCGGCGCATGCTGCAAGAAGCGGTCGATGCCCTCTTCGACAACGGGCGCCGCGGCAAGACCATCACCGGTCCCAACAAGCGCCCGCTCAAGAGCCTGTCCGACATGCTCAAGGGCAAGCAGGGGCGTTTCCGCCAAAACTTGCTCGGCAAGCGCGTCGATTACTCGGGCCGTTCGGTCATCGTGGTCGGTCCTACGCTGAAGCTGCACCAGTGCGGTCTGCCGAAGAAGATGGCGCTCGAGCTGTTCAAGCCCTTCATCTATAACAAGCTGGAAGAGCGCGGCTACGTCAACACCATCAAGAGTGCAAAGAAGATGGTGGAGCGTGAGCGCCCGGAGGTCTGGGACATCCTCGACGAGGTGATCCAAGAGCACCCTGTGATGTTGAACCGCGCGCCCACCTTGCATCGGCTCGGCATTCAGGCGTTCGAGCCCGTGCTGATCGAGGGCAAGGCCATTCAGCTGCACCCTCTGGTGTGTACGGCGTTCAACGCCGACTTCGACGGTGACCAAATGGCGGTGCACATCCCGCTCTCCGTTGAAGCACAGATGGAAGCGCGCGTGCTCATGATGAGCACGAACAACATCCTGTCGCCGGCCAGCGGTCGTCCGATCATCAACCCGACGCAGGACATCGTGCTGGGGTTGTATTACGCGACCCGAAGCCGCCATCAGTGCCGTGGCTCCTACCGCGGTACCGGGCTGAGCCTCGACAAAGACAACAAGCTTACTGGGCATGTGGAGGGCGTGTATTCCTCGCCCGCTGACGTGGTCATGGCCTACGACAACGGCGTCGTCGACCTGCACGCCAACATTCGCTGCCGCATCAGCGATCAAGACGACGAGGGCAACTCCCGCACACGGCTGCTCAATACGACCGTCGGCCGCGTGCTCATCGGCGAGGTGCTGCCTCCGAGCATTCCGTTCGACTACGTCAACAAGGTGCTCAACAAGAAGACGCTGAGCCAGCTGATCGACGTGTGCTACCGCAAGCACAAGAACAAGGAGACCGTGCTGCTCGCGGATCGCCTGCGCTCGCTCGGCTTCAGCTACGCCACCAAGGCCGGCGTGAGCATCTGCATGGATGACATGGTCATCCCGGACAAGAAGAAGGAGCTCATCGACTCGGCCGAGGAAGAGTTGCAGCGCGTGTCCGATCAGTACCAGGAAGGGCTGATCACCGACGGCGAGCGCTACAACAAGGTGGTCGACATTTGGGCCGGCGTCGCTGATCGCGTCACCGAAGAGATGATGGATGTCATCGGCAAAGAGACCGTCATCGACGATCGCACCGGTGAGGCCGTCGCCGAATCGAGCTTCAACCCGGTCTACATCATGGCAGACTCGGGCGCGCGCGGCTCGACGCAACAGATGCGTCAGCTGGCGGCCATGCGCGGTCTAATGGCCAAGCCCTCGGGCGAGATCATCGAGACGCCGATCACGGCCAATTTCCGTGAAGGCCTCAGCGTGCTCGAATACTTCGTATCGACGCACGGCGCTCGAAAGGGCTTGGCGGACACGGCGCTCAAAACGGCGAACTCCGGTTACCTCACGCGGCGTTTGGTCGACGTGGCTCAGGACGCCGTGGTCAGCGACTTCGATTGCGGGACCCTGGACGGTATCCGGGTGACCAAGCTCGAGGAGGCCGGCGAGGTCATCCAACCCCTCGGCGATCGAATCCTCGGCCGCGTGGTGCTGGAAGATGTCGTCGATCCGCTGACTGGGGAGTCGCTGGTCGAAGCCAATACCTTGCTCGACGAGGCGCTAGTGCGCCAAATCGAGGAAGCCGGCATCGAAGAGGTCGTGATCCGCTCGGTGCTCACCTGCCAGACCCATCGCGGCGTCTGCGGCATGTGTTACGGCCGCGATCTGGCGCGCGGCCACAAGGTGGATATCGGCGAGGCCATCGGCATCATCGCGGCTCAGTCGATCGGCGAGCCCGGTACGCAGCTCACGATGCGGACCTTCCACATCGGTGGAGCGGCGGCGCGCGGCAAGATCGAGCAGAGCTCGCTCGAGACGCGCACCGAGGGCATCGTGCGGCTCAACAACACCAACCTGGCCAAACGCGAGGATGGCAGCGTGGTGGTGATGAACCGCCACGGTGAGCTGGTGGTCATGGACGACACGGGTCGTGAGCGTGAGCACCACCGCCTCGTGTACGGCGCCACGCTGCTCGCCGCCGAAGGGCAGCGCGTGGCTTCGGGCGCAATAGTGGCCGAGTGGGACCCCTTCGCCATGCCCATCTTGACCGAGGTGGGTGGCATCGTGGCCTTCAACGACCTGGTCGAAGGTGTCAGCGTGATCGAAAAGGTCGACGAGGTCACCGGTCTGTCGCGCAAGATCGTGATTGAATCACGGGCGGCAGAGCTCAGGCCCCGTATCACCATCATCAACCCGGCCACGGGTGAGCCGATGAAGCTCGGTAACACCGATCTGGATGCGCGTTACCTCTTGCCGGTGGGTGCCAACATCGTCGCGCAGGAAGGTGAGACGATTCACCCCGGCGGGCCCATCGCCAAGATCCCGCGCGATACGACCAAGGTACAGGACATCACGGGTGGCCTGCCCCGCGTCGCGGAGCTCTTCGAGGCACGTAAGCCGAAAGATCACGCCATCATCAGTGAGATCGACGGCGTGGTGAGCTTTGGCAAGGACACCAAGGGCAAGCGCAAGATCGTCATCACTCCCTACGGCAGCGACGGCGACCCCATCACCGAACAGTCTCGCGAATATCTGATCCCCAAGGGCAAACACGTGCAGGTGCAAACCGGTGACCACGTGAGAGCAGGTGATCCTCTGCAGGACGGCCCGGCCAACCCGCATGACATCCTACGCGTCAAGGGCGAGAAGGAGCTCGCCGCCTGGCTGGTGAACGAAATCCAGCAGGTGTATCGGCTTCAGGGTGTGACCATCAATGACAAGCACATCGAGGGCATCGTGCGCCAGATGCTGCGGCGGGTTCGTATCCGTGAAATTGGTGACACGAACTTCCTGATCGATGAGCAGGTGGAAAAGCACTTGTTCGAGAAGGAGAACGCCAAGATCATCGCTCACGGCGGCCAGCCCGCGGTGGCTGAGCCAATGCTGCTCGGGATCACCAAGGCCTCGCTGTCCACGGAGTCCTTCATCAGCGCGTCTTCATTCCAGGAGACGACGAAGGTGCTGACCGAGGCGGCCATCTGCGGCAAGACCGACGATCTGCGCGGCATCAAAGAGAACGTCATCATGGGCCGGCTCATCCCCGCGGGGACGGGCCTGCCGGCGTACACCCGGCTCAAGATGATGGTCGAGGAAGACAACCGGCGCGACCTGGCGGCGGTCAGCGCGCCAGCTCTGAGCCACGCCTCGTCGTCGTTTGCGGGCGAGTAGCCCTTTCCAGTCGAGACGATGGATTGTCGCGCCCCGCCCCCGAAAAGGCCGGGGGCGGCAACCCCCAGGAGACCCCACCGGACAAACCGCGCGAAAACGATCACCCCC
>JANOIG010000087.1:0-115123 GCA_031407405.1 Deltaproteobacteria bacterium
GTCGATCTCGTCGATCAGCAGCACCACCGGCTTGTCGGCGGTGAACGCCTGCCACAACACCCCTTGCACGATGTAGTTGCGGATGTTCCTGACCTTCTCGGAGTCACCCAGGCCGGCCATCTGGCTGTCACGCAGGCGACTCACGGCGTCGTACTCGTACAGGCCTTGCTGCGCTTTGGTGGTGCTCTTGATGTGCCACTGCAGCAGCGGCATCTGCAGCGCCGCGGCCGAGCTGCGGGCGCGTTTCGCGGCAGCGTTCTTCCGTCGCAGCTTTGTGGGTCATCCAGGCAGTCCGATCTACGAGTCACTTGGCGTCGCTGGGCGCACCGTTCTGCCGTTGAACCTCGAGCCCCACACCTGCTACGTCGCGGCCGCTAGTATCATTCAGGGTAGCCCGAGCGCGTTGCAGCTCGAGGTGGCGCCCGCCGATAGCGACGTCCGCTCTGATGGTACGAGTGACCAGCCAGCGGTCGTGGTGGCATTTTGTACGGGAGACGACGGCTTGGCGCGCTTGCGTGTGCAAGCCATGGGCCGTTCGCTGGCGTGGCTGGCTGCCGTCTGGCGGATTGAGCGTCGCCTCCTACCTGAAGGTCCGTCGTGAAGTGCTCGTGGGGCGTGACCGGTTTGGCGGTCTGTATCGCATTGGGCTCGAGCCTTGCAAGCTGTCGAGCCGCAAGGCCAAAGCTGGGCGGCGCTGCTGGCCATGGAGATCTGGGAGAGGCCCTGGAGCTGTTGCTGGGCAAGGAGGTACGGGCCGCCCGTGAAGTCGGAGCCAGTGAGCCCGCGCTGGGCCTCGCTGGCGTTGGCATTGCCGGCGACAGCCTCGGCGGCTTCCTCAACCTGCCTGCCGATGAGTGTGTCATCGTTCTCGCTCGCGGCGCATCAGGTGTGCAAGACTTGGACGTTTTTGCGTTTGCTGATGATGGAACAGTGCTCGCATCGGATGAGTCATCAGACAAAGATGCCAACGTGCTCTTTTGTCCGCCGCATCCGTCTCGCGCGTTCGTGAGCGGACGCGTGGCGGCAGGCCTGGGCCTGTTCGGAATCACCGCACAAACGATTGCGGCGGAGCACGCGGGTGCGCTCGAGCGCCGCTTCGGCGTGACTTCCAGGCATCCAAGCCAGTCGCAAGAGCTCGACAGCAGCTGGCCTGGGTTGGATGAGCGGCTGGCGGAACATCGGCGGCGCATCGGGGGTGACTGGGAAAGCCTGCGCAAGCTCGCGCTCCCGCTCGACCCGAGGTTGTACGTGAGCTTGTCGGCTAGCGTGGAGGCCGATCGCTGCGTGGATGTCCTGGTGATGCCATCAGACGAGGTTGCGCATCTGGAGCTGGATGTGTTGGAATCGAATGGCCGATGGATCGGCAGCGGTCAGGCGCGGGGTGACGATCGGCATGTGTTGGTGTGCTCGCCGGAGACGCGTGAGCTGACCATCAGATGCCGGCCCCACGCGGGGCGCGGGCTCGCGGCGCTCGTCATTTCCCGATCTGCTCCTGGTACCGCTCAGCTGCTGGGGGAGCACGCGACGCGGTTTGACCTGCGACCTGCGGGGTCCATCGGCGAGTTGCGCCGCCAGCGCTCAGAGCGTCTGGAGAAAGCAGGTTACGCTCGCGCCACATTCACGCACGATGGCAGGCTCGAACGCATGCAGCGTACGAGCCTGCCCTTGCCCGTAGGCAGTGGATGTTCGCGTATCGAGGTGCTGACAGCGGCTCCCGTACAATCGGTTCGGGCTTGGCTTTGGGACGGGGCAGGCCAGCTCGTGGCACAGGACTTTGGCGGCTTTGACGCCACTCTGTTCGCCTGCGGCGCGGGGAAAGTCGCTCGTCTCGATCTCGAAACGATTTCGCCGGGTGGCGTTTTCTCCGTCGACGTTCGGCACTCCGTGAAACTGCCCGCGGTGTCCAGCCGGCATCCGCTGGCCACCAGTCGATTGTTGAGCCTACTGGATGCTAGAGGACTGTTAGGCTCCCTCGACGAGCTGCCTGACCTGACCGCGGTCGAGCTGTCGGAGGGCGAGCTTGCACGGTTCCAACTGCGCGTGCCGTCGGGACGTTGTCTAGAGCTGAGCGCGGCACTGGGTAGTGGGACATCAGGGCTCGAGGTCCGATTGTTCGAGAACGTAAAATCGACCCCGGATCAAGAGCATTTCGACGACGGGGAAGTCGGCTACGGCGCACACGCAGCAACCACTCGCGTGTGCGCTGTCAAGCCCGCTAGAGATCGACTTTTGGCGGCCGAGCTTCGCGCCAATGTTGGCCGGGGTACGGCGTTGTGGGCAAGCCAAGCATTTGATCCCGGTCTGAGCGGCAAAGGCCCACAGGCTCGTTGACTTGGCAGTCCGTGATCGTCCAAAACTCACGCTCTCGTGTCGCTCAATCCCGCCCAACTCGAGGCCGTGCGAACGCTCAAAGGGCCCGTGCTCGTGCTCGCGGGCGCAGGCTCGGGCAAGACACGGGTGGTCACCTATCGCATTCGTGAGCTGATCGAGCACGGAACCCCCGCGGATCGCATATTGGCCGTCACCTTTACCAACAAGGCGGCACGCGAGATGCGGACTCGCACGACGGAGTTGGTGAAGAGCCGTAAGGGGGGACAGCGTCCCGAGGTGTCTACCCTGCACTCATTGTGTGTGCGCATCCTGCGGCGGCACGCCGATCGGATTGGATACCCCAAACAGTTTTCCATCTGCGATCAGGGTGATCAAGAGAGCTTCGCGCGTGCCGCGCTACGCAATGTTCGAGTTGAGCAGCAGAAGCTCAAGCCAAACGACTTTCTGTCTCTGGTCGGAGGCTGGAAATCTAGAGGCTTGGGTCATGAAGCGGCGCTATCCGGAGCGACTGACGATCGTGAGCAACTGGCCGCGATGGCGTATGAACGCTACCAAGCGGCGCTCGTCGCCCAGGGCACTCTCGATTTTGATGACTTGCTACTGTGCACCGAGCGGCTCTTTACCGAATTTGCCGACGTCCGCTCTGCAGAGGCCGCCCGTTTCGACCACCTGATGATTGATGAATACCAAGACACGAATGCGTCTCAGTATCGGATCATCAAGGCCCTCGCGCTCCGGCACCGCAACTTGTGCGTCGTGGGAGACGACGACCAGTCCATTTACGGGTGGCGGGGCGCGGAGGTCGCCCATATCCTCAACTTCCGGCGTGATTGGCCGGAGGCTCTGATCATTCGCCTGGAAACGAACTATCGTTCACGGGAACCCATTTTGGAGTTGGCTAATACGCTGATTGCCAACAACGGAACTCGGCACGCCAAAGTGCTCCGGCCGTTTCGGCGCGGCGGAGAGGCGCCACGCTTCCTTCGCTTCGACGATGAGACTGCGGAAGCCACAGCGATTGTCCGCGAAATCGAGCAGAAGAGCAGCCGCGAAGATGAGGAGCGCGTGCCGCTAAATCATTTTGCGATTCTGTTTCGCACGAACGAGCAGCCGCGGGCGTTCGAGCTCGAGATGCGCCGGGCCAAGGTGCGTTACGTCCTGGTGGGTGGCCAATCGTTCTTCGACCGCAAGGAGGTGCGCGACATTCTCGCGTACCTCAAAGTCTTGGCGAATCCGTCCGACGAAGTATCGTTGCTCCGAGTCATCAACACGCCTTCGCGCGGTATTGGGGCAAGCACCGTCAAGGCGCTGATGGGAGCGGCGTTGGAAGCGGGCACTACGCTCTGGAGCGTGATCCCGGAAGCCATCGGCCGGATCGATCTGCCCCAGGCAACTCGCGAACGCGTGTTTGCCTTCACCCGCCTGCTGGAGCGTTACCGCTCGCGCCTGTCCGGCGAAGCCGTGAGCGCGGTGGTGCGCGCCTTGATAGCCGAGATCGATTATAAGCAGGAGCTCGAACGGATTTATAAGACGCCGGCAGAGGTCGAGGGGCGTTACACCGCGGTGGACGGCGTGGTGCGCACCATCGAGGAGTATGAGGCGCGCACGGAGAAGGCTTCGCTCGAGGGGTTCTTGGAAGAAACTGTGCTTGGGGGGCGAGATGACTTCGCCGACGACCGCGACAAGAAGCAGTACGCCGTAACACTCATGACGCTGCACAGCGCGAAGGGTCTCGAGTTTCCTCACGTTTACATGATTGGCATGGAGGAGGGATTGCTCCCGCACCGCCGCGTCATTGCCGAGGGCAACGTGGATGAGGAGCGGCGGCTCTGTTACGTGGGGGTCACGCGCGCCGAGGACACACTCACCCTGAGCATGTGCAAGTCACGGATGAAATGGGGCAAGGCCCGACCGTCGATCCCTAGCCGCTTCGTGCTCGAGATGCGCGGCGAAAAGGAAAAGGCCGCGCGCGCAGCCGAGGCCGGTCAGGCGTTGGTGACGCGCGACCTGGAAACGGCGGCGGCTGCGGAGGTGGCTGCAGACAAGAAGGCATCGGCGCCCAAACAGCGCCGGCTCGCGGTGAATGGCTCGGTCCCCGCCGAAACGGCGACGCGGGCCAAGCCGGCCGGGGGCCCGAATGGATCGCGTCGGCCTTCCGATCGAGCGCCGGCGGGTGGGCAACCTCGAGAGAGTCAACCTGTGCCGGGTGTACCCAAACAGCAGGGCCCCTGGTCCGTGCGTTCTTGACGGTACGCCGGTGGAGTTCTATTCGACGCGGGGTAATCTGCCCGCGTAAGACAAAATGATGACCGACTCTCCCTCTCCCGGGCAGCCGACGACGATAGAGCCCCGGGGTGGATCGGGGGAGATGTTCGACGCCATCGCGCCGCGCTACGACTTGCTCAATCGATTGCTCTCCCTGGGCATTGATCAGCGTTGGCGGCGGCGGCTCGTGCAGTCGCTGAAGCTTCGCCCGGGAGCACAGGTGCTCGACCACGCAACGGGCACCGCGGACCTGGCGCTCCTCATTGCCCGGCTGTCGCCTGGCGTTCACGTGGTCGGCGTGGATCCGTCCTCGGAAATGCTGCGCGTGGGTCGCGCAAAGGTCACCCGAGCCGGGCTCGACGAGCGCATCACGCTGCGGGAAGGAGACGCCGAAAACCTGGTTGGAATCGCCGACCAGACCTTCGATGCGGTCAGCATGGCATTTGGGATTCGCAACGTCCCCGACCGGGCGCGCGCGTTGAAGGAGCTGGCTCGAGTCACACGGCCCGGAGGGCGCATCGCGATCCTCGAGCTGTCGGAGCCCCAGGGTACGCTTGTCGGTCCGCTGGCCCGGCTGCATGTGCATCGAGTCGTGCCCTGGCTGGGTGGCTTGCTGTCGGGATCGCGGGAGTATCGGTACTTGCAACGCTCCATCGCGGCGTTTCCGCCGCCGCACGCCTTTGCTCAGCTCATGGCAGGCAGCGGCATGCAGGTAGAGGGCGTGGAACCATTGACGTTTGGCGTGTGCCATCTGTACGTCGGAAGCCCTTTGCCATGACTCACGTGCGTGCCAGCCAAAGTGCGGAGGACGCAGCAGCACGACCTCGGGAGCCGCTCCGGCGTCAGCTCGAGCTTGCGCAGGCTGACGCGCAAGGCGCCCCCGGGGACATCATCCTGGTTCGGATGGATGCCCCCCTCGTAGCACCGGAAGCTCTGTTGCAGCGTTTTCCCGATCGAGATTGCGTGTTGTGGAACCCACCGGGAGGTCCACATTTCGCCGGTATCGATGTGGCGCACAGCATCACGGGCAGCGCCTCGACCCGATTCGCAGAGGTCATGCGTGAGGGTGCAAAGCTGTGGACCAGGATCGGCAACCCCCTGTCCGCCGAAGATGCTTGGCATGCGCCACGACTATTTGGGGGGTTCGCGTTCAGCGCTGACGGCGCGGCAAGTGAGGCTTGGTCGAATTTCGGCTCTGCGCGCTTCGTGCTGCCTCGCGTTACCTACGCGCGCAATCAGGATCATGCTTTCCTGACGCTGGCGATCGAACGTGCTGAGCTCGGCGGCGGGCTGGCGAGCGAGTCGGTCCAACTGTTCCAGCGTGCATACGAAACGCTCCTCGCCAATCCTCGGCCCGCGCCCAGCCCAGCGGTGCAGCCGGTAAGTCGTCGGGAACCCGAGGCGGCCGATTTCTACGGGCGTGTGGAGGACTTGGTGCAGCGGATCTGCCGTGGCGAGCTTCAGAAGGTCGTCGCGGCCCGTGAAGTGCAACTTAGTTTCGTGAGTGCTCTCGACGCGGTAGCCACCGTCATCGCACTGCGCGAGCAGGCACCCGAGTGTCTTCGGTTCTTGTTTCGGTGGGGTGCAGCGTCATTCATTGGAGCAACTCCAGAACGCCTGCTCCACAAGCGGGGCCGCTGGCTCGAGACCGAGGCGCTGGCAGGCTCAATCGATGCCGGCGCCGAAAGTCCCGAGCATTCCCTGAAAGCAAACCCCAAGGAGCTCGAGGAGCATGAGCTCGTCGTTTCCGCCATTCGGCACGTCCTCGAGCCAGTTTCCGACAACCTGACCCTACCCTGCCGGCCTGGGGTTCGCAGCCTCAAGCACATTCTCCACCTCTGCACGCCGATTCAGGCTCGGCTACACACTGACCTTCACGTGCTGGAGTTGCTGGAACGGTTGCATCCAACGCCCGCCGTCGGGGGCGTTCCGACTGCAGAAGCGCTCGACTGGATTGGTAAGAGTGAGCCGTTCGACCGCGGTTGGTATTCGGGCGCGGTAGGCTGGTTCGACGCGGCGGGCGATGGAGATTTCAACGTTGCGTTGCGCTCGGGTTTGGTGCGCGCCAATCGGGCTTGGCTATACGCGGGCGCTGGGATCGTCAGAGAATCGGCGGCAGCAGCCGAATACGCGGAAACGACACTGAAGCTGGCCGCGGTGCTCACTTCCCTGCGAGCCAGGCCCTGAGCCGGGCCTGTGATCCGGCCCGTGTCCGATTCGCAAAGCCAATGGGCGCTGCTCTTGCTGCGGAGCCTGGCGGATGCTGGTGTTCGCGACGCCGTGATCAGCCCGGGCTCGCGCTCCACGCCGCTCGTGTGGGCGGCGTCACAGACCACTGGCTTGAGTTGCCATTGCATCATCGACGAGCGTAGCGCCGGCTTCTACGCGCTCGGGCAGGCCCGCGTGTCGGGGCTTCCT
Source organism: Deltaproteobacteria bacterium (assembly GCA_031407405.1). Lineage (GTDB taxonomy): Bacteria > Myxococcota_A > Polyangia > Polyangiales > Polyangiaceae > SZUA-265. The sequence goes on from JANOIG010000087.1 coordinate 7,015, forward strand.
AGCGTCTTGATCTGTACCTCCGGCACGGCGCTCAGCCACTACTATCCGGCGGTCATCGAAGCCCGCGAGAGCGGTACACCGCTGATCGTGCTCAGCGCCGACCGCCCCTTTGAGCTCCAACATTGCGGAGCTCAACAGACCATCGACCAGACGCGCGTGTTCGGAAATTACGCTCCCTTCCATGAGCTCGGCACGCCTGTGGCGGATCGAGACTCGCTGCTCGGGTTGCGTCGTACGGCATGGCAAGCCGTCGCGGAAGCCCTCGACTCGCCGGGCGGCGCCGTTCACCTCAACTTTAGAGCACGGAAACCGCTCGAGCCGAGCCTCGAAATGGACGCTGCAGAGCTGCCGGAGCCCGGCCAATCCCACGCTGTGCGGAGGCGCGCAGCGCGGCCTGTGGTCCCTGACGAGCTGGAATGGCTCGTCGGGGCGCTGGACGCTAGCGAGTGTCCAATATTGGTCTGCGGTGCCCTGTCGATCCAAGAAAGTCCGAGCCCGGAGCTGGTGCGGCGCTTTGTAGAATTGAGCGGCTGCGTCGTCTGCCCCGAAACCGTGAGCCAGCTGCGTTTTCGGCTGGGGCCGGATGTCGCCCGCGGAGTCGTCTGTGACGCCTACGACTGGCTCTTGAGCAGTCCGGTGCTGAACGCCCAGTTGAACCCGGATTTTGCATTACAAATCGGAGCCGCTCCCGTGTCCTCCGCGCTGGAGCGCCTGATCCGTGATTCACGAGGCCTGCGCTACGCCATCTGCGCCGAAACTGGCTGGCCCGACCCCACGCACAAGTCGGCCCGCATTCTGCGCGCTGAACCGAGCTCGCTGTTGCAGGCCGCATGCACCTTGCTCGAGGCGCGAGGTCACCGCCAGCCGTCTTCAAAGGTCACGCTCTGGCAGCAGGCCAACGCCATCGCGCGAACCGTGGTTGACGAGCATGTGCGGGCTGGCTTCGGCGAGGCGGCAGCCGTGGCCATCCTCGGCGAAGCCCTGCCGGATGGCTCGGTTCTCGCGGTCGGCAACAGCCTTCCGCCTCGCCTGCTGGATCGCTATTGTCCAGCGGCCAATCGTAGAGTCAGCGTCCTTTGTCAACGCGGCGCGAGCGGTATCGAGGGCGCCATCGCTGGCGTGCTTGGTGCTGCCAGCCGAGCCGACGCACCCGCCACCTTGCTTCTAGGAGATATCAGCTTTCTGCACGACGTGGGATCGTTGTGGGCCGCGCGGGCCGCGCACACGCATGCTGCTCCTCGGTCTCATCCGATCGTCATCGTGGTGCTGAACAACGGCGGTGGCCGGATTTTCGAGCAGCTGCCCATCGCTGCCCGCCCGGGAATCGATCTCCATTGGTGGACTACACCACACCAATTGCGCCTCGAAGGGGCGGCGCTCTTGTACGGTGTCGCCTACTCGCAGGCGGAAGACGGCCCGGGGTTGGCCGAAGCGCTGGACGCCGCCTACGCACGCGGCGGGGTGACCCTGATTGAAGTGGTCGTGTCCGCCGACAGCGCGATGCATAGCCTGGCTCGAGTGGCGGCCGAGCTCGAGCCGCGTTTGGCGGCGCAGCTCCCGCTGCAGCGTCGCTAACATGAGCTCGGTCGTGCTGATCCATGGCTTCACGGGCTCGCCCGCTAGCTTCGACGATCTCGCCGCGCGGCTGCGAGCGGTATCGGCGGCGCGCCTACATCGGCCGGTGCTGGTCGGCCACGCGGATGCGGACCGACCATCGAGCCAGAGCTTCGAGCAAGAAGTTGACCGCGTTGCGGCCAACATACGCCAGGCTGGAGCCACCGGAGCACACCTGTGTGGGTACTCGCTTGGGGCACGAGTCGCCTTGGGGTTACTGGCTCGACATGCGTTCTTGTTCCGCAGTGCCACGCTGATCGGCCTCCATCCCGGCTTGACCAGTGCTGCGGAACGCGCGCTGCGCGTGGGCGCCGACGAGCGCTGGTGCCAGTTGTTGATCCGGCAGGGGATGCATGGGTTTTCGACCGCTTGGGAAGCGCAACCCATCTTTGCGACCCAGCGCCGATTGCCGGGGGCACTGCTCGCGCGGCAACGTAAGATTCGCATGCAGCACAGCGCCCTGGGGTTGGCGCGGTCATTGCGCATTCTCGGTCTGGGGCAGATGCCGAACTACCGCGGAGTGTTTCGGACCCAGCCCCTCAGGCTCACGTTACTGGTCGGAGCGCTGGATTCCAGTTTCGTCCGCATGGGCCAGGAGCTTGCTCGAGCCAACTCGCGTGTGCGCCTGGAGGTCGTGGAGCGCGCAGGCCACAACCTTCTACTCGAGGCCCCCGATCGGGTGGCGCGTGTGATAACGAACGACCTTGCCTAGCCTGACGCGAGGTCGAGGCGCAACGGAGCTTCTTGTGAACGAATCGAAGGCGTCCCGAAGTGGGGAATCTCGCCTACCCGCATTGACCGCAGTTGCACCCGATCCAGGGCGGCAGCCAGGTTTCTGTCAGTTGTGGTGGCTCGCTGCCCGTCCGAAGACGCTGCCAGCAGCGGCCACGCCCGTGCTGGTGGGTTCAGCCTGCGCTCACGCCGCGGGTGCCTTTGCAGCTCTCCCTGCCTTGGCTGCTTTGGCGGGAGCCCTATTGCTGCAGATCGCCGCGAACTTTGCCAATGACGTCTTCGACTTCGAAAAAGGCGCCGACACCGAGGCGCGGCTTGGGCCTCGGCGCGTGGTTCAGGCCGGTTGGGTTAGCCCGGGCTCGATGCGCCGGGCCCTGGTGTTGACCCTGGCCCTAGCGCTGGCTGTGGGTGTTTACCTGGTCAGCGTCGCGGGGCCAGTGTTGATCGCCGTCGGGCTCGCTTGCATCATCGCCGCGGTCGCTTACACCGGTGGGCCCTATCCCCTCGGCTATCATGGGCTGGGCGACGTGTTTGTGCTGGTGTTCTTTGGCTTTGTCGCGGTGACCGTGACCAGCTTTGTGCAGCTTGGGCATATTCCTCCGTTGGCTTGGCTGAGCTCTCTCCCTGTGGGTTGCCTGGCGACGGGGATTCTCGTGGTGAACAACGTTCGCGATGCCGAAACGGACGCCAGCGCCGGGAAACGCACCCTGGCGGTACGGTTTGGGCGCGCTTTCGGAGTGATGGAGTACCGCGCTCTACTCGTCGTTGCGTACGCCGTGCCGATCTATCTGGCAGTGAGCCGCATGCTGAGCGGGTGGGCTCTCTTGCCTTGGCTCACGCTCCCGCTGGCGCTGCGCCTTTCGCGGCGCATAGAACGCGATCAGGGGCGGTTGCTCAATGGCTCGCTCGCGGGCACAGCGCAGCTGTTGCTTTTGTTTGGAGCGCTGCTGGGTTTGGCGATCATATTCGGCAGCCCCGGCTCTGCGCAATGAAGGCCATGGCGTCGGAGCACCGGTGTGCACCATGCATTTGAGCTGCCAGCATCGGGAGCTCGAGGTGGATCCACCGCTCCGCAACGCGCGCGCTCAGTGGAGCCAAAGGTCCATCATGATCGTACGACTGCACGCGACGGATGGGCCCGATGGGTATGGAGAGGCATCACCCTTGCCCGGCTATTCGCCGGACGACCTCCCTTCGTGTGAACGTGCGCTGCTCGCCATTCCCGAGGCTCGGCTCTCAGCTTTGGCTGCGCTCGAAGGCCCAGCCGAAGTGCTGGAGGGAGTGGAGATGCTCTTACCGGCGTCTGTGCCTGCAGCGCGTTTTGGCCTGGAGACTGCGCTACTCGATCGGCTGGGGCGCCGCCTGGGGCGGCCGATCTGGAGCCTATTGGCCGATCTGCTAGCTAATCCCGTCAGCCGCGAGCGTACCCGCGTGGAGCTGTGTGCCTTGCTCGTGAGCGATGATCCCGACGCTGCGCTGCTCGAAGCTCGTCGGAGAAATGCCGCGGGCGTGCGGACCTTCAAGCTCAAGGTGGGCCCCGAGACACTGCAACCTGCCCAGCAAGCGACCTTGGCCTTGCTGCGGGCAACACTGGGCGATACCGTAGCGTTGCGGATTGATGCGAACCGCAGCTTGAACCGCCGAGCGTTGCCCGACACGCTGCGCGCGCTCGCCGTCTACGATCCTGAATTCGTGGAAGAACCGCTCTCGGATCCGCAGCCGGAAGATTTCGCGACCAGTCCTTGTGGCCTTGCGCTCGACGAATCGCTTCAAACTCTCGGTGCGGTCGCGCTCGAGCGGTTACTGCGTTTGCCCACGTGCCGAGCGCTGGTGCTCAAGCCCACCTGTCTCGGGGGGTTGGGCCGCTGCCTCGCGCTCGCACGCTACGGCACGTCGCTGGGCTGTGAGTCGGTCGTCTCGCACGCACTGGAGGGGCCGATCGGTTGGGCGGCGTGTGCACATCTCGCCTTGGCTGTATCGCCGCGACTGGCAGCGGGGTTATGGCCACTCGACCATCAGATTTCCAAAATGGCTCTGTTCGCGGACGGGCAGCTGCGGCCGCTGGGCAATCCGGGGCTCGGGATAGTGCCATGAGCACCTTGTCGGTGTTGGATGCAGCACGCGAATCGCCGCAGACCACAGCAGTGGTCAATGTCAGGCAGCTCATTTCCTTCGGCGAGCTCGCCGAACGGGTGCGAGAGCGCATGCGAGCGCTGTCGGTGCTCGACGAAGACGGCCGCGCTCGGGAGCCTGCGCGCCTGGTTGCGCTCACCAGCGATGAATGTCTGGATACGCTCGAGTGCATCTTAGCGCTGCTGGAGCTGGGGCGGCCTTTCTTGCCCGTGCACCCGCGACTGACAGTCCCCGAACGGGAGCAGCTGCTCGCCGCTCTTCCCATCAGTTGGGCCATCCAAGCGTTGCCGGGCGGTCAGCACCAACTAGAGCGCCGGCAGGCGTCCCAGGATGAGCACGCCGATCGCTTGCTTCGCTCTACTCCGCAACTGGCTGGCCTCGCTACCTCCGGGACATCCGGAGCTACCCGTGTGGCCTTACTCAGTCGGCGCGCATTCCTCGCAGCGGCTGAAGCGAGCGCTAAAAATCTTGGTTGGCACAGCGCTGACCGTTGGCTCTTGTGCCTACCGCTGGCGCACATCGGCGGCCTCTCCGTGGTGACGCGTTGCTTGCTCGCCCGGCGCGCCATCGTGCTCCCCGAGCGCCAGCCCGGTATCCGGTCCGTTCACCGGCTTGCCAACGCAATTTTGCAAGGCCTTCCCACGCTCATGTCCTTGGTGCCGACGCAGGTCCATGGCCTGCTCGAGCTGGAGCCCCGCTTCCACATGCCTGAACGCGTTCGAGCGATCCTCACCGGGGGTGCGGCGGCATCGCTTCAGCTATTGGCTGCCAGTGCGGAGCGGGGCTGGCCCGTGCTCACCAGCTATGGTCTCACCGAGGCCTGTTCCCAGGTCGCAACCCAGCGGCTGGGGACGACGAATCTAGGCCAGCTTGGCGCGGGTCTGCCCCTGCCGGGTCTTCGGGTGCGGCTCCGGGCTGGTATCATTCACGTTGCGGGTCCGACGCTGCTGAGCGGGTACTTGGGCGACATGGGCGGACCAAATCTAGACGCGAATGGTGAGCTTCAGACCCGAGACCTGGGACGCTTCGATGCGGAGGGCAATCTTCACGTGCTCGGGCGCGTTGACGATCTGATCATCAGCGGTGGCGAAAACGTCGCTCCGTGGGAGGTGGAGCCGGTGCTGGAGAGCTGTCCGGGTGTGCTCGAAGCGTGTGTCTTCGGCGTGCCGGATGCGCGCTGGGGAGAAGCCGTTGCCGCGGCGCTGCGTGTGCACCCAGGAGATGTCGAGCAGCTCTTGGCCGGCGTTGAACGTGAGTGCCAGAGCCGGCTCGCGGCGTTCAAACGGCCGCGTTTTTATGCCTGCACGTCCCAGTTCATCCAGGGGCTCACCGGCAAGCTGGATCGGCGGGCCACGGCGCTGGGGTTGCGGTCCCAGCTCCGGGCTACGCCTCTAGTAGATCAATGACCTCCACGACGCGACCGCGGCACCGACACCCTGATCGAGCACGCCCAGCTCTACATCCAAATGCTCACGATCCGTCGCTACACCCGTTACAGTGACCAGCGGGGTGATCAGACTGAGCAGCGTCTCCATGCGCCGACCGGAGAACGCTGCATGGCGCTTCAAATCGAGCACGATCCGATCACCTTTGGCTTCGACGAGAAAATCCGGGCGGCGTGGCATCACCGCGACCAGGTTGCCCGGCTTCGTGAGGTCGAGAGCACCGCTGCGGATCAACGCGGCGAGTGGCGACGCCGACTCGTTCAGCAGCACCAGCGCGACCTCCGCGACTCGAAGCTCGAGCCGCAGCTCGTCAGAGCTGAGCCGAATCCCATCGACGAATACGAGCGCCGAGGCACGCACTCGCGCGCCCATCAGCTCTAAGGTGGCACCCACGCGAATACCTGGGGGCACCGCTTCGATGGCGACGTCGGTCGGAGCTCGCCGCCCGCCAGCCCGAGCGGCAATCCAGCGCAAAGCGGCCAGCGGTACGCCAAATCTGAGCGAGGCCGCATTTCGGACGATGCGGACAAGCTCGTCAGGGTGTTCGACAAGGTAGTTCCCAACCGTTCGCAACACCTCAGGCTTCAGCATAGGACTGGAGCAATATACGAAAGGGCCCCTGCCTGGCTACCGCCGAAACGGAACACCGAGCCGAGCCGGGGCCCCAAGAGACGCGAAACGCCCATGCGAAGGGCTATCTTGGGCGACCCCATCGGTGGTACAAGAAATGCCCATTTTTCTCGATTGCTCAAATAGTGCGTCACTACCCCCGGTCTGAAAAACACAGTGTCCGAAACTAGAGCCGTACCTCAGGGACCCCCTGGCGCTCGTCCAGAGCCGGATGACGCAGGGCTGGAGGATCGGGACCTTCAGGACATAGTGAGCGACGAGGAGAAGTGCCTCGGCCGGGTCTCGAGCCACATCCAGGGGCTACCCGCGGTTCCCGCCGTTCGTCGCGTCATTGACTACGACCGCCAGCTCATCGATTTGCGGGACCAGATCGCGCAGGCCCGAATGGAAGACGTGCCCCCCCTGCTCGAGCAGATGGAGCGGCTCCAGACTCTGGCGGCCCGGCAGGGTCAGTCCACGGTGGGACACGTGGATGCGAGGTCGCCCTATTTCGGTCGCATGCTGCTCAGGGAAGACGGCCGCGTCCGCGAAATTTTGATCGGAAGGTCCACCTACCTGGACACGCAGGCCGGGGTGCGGATTGTCGACTGGCGGGACGCCCCGATCAGTCGGCTTTATTACCGTTACAACGAAGGCGACGAATACGAAGAGACGTTTGGCGAGCGGGACGTGGAGGGCGAGATCTTGACACGCCGAAGCGTCACCATCGTGGACTCCAAGCTGCGTCGGATTGTAGCGCCACAGGGGGTGTTCGTGCGTCCAAGCAGCGGTGATTGGAAGCGCGGCGGCGTCAGCCTAAAGCTGCACGGGGGCCAGGGGAGTGCCTTGCGTGCCGACCACCATCACCGGCCCGGTAAATTGGGGATCGGCAGTGACGAAGGTGGCGAGGATCGTCACCTCAAGGCCATCACGGGTTTGATCGATCAGCGGCAATTCGAGCTCATCACCAAGCCGGACTCGGGTTTGGTAGTGATCCAGGGTGGCGCAGGTAGCGGCAAGACCACCATTGGCCTGCACCGCTTGGCGTATTTGGCGTTCCAGGACAAGCGTCGCTTTCGGCCCGATCGAATGCTGGTGATCGCGTTCAATCAAGCGCTAGTTCGTTACATCTCCCAGGTCCTACCCGCGCTGGACGTTGCCGGTGTTGGAGTACGTACCTACATCGAGTGGGCAGCCCGGCTTCGGGTGGCGCACTTTCCGGAGCTGACGCGCAAGCTCGCCGATGACACGCCTAGCGTGGTCACGCGTCTAAAAAAACACCCCGCCATGCTCAAGGCCATCGAAGCGCACGTGGACGGCATCGCGGCGGGGATTGAAGCGCGCTTGATCGAGACGCTGGCGGGAGATCCGGAGCTCGCCGAGGAGGTCCGGATTCGTTTTAAGGAGAGCCGTGGGCGCCCCTTGAGCCATCGTTTGCACTCACTCTCGACTTGGGTCGAAAAGGGCTCGATCCAAGGCCGCTCTCTCAACTCCTTGCAGCGTGAGATTCGGCGCGGCATTCAAACGAGTCAAGACGTGGTTAGCGCTTGGTCTGAGCTGATCACCGACAAGGCGGCGCTCGCGCGCGCGATGGAGCTGCATGCACCTGGGCAGTTCAGCACCAATGAGCTGAATCAGGTTCACGAATGGTGCTCCGTCCAGAGCGCACTCGTCTTGTTCGAGGCCGAACAAACGCAGGAAGCAGCGAGCCAGCCCACCCCAGCCAAGCAGGCGCCCAAGCCGCAACGGCGGCCCAAGCAGGACAGCCAAGACTATGACGAGCCGCGCGCCGTGCGAGGCGGAATCACGCCTGACACCTCCGAGGCCGAGGCCGAGGCCGAGGCGCAATTGGACGTTGAAGACGATACCCTTCTACTCAGGTTCTCTCAGCGCCTGCGCGGCCCCTTGCTGCGCCCCAACGGGCAGGAGGCGCTGAGCTACGAGCACATCCTGATCGACGAGGCGCAGGACTTGAGCCCGGTCGAGCTGGCCGTGCTCACGCAGACGGTCAGCGGCGGCCAAAGCATCACGTTGGCGGGCGACGTCGCGCAGCGGCTGTACATGGACAATGGCTTTACCGGCTGGGACGACCTGCTCAGTGAGCTGTCGCTGTCCCATGTCGAGGTCGAGCCCCTGCAAATCACGTATCGCTCGACCGAACAGATCATGGAGTTCGCGCAGGCCGTGCTCGGTCACTTGGCGCCTGCCACTCCAGCTCGAGCCACCCGAGCCGGCGCGCCCGTAGAGCTCTTCAACTTCTCGCATAGCGGGGACGCCGTGGGGTTTCTCGCGGAGGCCCTCAGGGAGCTCGCCGCGGACGAACCCCAGGCGTCCATAGCGGTCGTGGCGCGCTATTCCGAACACGCCGATCTATTTCATGCCGGCCTTCGACAGGCGGAGATCCCGAATTTGAGGCGCATTGCCGAGCAGGATTTCCCGTTCAAGGCCGGGGTCGACGTGACGGACCTTCGGCAGGTCAAGGGTCTCGAATTCGACTACGTCATCCTGGTCGAAATGAATCAGTCCACCTATCCCGTCGATGACGAATCGCGCCATCTGCTGCACATCGGAGCGACCCGCGCTGCCCACCAGTTGTGGCTCCTCTGCACCGGCAAGCCCAGCGAGCTCCTGCCGGCAAGGCTCAGGGACCAGGAATACTGAGGCTGCGAGGCACGGCCCCTAACATCGTCAACGAGTGACGCCCCACGCGGCTACGCACGACACGCATCCGAGCATCGACGGCCAGAATGTCCCCCGGGCAGAGTTCTTCCCAAACATTGAAGCCCTGTAACCTCTCGCTCGACACGATGAGGTGGTTGACCTGCCCCGTCGCCGACGGCGCTTCACACACGCCGGATAGACTCGGGCAGGTGTCGCGATCGGGGCAACGGGTCTTATAGGTAGAGAACAGCAGCTCCTTACCGCCTTGCGTGGCCACCATCGTGTCGCCGTCGGTGACGATGAAGGTCAGTATTACCGGCCGACCCGCGCTTTCCTGGCAAATGCTTCGCACCAGCTCGAGCGTCGACTTGACCGCGGCCACGACGTCGCCGAGCTCCGGCCTCTGGCGGAGCGGTGAGTGTCGCTCTAACATCGTCAGGAATATGAAAAAAATCGTCTCACTGTCGGTATCGCCCAGCACGAAGCGGCGCAGCCGTGGGGAGATCTCCTCCCGCAACGGGGCTTGAAAGGACTCGGCGAAACCAGGGATGTCCCCGTTGTGAGCAAATACCCAGCGCCCGAACTGAAATGGGTGGCAATTGAGCAAACCCTTGTCACCCTGCGTCGCTTTGCGAACGTGCGCCAGCACGGTCTCGCTCGAGACCACGCCGCTCAGGCGGTGGAACAACTGGTCACCGAGCGCATGCGTTGGGCTTTTCGTCACATGGGGTGAGCCGTCAACGTAATACGCTACCCCCCAGCCGTCGGGGTGATCATTGCTCTGCTCGCCGAGCGCGTTCTCTGCGTCGAGCAAGGAAGTGTGCACCTGGCTGGGAATGACGCTACGAAAGCCAAAAAGTCGACACATGCGAAGAGCCTGCGGAGTTAAGCATGCCATGCAGCCGGGCCAGAGCTACTCCGGAGCGATGATCGGGGTCGGGCTCGATAGCCGGGGGGCGTTGGCGAAGTGTGTTAGGGTAATACCCGTGAATCATTTCGTCACGATATCCGCAACGATATCCTGCCCACGATATCGTCCCCACGATATCGTCCCCCCCCAATGGAGGTTTCGGTGAGCGGTGTCGAACCACCCGGGATGGCTCTTCGAGAGCTGAAGTCCAGGCGGCAGTTCGTGCGGGAGGCCGCCGCGGGCACCACGCTCGCGGTCCTCGGGGGCCTCTACTACTTTTCGAGCCAAGCGTTCGGGGAATCCGTGGGCGAGGCCCGCAGCGACGGGCGCCCGAGGGTACCCCCCGGGCAACGCGTGCTCGAAGCTCTGAAACCCATGGGGGGAGAGCCCGGAAGCTCACTACGTAAGGATTTTCGCTTGGTCGTTTCGGGCGAAGTGGAGAAACCTTTTGAGCTGGATTTCGCCCAGTTGGTCGCTTTCGGCCCTACACAGGCGCTGGTCGATGTGCACTGCGTCACCGGCTGGAGTGTGCTGGGTGCCCGATTCGGCGGGGTGCGCCTGGACGCGCTCGCGGCGCGGGCCCAACCCAAACCCTCCGCTCGCCACGTGATCTTCGAGGCGGCGCACGGCTACACGGCCAACGTCCCTCTTCGAGAGGCCCTGGCCGCCAACGTTTTGGTCGCCTATGAGCTCGACGGGCAGCCCCTGCGCCAAGCACACGGCTCGCCCGTGCGCGCGGTGGTGCCTGATCTCTATTTCTGGAAAAGCCCCAAATGGCTCACCGGCATTCGCTTCGTGAGCCGAGACATGCCCGGGTATTGGGAGCGCCGCGGCTACAATAACCACGGCGACCCTTGGCGCGAAGAGCGCTATGCGTAGCGGGGAGGCGCCGCTACGGGCGCGCTGGCGCTGGCGACCTTGGCTCAGAGCCGTGCACCGGGACATTGGGTATTTTAGTGTCGGGTTGACCTTCGTCTACGCCCTCTCCGGCCTGGCCGTAAATCACATCGCGGATTGGGAGCCGAACTTTCAACAGGTCACTCGCCAGCATCGGTTGCCACTGCCCCTGCCCGCGGAGGACGAGCTCGTGGCCCAGAGTGCCCTCACGAGCTTGGCCATTCAGGAACCCGTGAGGGAGGTGTTCCGCGCCGGCCCCCACAACCTGGAGGTCGTTCTCGACCAACGCACCCTGCGCATCGACACCCAAAGCGGTAGCGTGACCGAGGACGTGCAAGAGCCGCGTTTTTTTCTGCGGGCTGCCAACTGGCTCCATCTGAATCGCGGCAAAAAGGCCTGGACTTTCATCGCCGACACCTATGCGGTGTTCTTGCTGCTATTGTCGATCACTGGTTTATGGATGTTTCCGGGCCGCAAGGGTTTGTTGGGTCGAGCGGGAATCATCGCCGCCGCGGGCGCGCTGGTCCCCGCCCTGTACGTGACGCTCTCGGGTGGCCCCTAATGTCCTGTGTCCGACCTTCACTGCGCCTCGGACGCACCTCGGTCGGCTCGCGAAATCAGAGGCGCTGGGGAGCTCTGGCGCTGACGGTCGCCCTGGTCGTTTGGGCCGCGGAGGTGCCTGCGGCCAGCCCCCCCGCGTCGGGGTCAGCTCGCCTCGCTGCGCCAACCGTCAGCGTGCTCACCTTTGGTCCCGGCGATGAGACATTCTCCAAATTCGGCCACGATGCGATCTGGATCAGAGATCCGCGAGAGCCCCCAGGGAGGCGCGACCTGGTCTTCAATTACGGCACTTTCCGATTCGACTCCCCTTGGCTGATCCTGGATTTTTTGAAGGGTAGGCTCAGCTATTGGCTCAGCGCGAGCTCGCTCGAGCGTACGCTGGCTGCCTACCGTGCTGCCAACCGAAGCGTCAGCGCTCAAGAGCTGGCCGTCGACCCAGAAACGGCCCGGGCGATCACGGCGTTTCTCCATGAAAACGTCAAACCCGACAACGCCTACTATCGGTATGACTATTATCGGGACAATTGCGCAACGCGCATCCGCGACGTCCTCGACAGGCACCTGGGGAGCAAGTTGGCGCTCATTTCACGTGGCCCCGCGGCGTTGACGTATCGAGAGCATACGCGACGCCTGACGGTCGAGGCCCCGCTGCTTTTCTTCGGACTCGATCTGGCCATGGGACCACTCATCGATCAACCCGTGACCGAGTGGGAGGAGATGTTTCTACCGGCCCGGGTCGAGGCCAAGCTCGCCGAGTTGTCGGACGAGCAGGGTGTGCCGTTGGTGCGGCGCCGAACTCTGCTGTTTCAGGCAGATCGCCCCCCGGTGCTGGAGCGGGCGCCGGGATACCGTTGGGGCTGGCTCACGCTCGGCGTGGCCCTCGGGGCGGCGCTTTATGGGCTCAGCCGACCGCGGCGGCGCTGGTCGGACGTCGCCCTCGCGCTAGGGCTTGGAACGGTGGGGACCCTGGTGGGCATTCTCGGTCTACTCTTGCTGGTCCTTTGGCTGTTGACGGACCACGACGTGGCGTACTGGAACCAGAATGTTCTCTTGTGCCCCGTCTGGGCCCTTGCCATACCGGTATTGGCGGTGGACTTCGGCCGCAGGGCGCCGCGCTCCGCCGGCTTAATGATGCGGCTGGTCGCTGCGGCGGTGATTAGCGCCATGCTCGCACTTCTGCTGCGGATCCTACCGCCGGCGGGTCAGGAGACGGGTCCAGCTCTGTCCGTGTTCTTGCCGCTCTGGCTTGGCGCCGGGCTAGCGGTCTGGGAGCGTTGTGGGCGCCCACTTCCACGGTTTTTCGCGGCAGGTCGCGGGTCGAAGGCGACCACGACCAAGCCTTCTCCGTCCGCTTTGCAGCCTTGATCGGGAATGAAGACCCGCCGTATAGCGTAGAAGTTGCCCGACACTGCACACACCAACAAAGTGGGTTGCGATTCGGTTTTGGCCGATACAACATCCGGCGCTACGCAGGGCGCTCGGGACGCCAGCGCCCTAGACGCATGGAGCTCCTCGAATGACACACAGGTCGGCCCTTTCTCTTCTCGGCGCAGCTTGGCTAATTGTCGCGTGTGGCGGCGGTTATCCAGAGCCACGCAACCAATTGACCGCGTCGGAGTCGGCCATCCGAGCCGCGGAGGTGGCGGGCGCGCAAAACAGCCCGCAGTCCGCTTTACATCTCAAGCGTGCGCGGGAGCAGGTCGACAACGGCAAGGGCCTAATCCAGGAGGGCGAGAACGAACGCGCTGAATGGGTCTTGCGTCGGGCGCAATCTGACGCCGACTTGGCGCTGTCGCTGGCCCACGAAGAGGTTCAGCGCAAGAAAGCAGCCGAAGCGAAGGAAGAATTGGAGCAGCTGCAGGAAAGCATTCGCGAGGGTGGCAAGCAATGAGCGCGGCAGCCCGATCGACTGAGGGAGAACACGAAAGCATGAATCGTTTGACGACTGCCGCTTCTTTGCTGGGCCTGTTTGGTTTGCGCCCTGTCAGCCCCGGTGGGCTAGGCCTGTTTGGTTTGCGCCCTTTCGGGCTGGGGCGTGCGAGTTGCGCGGCGCTCGGTGGTATTGCCTGCGTTGTCATGCTCGGCTGCGGCGCAGCCGCTGCCCCTCAGGAGCTTCACAATGCGCGGCACGCCTATACGCAGGCTAGTCAGGGGCCGGCGGCGCAGCTTGCGCCCGCGCAGCTCGATACCGCGCGCCAGGGCCTCGAACGGGCCAACATGGCCTTCGGCAGTGGCGCCGACGACGCCGTAGTGAGGGATCTGGCCTACGTCGCGGAGCGGCAGGTCGCCATTGCCGTGTCTGCGGCAGGGCTGGAACAGGCCAATCGCAACGTCGCGAAGTATGAGAAGGAGGAAGACGACCTGCGGCGAAAGCTGCAGAGCGCTACACAGTCCGAGCTCCAGCGGATGAAGAAAGAGCTCGAGACGCAAAAGCAGGTCGTCGCCACCGAAAGGGAGGCGCGCCTTGCTGCCGAAAGCAGGGCGGCTGCAGCGCTCAAGAGTCTCGATGAGGTCGCGCGCGTCAAGGAAGAGTCACGCGGCATCGTGATCACGCTTTCTGGAGCGGTGCTGTTCGCCACCGGCGAACACTCTCTGCTGCCCATTGCAAAGGATAAGCTGCGTGAGGTCGCTCAGGCACTGCTCGAGCAAGGAGACAGCACCATTCTAGTCGAAGGTCACACCGATTCGCGTGGCTCGTCCGAGAAGAATCACGAGCTAAGCCTGCTGCGGGCGCAGGAAGTACGAGGGTACCTGGTCAGCCAGGGGATTCCGACGAACAGCATTCAAGCCGCGGGGCTCGGGGAAGAACGCCCCCTTGCCTCCAACGAGACGGCAGAGGGTCGCGCCAACAATCGACGCGTCGAGATTGTCGTAAATCCCAAAACCCCGAAGCCGAGGACGTGACCGGCGAGCCGACGCCTGCTCTGAAGTGGCCCGGTTTGCGCTCGTGCATTGCACAGATCCGTCCGGCCCAAGGGTACGGTGCGACAGCGCGAGCGCGCTCTAGGCGTCCCTATTCACGCCGAGATCGAAAACTTACGATCTGACAATAAATGCGCCTAGTGAAGCTGTTTCAGAGCGTTCCGGGTGAGCCCGTGCTGATGCGAGCAGCCGACAACATGGAGGCGTCGCCGAAAAGGGAACCTGCAAATGGCATTGGCGAAGTCTGCCGCAGTGGTACAGGCTCTCTCGCGATCCGTCAGTGATGCCCCGTCTTGACACGAAGTTTACAAGGGCAATCAAGTTTTCTCTGGACGCTGTCCAGGTGGGCGACAAAGCACGGCTCGGCAGAGAAATTTGAGCAAAAGGTGGCTAGCCGAGACACAATGTAACCGAGCAGAGTGTAACCGAGCAGAGTGAGTCACCAACTTTGGACAGTGTTCCCTTCGCGATCACAAACAGTCAGCTTCCGCGAGAGAAGCCATCCTCCGCTTTCAGGCTGGGGTTTGTAGGGATGAGGCAGTCGAAATGACAAACAGCAACAACGACATTGAGGAACTCGAAGAGCTTCTCACTGAGCTGGAAGGGCAAGAGGCACAACTCGTCACGCCGTACGCGGAAGATGACGATGCCGTCACGCAACTGATGGACGCACCGCTCGGTGATCAGGAGTGGATGGTTCAAGTCACCGCCCTGGATCGACGCATGATGTCGACGGCCCAGCTGCTGTCTGAGTTGCAGACTGGCAAGGTCGTCAGCAGCAAGACCTTGGTCTGGCGCGGCGGTATGGATGACTGGATGCCTGTGGCCAACGTCGACGAGCTCGCACAGGCGAGCCGCCAACCGTCGAGCCCGGCGCCACGAATGGCGCTCGGTGGCCTGCCGCTCGGTAGCCTGCCGCTCGGTAACCTGCTGCCCCCCCCGCCGGCGCCACTCCCGTCTCAGCCCGTTTGGTCGCGGGCTTCTAGCCGCCCGTTGGCGCCTCCTCCTCCAGCGCATGGGTCCTCGCCTGCCGCGTTGTCGTCGTCGAGCGCGGTCCTAGCATCGAGCTCCGGGCTGGGCTTGCCGTCGAGCTCCCCGCTGGGGTCGCCGAGGCCTCTGCCAGCGCCGCTGCCGCCTGTCCCTCACGTGGTCCCTCACGTGGCACAGACCCACACCACTCGGCCCGTGGCCGTGGATTTTAGCGACATCCGCCCTGAAAACAGTAGCCCCATTCAAGGCAAGAGGGCGCTCGTGGCATTGAGCGCGGTGGCTATTTTGGCCGCCTGTGTCACCGTTTACACGTTGTTTTCGGGTGAAGACAGCACGGCAGCCGAGGCCACGGACACCGCCGCTCAGCCGCAAGCCGTCAGCGCCTTGCAGCCAGCCAGCGCCGCGGAGAAAACACCAGAGGCTTCGCCAGCGGCCGAGGTCAAGGGTGAGCCCGTGGCGGCGGCGAGTGGCTCCACGGAAGATCAGGGGTCGAGTGATACGGCGGGCGGCATCGGCTCGCTTCGCCAGGCCAACGTGGCGGCTCGTTATTCACCACGGTCCTCGGAGTATCGTCGACGCGCCAAAAGCTCTTCGGCTCAGTCGTCTTCCAGCACAGAAAAGGCCAGCGAGTCCAATTCCCAGGCAGCTGCCGAGGAGCCGAAATCCAGAGCGGCGGCGAGTGAGAACGAGGCCTCCGACGAGATTGCAGCGGCTCCAGCCGATGACGATGCGGACTCCCCGGAAGCACCGAAGAGCTCCGGCAAACCGGGAAGCACCTTCAACCGCGATGCGGCCAAGGCCGCGCTGGACGACGCGGCGAGCCAAGCCAAGCTCTGCCGGCCACAAGGCGGTCCTAGCGGCACGGGGCGAGTGCAGGTGCGCTACGAGCCCTCGGGCAAGGTCGGCGCAGTCTCGATCTTGACCAGCAAGTTCGAGAACACGACGACCGGCAGCTGTGTCAAAATGCTGTTTCGCCGGGCAAAGGTGCCTGAGTTTACCGGCGCGCCCGTCGTCGTGGTCAACAAGAGCTTCGAGATCCCCTGAGTTCAGGAAACCGGCGGCGGCTCAGCTGGGCTTCCGCCCCAAGCTGTAAGCCGCTGCCTCGGCAATGAGGCCGCGGAGCTCTGGATCAGCAACCTGTGCAATGGACCGTTGAAGGCCCGCCGGTAGCTCCGCGCGTCGCACTGTCGTGACGGGGATCTCCGGCTGGGGAGGACTCGGAGATACGTGAAAGCGCAGCCGTTGGATGCTGTGCCCCCCAGCCTTGAGCCGATCGAGCACGACCTGCGACAACAGTGAGAGCTCTTGCGCCCATGTCGACGAGGGCACCCGCACCGTGAGAACGCCATCTGCAATGCGTTCTGGATGGGTGCGTTGAGCGAGTTTTTCGCCAACGGCATTCTGCCATTCACTCAGGCTGATGTGTGCCATCCGCGCACTCAGCATCGAGCTCGCGGAAAGCAGCTGTGCCAAATGAATTGGCCTAAAACTCGACATAGGGCCAGCAATTCCAGGCCCGATCATGGTCACGGGCCACCGACCTCGACATAGACCACCGAGGAGCCCCTTGCAACTCTCGGCAGATAGCGCTCTAGCGGTGGCACATGACCGCGGTTGCGGGATGCCGTCACGTAATGCGTAACAGCTCTTTCACGGTAGCCATGACCCGTGGGGCCTGAATCGGCTTGGTAATGTACGCATTGGCACCCAGACGCAGCGCACGCTCGCGATCCTCTCGCCCGCCTTCGGTGGTAATGACAACGATGGGCGTATCCTTGTGGGTGGCGTCCATGCGTACGCGTTGGATCAACTTGAGCCCATCCATGATCGGCATGTTGATGTCGGTCAGAATGATATCGAACTTACCCGCCGCGAGCTTTCTGAGGCCATCGACCCCGTCGTCGGCCTCGGTCACACTCAGGTTGCTGATGCGCCCCAGCGCAAAGACCACGAGTTGACGCATCATCGGTGAGTCTTCGACCACCAGGCAAGAGTATTCGGCCATGGGCTCCGTCTGCGCTCAGCCGTGCTCGCAAGCGAATGAGCGAGTGCGACCGGAAACGACGCTAAGTCTATGTTCGTTGACCGGGACCCTAAAAAGCACCGGGACCTCAGTGTCGGTGAGGACAGCAGTGTCTCTGAGGACAACAGTGTCGGTGAGGATAACCCCCACCGGCGGGCAAGGGTGGCGAGCGACGTGGATGAGCGCGAAACGATCCAGGTTGCGGTTCATGCTTCGAAGCCACTTTTTCACAGCGCAAAGTTTACTACTAGTCCACCGAACGTTGGCAAAATTTGCTAGTCCTCTCCGCGTTTTGCGGTGCATATGGCAATTGGAGCATCTTAATGAAGACGGGTGCGTAGCCATTGTCCCGAATCGGGCGATGTAGTGAATGTAGGTATCCGGCGTTGCGTCGAATAACGGTTCGGGCGACCCTCATCGGATCGTCTACGCTCGAGATTCGACGTTGATTAAGGCCCCGTCAGCTCTCGACGGGTGGGACGCGGTGATCGACAGTCCCCCCGTCTGCCCGACCACTGCTTGGGTGGGGCCTTTCGATGCCTTCCCCCTAGCCTCTGGTACCGAAGACCGGACTTGAACCGGTACACCCTTGCGGGCGGCGGATTTTGAATCCGCTGCGTCTGCCAATTCCGCCACTTCGGCTCTCTATCGACGACTACTTTAGTTCCTTTTATTGCTGCTAGCTACCCCTCTGGTCCGTGGTGCGCTCGCGTGGGTGCTCATCCCGAATGGCTGTCTGGGAGCTCTATCTGGAGCCCGCGACGCCACCCGTGAGCGCAAGCTAGCCATTTGTCAGCGTGCGAATCGCTCGAGTGCCTCCACGGAGCGAGGAGCCGGCTACTTGGATGGAATGGGTAGAATGGGTGCCCATTCTAGGCGGCCCAACAGCTCATCGCTGATCAACAGGCCGCGGTCGCTGAACGTGAGGCTGTTCTGCTCGGAATCGTCCTGCCTTTGCGCGATGAAAATGATCGCCCGGCCGCGTTCGTTGTAGCCGAGCTGGACGATGGCATTTTTTAGCCAGAACCCACCGCCTTCCAATTCGATCCGTTCAGGCAATGTGTAAAAACCCTCGGAACGCAGCGGCATTAGGGTTGCGGCCCAACTCGGCGATCGCAAAGGTGTCGTCGGCTCGCCCCAAAACCAGCGATTGTTTTGGTTCCGCCCGGGTCGCGTGACGAACTTCACCCCACCGTTGTTCGGCTTTCCCAAGTAGACCAGAACGTCAGCTGGGAACGCCTGGTCGTTGCCAGGCATGGGTTCGGTCGTTCGGTATAGTCCAGGGTCGGGCAGTTCAAGCATGTGGGGTGCTCCGGTCGGCGGGGTCCACTCTAACCGTGTACCCGCGCGAGGTGAATAATAATCTAGCCCACTCGAGTGAGCCCAATTGATGGATGACGACGTCTTCTTGCCGCGTTGTCATCGATGCCAATTCCGAATATTGAATACTTCATGGCGGCAAAGAAGCGTCGGAAAGTGACAGCGGCGACTCGCGTGCGGCGCGCGGCGAGCTCAACGGGGGCGAGCACGCCCAAAAAACGCGGCAAGAAGGCCGGGAAAGCTCGACCGACCGCATCACCGGTGGTTGCGAAAGCGGCCCCCCCGTCCAAGAAAACGGCTGGGGCGAGCAATGCGCCTTCGCAGCAGCCGGGCCTCTCCGAAGGGGACCGGGCGCCGAGCTTCCAACTGGTCGATCAACGCGGTGGATCAGTGTCGTCGGAGGGGCTGGTCGGCCACCCCTACGTGCTCTATTTTTACCCGAAAGATGACACCCCGGGCTGCACGATCGAGGCGTGTGAATTTCGAGATGCTGCGGCAAAATTTGACCGGGCCAGCGTGCGCGTCATTGGCGTGAGCCCGGACGGGACGTCGAGTCACCAAAAATTCAGCACCAAATATGGTCTGACGTTTACGCTCTTGTCCGACACTGGCCAGCAGTTGGCGACCGCCTACGGCGCCTGGGCGCTCAAGAAAAACTACGGCCGCGAGTATATGGGCGTGGTTCGAAGCACGTTCCTGGTTGGGCCCGATGGCGTCATTCGAAAAGCTTGGCGAGGTGTTCGCGTCAAGGGCCATGTGGCAGAGGTCCAGGCGGCTGCGGAAAACATGAGCTGAAAGCTCACCGGCGTGCCCTCGAGCGGGGGACGGCTTTCCTCTCGACGTCGGACGGACTATTGGCAAAGTCATGCTAGGTCATTGCCATCGCGAGGATTCGAAAAACCGGCGAGCGCGGCCTGCGCACGCGTCATCCGGGAAACGTCAGGCGGATGGGCTGCTGGGGAAAAGCAGCTGGTCGCTTGCACTGCTCGCCATGGTCCTTCTCTACGGTTGCGAGGCCACGGATGAAGAGAGCCTCGCACGGGCCCAGGCGCACTCGCGAGCGCTCGTCCAGATTGCCAAGCAGGACGTCTCCGAAGTTCGACAGGGTCTGCCTCTAGGCGCCGCGGAAATCGCAAAATTCTGGGCGGAGGGTGTGGATCTCTCGACCGATCCAGGCGCCGCCCGCGACGCTCTGACTCAGGCACGCAACAAGGTCCAGGACCTGCGGGTGGCGAAGTCCACTTTCTTTGCTTTGGCAACGGTCGATGGTCACGTCGTCCGAAATGACCAAGAGCAGGACTTGATGGCCGGCAGGCCGCTATTTCAAGCCTTCCCTGCGCTGGCCCGAGCTGCTGAAGGGGGTTACGTCGAAGCTCTCGGGGTCATGCCCGAAGCACACGGCGTCAAAGGAAAACCCGATGCCGAGTGGGTCGCCGCTCACGGGATCCGCGCCGCCGACCGCACGAGGTGGCTCATTGTTACGGGTTGGGCTTGGTCGAGTTATGCCTATCGCCTCGAGTTTGCGCTCCGGGGCCAGATCACCAACGAAATGAAGGGCACCCGCGTCAACGTGCCCCTCGTCTACACTTTGGTGCTAGTGGGGCAGGACGTTTACAGCGCCCCCGAGTCGCCCGAGGTCAACGCGCGCTCCGTCGCGGAGCTCAACCCTCTCCAGCACCTCAGCCCAGAGGGCAGCTTTTCTGGGCTTTTGAAGATCACTGGTCGCCCCTTCGCGCTCGGTGTACAGGCCGCTCCGGAGCTTGGACCGGGGGTCGCGCTTGGCGTGTTGCGCAGCGAAACCTGATGCCGTGGGAAAAATGACTACCGGCAATGGCTCCGGTTTCACTGCGTTTGGTTACACTGCCTATAGTTACAGAGTGCGTTGGAGGTCTGGGGGGTCGGCCCCCAGGCGCCCGAAGCGATGCAACCCCCACAGCAACATCAATGCACCGGCCACGGTGAACACGGCGCTCCAGTCCTCCCAACCCATCACGCCCAGTACAATGCCAGCAGTGGCCCCCGAAGCTCCGACACCCACCGGTCCGGTGGCGCGGCTCACGTGCCGGTCATCCCGGTCGCTCATCTCTCGGGCATTGGCGTCATTTTTGCCCATGTCTTCGGAAGAAAAGGTAGCCAACTCGCCTGCCTTTCGCTAGCCCCTCTTTGATGGCAAACCGCGCGACGTGGCTCCACGGGGCGCGGTTTGCATGTGTGACCGCAGTCTTCTCTTGCGTAGCTTGCGCGGCGAAGCCCCTACCCGACCCCCGCGTGGCGGCCCAACGCTGGGCTGAGGCCGTGCGCAGTGGGGATGAAAACGCGATGTATTCACTGCTCAGTACCGCCTCGCGACAAACCCACGGCAAACAGGGTGTGGCTCGGTTGCTGGCACAACATCGCCGGGAGCTGCTCGTCATGGCGCAAGCGGCCGCGTCGACGAAGGCTCGCCTCGACACGACGGCACAGGTGTTTTATGCGGACGACCGCTCGGCGCGCGTGGTGCTCGAAGGCGGGAGGTTTCGCGTTGCCGCCCTGGGCGCGCTGCCCGCCGCCGCGGCATCCCCGAGGGATGCGTTGCGCGAGCTGCGCGAGGTGTTGGCCAGGCGCAGCGTCGCTGGGCTCCTCCGTGTACTGACCCGTGATACAGCTCAGACCTTGGAAAGCAGCTTGCAGGATTTGGTGAAAGCGTTGGATGAACCGTCGACTGTCGAGATCGAGCTCGACGGTCGGCGAGCTACTGCGCACCTGCCGGGAGGCCACACCGTAGAGCTCGAACGTGAGGACGGAGTTTGGCGAGTCAAAGACTTCGATTGAGTCGGCGGGCAGCGCTCGGCGGGTTGGCGGCAGTTGCCGCGTTTCCGTCTCACGTCGGGGCTTTTGGCCAGGATGGCGCTTTTCACCCTCGCGTGCTTCAGGTCGGAAGTCTTGCCCTCGAAGAGCCGCACGGCACGGGTCCATCGCGCTGGTCTTGGGAGCTGATACGACGAACGAGCGCCCCGGCCCGGTTGAACGTCAGCTTCGTGGCGGCAGACTCGACCGAGCTCCTTTCGGAGCCGTTCACGATATGGTTGGGAAGCACGTCCGTCCCAGCGCTTTCCGAGCCCGAGCTGCGGGGTCTGCGTCACTACTTGACGCTCGGAGGGGTGTTATTCGTAGATGATTCGAAGCCCGAAGACGGGTCATTCGGTCGCAGTGTCCGGCGCGAGCTTCAGCGCGTCTTGCCAGAGAGCGCATTGGTGCGGTTGCCCGCTCAGCATGTGCTCTATAAATCCTATTACCTTCTCGATCGCCCCGTCGGCAGAGTTGAGGGCCCACCACATTTGGAGGCGATCAGTAGCGGCAAGACATTGCGCGTTCTGCTCTCGTCACATGACTTAGTGGGGGCACTGGCCCAACAGCAGCGTGAAGGCGGTTGGACCTTCCCGGTCGAACCGCAACAGCGGGAGCTTGCCATGCGGCTCGCCGTCAATCTGGCCATGTATGTGCTCTGTCTCGATTACAAGGACGATCAGGTGCACGCCGAAGAGTTGATGCGGCGGCGCGGGCGACAACGTAGATGACCGCCACGTCCTGGGCCATTACGGACGATGTCAATCAGTGGGTCGTCATTCTCACAGTAGCCTTGCTGCTAGGCTCAGTCATCCTGCTGCTTCAGGAGCTTCGAAGTCGGCGGCAGCGCAGCTGGATCATATTTATCAGCGGCCTCTTGGCGGCAGTGTGTGTCTCACTGGCGGTGGTCAGGCCGGTCGTGGTGGAGTCACAGGCAAGTTTGGTCGGGCCCCGAGTGGTAGTCCTCGTAGATCAATCCCGGCGGCTGCGCCTGCCGGCAAGCAACTCTAGCCGCATCGAACGGGCCGCCGAAGCGGTGCAAGGCATCATTCGTCACTTCGAGAATGCCCGGCTCAGCGTCTTCGGATACAGTGAAGGCCCACTCGAACCGTTGCCCGTCGACAGCAAGGAAAGCGGTCTTTCGACGCGTGGCAGTCGCAGCGACCTGAGCGCCGCCTTGCGGGAGCTCGCGGGCACTGCGGGAGAACGCCCCCGAGCGGTGGTGGTCGTGAGCGACGGACGTCTAGCGCGTCCCGTGGCAGATCTCGACGATGCGGCTCTGCGGGAAGCGGTGGGTGGCCTCGGTGTCCCTGTGCACACCGTCAGCGTTACCGACTCCACGCCCAACGACGTGAGCATTCGAGGGGTCCGGGCCGCAGGCGTTGCCGTGGCCCACCAGCCGCTCGCGATCACCGTCGAAGTGGGCTGCGCCGGTGATCTGAGCTGCGACCGGGTGCCAATCCGAGTTCGCGAGCTACGGGACGGAGTCGCGCCAGCCGAGTTGGCTGCAGGCGTAGCCGAGATCCGCGATGGAGTCGGCACATTGGAGCTCGAGATCACTCTGGATCGTGCGGGCGGACGCGTGCTCGAAGTTTCTCTGGACGCTCCGAACGGCGACACAATCCCGGAGAACGACACGCGCCACCTCACCTTCGTCGTGGCGCGGGAACGGATCCGCCTGCTGCACTTGGCGGGGAGGCCCACGTACGATGTCCGCGCGCTGCGCCGCTGGCTCAAGAGCGACGAGTCCGTAGACGTTGTCGCCTTTTTCATCCTGCGAGACAGCTATGGCGATGAGCCCAACGCGCCATCGCTCGAATTGGCCTTGATTCACTTCCCCGTCGACGAGCTTTTCACAGAGCATTTGCCGAGCTTCGACGCGGTGATTCTGCAGGACATCGACGCGGTCCGCTACCGCCTGACACGGCATCTGGCTCGCCTCGCAAGTTACGTCGAGCTCGGCGGCGGACTGATCATGGTTGGTGGGCCGTCTTCTTTTGCCGGTGGCAATTACGCGGGGACGGCTTTGGACTCCATCCTGCCGGTAGAGCAGCCCGACGACAGCAAGCCCTCCGATTCGAAGGCTTTTGTTCCTCGCTACACGCAGGCGGGTCACGCTGCAGAAGTCACACGTCCCATTCGAGACCTGCTTGACGACGCTCTGCCCGCGATGGCGGGTACCAATTATCTCGGGCGGCCACGGCCGGGCGCCATCGTGTTGTGGGAGCATCCCGAGCTGCTGGTCGAAGGGCAGAGCATGCCTGTGCTTGCGCTTGGAGAAGCGGGCGACGGCCGAACCATAGCGCTCAGTGTCGATTCGACTCACCAGCTGGCGTTTAGCCCCATGGCCGCTCAGGTTGCGGGGCGCGCGTATGGAGCACTCTGGGATGGCCTGCTCGGTTGGCTGATGCGCGACCCCAGGTATGAAGCCGCTCGCGTTGAAGTCGTCGGTGAATGCTTGGAGGGGGAGCTGGACACCGTGTTGCGCCTGACACGCTTACCGGGGATGCGAGGGGCCCTGCATTTGTCGCTATTCCCCCTGACACCAGGCCCCAACGAACCCATCGTTCGGGAGGTCGATGCGGATACAGTCGAACCTGTGGAAATCCGCGTAGCGGGCCTCGAGGCTGGAGGCTACACCGCCAAGGCGCGCATTGGCGAGGCGCCCCCCAGTCGCCATGACTTTGCTTGCGAACGAGGGGGTACGGCCTGGACGGACAGTCGTCCCGACCGGCCGCGACTCGAGGCCATCTCCAGAATTACGGGTGGCGTCTCGGTCGATCTCGCAACCGTCGATGAGCTGCCACTGCCGGAAGCCACTCGCGTGTCCGCGCAGCGCGAAGTCGTTCCAGTAGCCCCTGCGTGGCTCTGGACGCTGGCTTCCGCCGTGTTTTTCGGAGCACACTGGGTGGCAAGGCGTAACCGAGGTTTGTTGTAGTAAGCTCGCGCGCGATGGGCGTACTGCGACTGCTGACCAATAGAGAGGTCGCCCAGCTTGAAAACGCAAGGGGGGTTGGGGCCGCCCGCAGTATTGCGGGCGTTGTTTGGTGGGGGGACCCGGTCCCTAGGACCGGGGGGAGGGTTTGCGCCAAACCCTCCGAGCAACTGGGGTCCGATGACCTCTAATGCCGCGAACCCAGTTCATCAGCCGGACTTGACCAATCCCCAACTGATCACCCCTCAATCATAATACTCATTACCCAAATGCGTAATCAGGTCCGCTCCCTGCATCCAACGCAATGTGTTTTTGAGCTTCATCGACTGAATGAACAAATCATGCTCAGGGTACAAGCCCTTCGCTGTCATCGGGCTCTTGAAGTAGAAGCTCAGCCACTCCTGAACGCCGGAGAAGCCGGCTCGCTTCGCCAGGTCCATGAACAACACGAGATCGAGCACGATCGGCGCGGCGAGGATGGAATCGCGACACAGAAAATCGACCTTGATCTGCATGTCGTAACCGAGCCAGCCGGTAATATCGAGGTTGTCCCAGCCCTCTTTGGCATCGCCGCGCGGCGGATAATACTCGATCCGGACCTTGTGGTAGATGTTGCCATACAGCTCAGGATACACGCTCGGCTGTAAGATGTGTTCCAGCACACCGAGCTTGCTGACCTCCTTGGTCTTGAAGCTATCCGGGTCGTCCAACACCTCACCGTCCCGATTGCCAAGGATATTGGTGGAGAACCAACCTTTGAGCCCAAGCAGGCGCGCCTTCAGGCCAGGGGCAAGGATGGTCTTCATCAACGTCTGACCGGTCTTGAAATCCTTACCCGCAATGGGGGTTTGAGTTTCGCGAGCGAGCGCGTGGGCAGCGGGGAAATCTACCTCGAGGTTCGGAGCACCGTTCGCGTAGGGAACGCCCTCCTTGAGGCAGGCCCAAGCGTAGATCTGGCTGCTGCTGATCTTGGGATCCGAATCTAGCAAACCTTGCTCGAAATTCTTGATGCTCTGATGGACCTCACCTGGCTCGATGTAGACCTCTGTCGAGCCGCACCACACCGCGACACCCCGGCTAGCACCTGTGGTCTCGAGCACGCGACGAATGTCTTCACGCACCGCCTCGACCATGTCTGCCTTGGTCGCCGCTGATTTGGTGTGAGTACCGTGGAGGCGCTTGACGTATTCTGGGTAAAATACGGCTTTCATCGGCTTGATGAGCTGCAACTCCGATTTTACGAGGTCGAGGTGGCGGGCTTCGAGCACCTTGGCATTCGCCGCGGCTTCGTAGGCATCATCGGGAAACAGGTCCCAGGCGGCAAATACGAGATCCGAAAGCGAAGCGAGCGGTACGAACTCCGAGATCTTCGGCACGCGGTTCTCGGTGCGTTTGCCGAGGCGTATCGTTCCCATCTGAGTGAGCGAGCCGATGGGCACGCCTTGCCCCTTGCGAGCGAGTAAGCAACCGGCAACGAACGTCGTCGCCACTGCGCCAAGGCCGGGCAGGAACACTGCGAGCTTACCGTCGGGAGGACTCAGGCTATGCGGAGCTTTCATTGCGTGTTGGCTACCAGCTCCCCGTGACGTGTGCAATCGGACGTGGGCTCACGCGCAGGACTCACTTGCTTACCCTTGGGGGGTGACTTAGGGCGAGGTGACGCTCGAGCGAATCGGCCCACGAACTGCGTAGCCAATGACACACACCCTCGCCTACACCGTCTCGCGGGTTTGGGCTCCACGAGAGCTCTAAACATTTGAAATACTATGGGAACTAGCGAACTCGCCACGACCGTTACCGTCCCCCGTCGTGGTGTGGCCATTTTGCGACAGTGTGGTGCTTTGAAGACACCGAAAGTGCCGCTAACTATTTGATTAGAAAAGATATTTGGTCCTTGGTCGAGGTCATGATACGGCCCCTGTCGAGTGGTTCAGGCGCTGGCCAAAGGACGTCAAATGACAGGGCAACCGATCAAGTGTGCAGTTGTATTGGCCGCGGGGTTCGGCTCTCGCCTGAGGGAGGCAGACAATTGCCCAAAACCTTTGCGCCAGGTCGGAGGCGTCCCACTCCTGGTTCGAGTGCTGCGCGGCCTGGCCACGAGTGGCATCGAACACGCGGCCATCGTGCTCGGGCATCAAGCCGATCAAATTCGCCACTCGCTCAATCAACAAACCGGGCTTGGCCTGAGCCTCAGCTACGTGCTCAACGAGCAGTACGCCAAGAGCAACGGCGTTTCGGTGTTGGCAGCGCGTGAATTCGTGCGAGCCGGCTGCGTGCTGTCGATGGCGGACCACCTGTACTCTCCACGCGTAGTCGACGCCGTGCTCTCCCCGGAGTTTCCCGAAGGCTCCTGTGTGTTGGGCGTCGATTACGATATCGCGCGTTGCTTTGATATCGACGACGCCACGAAGGTAAGAGTCGAGGGAACCCGCATTGTAGAAATTTCCAAATCACTACCGACGTACAATGCGCTCGACGCGGGCGTTTTTCGCATCGGTGAAAGCCTAATCGACGCTTTGGACCACGTCTTTCGCTCCAAAGGTGATTGCTCATTGAGCGATGGAGTGCAGGCGTTGAGTCGCCGCGGCGAGTTCTTTGCTAGCGACATTTGTGGCGCACCCTGGATCGACGTGGATACACCCGAGGCAGCACGTCACGCCGCGCTGATGCTGCGGGTGTTGGGTGATAATTTCGATCCTCGGCTCGATCCTCGGCTGGGCGCTCCAGCTCGCGATTCACTCAGTCCCTTTGCGGGCCTCCCGCTAGAGGCCTGGCGGACAGGGGCAGGCGCGCTGCTCGACAGCTCGCATGTAGCTGCCGCAGCGTTTGCAGCGCCCGACGCCGAATAATCCACCCCTCGGCTGATTCTGCTACGCTCGAGGCGTGGCGCACTTCAGAAAAGGCCTCTCGATGGCGTGCTGTGTCGCGCTGGTCGTGGTGGCCGGGCGTGCCAGCGCGAGCGGAGTCAATACGGTTGGCGAGCAGCTGGTTTGGCCGGGAACGATCGAGGCGCTAGAGCGGCAGCTCAGCGCCGAAGATATCGAGGTCCGTCGACAAGCGGCCGTGGAGCTCAGGCGCTTGCCCTCAGCTCTCCAGCGGCGTCTGTTACCGACTCTATTCTCCGACCCCGATCCGGAGGTACGCCTCGCGGTCGCTGATGCAGCGCTCTCGATTCGCTTGCCCGATGCTGGGTCGCGGGTCGCCAAATGGCTCAGCGACCCTGATGCCCGTGTTCGAGCGGCAGCCGCAGAAGTCCTCGCCGTGCTACCGCACCCGAGCAGCGTTTCGGGTCTGGGGCGCGTGCTGGAAGACCCCGAGCCCTCGGTGCGGGCGGCAGCTGCTCTTGCACTCGGTAACTCTCGGAGTCCGGAAGCCAGCCTGTTCCTGCTGGGGCACCTGGACGATGGCGACCCAGAGGTGCGCCATGCCGTGATCGCCGCGCTGGAAGATCTCGGGGATCGGCGGGCCGTGGTCCCGCTGATTGGTAGAATTCAGGAGCAGCGCGCTGCCCTCCGGCGTCAAGCTGCGGCGGCGCTGGGTACGCTGAGAGATCCCAGAGCGACGAGCGCATTGATCGTGGCGCTGGGAGATGGAGACGCCCAAGTACGAGCCGCGGCCGCCCTTTCGCTCGGTCAATTGCGAGCCCACGACGCCGTTTGGTCGCTCGGTGCCTTGCTGGAGACCGAGACAGATTCAGACGTGCAAGGGGCGGCCCTGGATGCGCTTGGGTCGATTGCCACCGTCAGTAGCGTGGAAGCAATTCTCCGCGCCACGACCCACGCTCGCCGCTTTCGGGATCGTATCGAGCGAGCGCTCAGCCACGCCGGAGAAATCGCCATTCCAAGCCTCGAGCGCTGCGTGTTCCAGCCGACCCAGGCGGGTGGCGCCGAGAGCTGCCTCGGGGCGCTCGGATCCATCGGGGGCGAACGGGCGAAAACGCTGATTGAGCTAGCGCTCAGGCAAGGCCTCGGTAGCCCGCAAGTTGCACTGACGGCGCTCGGGCGCGCTGGGGCCTCGACGGCCTTGCCCACCGTGCTCGAGTACCTGACGTCGGCCGCTCCGGCCGAGCGTCGCGCTGCCATCGACGCCGCCAACCGGCTATTGATGCCCGATCGCGAGCTCGGACTGGCGGTCGAGCCCATCGTCTTGGCACTGAACCGAGCGCACGGCGCTCGGTTGGAGCAGGCTGCGCTGATCGGCCTGTTGGGCCGCACCGGGAGCCCGCGCGCCGCCGCGAGCTTGATTCCGTTGGCCAACGCCAACGACGAATACCTCCGAGCGATTGCCTTGGAAGCCCTGGGCCAGCTCGGGCCAGCTGGCGCTGACGCGGTGCTGCTGTCTGCACTGGATTCGCCACATTTTCCCACGCGCTGGACCGCGGCCATCGCGCTGCGGCGAGTCGGCAGTCGCGAAAGCTTGGAGGTGCTTCTGAAGCGCTTCGAGACGACGCCTCGCTCCCATCACGAGACCCTGGCCGTGGCTCTGGCCGGTCCCCTTGCCCATGCGCCGTCCCAGGCACAGCTCAGTCGCGTCGTGCGGCTGTTTCACACGAGCTCCGGGTCCGTCAAGGATGCTCTCATCGAAGCGCTCGCGCGCGTGCCGGCAGCGCGTGGCCTCATGCCCTTCGTCGAGCTACTCCCGGTGTTGGCAAAGGCCAGCCGTGCCAAGCTAGCCGAAGCCCTTGGAGGTCACTCCGAAGCGCACGACTCGCTCGTAGTTTTGGCGCGTGACGAGGACGGCTCGGTCCGTGCCAATGCGGTCTGGTCGTTGGGGGCCGTCGGCCTGGCCACTGACCTGGAGGTTGTAGCGGCGTTGGTCGACGATCGCGACATCGCGGTTGCGGCGAACGCGGTGGCCGCTCTGGCACGGCTGGCCAAACGTGTTGGGCGCGACGTCGCGGTGAACATGTGCCGAGCACTGACTGACGCGCGCAGTTACGTACGAGTGAACGCCCTGACAGGCCTGCGAATGAGCGCGGCTCAATGCACGAGCTCGGGCGCACCGGCTTGGCTCCTCGAGCACCATCCCTCGGACGAGGTGCGGTTGGCAGCGGCGCGGCTAATTCGCGACCAACCTCATTGGGCACAGGGGACTACGGGCTCACTCGAGCGCTGCGCCGCCAAGGATGCGAGCGGAAGCGTTGCTGCCGAGTGCGCCCGAACGGTGCCCAGCAGCTCGCAACCCGCGCCCGAGGAGCTCTTGGAG
This sequence comes from Deltaproteobacteria bacterium, assembly GCA_031407405.1. Taxonomy (GTDB): domain Bacteria; phylum Myxococcota_A; class Polyangia; order Polyangiales; family Polyangiaceae; genus SZUA-265. The sequence continues at coordinate 36,798 of JANOIG010000087.1, forward strand.
GTTGGAGTCCTGATCGTTCCGACAGGCTCGCACGCGCCTGCGCCGCGCGTGCCCTTCGCCCTAGTCCGCGCCGACGGCTACATCCGTTCGGGTACCAGCGACCGCCGAGGGTCCATTTCCGAAGTATCTACGCCTCGGGGGCCGCTCCGGCTCACGGTCCCCGCTGTATTCGCAGATTAGGGGTCGACCTCGCGCTCGGCGCCCCACAGCATGGACACCTGACCGCGTTACTTCTTTGCGGAACAACGCATCGCGCACATCAGGTCCTGCGGCGCGCATTCGCAGCGCCCAGCCTTTTTTTTCTTCTTTTTTTCCTCGCCGCTCGCTGACGAGCTGGCGCTGGACGGCGCGGGTTTGGAGGCCTCGGGCTCGGGTTCGGGCTCGGGTGCGGGCGCGGGTGTCTTCGCACGGGTAGGAGACGACGGAGTCCTCGCCACCCTGGACGCCTGCCGAGCTACTGGCGCTTTGACCACTGCGGTTTCCGGCGCCGCGGTGGGCAGCTCGTCTGCAGCCACCAAGTCACCCGCGGCTTCTGTCCCCGGCCCGCCGGGCTCGGCACCAGCAGGCTCGGCACCCACAGGCTCGCTCGGGTCAGCGGCTACCTTTTCGGTGCCCGCGGCAGCCGCCTTGTCGAGCGACGACGTCGGCCCCGCATCCACTGCGCCGCCGCGGTTCACGACGACTGCGGCTGCCCCTCCAATGATACTGATGGCCAGCACGGTGGCGGCAATGACCAAGGTGCGGCTGCCGGAACGCCTGCCGTAACCAGACGCCAGCCCAGAGCCCAAGGCTGGGCCACTCACGCCACCGAGCGGCGCTGAAATTAACGGCGATGCGCCAAAGGGATGGGCTGATGCCGCAAAACCACCGCCCCCACCTGCCGCCTCGGCCGCGGTGAGGGCCTGAAGGTCGATCAACCCAGAGTCATCGGCGCCCCTGCGCCTGCCACCTCCGCCCTGCGGTGGGCTGGAGGCGGGCGTCCCGGTCAATGCGCTCAACGAAAACAAGACTGATGATTCATTGCGCGCACCGGTGCCCGCACTCATCATGGGAGCGGCGTCGGGCGCGCTCGTCGTGATGTCGTCCTCACCGCCCGCTGTATCGATGCTCCCAAACAAGTCCGCCGACGCGCCATGATCCGCGCGCCGCACCGCGGCCGGCATGGCTGCAGCAGCGACAGGCCGAGCGGCGGCATGCAGTGCGTTGGCGACTGCTTTCACCTCCGCGAGGGTTTGCCAGTCGGCCATACCCTCTTTCCAGATATAGGTGTCCGCGGTGATGATCCCCTCATTGTACGCACCGACAATCTGGTGGATTGTCATGTTGCGCTGGTCGTTGTCGGCGATGTCGACGGCATACTCGTCAGCGGCGGGACCCACCGGCTCAGTGGAGGGGGTTGGGTCCGTAAAGCCACCGCCGCCAAACCGCGAGCTGCCAGGTGAAGCTTCACCTGTGCCCAAGTCATGCGGCGGCCCGCTCACCGAGGCGGCAGCATCGCCGATATAAACGCTTGCTGGACTCGCCGTACCGTCGATGACGATGGTGGAGCTACACTTTCGGCAGCGTATCTTGGCGAGACGCGACTGAATTTTTTCGTCAGCGACCGAATACTTGGCCGCGCACGTGGGGCAGGAAATCTTCACATTCGGCCTTTGTCGTTTGACTGCATTCGGGATCGTTGCATTCGGGATCACTGCTTCGGGATCACTGCTTCGGGATCACGGCATTCGGGATCACGGCGTTCAATCTTAGCGCGCCGGGCGCAACCCTGCCGACCCTACCTCAACCTCGGCCACACCCACCCGGACCGGACGAGCGCGTGCCAGCCTTGAAACGGCGCACCCGAGCCTGGGGAACCAAATTACTTAGTCCAATCAATCGCAACGTAACCGAGAAAACCACGAGCAGAGCGCCCGAGCTTGTTCGTAACTAGCACACTATTCAGCGAGCTGGCGAGCTAGTTCAGTATTAAAACCCAGCGTTTTACCCCTGTAAGGCGGCCGGCAACGGACGCTCGCGGCTTCATGAACTTCCGGCCGGCCCGGGCGTAGGGCTAGCGCGTTCGACGGTATTGCCCGGTGCGGACGCCTCGCTCGCCAGCTCTGAGATGGCTTGGTCAAACCAGCGGTGAATGCGGGTCGGAAATGGCCACATCCACCCATAGTCTCCGCCCACGAAACGACGCACGATTTCCTCGCGCAGTGCCCCGTCGTCGAGAGCCGCCAACCCTTTGAGCTCGGCCGTCGCGCGCAGCGTTTCGCGATAGGCTTCCCACTCCAGGCGCGCCCGCCCATACGCCAAACCCAGCGGCAAAAATGGCACGAGGTAGAGAAACGCAAACAAGACAAACCCATAACGCCGGCGCTGCCGAAGGTGGACGCGCTCATGACGCAGCAAGATGACGCGCGCAATATCCGACATGGATGCCCAGGTTGCGGGAACGTACAGCGTGTAGCCGAGCACGGTGTGATAGCGGGTCAAGTAGTGGCGCTGCGCACCTAGGGTGATGAGCTTGAGCGCAACATCTATCGCGACGGACAGGGCGTTGCCCGCCTTCGGCACGATGTGGAAAGAAGGAAACTCCGTCCGGATTGAGCGGAGCAATATTTCGCTCTGCGGATAACCCCTACCGTCACTGCTCACGGCGCCCCACCGCCGAGCCCAACCGCTGCCCGACTTCGATTAAACGGCCATTGATTAGATCGCGAGCGGCTTGCATGTTGCGACCTTCGACACCTGCGCGAAGTAGCTCCAGCGTCCCGTTGCCACAAGCAACCTCCACAGACGTGAGCCGCCCGGTTTTCAGTACCTCACCCGGAGGGCCCTGCTGGCCGCTCGAGCCCAGGCCGGCCTCCAAAATCTTCAACCGCCGTTCGCCAGCCAAGGTGAAGGCACCCGGCGTGGGGGCAAACGCACGGACCTGATTGAGAATGTCGACATTGGAACGCCCCCAGTCGATACACAGATCTTGCCGCGAAATGGGCGGGGCGAACGTGGCCGAGGCGTGGTCCTGAGGAACGGCGATCAAGCGCCCCGCGACGGCATCGAGCAATTCATGTTTGACCACGTCGGCCGCCACGTCGGCGAGGGCTGCGGTCAGCTTACCTGCGTTCATGCCGGGGGAGATGGCGAGCGGGCGCACGGCATAGACAGCTCCCGTATCCATGCCTTCGTCCATGTGCATGAGCGATATTCCCGTTTCGGATTGGCCCTGCATGAGCGCCCATTGAATGGGCGCAGCACCACGGTAGGACGGGAGTATCGAAGCATGCAGGTTGAGGCAGCCGTGCTTCGGCACGGCGAGCACCGCGGCCGGTAGAATGCGCCCGTACGCAGCAACCACGGCCACGTCGGGCTGCAGTTGCCGAAGCCAGCTCTCGAGCTCACCGTTTTTGACGCGCAGCGGCTGATATACTGGCACGCCGAGCTCCGTTGCCTTCACCTTTACGGGTGAGGCTTGCAGCTTCATGCCGCGCCCCGATCGCCGGTCGGGCTGACACACCACTCCGATGACCCGCGTCGCTTCGTGGAGCGCTGACAGGGACGGCACAGCGAACTCCGGGGTTCCGAAGAATACCGCGCGCATCGTCATTCATCGCTTCATAACCGCCTCATGGGTAGAGGGCCACAGTTGCTACGAGTCAAGAGCTCCCGAGGCCACAGGGCGGCACGGGCCATCTGGCCAAAACTGCTCAGCAATACTCGACTCGGTAACTTTGTCGCCCTCAGGCCTTGCGCGCTCGCGGCCGCTTCGGGCTAGAGAGGATTTTCAGAGCGAAATGATAGCGTCGGCCGTTCACCATGATTAGCTTCCGATCTACGAAAACGGACAGCATTGGTAGTGCCGCACATTCTCGCATCTCTCAATACACCGTCGCCCTCCAGGAATTGATATGAGCACTAAGAAAATGCCCCCCACTCCCGCGCCGCCCCCGACCGAAGAGGAAATGCGCTTCGGAGACGAGCTCGCGGTGCTTCCGATCCGAAATGCCGTCCTTTTCCCCGGCGCGGTCGCACCCTTCGACGTGGGTCGCGAAAAGTCCGTGGCCCTGGTGGAGGAAGTGCACAACCAGGCCTCACCCGTGATCGCGATCTTCGCTCAGCGAGACCCAGCAACGGACGATCCTGGTGCGGATGACCTGTATCCGGTGGGTTGCGCCGCCCGCGTGCTCAAGGCCCTGAAACACAGCTCGGGCAACTACTCTCTGATTCTTCAGGGGCTGGTGCGCATTCGCCTTTCGGACATGACGCAGACCACTCCCTACTTGAGGGCGAAGGTCCAGCGGGTGGAGTCACCCTCGCTCGAGGACGTCGAGGCCGAAGCGCTTGCCATGAGCCTGCGAGACGTGGCCAAACAGGTGATTCAATTGATGCCCGAGTTGCCGCGTGAGGCGGCGTCGCTCATCGATTCGATTCAGGCTCCTGGCGCGCTCGCAGATCTAGTTGCGGCGAACCTCGATGCACCCGTGGAAGAGAAGTCGCAGCTGATTGAGACCGTCGACATCAAGGAGCGCATCCGCAAGGTCCTGCGCCTACTCACGCGTCAGCTAGAGATCTTGAAAATGCGCGAGCGCATCAATTCCCAAATCAAGGAAGAGATGGGCAAAAACCAGCGCGAGTACGTGCTGCGGCAACAGCTCAAGGCCATCAAGGAAGAACTCGGCGAAGACGAGGGAGATCAGGGAGACCTGGATGGGCTGGAGGAGCGCATTTCCAAGGCCGAGTTGCCGAGTGAAGCCGATCAGGTGGCGAAGAAGCAGCTCAAGCGCCTGCGTACGATGCAGGTCGGAAGCGCGGAGTACACGGTAGTCCGGACCTATCTGGATTGGATTTTGGATCTGCCGTGGCACGAGTCCACTGACGACAACATGGAAATCAGCGAGGTCCGTCAGGTGCTGGATGAGGACCACTATGGGCTCGAGAAGGTCAAGAAGCGCATCGTCGAGTACTTGGCTGTACGCAAGCTGAAGAAAGACAAGAAGGGGCCCATCCTCTGCCTGCTCGGGCCTCCAGGCGTCGGTAAGACTTCGCTCGGGAAGAGCATTGCACGCGCCATCGGCCGAAAGTTTGTGCGCGTATCCCTCGGTGGCGTGCACGACGAAGCCGCCATCCGTGGTCACCGCCGGACCTACGTTGGAGCGTTGCCGGGTCAGATCATCCAGGGCATGAAAAAAGCCGCCACCATCAACCCCGTGTTCATGATGGATGAGGTCGACAAGATTGGGCACGACTTCCGCGGCGACCCGAGCGCGGCCTTGCTCGAGGTTCTCGACCCGGAGCAAAATAACGCCTTCGCGGATCACTACCTGGAGATCCCGTACGACCTATCCAAGGTGATGTTCGTGGCGACCGCCAACATGGCCGATCCGATCCCGCCCCCGCTGCGCGATCGTATGGAAGTGCTGGATCTGCCCGGCTACACACGCCGCGAGAAATTGGCGATTGCGCGGCGCCATCTCATCCCGAAGCAGCTGGAAGAGCATGGTCTCACCGAAGAGCGGCTCGATATCACCAACGAAGCCATCGAGGAGATCATCGAACACTACACGCGAGAGGCCGGCGTCCGTTCCCTCGAGCGCCAATTGGCCAGCGTGATTCGCGGCGTGGCAGTCAAGGTCGCCGAAGGTGATCACACACCCCGGGTAGTGAAGAGCGAAGACGATGTGCGCACCTTCCTCGGACCGACCAAATACTCGAGCGAAGTCGCCGAACGCACCGAGGAAACGGGTGTGGCGACGGGTCTTGCCTGGACCAGCGCAGGGGGTGAGATCCTCTTCATCGAAGCGACGCGCATGTTTGGCACCGGCAAGCTACAGCTGACAGGTCAGTTGGGCGATGTGATGAAGGAGAGCGCGCAGGCCGCGCTGAGTTATGTGCGCAGCAACGCCGAGAAGTACGACATCGCACGTGATTTCATCGAGAAGAGCGACATCCATATCCACATCCCGGCCGGCGCAATGCCCAAGGACGGTCCCAGCGCGGGCATCACCATGTTCACCGCGTTGGTCTCGCTCCTCACCGGTATTCGGGTGCGCCACGACGTCGCCATGACGGGTGAGCTCTCGCTACGCGGTCGGGTGCTGCCAATTGGCGGCATCAAGGAGAAGGTGCTCGCCGCACACCGAGCCGGTATCAAACGCATCATTTTGCCCGAACGCAACAAGCCGGATCTCGAGGAGATTCCGCGTGAGGTGCGCGACGAGCTCGAGTTCATCGTAGCCAGTCGCCTGGATGAGGTGCTCAAGGCAGCGCTCGAGCGGGAGCCGCAACCCTCGCAAGAGTGGGTCGAGCGGATGGCGGCTCAGGAAGCTGCAGCTACTCAGACCAACTGAATCGGCTCTAGTGATTGAGTCGGCTAGTGATTGAGTCGAATAGGTGACGCCGCCCGCGTGGGCCGCGTCGCTCGGCTGTCACCTCGGCATTCGGGCACGAGTTGGCTGCTAGACCCGCAGGCCAAGGTCATCGAGCCCGGAATTTGGGCGTTCATGGCGCTTGGCGTGCTATGCCGTTCCGAGTCCGATGCTGGGCTCGATGATGAAGGTGGCACGTGAGTAGTCTTCCAGCGTTGAAGGTTGGCCTCTTGGGATGCGGTACGGTGGGTGGCGGCGTGGCGCGCCTGCTTTCCCATAACGCTGATCAGCTGGCGGCGAGAATTGGTGCTCCGGTGCAGATCAGCCGCGTCCTGGTCCGTCACCCCGATCGGCCCCGCCCCGAGGAAGTCGCGAGGGAGTGGATCACGACGGATCCAGAGCTCCTCCTCGGTGATTCTAGCGTGGATATCGTCATCGAGGTGATGGGGGGAGAGGAGCCCGCTCGGGGTTATTTGGAGCGCGCCATGTCAGCCGGCAAGGCGGTCGTTTCTGCCAACAAGCTGTTGCTCGCCAAACATGGGCCGGCGCTGCTGCGCACGGCGGCGCGGCACTCGGTCGACCTGGCCTTCGAGGCCGCGGTAGGCGGGGGGATCCCGGTGATCCGCACGCTCCGAGAAGCGCTGACCGGGGACAGTGTCGTGAGTGTCCATGGGATCCTCAATGGCACCTGCAACTACATTTTGACGCGCATGCGTAACGAGGGTGGGAGCTTTGATTCCATCCTCGCGGATGCGCAAAGGCTCGGCTACGCCGAAGCGGATCCCAGCATGGACGTGGACGGCCACGATGCGGCTCAGAAGCTCGTCGTGCTCAGCATGTTGGCATTTGGGGCGGCCATCAACGTCGACCAGGTCAGCGTCGAGGGCATCCGGCAGATCGACGACGTCGATTTTCGGCTCGCCGAGCGCTTCAATTTCAATATCAAACATCTCGCCATCGGTCGGCTCAAAGGGCGGGACGTAGAGCTTCGCGTACACCCGGCGATGGTCCCCACCTCCAGCGTGTTGGCCAACATCAATGACGTGCTCAACGGTGTGTATATCCAGGGGCGCGCCCTCGGGCCGTGCCTGCTCGTGGGCAGGGGGGCCGGCGAGATGCCTACTGCGGTCAGCGTCGTGTCGGATCTCGTGGACGTGGCGCGCGCACGGCTCGCCCACGTTTCGGGCATGGCGACCCGTCAAATCCAGCCGATACCGCGGGCGCTGGTGCCGCTCGACGACCTCGAGGCCCGGTACTATCTGAGGTTCGACGTCGGGGACGATCCGGGGGTGCTCGGCAAGATTGCCAGTGCCCTCGGCACACGCGGCGTGAGTGTCGAGCAGATGGTTCAAGAGGGTCGAGCCGTCAAGAGTGGTGACGCTGTACCCATCCTCATCATTAGCCACCGCTGTCGTGAGGGTGCGGTAAGGGCAGCCATAAACGCCGTGGTTGACGCGCCATTCATGAAGCGCCCTCCCCGCTTCATGCGTATCGAAGATATCTAAGCCACGGTTTCCGTGTTTTTACTACTCGCCCACTGTGATTTCAGGCAAGGGCGGCTGCCGCTTCAGCTTCAGCCCCGGGCACATACAGGTAGAGCACCGCCATCCGGACCGCTACTCCAGCTTCGACTTGGTTGAGCACCACACTTTGTGGACCGTCGGCCACCTCGTCGCTAATTTCGACGCCGCGGTTGAGCGGACCCGGATGCATGACGATGGCGTCCTTCGCTGCTAGCGCCAGCCGGGAGGCGTCGAGCCCAAAGGTGCGCGAGTATTCCCTCGTATTGGGCAAGAGCGCATGTACCAGGCGCTCTTGCTGAATGCGCAGCGTCATCACGACGTCAGCGCCGGCTAGAGCTGACGAAAAGTCATGAAAAACGCGCACGCCAAGCGAAGCAACGTCACGAGGCAATAGCGTGCGTGGCCCAGCTACCCGCACCTCCGCGCCCAGCAAGTTGAGTAGCAGGATGTTGGACCGCGCCACGCGGCTATGAGTGATGTCCCCACAGATCAAGACCTTGAGCCCTTCAAAGGATGCCTTGTGCTGGCGAATCGTAAATGCGTCCAACAAGGCCTGCGTGGGGTGCTCGTGCAGGCCATCGCCCGCATTGATGACAGCGGCGCGGCTGCGCTGGGCCAGATAGTGAGGGGCGCCTGAAGCAGCGTGCCGGATCACGACCACGTCGGGGGACATGGCGTCCAGCGTCGACAGCGTATCCCGCAGGGTTTCGCCCTTCTTGGCGCTGGAAGTGGCCACACTGATGTTGACGACATCGGCGCTCAGGCGCTTGCCGGCGAGCTCGAACGAGGTGCGCGTGCGGGTCGAATTTTCAAAAAAAAGATTGATGACCGTTTTACCGCGCAGCGTCGGGGCCTTCTTCACACTCCGGCGGTTCATCTCCCAAAAGGCGCGAGACGTATCCAAGATCTGTAACGCTCGCTGTTTCGACAGACCTTCGATCCCCAGCAGGTGGCGTGCAGAACGCCCCGTCATGATTCGCCCCGCCGAGCGGTGCTGCCCGCTGACATGGCGCTCGAGCCCTCTGGCTGGACCACCAGCGGCTGAACCACAGCCACGAGTTGCCCGCCCTCTTCGATCACATCGACCCGGTCGTCAGGGCTGACCAGACTGGCGTAAATACAGTAATCGGGTTGAATGGGCAGCTCGCGCCCGCCCCGATCGATGACCGAGACCAATTCCACCGAACGCGGCCGGCCGTAATCCAGAATCGCGTCCAGCGCCGCTCGCACGGTGCGGCCAGTGCCGATCACGTCATCGACCAAGAGCACTCTGCGCCGCTCCAAAGACACCGGAATTTGGCTCGGCCCGATGCGCGGATTGGGCATGGCCGACGATGCGTCGTCCCGGTAGAGGGTGATGTCGACCGTTCCCATGGGGATCTCCCCGGGCTCGAGCCGATTTAGGCAGATGCGCAGGCGTTCTGCCACCGGGACACCGCCGCGCCGAATTCCAATCAGCACGAGCTCGTGCAGGCCCCGATGCCGCTCGACAACCTGTCCGGCCACACGCGTCAGCCCCCGGCTGACACCGGCCGCATCCAAGAGCACTCGCATGCGGGGCTGCCTAGCACATTTCTAGCCCGGATGAACGGAGCCGACCCCACTCAATTCAAATACTGACCCCCCGGGCCGTCATCATCGTCATCATCCTCGCGACGCCCCTGCCCGCCTTTGATCACGGAAAACGGAGCGTTCTTGACCCGTCGGGCGCGCTCTTCGCGCACCCGAGCGGTCTCCCGCTCCAGTCGCGAGTAGCGGAATTTCAAATAGAGCCGACGCGCCGGTGAGGGTGTACCTCCGCCCAATAACCAACCGGCGGCCAAGCCCCCAAACGGCGAAATCAGTCCCTCAGGTGCCTGCTGGACCGCGATCAACCTCAGTACGCTGAAGCCAATCACGAATGCCAGTAGCCCCCGGGTGGTCACCGGCAGGACGAAAAAAAGCCGCACGGTTTGACCACGGAAGTTGAGCGCCCACGCCACGGCCACGGCCTCGATCACGGGCACCGATCCGAACCAATAGCCCATGCTGAGCTTGCTCGAGATGCTGCTCGGCAAGATCACTTCTACGAGCAGCTGACACGAGTAGGCCAACACCGCAGACGACCACAGGAACACGAGCAGCCGGCGTCCGCCCCAACGTGATTCCAAACTGGGTGCGAGGAAGTAGAGACCGATCAGTACCCCCACCACGTGCCAGGGATCGTTCGGCATGTGGATCAATGGCGCCGTCAAAAGCCGCCACACCTGACCGGAAAGCACCCGCTCGGCGCTGGCCACGAACAACTCAAACAGCGCCGGATCGGCGTTGCCCCAGTTCATGGCCATGGCGAACATCAGCCACACGCCCAGCAGCGTGAGGAGAATGGCCTTCAGCATCGGGCCCGGTTTGGGCAGGGCCGTCACCTGACTGGACTGGCCATCCCATTTGGACATTGGTCACGTGGTAGCGGTCTACGGAGCCGCGCGCAACTCTCGGCGAGATCAGGGCGCGAGTGGCTGCAACGCCTCACAAGTGGCAAGACTGGTGACCCCCGGCAGCGACCTGCCGATGCATTCGCTCCGCCAACGCGGAATCCCTACCCAGGTGGGCTGCGGAATCCCGGCCTCGCTGCGACCCGCGTCAGCAGAAACCGCCGCATCTGCAGGTTCAGGGGTACTGGGTGCTGCACCTGCTTCGCCAGGAGCAGCATCCACAGCGGCGTCCGTAGGCGCGGGCCCGGCGTCCAGCGCAGTGGGCGGACCGCTCGGCATCCCCCCGTCCATGAACGCGACTCCGGCATCAGGTCCAAGCTCAAATCCGGTGAGAATTACCGTGTGGTAGCGCGCGGGACCGTCGACTTGCAGAACCAACGGCTCCCCGCAGAGCGCGAAGGCCCGCGAAGGCCCGAGCGCCGCCTGCAGGAACCCAACTCGACCCGGGCCGGAACCGCAGGAGAGATCACCCAAAGCGGAGTCGACATCGATTGCAAGCTGGCTCCGCCCGGCGCCTGGTGTCAGCTCCGAAAAGGCCGTGCAGCCGCCTAGCGCCACGGTGGCCCCGCGTACGGCAAGCGTGGGGCCTAGAGGATCAACCCCTGCATCCGATTCTGCCAATGGGCTCCCTTGCCCGCAGACTGCCAGCCAACGGGGTGACGCCTCTGGCGCTTCCGCCTCCGTCAGATTGCGATCGAACCCGAAAATTTCGGCGGTGTACAGTTGACCGGCGACGCCGGGAAATAGCACGGCCCGATCGCAGGGGACGGGCCCGGAAACGAGCGCTGTCGACGCTCCGCCGTCAGCCCCGACCACTTGGCCGTCCGCCTGCACCTGCTGGAGACTGGCCACGTAGTCGTGCAGAGCACCTGTTGCTCCGCGCAGACACGGTACTGCACCGACGAAAGCCGCGGGAGACACCCGGATCCGGGTTTGGCCTTCCGAAAAGCCGTCGACGAGACGCGCGTCGCTGCACGCCCCAACGCCCAGGGCCGCCAATACACACGCGCTCTGCCAACGCTTCATGGCGGCGGACATAGCGCGTCCCGCGCGATATCGCTACGGGATCACTTCAAAGTAGACTGACGACGCGCCGCCTGCGGCCTGTCAGTCCGCTGGCAGGAAAGTGCGCCTCTCTCGAGCCGGCTCTACACCTACCAGCTGATCCGAGCGCAACACGAAACGGCCTTGCCCCGCAGGGCGCTCGAACACGGCGGGCACGCTCGGCGCATCGCACTCCCGCGGCCGCTCCAGCACTGGCCAGGTCAAGGTCAGCGTTGGCTCCCCTGCCCTTCTTTCATAAGCCACGCCGAGCTCCGCATCGAGGCTGCCGGTGCAACGGACCGCGCTTCCATCACGCAGCATGAAACGTTCCTCGAAGCTCAGCCGCTCCGTCGTGGTCGCCTGCCCCGGAACCAACTCCAACCGGCTGACGAGTTGGCGGTCGAAGGAAGCAATGGGGCTTGGGCTCGAGCGCAGCCCTTTTTCGGCGTAACGCGCTTCCCAGCTACTGGCGATCCTCAGTATGGCCGCTTCGGGCCCTTCGCTAACGACGGCATTGGGCGACTCGGCGGGTGGCCCCGAACAGGCGCCCAGCCCAACGGTCACCCAGAACATGCCGATGGCCGAGGCGAAACACGGCTTCAAGCGGCTGGAAGTGACACCGCAAGATGCGCTCACGACCCCCCCGCGTCGCCCACCACGACGGGTGAGGACGGCAACGGTGCAGGCATGGGACCGAGGAACGCACAGGCTGATGCGCCTTCCGGCTGAAGCACCACGGCACAGATGGACGTGACGTTGCCCACCGTTTGCAAAGGCTCCGCGCAAGCGCTCGGCGCGGTGGCTCCACCTTGCTCGGCCGCACACCTTCCAGCGCTTTCGATCGCGCGGACGCAGCCATCGACTTCGACCGCGCGGATCGCTTCCAAGGCCACACCGTGCAGGCAGTGATCGCGATAGTAGCGCTGACATTCCTCGACATTCGGAAAGTCACAGGAGGCGGCGGCCACGCAACGCGCCTGCTCCAACTCTCTGCACTCGGACACCCCCACGGCGTCGGTGCCACAGCCTGCGACGGATCCGCCGGTGGCGGCCAACCAGCCCGCTGCCGTCAAACTGAGCCCAAGCCCGAACCGAAACCGCCGCACTGCGCGCCGGACTAACACGCCGAGTCGCAGGGTGCGAGTTTTGCGTCGAGCCCTTGCCCCGAGCCGACCGCCGACGCAGCATGGCCCCGGCGGAGCCACCCTGAGCTTTGCCATTGCCGCCCCAATATAGCGCCGTCCATTTGCCGTGACCCACGTGATGATCCTGTGTGCAGGGCTAGGCGAACGCCTGCGGCCCTTGACCCACGAGTTGCCAAAGGCTCTCGTGCCGGTGGGCGATCGATCGGTGCTGGCCCACATCAGCCAGCAGCTGCGCCAGGCGGGTTACTCGAGCGCCGTCGCCAACACGCACTGGATGAACGATAAAATAACGGAGCATTCTGATGGCTTACAAATTACTTTAACTCTAGTTCACGAACCTGTGATTCGGGGTGTCGCCGGGGGTATCGCCGGTGCTCGCCCTTGGCTCGATCCCCCCGTCATCATCTGGAACGGCGACGTCCTGGTCGAGGCGCCTCCGCTCGAAGGGCTTTCCTCCTTGGCGGCCGCGACATCCGGGATCTGCCTGGCTGTCGCGCCGAGTCGGGGCATGGGGACCGTGGGCCTGGACGCGACGGGGCGGGTTGTTCGGCTTCGCGGCGAACGCCATGGGAGCGAGGTCCGCTCCGGCGACTACATCGGGTTGGCTGGGTTGGGGGCACGAGCGCTGTCGGAGTTGCCGGACCAAGGCTGCCTGATTGGGGATTATTGCTTGCCGCGGCTGCGGCGGGGAGAGCCGGTGTACACATGTCCCGCGTCCGGCCAGTGGTGGGACGTGGGCTCCTTCCCCGGCTACCTGAGCGCGAACCAGCACTGGTTGACGCTTCACTCCAATCATGAGGGCGGGTCTTTCGTGGCGGCAACTGCGACTGTGGAGGCGAGCGTCTGCCTGGAACGCAGCGTCGTCGGGGCGCACAGTCGGGTAGGTGGCTCCGGAGCCCTCATCGACTGTGTCGTTTGGCCCAGCAGCAACCCCAGGGCGCCGCTGTCCCGCTCCATCGTCACTCCAATCGTCAGCGTCCCGGTCGACCCCTTTGCCAAGCCATGAAGTTGATCGCCCGTGAGCTACCTCTGGCCCCTAACCCGATACGGCTCGCCAGTCGCCTCGCGGGCGAAAGCCAGCTGGTATTCCTGTGGTCTGCCTGTGGCACCGGGCCGTCATATTTGGCCGTACGCCCCTTGGCTGAATCGCATCAGCTCGATCCCGAGCCCACGCTCCCGGCGTGCCGGCAGCGCAACGAGCTCGGCAAAGTGCCGCGCTGGATTGGGCTCGTGCCGTATGAGTCGCGTCGAGCCCTAGAACGCCCAGGCTTGGGGTTGCTAGGCGATGACAGGGAGGTCCCCCATCTGGTCGAGCCCATCTGGTGGCGCTTTGGCGCGGTGGTTTGCATTGGGGAGCGGGTCAGCGTGGTGGGCGACGACGCCGCCTGTGTGGATGACGTATCGCGGCAGCTGCTGCGGACACCCGAGAGCGGCCCCCGGGAGGTCTGCCTGCAGCTCCTTCCGGGCGAAGCTCCGCGCGAGCACGCGCAGCGCGTCCAGGCCGCCCTGGACTTGATCGCGGCCGGACACATTTACCAGGTCAACCTCGCCCGCCGCCTCGAGCTCCACGTGGAAGCGCGCCCATTGGATATCTTGAGGACGCTGTGTCGAGATACCCGGCCAGCGTACGCTGCAGCGTTTCGCGTCGGTGATGTGAGCGTCATTAGCACCTCTCCCGAGTTGCTGCTCGAGCAAAGAGCTGACGGACGGCTACTGACGAGCCCGATCAAAGGCACGCGGCCGCGCGGCACTGATGCGGCAAGCGACGCACGCTGGTTCGCGGAGCTCTCGACTGACCCCAAAGAGCAAGCCGAGCTCAGCATGATCATCGATGTCGAGCGCAACGACTTGGGACGAGTGTCCCGAATTGGATCGGTTCGGGTGCAGCACCCGCCGGTCGTAACGTCGCGAGGCTTGGTCTGGCACCGCCGCGCAAACGTGCGGGCCGAGCTGCGTCCCGGCGTGTCGCGATTGGAGCTGCTGGAGGCGATGCTGCCGAGCGGTAGCGTGACCGGGGCGCCGAAGGTGCGGGCCATGGAGGTCATCGCAAAGCTCGAAGCCCAGCGTCGCGGCCTTTACACGGGGGGCCTTGGCTTCCTCACGCACTACGGCGAGCTGACGTTGGCCATGGCCATCCGGACGCTGACCGTGCGGGCCGGCTCGGGACACTACTTCACGGGCGGGGGTATCGTTGCGGACAGCCAGCCGTGGCGGGAAGTCGAAGAGACGGGCTGGAAGGCGCAGCAGCTGTTCGGGCGAGCAGGGTAACCGGCGTGTCGCTCCAGAAAGTTGTCCCAATGGCGTACGATTGCTTAACTATTTCCTGCTAGACTCGTGTCGAATGCGCGGCACGCTGCCGTAAATACTTACGTGGACCTCCGCCACCTCGATCAGATTCAAGAGCAAGACCCCAGCAGCTCCGGGCGTGGCCTGGGGCCGTGGCTGCTCGGAGCGCTCGGCGTCGGGGCTCTGGCGCTCACCGCGATCCTGTCGATGCCGACGAAACGGGTCGCGGTCGAGTCCACTGAAGATCCGTTGTCAGCCCTGCTCGCGAAAGCCAAGGAGGAGCATTCGCTGCCCCCTCATGAGCTCAGCCGCGACAATGCCAGCTTCGCCCAGATCTTGACCGACAAGGAGAGGCCGAGCACCGCGTTGGTCGCGGTCAAGGCTCGCGATGGCTCGTTTGTCGAGCGCCCAGAGGCCGAGCTTCCAGCTGGGCCTCCCCCAGGGGATGAGCTGCCAGTCGTGCCCCTGCCCGCCGGAAAGCTGCTCGAGTCGACCAGCGTGACTGGGGAGCCCCAAGACGGTTTGACCGAGCTGGCAGCAGACCGTGCCCAGCTGCCCCCGGGCGGCGAGCGCGCTGAAGCCGGTGGCCCTGGCGAGTATCAGATCCAGGTGGCGAGCTTCCGAGATGAACGCGAAGCCGAGGCTTACGTGGGGGAGCTTCGACTGCGAGGCCACAGGGCGTACCGGGAAGGCGCGCGCGTCCCTAATCGAGGACTTTGGCACCGCGTGCGCATCGGCCCGTTCAAGGACAAATTCAAGGCGCTGACCTACAAGGGCGAGTTCGAGGCCAGAGAGGGCATGTCGGCGTTTCTGGTGGACCCCGAGAAGGTCGAACACCGCGAAGCACAACGCGCTGCAAAGCTGGCTGCCCGGGCCCGAAAGCAGCGCTGAGCTCGCAAGGGGCCTTGCTTCTTTCAAAGCGGGTGCTGGCGCATAGGGCCTAAGCTCGAGTATACGATGAGCGCCATGCCCGGGGGCCTATTCGATGGTGCATTACCCATCGGCATCTTGATGTTTCTGGGCACGTTGTGGGCGTTCATGCGGCGCAGGCTCGGCCGCAAGCGCGCAGCCCAACGTTTCCCCGAGCTCGCCCGGGAGCTCGGCCTGGATTATACGCCGCCGCGTTATTCAGGTGCGGTGGGCACGCTTTCTGGGTCGTACGAGCGGCGCTTGGTGCGAATTGATCCCGACGATCAGCGTTCGATCAAGCTCAGGTTTAAGGGCGCACCCCATGTCGATCTGAGGACCTACGAAAACGCCGTCCGGGCACCTTTCGACATGGTCACCGTATACTCCGGGGACCGCGCCTTCGATCGCTTTTTCAAGACCCGCTTTGCCTCGGAGGACATCGCGGCGCGCATCGCCAGCACCGAGGGTCCCAGTCGACATTTGTCACCCTTCATGGGGCGATATGCACGGCACGTGCAGTCCATCACGGTAACCTCCGAAGGGGTGGTGTGTCGCTTGGACTTCGGCAGCCCACCGTATATCCCCGCGGGGGCTCTACATCAGCTCTTGCCCGCCTGCGCGGCACTGGCAGATTTACTCGAGCCACAGCAACCCGAGGCGGTCCAACTGCCTGACCGTTGACGCTTAGCCCGCGCCCTTTCATCAGCTTCCTGCGAACTGCTTGAACGCCGCCGCGTAGTCCGGATGCCAACGCGAGAGCGGAGGACGCCCTTCCGTCAGATCGCCGGCCGCCCACTGGATACGCTTGCGATCTAGCGCGACAGTCACGTCATTGTCGGGGCACAGGATATAAAAGTCGCCCTTTTCGATGCCCGCCAGCAGGAAATCTACCACTTGATCCGCGGTCCATGCGCCACCTGGGCGGGGCCCAGCTGGGGCCAACTTGGCCGTTGCGTCGCCCGCCAGACGTGCCCGATCGCGGGTCGCCTTGCGATCGATCGCGGTCGCAGTCCAGCCGGGCACGAGCAGGTGAGCGCTGAGGCGACAACCGGGCGTGTTACGCAGCTGATGCTGGACCGCCTCGGTCAGGACTTTGACGCCCGCTTTGCTGACGTTATAGGGCGTGTTGCCGGGGGGACAGGTGATGCCCTGCTTGGACCCGGTGTTGATGACCAAACCCTCCAAGCGGTGCTCGAGCATGCGCGGCACGAAAGCGTGAACGCCATTGATGACTCCCCACAAATTCACGTCGAGAACGCGCTTCCACTCGTCGTAGCGCTCCCAGGCTCCCCCGCCCAGGCCGGTGCCAGCATTGTTCATGACGACCGATACCGGCCCAAGCCGTGCCCAGGCCAAGTCGCGCAGACGCTCGACCTCGGCGAGCTGGCTGACATCGGTGGGTAAGGCGAGCACGTTGCCATCACCCCACTCTTCCGATAGCTGCCGCTGAGCAGCCTCGAGCTCGCTGATATCGCTGTCGGCCAGCGCCACTTTCATCCCGAAAGAACAGAAGCGCCGAGCCGCGGCCAAGCCGATGCCGGTAGCGGCCCCCGTGACGACCGCGACCCGACCGGGGCTCAGTGCTGGAGATGCCATCTCTGTTTATTACTCCTTGCAGGCGACGAACTGGACGTCGTCGACCCACACGTCAAACTCCTGTCCACCGTCCACAGCGAAGCTGACGCTCACCAGTTGCTTTGGGTCCACCGACGGGGGGCGCGGATCGCCCCACCCCGAGCGCTGCGTGAGCTCGGCGAACGAGACAGAGTACTCGGCCCACTCGGGGGTCAAGGTCACGTTCTTGTTAAAGTGGTTCCAACAAGCCTTGCACACCTTCGCATCTTGATGAGTGTTGACGTCGCCGAGGCTCACTCTCACCTTTTGCGTCGGCCCGACCGCCTTGGCCTTGAACTTGATGCCGGCGTATTTGGCGCCGTCGTACAAGCTACCCGCAACGTTGATCAGGTTGGCGCCGAATTCGGCGCCCCAGTCGTCTGAGGCTGATCCCGTCTTGCCTGC
This sequence comes from Deltaproteobacteria bacterium, assembly GCA_031407405.1. Lineage (GTDB taxonomy): Bacteria > Myxococcota_A > Polyangia > Polyangiales > Polyangiaceae > SZUA-265. The sequence continues at coordinate 54,548 of JANOIG010000087.1, forward strand.
GAGGTGCGCAGCCTTGCCGGAGCCCGCTCCGCCCTCGGCGGGTGCAAACGCGGTGCCGGGTGCCGTGATTTTGGTCCCCTTACCGTCTGAGGCAATCCACCAGTAACCATCACGACCACTCGCGACGTTCACTTGGCTGTTGCCGTCTTCGAAATCGTCCACGAGGCCATCCGCCGCCGGAACCATGTCGCCGTTGCATTTGACCGGGGCTGTTGGTGCCGATGCTTCGGCAGCCGGCGCCGCCGGGGGGGCGGTTTCGGAGGGAGCAGGGGTCTCCGCGGGGGCGGCTGGGCGGCAGCCCACGATGGCCAGCGCGAGGGTTGCAAATGAAGGGATGTCAATTCTACGCATGATGGGATCCTTGCTACTATCGCCCTCCAGCACGCGCCAGCGGGACCCTCCCAGCATATGCAGATCGGCGTGGAGACGAAAAGGGGCCATTTAAATGGGTCAATAAGCCGGCTTCCCCAAGACGGATGAACGGGCCCAAGCCCAGCAATCAGCCGATCCGGATGGGCTTATTGTACACGCGCAGCTGCGGGACCTCGGGCGCTTCTTCGATGCGCGGGCGTGCCCGCACGAGGCTCGCGCAGAGCACGGTTCCCCAGCTTTCTTCAGTGCAAAGCTTGACCTCGCCGTGGCTGTTTTCGACAGCGCGGATCAGCTCGCCCAAGCTGTCTAATCCGGGCGGTGGGCGGCTGGGGGCCATGAGTGTTCGTTCCAGCGCGAGCTGAGGGGCGTCCAGCCGCAAATCCATGATTCGCAGCTCGACGCGCAAGCGCTTCTCCTTCACGGACAGAACGGGTCCGCTCTTCGATCCGGCATGTTTAGCGGCCTCGACTAGAAAAGCCTCGAGCGCTTTCTGCAGGTCTGCGCGGTGCGCCACCACATGAGCCTCATGGCGGGGCGTCTGCAATTGGACCTTGCCATCGGTGCGAAGGGACAAGTCCGCCACGATGGTGGAAAGGAGCTTCGACAATGAAAACACCTGCAGAGCGTTGACCGTCTGCTGCATGATCGAGGGCCGCGGGGCCAGGCTCGCGGTCAAAATCGCCGATTCCGCCAGGGAACCTACGAAGCCGGTCGGGTCCTGGCTTGCCCCACGCCGCAGCGGTAAGACGCGCAGGTTGAGCGCCTTGATGCGTTGGCCCGCCTTGGGAGGCACGGGTACATCCAACGTGTAACCGTCCGCGTCGATCTCGGTCAAGGCAGGCGGGGTAATTCCGGTCTTGCGCGCCAGGCCGCCGAGCAGCTGTTTGAGGGTCAGCACGCCGGCATCGACGGAGCCGTCGGTGGAGACCGGCACGTCGATGCCGAAGTCGGGTAACCAGCGCGCTACGGTGCGGCCCAGAATGCGTACATCCCCGAATGAATCGGCGTAAAACATGCCCACCGGAGCGTTCTGCACCAGGGCGCGCAGCAGCCGCAGCTCGGCCATGGCGGCACGCGCGCGCTCCAGCACTCCCTGGTCGCGATCAAAGGCCAGATCGCCGAGGCCGCCCGCGTTGCGCTCGTTTTTCACTCGAGCTAGGCGATATTCGCGGATCATCTGCGCCAGGTCATCGGCGAGGCTGGCGGCTAGCTCGGGGCGCTCCAAAAATTCGTCCGCCGCAGGCTTACCGATCATGATCAGGTAACCCTCAACCTCATTGGCCGCCATCAGCGGTACGAGCACGGCTGGCGCACCCTTCATCACGAGATAATCCTGCACGACGCTCGCGACCGGTACCCCCTGCAGGTTCGAGTAGGGAGTACGGCGGATATCACGCCGCCGCTCCTTGATGATCGACTCGTCGGTGTCGCCATTGGACCAAACCTTCAGACGCCAACTGAAGGGTGGAAGCTCGGCGATGAGCACCTCATCAGCCGCATGCGTTTGGGCGGCAGTACGGGCCAAACGGCGCCAGAACTCCCCGTCGTCCGCCGCGCCAGGCGCCTGCAGGCTGACGAGTCGTCCGGCGTCTTGCAACAGGCGCTGCGCGTCGCGATCTGCGCGCGCGACCGCGGCGCGACGGGGTAGCACCAATGCGACGTACGTCGCAACGAACCCCAAGGACAGCGAAGGCAGCGGCACCAATAAACCGATACCCAGCAAGTCGGTGGCGCCCAGGGCGAGAAAAACACCCGCTGCGAAGGCCACGCTGAGCCGCCTCTGTAGTTGAGCGCGCGAGCTGCGCTGAATCAAGGCGATGCCGAAGCTAGAAAGGAACGCAATTAGAGCCACCAGCCAGCGTGCCGGCGGCTGGCGCGGGCTGTCTTCGAGCGCGGCGGACAAGACCGCCGCCACACTGCGGGGCTCAATTCCGGAGGAGGTCGAGCTGTCCGCCAGCGCCAAGACCACGATCCGTTCGCTCAAGAGCGCGGGGCTGGCGTTGCCATTGATCAACTCATCGAGAGTCACCGCTGGTACGGCATCGAGGGCTCGCCCAGCGACCCAAGGCGCGGGTCTCACTCCCAAGGCGGTGAGCAGGCGCGAACCCTCGACCGCCGGGGCCAAGCCCACAATGCGGCCGCTCGCGCCAAGACGAAACGCGTTTGCTGAAAGCGCTTCTATGGGCGGGGCGAGCTCCGAATCCAGAGCCTGAGAGTCGAAGGCTCCGTCGCACAGGTCCGCGAGCGGGGCCAACATCAGTCCCGCTCGCGCTCCGCCCAACGTGAGCGCTCTGGTAATGGAAGCACCGCAGGTGGGTGCTTTGGACAGCTCCGGCGAAACTTCGACCACTATCAGCCGCTTGGGAGGTGAAGACCTCGATGCACGCTGTACGGTGAGCTCGAGCCAGCGTTCGTCGAGCGACCGCAAGGGGGCTAGCGCGCCAATCAGGACACCCAGGAAAACGGCCAAGATCTCGACCGACAAATATCCGAACAAGGCGTGCCGCGGCCGGGGCTGACCGGACATGGGCCGCGGTTGCAGAAACTCCTTGGGGACGTGTCGTTGCTTGAAGTATCCCACAATGGCCGACTTCATTCATGTAACGGATCGCGCCGGCATTCGCATCAGGCCGACGCCGCCCTACAGCGTCACCGAGCGCCGGAGGGGTGAGGGAATGGGACCGGCACCCATGGCCAGAAGTCGCGGGAGCGCCGTTGTTGGAGGGGAATGCCGGATTCGTGGACCGTTCTGCAGCTCTTCCCCGAGAACGGGTTGGATCGAAGCCTGCACGCCCCCGTGTACATCGGCCTCTTGTTTCTGGTCTTTTTTAGGGAAACGCTGGGCTGGGGCTTTGCCGGGCTAGTCGTACCGGGGTACTTGGCCACGGTCTTGCTCGCCGCGCCCGTGACGGCCGGCTTGGTCATCGTCGAGGCCATCCTGACGTATGTCACGGCCCTGCTCCTCGGCCGCGTCTTGCCCCGCACCGGGGCTTGGTTCACCTTTTTTGGCCGTGAGCGCTTCTTGCTCCTGATCGCGAGCGCGTCCCTCGTGAGACTCGCCATTGAAGGCACCTTGCTCCCGGCCCTCATCGAACGTTGGAACCTGACCCACTCCCGAGAGCTCTACAGCCTGGGATTGGTGTTAGTCCCGCTGCTCGCCAACAGCTTTTGGAACGCCGGTTTCGTACGCGCCTTTCCCCGCGTCAGCCTGGTGACGATTCTCACGTATCTGATCGTCGCCGAGATCCTGCTCCCGTACACCAATTTCACGCTGTCGCGGTTTCAGGTGGCCAATGAGAGCGTGTCCCTGGCCTTCCTCGAGTCACCCCACGCCCACATCATCCTGCTCGTGGGCGCCATCCTCGGCGCGCGCAACAACGTGAGGTACGGCTGGGACTACAATGGCATTCTGGTGCCCGCCCTGTTGGCGGTGGCTTGGTATCAGCCATCGAAAGTGGCTACGACTCTGTTGGAGGCCTTGCTCGTCTACTACGTCAGCATGTGGCTGATCCGGAGGCGCCCGTTCTCACGCATGATGTTCGTGGGCTGCCGCCGCATCGTGCTGACGTTCAGTGTCGGCTTCGCGATCAAGTACCTGAGTGGCATGCTGCTGGTCCGCTGGCTGCCGCATGTACAGCTGATCGATTTTTTCGGCTTTGGTTATCTGTTGCCGAGCCTGCTTGCCAACAAGATGTGGGACAAGGGCGGGGTTCCAAAGGTGCTCATGCCCACGCTCCAGGTCAGCATCGTGGCCTTTCCGATCGGCACCATCATCGGTTTCGGCCTTCGAGCAACTGAAACGGCGCAGGCCGCGTCCGGGCCAGTCGCGCCGATGGAGACGGCCGTTTCGGTGCCGTGGGCTCTGATGCTTGGCGATTCGGCGCCGTCACCGCATCGCACCGGGACCACGTTGAAGCTGAACGACGCCTATGGGTTAGCGGAGGAGGTGGCTCGGCGGGCCGTCGCTGGCACGTTGGATGCAGCTGCCCTGCGGCTCGCTCAGCGCGGCCGACTGCGAGTTGAACAGCCGCCGAATCGGGACTGGACCGTCATCACGCCAGACGCTCAGGACGCCAACGTGGAGATAGCGGGTCCGCGCTTTGCTGTTCGCGCCGCCAATCGCTACGGTGATGACTGGCTGGTCGTGGTGGTGGCGCCCTCGGTCGGGTCACCCAGCATTCAAATTGCGTTCGAAGTAGCGGAGCGCATCGGCGCGCGAGCCATCGTGCTCAGCTCGCGGGTACCCATCCTTGCCGATAGGGACGAGCTGTTTGGGCAAGAGCTCAGCCTCGAGCTCGGCATGACGCATGCCATTCGAATTTCTGTCGCGGACACGGCAGGCGATATCGAGCTCGGCGCGGTGGGCCAGCTCCCTGCGGGCGTCAGCCCGAACATGTTTCAGGAGGTGTTGGGAGAATCGGTCCGGCTCGAGTGGCAACCCCGCGCGTCGGCCAGCGACCTCTCCGCTCTAACGCTGCGGCTGGCGTTGCCTCGCGACCGCGCTGAGGCGATCGCGGGCCGCATGCTGGGCAGCCCTGAGCTCGATAGCTGGACTCTCGCGAACCAGGCGGAGCTGACGCGGCGCTTGACCGATCTGACCTTCAGCGTTGCCTCGGACTTTCGGGTGCCGTCAATTTCACAACTGCGACTCTATGGAACTCTCCTCGGTGAACGCTTCGCAGCTCCGGTGGAGCCATCTGTCTGGCAACGCACGCTGGCCGCGGGGCTCGGTCTGCGCTTCGCTCGCGTCGCCACTCCGTTCGACGGCTGGGCGCTGTATGAGCCGGAGGGGCCGGAACGGCGCGGCCATCCAACCGTTCTACAACGCCGCTCGAGGCGCGCCGCACGGCCAGCTCTAGCCCTCACCCTGGCCGCGCCGCGCTGGGAGAATGGCGCCGTCGCGTCGGCCGTGCGTCTGCACGATGCATTCGAGGCGGAGATGTTGTTGGTGCACGGGTCGCTGGTCAGCCTGGTGGAAGACGGTAGCTCCGATCCGCGACGCCCCCAAGGGCGCCAGTCGTTCTTCCAAAGGGCGCACGAGATTTGGCTCAACGCCGGAGGTACGGGCATCATCCTGCGCGGCATAGCACCGTCACACGTCGTGTCGACGGACGGCGTCGTCAGGTTCGATAGCGAAGTGAACGGGATTTCCGATGGTCCCGTCTGGGCTTCGCCTTTGCTCACGCAGTTGGAGCGCGCCGGCGTCACCCTGGCGGCGGTGGACGGCAGCGCCGAACGCGCGGGCTTCGACGCCTCCAGTGACCCTGGCCTCGCCTACGCGCGTCGCTTTGCCGCGGGTCGAACTCTGGTGTTGTGGCTCGGCTCCGAGCTGCGGGAGGCGTGGCGTCTGGCTTACACCGATCCGGCGACGCTCAGACGCCTCACGACAGCCGGCGTCCCCAGGCTGGCGTTGACACCGGCGGACTTCGTGTCCGGGCTCGAGCACTGTGACCCGAGCAGCCCCTGCCCCGCCGCCAGCACGGCTTGCGAGCGGCTATCCGCGCTCGCTTCGCTGGAGCGTTTCATGAGCAGCCAGAACCCCTATTTTCTCGAGGCAGCGCTTGCGAAGGCAAAGGGGTGCGGGTGGCTGACGCTCGAATCAGCCGTAACGGAGACGACGTGGCTGGCGCTGCCCCCCAGCCCAGGCGGGCCCGCGAGCGTTGCCGACGGGCAACGAGACTGGCTCATGGTGCCGCTGCTGCGCGCTCGTGAGGATTCGAGCGCGCAACGGCTGGGCCGCCGCCGGGTCACCACACGACAGTTTGGCGAGCTGCATCGCCTCGCGCTCACGCCGCTGGAAATAGGTCTCGAGTGAAGCATCGGCTGATTGTCATTGCTGTTTGCGCCGCATTACTGCTCGCGGTGCTCGGGGTCCGCGACTTCGATGCGGCGAGCGCGCCCAAGGACGAGATCTTGGCGTACGAGGTCTCACCAGACCAGGGCGTCGAGGTGACCTTGCACGGTGGGGTCAAGCAGATCAGCGTGACCGCGTGGCTTCTGGTACCGCTGGACACGCCTCCCGACGACGCTTTGCCCTACGGTCTGGAATTGCGGCTCAGCGATGCCGAGGGTAACGTCCGAATGTCTCGGCGTTACGAAAACTTCACGCGCTTACCCGCTCGGGGGCCCGATTCACTTGCCTACGAGGCTAGCGTAATTGATGCGCCGGGTTATGTGACGGAGCCGCGCACGGTGGAGGTGGACGTGAACCCACTGGGGGCTAGCGCCGGGCGTTTGCGGGTTCGGGCAAGCCAGGGCAAATACAGCCAGGTTCTGCTGCGCCTGGCCCACCGAGTGGAACGGAGCGAATTCGAGAAGCAGCTGCTGGCGCGCACCATGAGCTCGGCTGAGCGCGATCAGCTGACCGCGAAACGGTCGAGCCTTGGCTTTTTCGACATTCCCGACAGCGTACGGGCTGATGCGGTCGGATACTGGCACCAGCGGCTCACGGCGGCGGGACGCGAGGGGCGCGACTACACGGTGCGGCGGCTATTGATCGGCCCGAGCGCTGCACAACAGGTCGAGCCGGGTTGGGGTGGACGGGATTTCCGGACATCGCGCAGCGAACGCCTGGCGATCAACGTGGCTGGGGCGTTGACGTTGCGCGTTCGGTCGAGCCACACGACCCAGGTCCATCTGGAGGTGGTGGGGCGGGATGCTCCTTCGGTCCACGCGGTAACCGGGGGACGCTGGGTCGATCTTTCGCTCGGAGATCAAGGTTTGAGCACGGTGGTGCTGTTTGCGGACCCTCCAAGCCAGCTGTCGCTCAGCGCTTCGGTCGCCGATGCCCAGCAGTTTTTTGGCAGCGAGCCTCCCCGGCGCAGCGGCAAGCGCCTGGAAATCACCCCTGACGTCAGCTACCAGCCCGTCTATCGTCTGAGGGAGGCCGAGCCCGTCACGCTGGGCGTGGCACCTGGGCAAAGCCGCGCGGGGCTCAGCGTGCGTTCGGTCGCCCCACAAGCCGAAGTGGCCGTGCAAAGATCCGTGCGGGTCGTGTGGCAAGATGCGAAGCAGGTGGAGCTGTCACGGGCAGAGCTGCGCTCGAGCCTCGAGCCCTCCGCGTTCGAGCAGATTGAAGGCCTGCCCGTCACCGAGCGCCAACTTGCGCAACTGCACGTGCCGAGCGGGGCCGCCCAGCTCCTGATCTTTGGCGCCGAAGACCTGGTGCTCACGCCCTTCGTTCAGGAACCGGGCGTCATGGAGGTTCGGTATCGTCCCCCCTATGACCAGCTTCCTCCGGAGGGGCTGCGCTGGCTGCACGCGCCGCTCGACATCAAAGATTGGGCGCTAGTCCGCCCTGACAATGAGCCGTTACTCAGACAGGCGGGGCGCACCGCGCTGCTCCGCTCGCAGATTCGGTTGGAACCGAGCGCCAGCGAGGACGCCGCGATTGCTTCGCGCACCCTCGAATCCCGGGCTGACGCGTTGAAGCGGCCGGTCTTTGCCCCCACCACCTATTCGCCTCAATACGCGTTTCCGGACTACGCTTGGGTTTTGCTCAGCGCCGACCGCCCAGAGCGCGAGGTGAGCGTGCCTGAGGCGGGTGAGCTATCCATCTTGTACCTGGCCGACGGCGATCGTTTGGGTGAAAAATGGTCCGTAAGGGTTGATGGCTCGGCCGTCCATCAGGGGACGCTCGCGTTTCGCAGCGGCGGGCGGCGGCTGGCGCTAGCTCCAGGCGTCGTGAAGCTATCGGCCGAAGGCTTGGGACCAGGTGGTTTGCTATTGGCGCAAGCGGCCCCCCAGGGCGGAGGCGTCATCGTCAAACGTCAGAGCTTCTACGCCCTGGACCGAGGCGGTCGGCTCGATTTCGACTTCCGGCGCAAGCCTAACGAGCTATTGACGGTGGTCGTCATGCTGGCCACCGAAGGCGGCAACGCTGATGTCGAGCTCATCCACCGCATCGATGGGGGCCGGGATGACGGCCGCTCGAATCATTTTTATCACCGGACGACCGAGTACGCCGGGCGGCACCGGCTGCGGACCGGGGAGCAAGGCGAGGCGCTGATCTGGTCCGAGCCGTTCGAAACACGCGGAAAAACGCTGCCAGACCGGCTGGGCCGCGTCAGCATTCCTTTGGGCGACGATCTCGGGGCTGGGCCGCACCGGGTCACCTTGCAGCATCCGGGGAGCTCCGACGGCACGGGGCGCAACCGATACTGGGTTCGTGCCGTTCTGGTAGGACGTGTCTTGGGAGATCCATAAGTCGAGCTCACTCCACAGGCGGGCCTGGGCAGCCGGGCTGTGCAGCTTGGGCAGCCTCCTACTGGCCTGTGATGAGCCTTCCGCACCGCCGGACCCTCCTCCGCCCCCGAGCACCGCTCAACCCCCCGAGCCCCACCAGCCCTCCATGTCCCAGGAAACTCGACTCATCCAAAGCCTGCAAGAGCTGCGGCAGACCCCTGCCCCTCGGTACGTGAAGCCAACGCTGGACGAAGCCGAGCGTTATCGCGGCTGGGTGGGACACTTGTCGACGTCTGCGCTCGAGGCGCGACTGCCGAGCGAGCCGGCACCCAACGGCTTTGTCGGCAGGCTGGTGGATCTGGGGCGGATTTGGCTCATGGCTGAAACGAGCGGAAACAATCGCGGTGCGGGGGCGGTCGCCTTGCGTGTCTCCGCCCGAGTGCCGGTGGTCGTCGAGGTCCCTCATAGTTTCTTCGACGAGGGCACCCTGCCCCTTGGGATCACCATTTTCGAGGAGCTGTCTGCCCGCGCGCTGCTCGTCAACACCGTGCATCGCGGTGGCCCGGGCACTGACGAAGAGCGAATCGACCGGGCGCGCAGCGGGGAGTCCGAGAGTGACGTGGCTCACCAGCCACGGAGCTTCTTTCACCAAGCTCACCTCGAGCTCGGCCGCATCTGGCCCAGCGCACACGTGATTCAACTGCACGGCTTTCGAGATGAAAAGATGCCGACCGCCAAAATCATCGTCAGCGCCGCAGGCACGAGCGCAGTGACAGCGCCGCTCGCCCGGGCACTGAACGACGCGTTCGGCGTCGGTACGGCGCGACTTTACCCCGAAGAGGTCGACCAGCTCGGCGGGACGCAGAACGCGCAGGCGCAAGCCAATCGGGACGAGAGCCGCGCCTTCATACATATCGAGATTGCCGCGTCGCTTCGCACGCAGATGGTACGACAGAAGTCACTGCAGGAACGTTTTGCCAGGGCCATCTCGAAGGGGCTCTCGGTAGAGTGATGTTGCCCCGGTCGCGCCGGGGGTGGAGTGCAGCCCGCTGGGCCAGGCCCGCCCTCTGGGTCCTCACTGGGCTGCTCCTCGGCTCGCCTCGAGCAGCCGCAATGGATTGGGTCTGGCGTCCACCCTCGGCCATCCGCAGCGTTGCGTGGCCTCGGGTCGAAGCGGCACCGGTCGTCGAAGCCAACCCCGAGTTGCCCCTGCGCTCGAGCCCCGAACGGATCGCCTTCATGCCGGTCGATGCGGGTGACCAGGTACGGCTCGTCGGCAGTGATCTGCAGGTGGGTTTTGCTTCTGGGACGCGGGAGCTCTACCCCGACACGATCACCTGGCAACACGCACCCGCGCCGGCGATCGTGCGGATACCCACCTGGAGCTCCGCGCGCTTCCTTGCCATTCGGGCTGCGCGCCCCCAAGACCTGGGCCTGGAGGTTGCCGCGCGAGCGCATGACCCTTTGCGTGCGCATCGACTCGACGGCGCCGTGTATGCTTGGTTGACGGGGGATGGTCCAAAGCCGGAGGCTGAGAACGCCCAGGATCGGCGCTCATTGCTGGCGCTCGAAGGCTTACATCGACTCGTTGGCGCCGCGCTCGGTAAGAGCGCTCGTCCATCGACCGACCTCGAGCTCGGTACACGACTCTTGCACTCGCTTTGGCTCGAGCGAATTCTGATGGACCGCCCGCTGCCCGCGCCGTTCTTCGTGCTCCAACCCGCGCTGGTGGTCGGTGGGCAAGCCCTCGAGGCACGGGCGGAAAGCGGCAGCGAAGACCCCGACTGGCGCGCCCTGGAAGCCACGGAAACGCTGTCCGTTCCGACCCAACACGCTGACGTGGTCAGCTTGTGGTTACGCGCCCGAGCACTGGGCCAAACGCGGGTTCAGGTCTGGGCTGGCAACAGGTTGGTACACGACGCGATCTTGCGCATTCCGGGCCGGTCCGAGAGCGCGTCGCGCTGGACACCCGCGCGCGTATTGCGCGTGGTGCCCTTTGGCCATGCCGAAGTACGCGTGCGGGTCATCGAGGGCAGTGTGCGTGCACGAGCGGAGGTGCGACGTGCTGAGCACGGCTTGCTCGAACCGAGCGCGGGCCATCGCCCCACAGCTCTCGCGGAGCGGCCCTTGGCTGGCGCAGGCCCAGATTGGTTGCGCGAGCTGAGCGAGCTCCGTGTGGAGGGCGGTCAGGAGGCATGGCACCGGCTCGAGCGGCGGCTGACCATCGGCATGGCGTCCGAAGTGGACAAGGCTCGAGCGCCCGGAACCGAGGCCGTCGGCACGGAAGCGTGGGCCGTCATCCTATACACGATCTTGCCAGCGCTCGGCCAACGCGCCTCCCTCGGTCCTTGGCTCGCTCGCTTCTGGGATGCGACGAGCTACCTGCCTGAAGCGAACCGCACCGCGCTCAGGATCAGCCTGCTCGAGCGCCTCCAGAACACGCTGCCGGATCCGCTAGGGCTCGAACATCGCGCAGCGATGTTCGATAGGCGCGGCGGCTCGGCCAAACGCAGCAAGGATGCTCGGTTGCTCGATGCGCTGATGGAAAGTGTGCTGGGCGCCCCGGATGGCCAGCGCTCGAACGCCATGGCACACTTGGAGGCACTGGCCGCCAGCCACGCGGATGACGCGCGCTTGGTCGAATTGTCGCGCATCGCCTGGTCCCGTGCAGCCCCCTGGACCGCGCTCGAAGCCCCGGGAGCCGCCGAGCGGACGATTCTGAGCCGGCCCTTCGACGCCAACCAACCGAGCGGAATGTGTGAAAACCAGGGGCCGCACGGCTTGCGCTGGTGGATCGTACCTTCGGTTCCCACCGACATCGACGTGCAGGCTCTGGGAGGCACGCACACCTCCCTGCGGCTCTTGCCGCTCGACGCCGAGAGTCTAGTCGGCGCCGAAGTACAAATTGGCGACCAGACCGTACGCGTGCAGCCGGTGCTCGGGGAAGCGTCGAGAGTGGGCGTACGCCCCGGAGTGCACCGCATTCAGCATCGGGGGGGAGCCAAAGTCATCGCCCGAATCCCTCGCCTCGGGGTGTCCCGCTGCGAAGACATGCTAGAGATGGAGCGCTGGTTGTCGCTCGCTGGTGAGCTGGTGTTCCCGATCCCGGGCGGACCGTCCGCCACGGTAGCCAGCCTGATCGTGGATCCAAAATCCATCGGGCCCGCCGGGGCTGTGTTAGAGGTGAGCGTCGGGGGTGAATCGACAGTGGCATGGGTCCGCACTCCCGCCAGCGGAGACGTGGAGGTGCCAGTGCCCGCCGGCGCTACCGAGCTGCGGGTTCGAGCCGACCGGGCGCTCTTGGTGCGGGCTCGGGTTCGCATGCACCCGCAGGCCGTACGCCGGCTCGTTCCCCCGCCCGTCCCCCGCTTTCCGCCGGGTGGCGATCACCTCGCGGAGCTAGCTCGCCTGACGGCGGCGCTGCGCGAGAGCTCAAACCCTGTCGAGCGCGACGCATTGCGCAGTCAGCGGGCGGAAGCTCTGCACAGTCTGGGTTACCCGGAGCTGGCCGGAGTGGAGTGGCAGCGCGGTCAGCAACCCGAGGCGACGGGGCAGCGGTCGGTGCCCGGGGCGCTCTTCCTACCCGATCAGCCCCAAGACGTGGTGCCGCTGGGGGTGGCCGCCCGAGCACCGCTCTTGCCTCTGAGCAAGCCGGAGCTGGTGGTTCGAGCGCTTGCAGACGTGCGCCTGGGCCGCACTGAGCGCGCGCTCGCGGCATTGCTGGAGGCCCGTGCGGCTGAAGGAAACGACCTGGCCGCGTTACTGACCGCCCAGCTTGCCGCCGAGCAAGGTAATGCGTCCACGGCGTCGGTGATCCTGGAGCGATTGGCCCATGCCACGGCCAGCGGCGCGCTGTTCGAGGCCGCAGCGCAACAGTACGACGTCTTGGCGGTGCAAACCCAAAAACTTGATTACACCCGCCAAGCATTCCTCATGGCGAAGCTCGCTGCGCGGCACGGCGTTGGCATGAATGCGCTCTTGTCGCGCTATCAGCCTGCGGTCGAGTGGAACACGCCCAGCCTGTCCACACTCGGAGCTTTCACCGTGAACGTCGACACCACGGGGGCGCGTGAGGACGAGCTGTCGATCGGATCACGGGTGCGCCGAGCGCTCACGCTGGCGCCGGCGGAGGCACGCTTCATAGGTACGGAAAGCGTCTTCAACGTACGGCGCTGGCGGGGCCAAGCTCTGCGCGTCACGAGCTTGTGCTTCAACCGCGAAGGCCCGTTGGAAGGCTGCCGTGCCGAGCTGCGGCTAGACGGCGAGCCTCTCGATTGCCCGGTGGAGCCGGCCACTTCTACTCCGACTTTGGACGCGCACGTCGCGATCCCTCGAGCATGCGCGGTGCCCCTGACCGACCGGGCGCGTGAGCTCACCGTGCGTCTGCCCGTGGGCCAACGGCGCATGGGCTGGGCGCTGCTCGAAAACGTAGTCGTGGACGCAGACGTCACGCGACACGTCCCGGTTCTCTGGCAGCAAAACTACGCATCGCTTGAAACTGATGCCCCCATTCGCCTGCAGCTGACCGGACCCAGCGTGCTTCGGGTGGATGCTCGAGCGACAGGCTCACACCCGGGGAGGTTGCTCCTTGTCGATCAGTTACTCGAAGGGCGTGGCGCCGAGCCAGGGCCTTTGGAGCACGGGCCACGACCTGAGCTAGGCTTTCTTCCAGGCGGGCTTGCCGCGTCCGCCTCCGATCCGGATCGACTCGTCTCCGCGCCGCAACGCTTGGAGTACGTGCTCACCAGCGCCGGGTTGCATGAGATCGCCCTGATTGCCACAGCCGGGACGTTGCTCGTAAGGCCCGAAGTAGCCCAGATCGTTCTACCCCCGGAACCCGAGCTGGAGTTGCCAGCGGCACCCGAGCCCGTTGTGTCGACGTCGGATGCCCTGAGTGAAACCTGGAGGCTCACGGCAGTGGAAACCCGAGCGGCGCCGCCGCCCCTCAGCTTGAGTGCCGAGCTCGGGTTGTCGGACCGTGACCTGGCCGAGTCGGATGAAGACGCAGGCGATCGGCATGCCCAGCCGGCCGTAGTGGCTCGTAAGGCGCTGTTCGACGAGCAGCTGTGGCTAGAAGCGGCCGCCTTCGGCCGATTCCGTGACGGCGCGCCGAGCCTCGGCGTGGACCTGGCTGCGGTGGCAAGTGCAGAAGGTCGGCGCCCCGGTGCGTTTGTCAACGCCCGAGTCGTGGGGCAGCCAGAGCTGAGTGCGCTGGGTGCAAGCGCCAGCGTGGGTGTGAGGCACCGCATCCCGGTGGGCGAGCGCATGAATCTCTTGCCCGAAATCAGCGCGACCTGGCGCCGCACTGAGCCCTCTGTCAGCGCTCGTGAGGATGTGGATGGTGACGTCTACTCCGGATACGCCGCGCTCCGGCCCCTCACCTACGATATCGAGGCTGTCCTCAGCCACCGACCGTTTACCGATCTGCTGAGCCGCCCTGGCATCGGTATGCGACTGACTCAGGATCTCCGGGGGGTAGACCGTGTCGAGGCAAGAATCGACCTTGATTTCCTGCCCGGCTCGGGGCTCGCCCCTTGGTTCAACTTGGGCCTAATCGCTAGCCACCGTCCAGAATCGCCCATTCGAGAGCACCCTTTCACGCGTTGGCAAATCGCGCCGGGCGCTACCCTGTGGCATTGGCTCGGCGAGGGCAGCAGGCTGCGCACCGATCTCAATCTCAGCATCTTCGTCGACACACCAAACCCCGCGGGCAGCCAGGCGGGCCTCTTCGCGTCGCTGGTGTTTGCCTATGACTTTCTCTTGGGCGGTGGCCTGACTGACTTCCGCACCACGGCGCGGCCGTTCCGAGACCGCTTGCAAGAGGGGGGCCCGCTAGCCTCGCCGGGTGCGCCGGCGAATGACACCTATTGGGTGGAAGCCGCCCTGCCATGATGACTCTTTCGGACGAGCGCACCCTGGCACGCGTCCAGGCAACGGTGACCGAATTTGATCGTACGGTACGGGCGCGCGCGCTCACGGTGGTCGCCTCTCGCGCGATGGTCATCGCCGACGGGCAGATCGAGGGTGATGCTGCGTTGGCGATGGCGCTGGTGCGAGTTGCGTTGCAGTCGTTGGGACAGCGTGCACCGGCAGCTGAGCACGGCGGCGCCGACGCGGAGTTGAACGGTGCCCGGCAGCTCGAGCAAGCGCAAAGGGAAGCAGCCGATCGCGTCGACCTGGCCTTGGTCGCGCTCACGTCGGCGCAGCAGCTGGTAGCGAACTGCAGCAGAGGTGATGAAAACGATGCCCTGGACTATGACGCGCTGATCGAGGGTGCGCTCGAGATCGCTGCTCCGGCGCAGCATCGGCTGTTACGCGAAGCTGCCCTGAAGCTGATCGCCCGAGGGCTAGCGCGCTTGCCCCAGGCCGAGCGAGCCCTCACCCTTGGCCTGCTTCCATTGCGCCAGGTACGACAATTTGCGAGCGGCCAGGGCGCGTCACGCTTCGTTCAGCGCGCCGCGCTCGAGGTCTTGGTTTTGGTCAAGGGAGCCGAGGTAGAAGCAGACCTGCTCGAAATCCTGGCTAACGCGCGTGGCCCCGACGGGATGATCATACGTCATCACATCGTGATGCTGTTCTCGCGCGCCGCGCTGCCCAGGACGAGACAGCTAGACTGCATTTGGGCGCAACATGAGGACGCGAGCGAACATGTGCGTCAAGGGGTCGTACGCGCGCTCGCCGAGCTCGGGCCGCACGAGCCTCTAGCCTTCCAGCACCTGGCTCGCCTGGCGCGTGCGGACACCTCGCCACGGGTGGGGGCCCTGGGACTGCTCGAATTGGCGAAGGCGGCCACGGGAGCTGACGGCCCGCGGATGGTGCGCCACTTCGTCAAGGTATTGGCGGAAGCGTGCCACGGGTCGAACCCAGTGTTGCACAGAGCCGCTCTCGCGAGCATGCGGCAGGTGGCCCAGAGCTCGCAAAGCGCCCTGCTGCTCGGTGAGGTGGCGTCGGGCCTGGGCTGCTTGATTCAAGGTGCCGCGCTCGATACCGCGGAAATGGCTGCGACCCTGGCTCGGGAGCTCCAGCTGCAGGGTCATCCAGCAAGCCTCGAGCTGTACGACCAGCTCCGACGTTTGATTCGCCAGCGACCCGAGGGAGAGACATTTCGGCTGGAGCTCAGCGCCGGGCTCGACGAGCAGCACCTGGAGCAGGCGGCGTACGTCGCCTCGTGTCTAGACTTGGTCCTCGAGATCGTGCCACGTCGAAACCGAAGCTACGACCTCCGCCGGGGCGAACGCCGGAGGTTTCGGTGGTGGCGACTGATCCACGAGCTCGGCCATCGCGGGCCCGACAAGCGCCAAAGCTACCTGCATACCCACTCGCGCGCTGCCAGCCCGCATACGAGCATAGTGCCGATCCGCCAGGCGGAAGTGACCCCAACGCTCGTTCCGGGCGAACGGCACGTGCTGATCGGCAGCAGCTGGGGTTGCTTTCTGCCGCGTGTCGACGACATCTTTTCCGCCTGCCATGCGCCCAGCGGCAAGCGCCTGATCTCGGCGTTCGGTACGCTGACGGTCCGCGCTCCGGTCAGCCTGTTGCGGCGCGCCGGCCTGCGCCTGAAGCTGACTCGCCGTTATGCGGAATTGAGCCAACTTCGCGACCAATCGCTCACCTCGCCCACCAAGGACGGCAAGCGACGCTTTGCGCTCGAGCTTCGCCGGCTGGGCGTTGAAATCGAGCTCACCGATTCGCTGGTTCACGTCGGCGGGCGGCCAGTATCCACTCTGCCGGAGAGCGTTCATCAATACTTCGCCTTCGGCCTGCCGCTGCCACTTTCGCTGTGGCTCGAGGATGCTTTCTCTTACGTGGTGTCGCCGTCGGGCAATACCGCTTGGCATTTGTCGATGGTCGTCTGGGTCGTGCTCGCCATGATGGTGGTTCGGGCGTCGCGCGTGCAGAAGCGCTTCACCCAGGCCAAACGCCGGATTCCGCTCAGCATCGGCGGCTGGGGCAGCCGTGGCAAGAGCGGCACGGAGCGGCTCAAGAGCGCCCTCTTTCACTCGCTCCACGCCGACGTAGTCTCGAAGACCACCGGTTGCGAGGCCATGTTGATCCTCGCTCGCCGCGATCAAACGGCGCACGAAATTTTCCTGTACCGACCGTACGACAAGGCGACCATCTGGGAGCAGGAAGCCGTGGTGGAGTATGCAGAGAGCTTGGGCGCACAGGTGTTCCTGTGGGAATGCATGGCGCTGCAGCCCGAGTTCGTCGACATTCTGAACCGCGAGTGGATGAAAGATCGCATTACCACCATCACCAACGCCTATCCCGACCACGAAGACATCATGGGGCCGAGTGGGGAAGATGTGGCACGGGTCATCGGCCGCTTCATTCCCGACGGGGGCACCGTCCTGTCGAGTGAAGAGCAGATGGAGGCGTTCATTCGCGAATCAGCCGAGCGCCGCGGCAGCAACCTGATCGAGGTGGACGAGCTAGCCGCAGACTTGCTGCCGCGTGACCTGCTCAGCCGTTTCCCGTATCAGGAGCATCCGAGAAATGTGGCTCTCGCGCTGCGGATGGCCGAGCACCTCGGCTTCGATCGTGAACGCTCGCTCATCGACATCGCCGACCATGTGGTGCCGGATCTCGGCGTTCTGAACACATTTCCCAAGATTGAGTACAAGGGGCGCTCGCTGCGCTTCTCGAACGGGATGAGCGCCAACGAGCGGGCAGGTTTCATGTCCAATTGGAACCGCTTGTATTACGTGACTCACGACCCCGACAAATATCCAGACACCGTATTGGTCACGCTCATCAACAACCGAGCCGATCGAGTGGCTCGTTCGAGAGTTTTCGCCGAAGTCATGGCGCGCGACGTCGCGGTGGACCGAATGATTGTCATCGGCACCAACGTCTCCGGCATGAAGGGCTTCATGTATGAGGCCATCGCGGTCGAGGCCGCGCAGCTCCGGCCACCTGAGTCGAGCTCCGACGCTCCGGCCTGGATTGAAACCATCTTCGATCGCCTCGGCGTGCCCAAAACGTTTGGTGCGGTCGAGCGTCGCATGCGTCTCATGGTCGATGTGCTCACCAAGGGCGCGGAGCCCCCGGCCCGGGCCGAGCTGGAGGCGCTTCTCGTCAGCGCGGTGGCCACGCTATCCAATCCTGACGCCCCGGGTTTCGAGGACCTAGCTCGACTCGAGTCGCGCGTGGGAGCTACGGTCGAGCCGATCGCCGAATGCCTGGGACGGGTGTGCACGCCGGAGCTCACCTGGGGCGCCGGCCCCTCGGAGCGCCAGGCGGAGCACCAGGCCACGCTGGTTTCGTTGGTGGTACCCTGGGTGCAGAGGCGCTACTGGACCCGCCGCCTGCCCGAGCTGATAGACCCCGCCCAGGGAAAGCCGCTGCTCGACGGGTTGCGCGCCACCTACCGGCGGCTGTTCGAGGTGCGGGTGATCATCCTCGAGGACAGCGACTCCACCGGCGACCAGGTCGTGGACTTCATCTACCGTGCGATTCCGCCGGGCCTACACGCCGAGGTCATGGGGTGCCAGAACATCAAAGGCACGGGCCTCGACTTCGTGTACCGCTTCGTCGAGCTGCAGCGGATCAGCGACTGGCTGGGCAAGCTCGAGACCGAGCCCAGCGAACGACCTGCCATCATCGGTCAGATGCGGGCACACGTCGACTACGGGCTTTTTGGCGTTCAATTTGCTCTGAGCCGCGTCCAGGCACTGCTCGATGCTCCTCCCGCCAGCTGGGCGGAGCACATCCGGCTGCTCGCCGAGCTCTTGCCCTACTTGAAGGACAGGGAAAAGTTCTTTATCAATAAGATGAGCCGGACCACCACCAAGTCGCGCTGGCACGTCATCCTCGGCTGGATCGAACCGTGGATCGACAACCTGGACGGCATTCGACGCCGCAAGCGCGCCGATCGAATCATGCACGCCCTCATCCACGGGACCATGGACACGGCCAGCGCCGCGGAGCAGCTACGCATCGTGGTGGCTCGTCAAAAAGGGGGCTGGCTGGCGAAGGACTTCACGCGACTCTTGTCGCGAGCCGCGTCGCCCCGTGCCTGACGTTCGACCGCGAGGTGTAGGTGCCAAGGGAGCAAAGTAGGATGCGGCCGAGGCGTTCCCTGCCACGGTGCCAGCGCATGGACCCGCCGGCAACTCTTGAGTAGACTCCGCGGCATGCGTCTACTTTGGGTCCCCACCTTGTGCGGCCTGCACGCTGCGCCAGCCTTCGCCCAGGTGGTGACGGGCGCCGCGCCTCCTCTGACACCGCTTCCTGAAGGCGCTGGCTGCGAAATCAGTATCCGAACCACAGACGAGACCGGAACGATCCTGGTCGACGGTGAAGTGCGCGGAGAAGGCGTGTTCGAGGGCCGCTTCCCACCCGGTCCCCACACACTCCGGGTCGAGCGCGTCGGCTTCGACCCCTTTCAGAACACCATCAACTGCACCGCGGGCGACGTTCATGCGGAATCTGTATTGCTGCGTCCCAGCGTCACCCTCGCGCCAGTCCCTCTCGAGTCAGCGAAGGTGGAAGCCAACACGGACGGCCTCTATGGGGGTATTCAACTCCTGGGCGCGTTTGAGCCGACCGGTTCGGGCACCACGCTGCAGGACGCCTGCGACACGACCGGCGCCACCAGCTGTAGCGCGGGCAGCGTGGCGGGAGGAGGCATCAGTGGCTACGTCGGCTGGATGCTCGAGCCGCTAGGCCTCGAGCTCTTGCTGCTCGGCGCGGGCGACGTGGTCAGCCCGAGCGCGTCTTTTGATGGAGAAAACGGCTCAGAAATCAATCCCATCGTGGCAGCCCCGGCACGGGAAGAGCGTTTCACCATCGCGCGTTTCGGCGGTGGGGCAGCGCTGCGCGCGCGCGTCTTCACACAGCTGTCTCGGGTTCGTTTCTCGTTCGCGGCGGGCCCCGGGCTGGCTTACCGCTACCTGGTGATGAAGCGGGACACCGAGACCACAGATGGCCTGACCGGTGAAGTTGCCGATACGGGCACCGGCTATGTATCGGCGCTGCTGTCGATCGAGCTGTCCGCGCAGTTCTTGCTCGGAAAGAGCACGGCGCTTTCGGCTGGGCTAGTCACCTGGCTCGAACACGCCGGTAGCGACGTGCAGAGTGAGCCCAAGAATCGGTCGGTGCTATTGGGCGAGGGCACCGCAGTTCCGCAAGCCACACCGGCCTACGACATGGCCAATGGCACCCAGTGGTTTCTGGGTCCGTTCGTGGGCTTGGCCTTCGGCCCGTAATGCAGAAGCGCGCTGCAAGCGTCAGCTGACCGCATGCAAGCGCACCAACCCAAGGCGGGCCATGCGGGCAAAGTCTGCAGCATGCGACCACACCGCCGAGTCATGCTCTTCTGCGATACCTGCGATTAAAAGGTCCATGGCCCCAAAACGCTGGCCACTGAGCTTGCCTTTCGCCGCCCAGCTTTCGAGCTTGGCCCATACGCCGCTAGCGCCCGCGGCCCGTTACCGTCCGACGCGTCCCACCAACGCTCTTACGGACAGACTTGGCGCGCCGCCGCGACACGCCAACGTCCAATTCGAGCTCTATCTTGCCGGCCAGGCTCTTCAGCTCATCTATACGCCGGCGCCGCACCAGCTCCGTCAAGGAAAGTACGACGGTATCCGTCTTCGACTTGAAGCCCAGCAGACTTTGAGCCTCATTCAGCAGATCGGGCGTGACAATGGTATACGGTCTCGCGGGCTCGGCGGGCTGCTCCCGGCCGGGCTGTACCAATTCCTCCGGGGCTCATTCCGCGAAAGCGCTATCGTTCGGGCACTGGGCGCTGACCACGAGTGGCACTGGCGGCGCCACGTTGCCCTGGGCGCCGTGAACGACTGCCACGTCGTTGAGCACGTTGCGCAGATCCTCGCAGGCTTGGCCGCAAATGCGAACGCGCAAGGCGTCCACCGTTGCATCCTCATCGACCTGGTTAAATCCCGATACGGTATCCTGGTTGGTTTCGTCGCAGGCACTATTACGTGAAATGTCCACTTGTGTGCGTGATGGCGCGAGCGGGTTGAGATAGGAAATGGTGGCATCTGCCGGCAACACAGGGTCCCCCGTGAGGGGGCCCCGTACGTCGTAAAGGCAACTGCCCAGGTCGTTGAACACCTCTTGTACTGCCTTCGCTCCCTCGGTTTCATCAGCCACACCATTGAACACCGTCGTGCCACCGGCAGTGGCAATGCCAATCGCATCCGCCACTGCCTGCGCTTCTTCCGTGTCCGAACCGTCCTCGTTCTCTAGCACCACGCTGTACGTATAGATCCCGCTGGTAAAAGCGGCGAGTGCGCGTTGAGCGGGAGTGACGCCGTCGGTCGCGCACTCGCCCCCAAAATCGCGATTGGCGATCACTACTAAGGCCTTGCGGTTGAAGCGGCGGGTCGAGTCGAGCGGCTCGAGCTCCGCCAGCGCTCGATAAGCCCCCTCCATACCGGCCTCCATGAACAGCGGTGGGTTGTCGGCGAGCACTGTCCCTACATCCCCAAGCAAGTCCCCAATCGGTTCGCGCGCGGTGCCCACGTCCTGGAAAGGGATTCGTGGCGTCGCGAAGTCGTTGGCGTTTGGTAGAGCGTCACACTCGGCGGCGGCAGTCGGCAAGAGGTCGAAGGCCAGCCGGGTCCGCCGGGCCACTGGGTTTTGGAGCGGCAATTCCACCGCAAATCGCAAGCCCCCGTCTCCGAAGAACTTGCCCATGCTCAGTGAGCTATCCATCAGCACATACGCAGCGCTCTCCGCCGAGCTCAGGCTGGCGACGGTACAGATGCCGGCACGCTGATCGTCATTCGAGCCGCCACCAGCACCGGCGTCGGGGGACGCACCGCCTTGGGTTCCGTCACAGATCGGCTGGTACGGGCGTTTGGTGGGGCAGAGCGCGCTCGCCTCGAGGCCGAGGATCTTGTTTTCCTGATAGTTTGAACGGCACACGTTGGGCGCGAGCCGAAAGACCACCGGGTCCGCGGGATCCACGAACGACAACCCGTCGTACTGGCTAGAGTCGAGCGACGCGGGATCGAGATCGAGGATCTCGGTGCCGAAGGTGTTGTAGAACATGCGCACGTTGAGCTCGCCGGGTGCGGGCACGGGCGCGCTGGCGGGCCATACGGCTCGAAAGGTACAATCCGCTGGGTCCACGAGCAGCACGGGCACGCTGCCTGATCTCGGTATACACACGGTCGGATCGAAGCAGGTGTTGGTATTACCAAAGATCAAACTGTCGTCGTAGTCAGGGAGCAGTGCCGCGTCGATGTCCATCGCGACACACTCGCCGCCGATGCATGTCTCGCCGTCCACGGGACAGTCTCTATCGTTACAAGACTCTTTGATCGGCAAAGGTAAGAACAGGATGCGGTCGTTCACGAAGCTCAAGCGTCGTCGGCGCACGACCACAATCTCATTCGGGTCGGAGGAATTGGCATCAGGCAACGGGCCATCGCTGATGAAGCAGTCGTCCGCGAAGTTAGTTTCGCTGGTGCGAAACCCGAGCACTTGGAGTGTCACCAGCCCATCAGGCGCACGTTCAAACCCCGACTGACCCAGCAGCCCAAACGTCGCTGGTAGAGTAGCCGTACCGTCGACGACCGGATAAGTTTCACAATACCGGAGCCTACCGCCGGCTTGAATGGTCAGACCGACCGCCTTCAACCCCTCGGGCACTCGCATCTGGGTGCTCAACCCAGCGACGATCTCGGTCGGCTTTCGCGACGTACACGCCGCCACGAGTGGAGCTAGCAGCACCAGCAACCAGCCCAGTTTCGAGTAGCTCGTCATCAGCTTCGTCCCGACGTGGTTCAAAACGAGGTAATTCCGGGCGGCAACGTACCTGTAACCGCTGGCGTATCCGTCGGACGCAGCAAATAACTCGTCGCTATCGCGCCGCCCCCTACCACCGCGACCAAGCTCACCGTCCACCACACCCACGACTGGCTCTTCTTCAGCTGAACCTCGAGGCTGCGGTCCTGCCCAGCGCTGAGCGAGACATCTGTCCGGTATTCATCGTAGCCGGGCCGGGTCACCACCAGCTGATGCCCCCCTGCCCCGAGCAACCCCTCCCAGGATCCGGTCCCCTCCCGACCGTCGATGGTGATGCGAGCATCCGCGGGCTCGGCCAAAACCCGCAGCCTGCCTTCGGTCTGCACCCGCGCGAGCGACAGGGTCAGGCGCAGCGGAACGCCCGCCGTAACCTGCACGCTCTTCAGCGCTTCCTTGTATCCGGCAGCCCGCGCGCCAAACGTGTGCGCACCGATGGGCACTGCGCCCTGAAACGGCGCTGGGCCTAGCTCACGCCCGTCCAGAAATAACGTCACTCCCTCTGCGCCCGTCGTCAGCACGGATACCGGCGCCGTTTTCACCGCGGGCTCGAGCCGTACGTCGAGCGAAGCTGGTCGCCCTTTGACCACCTCGATGGTCCGTTCCGTCGGCAAGAAATCGGGCGCCTTCGTCACGCGCACGATACGCTGCCCTACGTTGATGGCCACCGGCGCCACGAGTGGAGCTCGCCCCACCTCCACTCCATCGACCGTGACCACCGCGCCCGCCGGCTCGGCCGTCACCTCGAGCGTGGAAACGAACGGTCGCAACGTCGAAATCGCCGTTTCCAGGGCTTGGATGTCGGTGCGCTGCAGGCGCTGGCGAAAAGACAGCTCCTGCTCCCACGCGGCAATGGCTTGAACGTAGCGCGCCAGGTTCTTCAAGCACAGGCCCACGTCAAACAGGATTTGCGGCTGGCCGCTCAATTCGTGTGCCCGCTTGAACTGCACCAAGGCGCCGTCGTAGTCACCCGCCTCATACAACTCCACAGCCGCATCCCAAGCCGATCGGGCTTCACCCGACAGCTCTTGTCGAATGGTCGCTCGTGCGGTTTGCGCGTGGCTATGCGGCGCCCACGTAAACAAGGCCGAGAGCACCAGTAGGCAAGCCACCGTCATCAATACGCGTATCATCTTGCGCCACTCCCTCGGTCTCGACCGATGTCACGTAGTCTGAGCTTGGATGGTCCCGCTGGGGGTGTTTTGCGAGTGTCCGCGGGTTGGACCTCGCTCGTACCGACCGCTGGTGCCGCGCTCGGACCCCCCTGCCGACCGTCAAGCGTCGGCGTCGCCCCTGCGTCGCCGATCCCGACCAGCGGTGCGGTCGTAGCGGCCGCCCGCATGCCCTCCACATTGGCCGCTTCATCCCCCATCGCGGCTGAAGCGCCACCCGCGGGACCTGAGATATCAGCGCCAGTTCGTTTGGGCTCGCTCTGGCCCAGCTCGGCCTCGCCGGAATCCGTGCGGGCAACCCACACCATCACGCCGGCAGCTAGGGCGCCAAAGCCCAGCAGCGCCATCCAAACGCTCGGAGTGACACCCCGAGCGGCCGGCGCGCTCCGGGTTTCTTGGACGTCGGCAGAGCCCACACCGGGTGCCGTACCCGACGCCGCCGGCACCGAAGGCCAGCCGTGTCGCGTTGCGCCGCCCTGCCCGCGCCCAGCGATATCGGTGCCCGCCGGCAGACTCTGCGGCCTCGAGGAAAGGCCGGCGACCGGCGGCGGCAGGCTCATGGTAGGCGGTGAGCTCGTGACCCGCCCCGCGGGAGCGGAAGGGCGTTGCAGCAGTTGTCGGAGGACGAGCTCACTGCGACGATCGGCGAAGGGCACGAGCGCCGCTGCCATCTCGGCGCTGGACTGATAGCGCTGGTCGGGGGACTTGCCGAGCCCGCGACTGACCACCGCCGCAAGGCCGACGGGCAGATCGCTGCGGATCTGATCGACGGGCGTGGGCGTGGCCGTCGCCAATAACATGAACAGCTCGCTGAGCGCCCCGGACTCGGGCGCAAACGGCGTCGTGCCGGTCAACAGTTCATACAGCATGACGGCAACGCTATACAGGTCGCTGCGCGCGTCGACGTTCTTCGGGTTGCGCGCTTGCTCGGGGGACACATAGAGCGGAGTACCGAGGGCCGCGCCAATGCCCGTGAGATTCAGAGGGTCGCTGACGATCCCTGGCTCTGTCCCTTCCCGCGCTCGAACGGGTTGCACCTTGCTGATGCCGAAATCGAGGATCTTGATGAAGTCGGCTTCGTCATCCTTCCGGATCACGAAGCAATTGGCCGGCTTCAGATCACGATGGATGATGCCGGAGCGATGCGCCACCGAGAGGGCGCGTAACACCTGCAGCACGAAGTGGACGCAACGGGCGACGTCCACCAGGCCCGGGTGACCCTCGCGGTTCAAGAGCTCTTCGAGGTTTTCACCTTCGAGATACTCCATGACCAGGTACGGCAACCCGCTCGGCAGCTTGCTCACATCGAGGACGTGTACGACGTGCTCGTTATTGATCCGGGATGCCGCCACACCTTCGTTGAGAAAACGCTCCACGACGACGGGTGTGTCGATGATGGACGGGCTCATGAACTTTAGAGCCACTGGAGCTTGGCGCAGCACGTGTGTCGCCTGGAAGACGGCGCCCATCGCCCCTTCTCCCACGAGCCGTTCGACAGCGTATTTACCCTCCAGTACGTCACCGGGACGAGGATAGGCGTGCTCGAGGGTGGAAGGCATGGTGACTAGGCTGAATGGTGCTACCGAGCGCTCGGCACCGAGGTTAGTACGCCGATTCCATCGAAGCGATGGCTATTTCACGACCTGCTACCGGCGCAGGCGCTGCATCGCGTCCGTGGTGCCTCACACTTAAATACGATCGGAGATGTGGCTCGATGCGCGTGCGACCTTGCCCGACAATGAGCGAGAGTAGCTTACATTCGGCCCTCGCCCTGCGTGCCGAACACTTTGAAGAACTCGCGGGGCGCGCGTTTTTTTCGCAAACAACGGGTGTCGGCGCTCATGTAGCAGACTGAGAACGCGAGCCGGCGTTGGCCGGGGCGGCTTCGGCCTGAGCGGTGCCAAACCCGGTTGTGGATCAGAATCGCTTCACCCGCAGTGACCGGGACCTGAGTGGCGTGCCGGGCGACATCCGCCGCCAGGACCTGGCCCTTGGGCACTACACCGCCCAGTGGCGTCGCCAGGCCCCGCACGTGGCTGCCAGGGAAGAACTCGAGGCAGCCGCCGTCTGCCGGTGCGTCATCGAGCGCGGTCCAGATCTGCACTTCGGGCTCAACGCTCAGACCCCACAAGCTCCCACCATCCTGGTGCCACGGGATGTCACTGCCACCGGGTGCCCCCTTGTTGAAGAGGATGGCCCGGTAGATGACCATTTCTTCGCCGGCGATGAGCGAGCGGGCGACGCGTTCGAACAGGGGATTTGACAACCAGGCGCAAAAGAGCGGGTCCTTTTCCAGCTTCTCCAGTTTGCGATAGGCGAGTGACGGCCCCTGCCATCCCAGCCCGATCGGCGCGTCCTCGTACTTGCCCGTGACCGCATCGAGCTGAAAAAAGAGCCCCGGATATGTCACCCGACCGAGCATCAGGTCCTCGGCCCGCTCACGCAGAGCGTGTATGCCCGCCCGGCTCAGCACGCGCCCCAAGCGGGCGTAACCGTGCTGCGCGAAGTGTGCGAGAGCTGCCGCAAGGTCCAGGTGCTCGGCGTCGGGGATCAGCATGCGCGCCTAGTGTAGCCCGACTGCTGTTGCAACGTGAATGGTAGTGTCGGCGACCTGGCGCCGCTCAGCTACACGTTCGGCGTGACCCCTTGCGTGAATCTGGCCTTACCCGTACCGTTAATTGTCCAGGGCATCGCATGAGAGCAAGTGAAAGAAGGGCGAGCCCACAGGCCACACGTCCGCAGCATGGGGGCGCGCCCGAGCATCATTGTGGCGCGGGCGGCGGGCACATCTTGCGCATCCGCGAGGTCGCTCGGGAACGACAACATCCCGCGACCAATGCCGACGTCTGGCTGCCAGAGGGCACCTCCAACGCGCTGTACACCGAAGACTCGCCCATTTGCCCGGCGTGCTGGATGGCGTACCTGGCTCCCATCGGCAAGTGGTGCCGCTCGCTGGGCGATCCAAGCCATTTTCGCGTGCCGCTGGCTGCAGCAATCCGCGACTTCCCGGTCACGCGCTGCCGCCTGGCGCCCTCGACGGTCGTGTACAACCAGCTGTACGGTGACAACCTGTACACGGAAAGTGTCGGCTTTTGGTACGAGCGAGACGACGCCTGCACGAAGGATTTGCAGGACTACGCTGACGCCCACGGCCTGGCCATCGATCTGGAGCCCGGACCCCCCGGTAGGCAAGACCAGGTCTTGATCTCAGCGACGGCTACGCGCCGCGTCTAGATTTATTGGGGGTTTGGTGCAAACCCCCTCCCCGCAGGGAATGGAATTCCTGCGGGGCCCCTCCCCCAACTCCGCAAGCGCTCCGCGCTGGGGCCCCAACCCCAGCTTGAATGCAAACCCCACCGCGCAGGGCCCCTCCCCCAACTCCGCAAGCGCTCCGCGCTGGGGCCCCAACCCCAGCTTGAATGCAGACCGCGCGAGGACCTCAACTACCCTTGTCGAAACACCGGTGCTTGCAATCGACGTAACACTTGTTGTTCTTGCAGTCGGAGCGACACTTGTCGCGGCACTTGCGCTGGCGCAGCGTGTCCGGGTTGACGAAGCGCAGGTTGACGTCACGGGTTTCCCCCTCGGCGAGCGTCACCGACACCTCTTTGCGCTGGTCACCGCTCACTCCGACGACGCGGTGTGTGCCCGGGTTGACCTCGAGCGATTTGCCACGCGGAAATGCGCTCTTCTTTTGGACGAGCAGAAAGCTCTCGGCAACCGCCTCGCCGTCAATCGAGACATCGACGTCGGTCGCTTCCACACCTTCTAGGCGAATACGGAGCCTCGGGATGCGCTGGCGCAGCTCTTCCCGTTCCCGTGCCGCTTGCTGCCGAGCCTCGCCTTCGGCGGCCGCATCACTCTCCGAGAGGGGCAACCCGAGAAGCTTTTCATAGCGCTGGTCCGCCTGGACCCACTCGCCCAGCTTGACCCTGGCCCGCGCCGACCACACTCCGAGGCTGTGCAGCGCCGCGAGCCGAAAGGCTTCGTCAAAGGCTTTCTTTGCCTCGACGAAATTGCCCGCGTCATACGCGGCCTTGCCGGCTTCCCGCAGTTTGGAGACGCCCGGATCAGCCCCGGCGGCCGCCGAGAGGCCCAAGGCTAGCAACAGCACGCCCAACCAGCGCAACGTTCTCGCGACGGGTATTTTATTGGTCGCCATTTGTCTGATTGTACCAGATGGGGAACACGAGCGCATACATCCGTGCGCTGTCGGCGCGCAAAATTCGCATTGTGTTCTAGCTAACGCCATACGCTGCGCGCGTTCCTCTTCTACCCCGCTATTCACACAGCTCGGCGTGCAGGGCGCGCTGCGCCTTGACGAAGTCCTCGCGGCGCACCGTAAACTGCATATTTGTCTGTCTGGCCGTCTGCGACACACCGATGATGTTGATGCCCGCCCGCGCCATTGCCCCCGTCGCCTGCGCCAGAATTCCAGGCTTGGCGATGTTGGACCCAATGGCGCAAACGATGGCGACGGGGATCACGGTCACGACGTCGAACATGCCCTTCAATTTTTCAATCATCCCCGGGTGCAAATCGCGATCCCAGAGCACCAAATCGATCGTATTGGCATTGGTTGCTTTGCTGATATACGAAATGCGGTGGTCCACGATGACCTGCATGATCCGGTAGTCGGAGCCGACCTCTGCCACCATGCGCGTGTCGTACAGCTCCAGAATGCTCACCTTGTCGGTCCCCGTAACGACCTCAATCTTCGATACAGGGCAGGTATAGTTCTTCGTGATCAGGGTCCCGTCGTGGTCCGGATCGAAGGCATTTTTTACACGCAAAGGTATGCCCGCCAGCTCGAGTGGCTTGGCGGCCTTGGGATGTATGGCCTCCATGCCCACGTCTGCCAGCTGATCGGCAACGTCGAAATTGGTGTTGCAAACGGGCACGACCTTGCCTGGGCCTATGATCTTGGGATCCGCAGAGCTCAGGTGGAACTCCTTGTGGATCACCGCCTCATCGGCCTTTACGGCGACGGCGACCTTCGAAAAAGTCACCTCGGAATAGCCGCGATCGAACTCGCGCATGATGCCTTCGGTTCCCTTACAGTATCCGGTCACGAAGGTCACCATGGGGCGCTGTCCCACATCCGCCAGGGCCAACGCAATGCGTTCGTCGATGGTGCGGGCTATGGGGTCGCTCCAGCCGCTCAGGTCGATGAAAACCGATTCGTAGCCCATGGACTGAACCACCTTCGCGGAGTTGAAGGCGCTGTGGCTCTCGCCGATGCTCGCCAACAGCTCGCGTGCCGCACTCAATAGCTCCGAACGGCTCACGTAGCCGGAGGCGAGCAGGTCGGCGGTGCTGTTCAGGTACCCAAGCACGCCCTCGACGCGTTCGCCGATGAACTGATTGGCGGCCTCGACATCCAGGCCAGCGGATTTCAGGCCGGCATTGATCTCGAAGAAGCGGGCCTTGACGGCCCGGAGCACCTCGGCATAACGCCCCTGATTGGCAAACGCACTGTACACGCCGGGCTGTCGGCTCTTCTTGTGCTCGAGCAGCAAATCGGTGACGCCGGCATAGGCCGATACGACGTAAATGCGGCCGTAAATGTGGGCCTTGTCGCGCAGGATTACATTGCTGAGAACTTCGGAGAACCGGCTCATGGCGGTTCCCCCGATCTTTTCGACGGTCAAATGCGGCATGTCGACCGTGGCTTTAGCGCTACCTCGTCGCTTGCTCAAGCCCTTCGCACCCAGGCTGCAAACGACCCGGCAAACACCATCGGTCGGCCCCCGCCGACGGTCCGGTAGCGGTCAAAACCGGGGTGTTCGGCTCAACCGCCCCGAACGATGACTTTGGGCTCGCCGAGCCGGACGCCCCGCGCACGGGGTGCGGGGGAGTGAACCGCGGCTACCATCGGATCACGAGCGGACGGCTCGAGCGCCAGCGCGGCCGCCGTCTGCTCGAGACAGGCGAGATCGTAGCTCACCTGATCCAAGGAATCGTAGTTCGTTTCCGGCCGTAGATATAGGCAGCGCTCGATGATCGCCGCGAAGCCACGCATCGATGCGCGGTGCCCGCCAAAGCCCGAGTTGGCGAAGTCAGAGTCGAGAATACCACCGACCTCACTCGCGCCCCAGGGCGGTGGGGCTCCGCAGGCGAGCTCATACAGGCTGGAGCCGAGGGCATGGATGTCAGCGCGTATTTCTGGCAGCGAGCACGTCGGCGCCGAACCGGTGTTAGGTCGAGCCGAGCTCATGAAGATCCCACTGATCGGACCCTCGGAGTCAGAGCCCGGCAATTCCGAGAGCCCGAAGCCCATGATTCGCAACCACTCCGGTTTTGACGCGAGCGATTCGAGCCACAGGTTGCCAAGCCCGATTGCGCCGTGCACGATTCCAGCACCGTGCGCCGTTTGGAGCGCGCTAGCCAGTTGGAACGCGATGGGCAGCACGCGTTTGATGCCGAGCGCCCCAGTCTGGCTCACGACTGCAGCCAGCGTCCGCCCCTTCGAGTACTCCGAAACCACAAACGGCCAACGCCCTGCGACAAAGCCGACGTCGAGCGTTCGGGTCACGTGTGGGCTGGGCAGGGCGGATGCCCTTTCGGCTAGCGTGAGGGCGCGGCGGCATGCTTCGCGAGTCATGCCCCCGCGGGCGGGTAATATCCGAAGCAACACCGCTCGATCCTCGGCTACATGATAGGCGCGGTAGCTGGAGCCGGTCGCGGTAAGCTCGCACGTTTCCTCGACCAGATAGCGATTGGCGATCAACCGACCTAAGACGTCGTCGCGGCTCAACAAGTTGTCGTTCCCCATCCCCCCGTCGCAAACGGCGCATCGCGATGCAGGTTTAGACGCTCCCCAGCACATTTAGCGCAGCGGACCGCATCAACCTGCATGGGGCAAGGATGCCGAAACCATTGAGAAACATGGGCCGTCCCCCGCTGCACCGGATCGGCGCACCCTTGGGGGTAGAGCGGCCCCCTCGGCGCGTAGCCTGGGACAGGCAGAGGCGTTGGCGTGACAATGCAGGGGCGGTCCACAAGGGCCACCTCCAGAGTAGGCAGTGGAGATTTGTGGCATGACTTCAGACTAAGCTGGCCGAGATGGTCCAGAGTGCGGTCGGCGCCTTTGCACGTGCGGCGGGCTTCCACTCTTGAGCTGGTTTGGCAAAGTCGCGCTCGTGTCGTGCATCGCGTGGTGCTCTGCCTGCGCCTCCATCCAAGGTGGACGCTACGGCCTGAGCTCTCTCGGCGTCACCGGTAACAGCGCGGTGACCGAAAGCGCGATCACCGAGTGCTTGATCTCCAAGGAGCGAGAGAGTTTTGGCATCACAGTAGGCTTGGCCGAGCCGGTGTGCGGCGTGCCGCCGTTTGATTCGTCGCCAGTGCGCCTCAACTTATGGCGCTGGCCCTGGACGGAGTGGCCCACCTTCAATCGGGCTGTCTTCGACCAAGACCTCGAACGCGTGCTGCGGTTCTACCGCGCACGGGGCTACTACGATGCAAAAATTGTCCAAGTCATTTATGCGCCAGAGCACGCCGGCCAAGCGGGTGCAGTCGGCCGCTGTGAAGCCAACGCGTCAGATTGTCGTGTCGATATTCTAATCGCGGTGGACGAAGGCGAGCCGATTCGGATCGCCACCATCGACGTCAAGGGTATCGAGGCGCTGCCGGAGCCCGTGCAACGGTCGGCGCGGCAGGTCATCGAGCTCGAGCTCGGTCAGCCCGCTGACGAGGCGTCATACGACCGGAGTAAGAGCCACGTCCGTAACGCGCTGCGAGGGTTGGGTTGGGCGGGGGCGCAAGTCCAAGGCGAGGTCGCGGTAGACACCCAAGGCCACCGGGCGCAAGTGACGTATCGCGTGGCTCCGGGTCCTTTATACGAATTCGGCAAGCTGAGCGTGACGGGTCACGGCGAGCTGCCAGAGGACGTCATTGAACAGGCTGCCAGTTTGCCGACCGGTAGCCGCTTTGACCCAGAGGTCCTGAAAGAGATCCAGGCCGAGGTGTTCGCCTTGGGCGCCTTCTCCACCGTCGAGGTGGCAGAGCACCTCGATGTCCAGCGGCGACGGGCCGACGTCACGGTGAGCGTGACGCCCCTGCCGGTAGACGCCCTGAGAGCGGGCGTTGGCGTGCTGAGCGGGGCGACTCGCCGAACCGAAACGGGCGAGGTACAGAGTATTCCCCAATGGGACATACACCTCTTCGGTCGTTATCAGCGGCGCCATATCGGAGGCTCGCTGGGACAGCTGACCCTCGAGGACCGACCGCGATTAATCTTCAATGCAGCCTTCCCTGCGCTGCGCGGCCAGCGCCAAACGGACCCAGCGCTTGCCCAACCGCGTGGCCCGACGCTCGGCAATATCGCGAGCCTGGGGCTGAGCCAGCCGGGCCTATTCGAGGCTCGCACTCACGCCTTTGCGCGCACCGTATGGGAATACGGACCGGACCCCTTTTTGGGCTTCGTTCGCTCGGATGTGTTCCTGCGTCTCGGCGCGGCGCGGGGGTTCTGGGCACGGCGCTTGGTCGCAACCTTGGCGCTTCAACAAGATCTGTTTGCGGTCCTCGATGAGCCCGCTGTCGAAGCGCCCGATGTTGGCCCGGCTGAGCCCGGTGAAATCGGCAGCAGCTTGCCCTCCAGCTATCGTTACGCGTATCTGGAGCAAGACCTGCGCCTCGACTTGCGAGACTCTCGGACGCGCGCGCGCTCGGGCGCGTATTTTGCGATCAACGCCACACAGGCCCCGCGCTGGGTCGGCTCGGATTGGTCCGCGGTGCGTGTGGTGCCGGAGGTCCGCACGTACCTTCCTCTGCCCCTCGACATTGTCTTTGCGCAACGCCTGGCCATTGCCAGCCTGTTCATCATCGATGCCAGCGCGGACTTGGACCCGACATCTCGGGAGCTCGGCCCGACCAACTACCGGCTGCGGGGTGGTGGCGCGAGTAGCAACCGAGGTTTTTTGGCGGGCAGGCTCGGCGCCGGCCTCGATGGCGGGGCGCGGCGCTGGGAAGCCTCCCTGGAGCTCCGAATTCCGATCGGCCAAGAGCTGGTACTGGCAGGGTTCGCCGATTTTGGGGACGTGAACCGCGCGAAAGCCTTTCGGTTTGGGCACCTCAATACCAGCCTGGGCTATGGCCTGCGCTATCATACGGTGATTGGGGCCATTCGCCTTGACATCGCACATCGAGTATTGGCGTGGCAACGCAGCGACGGGTCCGACGGGCTCGAAGCTGACGCGGGGACGCTGCTTTTTACCGATGCTCCGGGGGCGGCTCACTTGACGATCGGTGATCCATTTTGAAGCGGGCAAGAACCCTGGGGCGGCCTCGACGCTGGCCGCTCTGCAGCGCACTCGGGCTCGGAATCTTGGCATTGGTGATCGGCCTCGCCCTCGGGCTCGCGTCAGGTACAGGGTGGGGCCGTGCCCGTCTGCTCACGCTCGGCCTGGAGAGCCTCAATGCCGCCATTCCAGGTACTGTGCATGTCCGCAGCCTGAGCCGCCTGAGCGCATTCGGAATCGAGCTGTTGGATCTAAGCTTGACTGATCCCACGCAGCAACGTGTGGTCGAGATCGATAGCCTACGCGCCGAATGGGCCCCGCTCGAATTGCTGCGCGGGCGCATCGTCATCCGCTCGCTCGAGATCAACGCCGCGCGCGTCGACCTGCGTGAAAACGGAGCGCGACGTGGCCTAGTCGGAGCCCTGACAGATCCCGACGCGGCGCGACCACGACCGAGCGACACCTCGCCTCCGTACCTTCGAGTTGACGTGCTGCACATTAGCCACGCATCCGTTCGCGCGCCTGAGCTCCCCCAGATGGGACAGCTCGATCTGCGCGAGCTATCACTGACGGCAAGTTTGAAGCTGGATAGAGGACCTACCGTGGAGGTGGCGGCACTGTCCTTCGAGCTGTTTCGGGCTGAGCACCCGCTCGGCGTGGTGGGACCGCTGACGGCTCGCCTGGAGAGCGCCGGGAAGGCTTCGCACGTAAAGCTGGAGGCCCGGCTGGCGGGAGCTCGCGTGGACCTGACTGCGCAGGGGCTGCTACCTCCCGCTTTGGGCTTCCGCGACAGCCCGGTCAGCGCCCGGCTCGTGATCGACGGTGTGTCTTCGGAAGATGTCGCGCTTCTGCTCGGAAGCTCGAGTCTGGCTCAGGCCTTTGACGGTAGCTGGGGCGTCGAGCTCGCGGCATCGGGCAGCATCGATGACCTTTCGATCCAGGGCACCTTACACACGCCCGGAGGGCCCATCGAGCTTCGGCTGCGTGAGCAGCAACTGCGTCAAGTAACCCTCGAGCTCCTGGCGAAGGGTCTGGTCCTTCACGAGTTGCGTGCTGACTTGCCGGAAAGGCCCATGACCCTCCGGCTCGAGTCGTCCGCCGACACTACGCAGCCGGATCACGTCCCTATACGGCTTCGGCTATCCTCAGCCGCGCTCGGAGATTTTGCGCTACCGGACCTCGACGCGGACGCGGTGTGGCAGAGTAGCGGGCTGCGCGCGCTCCACGCTAGCGTTCGCCGGGGCCAAAGCACTCTAAATGTGGACGGGGCCGTGGAGCTGAATGGGAGCTTCGAGCTTGGCGTGCAGCTCGCAGTGCTCGACGCCGAGTTGATGGAGCTCGCCAGGGCTTCCGGTAACCGTCAGCGACCCAAGGGTGGCATCAATGCCCAGCTGCAACTCAGCCGCAAGGCGTCCGGCGAGCTGCGCATCAAGGGTGACGCTGCCGTTCGCCAGCTCGGCGTGTCACAACTCGGGCTGGCTCGCGCGGACGTGACCGTGGACGTCGCTGGGCCACCGCTCGGGCTCGAGGGGAGCGTCAATACCACGTTTCGAGGCTTCGACTGGGGCGGCTCAAAGATCGACCGCGGTCAGATTCGGGTCGTTGGCGGGGCCAAGAGCTTTTCTCTCCAAGCTGACGCGCAGGCTGACCAGCTGCGAGCCAACCTCCAGCTGCAGGTGGATGTGCTGAAGAATGGCAGTCTCATCCGCGGCACTGCGGCAGGTCAGTTCAAGGCCACGACCTTTGGTCTGGACCTCTCCCCCACTAGCGTTGACGTCTCGGGAGTGATCCAGACCCGTGGTATTCATTTGCACGCGGGCGGTCAAACAATCAGCGTGGTGGGTAGTTTTGGCACGTCGGATTCCGAGCTCGTGCTGACGGCACGCGACGTGAGGCTGGAGCATCTGTCGCGGCTTGGGTTGGGGTTGCCCGAATTGGCAGGTCACGGTCAGGTGACGGCTCGCTTGTCGGGCACGCCTTCGCAGCCGCGCGTACAGCTGCAGCTCGAGGCGCGCCAGATCGCCCGCGCTGACAGCGCACCTCTCGACGCCACGCTCGAAAGCCAGCTCGACGTTCCCGCCGGACGCTTCAGGCTGGTGGCGAAGGTCACGAACAGCACGGGGATCGCACCAGCAGCGCTCGATGCGGATCTGAATCTGACGTCGGAGTTTGTAGGCGGAGCGGGTTGGCTCGGCCGGCTCGAGCGCGCCCAAAACCACCTAGAGCTCAATGTCGAGCGCCTCGATGCAGCGCTCATCTCGGCCTGGCTCGGACAACCACCCGCGCTAACCGGAGGCGTCGCGCTGGAGCTTCACCTCGACGGTCCCCTCACCGACCCCGCGCTCCGCATGCAGCTCCGTGGCAAGCTCCTGCCGCCGGTGAGCCAGCGAAGCATCGAGATCGAGCACTCGCTCGACTACAGCGCGGGAGAGCTCGAGACGCGCCTGACCCTCTCGGATGCCCTGGGGCCGTGGCTGAACCTGGCGGCCGAGCTCACCTTGCCCGCCGAGGCCAGCCGCGATCTGATCGGCATCGGGACGGAGTCG
This sequence comes from Deltaproteobacteria bacterium, assembly GCA_031407405.1. Lineage (GTDB taxonomy): Bacteria > Myxococcota_A > Polyangia > Polyangiales > Polyangiaceae > SZUA-265. The sequence goes on from JANOIG010000087.1 coordinate 89,843, forward strand.
CAAATGCTTCTCGACCAAGCCCACTGGCAACTGGACCTCGAGCTCGAGCGCCGCCGATTGGACCAGCTAGCCTTCATCGTGCTGCCCGATCAGGGCAACCTCGATTTCGACGGCACGCTCAGCATGAGCCACGCGCCTCGGGCAGAGCCCACGGCGCGGGCCCGGCTCAGGCTTGGCCAAAATTCGGCAATTGCCCCGCTCGCGGGCTGCAGTGACGCGGGGGTCGAGCTCACCTTGAGTGCAGAGCTTGCCCTGGGGCGGCTGAAGGCCGTCTTGATCGGAACGCACCAGAAGGCTGAGCTGCTGCGCTCGATGAGTGAAGGCGACGTGCTACTTGCCCCGGCATTGCGCGGTGAAGGTTTGAGGTTCGGAGCCATCGAAAGCAAGCTAACTTCGCGCAACCTGAACCTCCAAAGCTTGCCATTCTTGTGCCAGCGGCTCAGGGGCAAGCTCGATGCGACGGTGGAGGTGCTGGATCCACTAGGTCAGCAGCCAACCCTAGAGGCCTCAGTGACCGCCACGGGCCTCAGCTTGGGGGCTGAGCCAGCGCTAGACCTATCCCTCAGGGCGCGAGCTGATCGAGACGCTGTAGCAGCTGACGTCAGGATTCAGGCGCCGGCAGGCCACGGAACACTGCGAGCCGGTCTCCCGATCGACTGGTCTCACGGCAAGCTCGAGATTGCCCCGAACGCTCCAGTCTCCGCGCGTGCGTCATTGACGAACCTACCCATCGCGCCCTTTCTCGACCCGGGTGGGGCCGTTTCACATGCCGCCGGCACGCTGAGTGGGGAAGTCAGCGTCAAAGGCCCGCTCGACGACCCGCACCCAAGTGGGCACCTCGAGTTGCAGAATGCAGAGCTGACCGCCACGGCACTGGCACAACCTCTACACGGGGTGAGTGGCCGCTTCGACTTCAGCCCTACACACCTCGACATCACGCGTTTCGAGGCCCGCGACCGAGACGGAGTGCTCGAGCTGGATGGTCGCGTCGATGTACAGGGCAAGACCGAGCTGAGCGCGAAGTTGAATGTCGTGGCGAAAAATTTTCCGCTACGCCAACAGGGCCAAGTCGTGGCTACCACGAGCGCTCACGCGACTGTCGAGGCAAAGATTTCTCCCACCCGAACGGACGTATCTCTATGGCTGGTGGACGCCGATACCTGGCTGGAGAAAGCACAGCTGCGCGTGGGGATGAAGCTCAGCCCGCACTCCGACTTTGTCATTGACGGCAAGCGTCAAGCCCAGCCAGCCACACTGCGCCCGCCGGGTAATCCCGGTGCCCCGGCGGCACCCGCCGCTCCTGGCGAACGCACGAGCGTGCTAACGCTGGACGCCACCGACCATTTTTGGGTCAAGCGCGAAGACTTTGCGATCCAACTTTCAACCCACCTCGTGGCCCACCTCGATGACAGCCAAACCCGTGTGATAGGTCGGGTGGATGTCCATCGGGGTTACCTCGATCTGATGGGGCGCGTTTTCGAGATTCAGCGGGGTAGCCACCTCGAGTTTACGGGCTCAAATGTTCCAGACCCGGTCGTCGCCATCGAGGCCAGCCATGAGCGACGCAGCTCCGGCAAAACGGTCAGGGTCAAGATCAGCGGGCGTGGCTCGCAGCCCGAGCTCAGCTTCTTCGTGGATGAGTCGGAGGTATCGGCGGGAGAAGCGTTAGAGGAGCTGGTCGGCAGGCGCGGCTCTGATACGGAGCAATCGGCGAAGAGCGACGCGGCATCCTTCGTTAGCGGGTTGACCGCGGGGCTGCTCGCGACGTCCGCGCGGCGAGAGCTCGGGGCTGCTGCGCCCATCATCATGATCGAACCGGGAGATCAGACAGGGGACGGCCGGCTTCGCGCTGGCTTTGAGCTCGATACGCTCATCCCCGACGCCTTGGCGAGCTTGATCACCGGCGTGTACCTCGAGGGCATCGTGGCCAAGGAGGGTGCGGGCCAGCAAAACTCCACTCAGGCCGGCGTGCTCGTCGAGCTCTATTTCCCGCACCAGCTGTTCTCGACTGGGCAATGGGGACCGGGCACGACCTGGTCATTGGACTGGGGCTGGGCGTTGTAAGCGTCGGGGTGGACTCGATGCCGTCCGCAAGCGGGGTTGGGCCACGCGCAAGCGACCGTTCCGCGATGCAACTCTCACAATGCCGGAGGCGGGTCGGTGGTGCGATTGCCGAGGCTTCGCGGTAGCTCGGATTCGGCTAGCATGGACCGCTGGGAGGTCATGGCCGTGAGGGGCAGCTCGGCAGCGGCTAGAATGGGACCCTGAGCTGCGCCTGCACCGGGGCGTACCGACAAAAGCCGGGTGTACAATACGCGCAGATGCACTGGGAAATGCTCCGGGCGAAGCGCAAAAAACAACAACGCGAGCGGGAGCGCACGAAAAACCGCGGAAAGGAGGAACACTTGGCCATAGCTCATGCCTGCGTGCCCCAGCAAGAGGCCTCCAAATAGTGCGCCCGTGACTTGCCCCACGCCCGTGACCGCACTCGAAAGGGAAAAGAACTCAGCCGTGAGATCGGCCGGCGCGCTATCCAGCAGCAACTGAAAGCTTGCATACTCCACCGCCGCCCACACCGCGCCGCCCAAGATGTGCGCGAAAATCAACGCTTCGAAATCAGAGGAGACCGCCCACACGATGGGGATCGCGGCCACGCCCGCGCCAGCCCAACGCAGTAGGGAGCGGAGCCCGATGCGTTCAGCGATCTGGTGGCAACATGGGAATGTCAGGGCCTTGGCCAAGATCGACAACGCAGACAGCGCCGCAAAACTCTTATAGTCGAGAGACAGCTCACGCAGCATGTATGGCGTGAAGAACGGAGCCGCGACCTGGGTTCCAAAAGCCAATGCCGCAACGTACAGCGCCACGCTGAACTGGCCGCCGACGATGGCGCGGCGCAGGCGAGGCAAAACCCGAGCCTCTGAAACTGCAGCGCCATTTTCCACGATATCCGCTTGCATTGCGAGCGCGCCAGCGCTGGCCAGGCGCGCCACAAAGGCGACTGCAAACAACATCACAAAGCAGTCGAGCACCCGAACCCCAGCCTGATGCAAGGCGTAGCCCGCGCCGCCAAATGCCAGCAGCAAGGCGACATGGTTCAATGCAGAGCGACGAGCGAAATAACGGGGGCGCTCCGTGTGCAGAGTCAAACCGGCCATCCAAGCGTTCCAGGCCGGTGCCATGATGCCCCCCGATACCCAAAAACCTAGCTTGGCAGCCAGCAACGTCGACAAGCTCGGGCTCTGCCAAACCGCGATCGCGATAAACGCCCCAACGCTCAGCGCTTGACCGAGCGCGCCCGCGACCGCGAGGCGTTTCCGATTGCCCAGCCACGAACATAAAATGGGTGAGAGCAGCTGGCAGCACGCCCCCGCGAGCAATGGTAGGGTCGCCAGCAAAGCCAAATGCCGAGGCGGGTGCCCAAGCTCCACGGCAAATGCTCCCAGGTAGCTCTCGGCAACGCCGACCATGACGGCGTGTAAGGCCCCTTCAAACATCGAGACCCTCAGTGCGATGTGGGCGCGCTGCGCGAGGTCCCGGTCGGAAGCTGGGTTCAGCATGAGTCCTATTGAGCCTATGAAACGGCGAAAAAAGCCAAGCCTTCAGTGAACCGAACGCCCTCCTCGGTCGTTAGCGCTCACCCCACGGGAGCCCACTCTGCGATAGCTCATCTGCGATAGCTCAGCGAGACGGCGTAGCCGGGTCTCCGACCCATCCGAAAAGCTCAGCATCGTCCATTTCCGGCCAGGACTGCCGACCCAATACTTCTCGGGGGATGGGAACGACCAGGACAGGCACCGGACTCCGCCGCACGACCCGCTCGACGCAGCTGCCGATGAGCGCATCCGCGAGGCCGGAGCCCCCGTGGCTGGCCATCACAATCAATTGGTAGTCGCCGCTACCCGCAAGATCGATGATGATTCGCGAAGGATTGCCTGCCAATAGCCGGCCCCGGACCTGCGGCACACCGAACTCGACCAGCTTCTTCAGCACGATCGTGAGGCGGGGCTTGGCGTGGTGCCTCAGGAAGTCTCCCACCACGGAGGCTTTAGTTTGGCTGGTTTCGTCCAGCTCCAGCCAGTCCACGAACGGTTCCAGGTCCTGGGCGCCCTTGAACACGTGCACCACATCAATTCCAGCGTCGTAGCGTAGCGCCAGATCTGCCGCGAATTCGCCGGCGGTCGCCGCGCTGTCGGAAAAGTCCGTCGGTAACAGGATGCGCCTTACGCGTTTCATTGTCGGCCTCGAGCTACGCCTGGCTTGGACGAGAATATCGACAATTTGACCCTGCCCCGGCCGGAGTCAACGTGATTTCGCCCCACGGAGCCCTTAGGGGGCGGACACCAATGTCCGTTGCTAGTCGTACCCAGCTCACCCCGCCGGCCCTACGTGTACGATTTACCGAGCGGATTAGCCCGTTGAACCCAGCACGCTACACGATCGGAGTGCTCGTCGACCGTTTGGAAGACGAGTACCAGAACCAGGTCTTCGCTGGCTTGGAGGCGGCGGCACGCCGGCGAGACGTCAACTTGATCTGCTTGTGCGGCGGAATTCTCGAAGCCCCTCACTCATCCGGTCGTGAGCGCAACTTTCTCTTCGATCTGATCCAGCCCGCGTCGCTCGATGGCCTGGTCATCATGTCAGGGGCCATCGCCAACCATGTGGGCTCTGTCCGCCTCGCAGAATATTGTGCTCGATTCAACCCGCTGCCGCTATGCAGCGTCGGAGTCGAGCTCACGGGCATGCCGAACGTGCTGATCGATAATGCCAGTGGCCTCGAGCAGTCAATCAGCGGGCTCATCGAGGATGGCCAGCGTCGTCGCATTGCATTCATCCGGGGTCCTGTGCAAAATCAGGAGGCTGAATTGCGTTATCAGGCCTATGAGCGCACCCTCGACAGGTGCGGTCTGCCGTTCGACATCAATTTGGTCACGATCGGCGACTTCCAGAAGGCGTCGGGCACCGTTGCCATCCAGACTCTGCTCGATGAACGCCGGCAGGATTTTGACGCCATCGTCGCCGCAAGCGACTATATGGCGCTGGGGGCGCTGGAAGAGCTGATTCGACGATCGATTGCGGTGCCGGGTGACGTCTCGGTGAGCGGATTCGACGACGTGGAGGACGCACGGTTTGCCGCGGTTCCACTCTCTACAGTGCGGCAGCCATTGCACGAGCAGGGTCAGCGCGCCGTCGAAGTCGTGCTCGATCAAATCCAGAATCGAGCGGCTGTCGGTGACGTGGTGCTCGCGACGGCGGTGGTGATTCGCAGCTCATGCGGGCGCGCGAGAAGCAGCCAACAAGGCTCGGCGAATGCGGGCGACGCGGAGTACGATCAGGCACGAAAGCGGCTCGAGCAGGGCCGCCAGTTACAAGCGCTGCGGCGCTTTGGCCAAACCGTCTCTAGCGCGCTGACGGAGCACGAGGTGCTGAGCGCGACTCGCCAAGAGCTGCCGACCGTTGGCATCAGCAGTGGCAGCATTTGCCTATACGACTCCGTGGGCACGGCCCCACTTCGGTTGAGGCGCATTCGAATGGATGCATGCCCGCCCGAGACCAGGCTTTTGAATTCGGACATCGAGGCCTTGATTGGCGTCTCCGGAATCCTGGCGCGCTCCCAGACGGACAAAGGGGGACGGTACACCGCGGTGGCCCAGCCGCTGTTCTCTAACGACGGGCCACTGGGCATCACCCTTTTCGATGTGGGCCCTGCTCAAGGCACGGTATACGAGTTCTTGCGCGAGCAGATCAGCGCGTCGCTGCGTACAGCCACGCTGGTCAAACGGCTGATCAACGAGACGACCCGGCGCCAGGTTGCCGAAGAGCAACAAATGGCTCGGGAGCTCCAGATCGCCGCTAGCATCCAGACCAGCATCTTGCCTCAGCTGCTTCAGGCGCCAGGCCTCGAGCTGGCCGCGGTCATGATCCCAGCCGCTCAGGTCGGAGGGGACTACTACGACGTGTTGCCGTTCGCCGACGGTTGTTGGCTCGGCATCGGCGACGTGGCGGGCCATGGGCTGAGCACCGGCTTGGTCATGCTGATGATCCAGAGCGTCATCTCGGGCATCAGCACCTTCGCGTCGCGGGCGCCTCCGAACGAGATCGTCGCAGTGCTGAATGAGGTCATCTACAAGAACGTGCGCGAACGCCTGCACCGAGACGAGCATGCGACCCTCACCTTGATCCGCTACACGATCGATGGCGCGCTGGTGCTCGCCGGGGGGCATGACGACATCATATTGTGTCGCGGTCGGGACGGTAGCTGCGAGCTCATCCCCTCGCCCGGCCCTTGGATTGGCGCGTTCCGCGACGTCAAAGACTCAAACTTCAACAGCCACCACCAGTTGGAACGAGGGGACCTGCTGGTTCTTTACACGGACGGCATCACGGAAGCCACGGACGCGAGTGGCCGGCAGTTTGGCCTCGAACGGCTGTGCAAGGAGCTATACAAAGTCCGCGCCCAATCGGTCGGAGCCATCCGTGACCACCTGCTTCAACGTGTGCAGGGCTGGTGCATCAATCAGGAAGACGACATGACCTTGCTCGTCGCCCGTTACGTCGGGTAGCCCAGCTCGCCTAGGATGGCCGCCGCAAGCTCGCCGATGAGGGGCTATGCATTGCGTAGGGGATGCCGCCGCTCCCATTCCCCGGCGCACCGCCGTTGATGTCCCGTACCGAAACGTCGATGGGACACATTCGAACCAGCGCGGCCAGGCAGCGCCGCTGCCAGGGAATCTGGTCATCCACCAGAAACTCTACTGTAAACTTGAGCGTTCCAAGCTTGATGGGCCGCAGGAACGTGATGAACTGTTTGAGCGAGCTCGAATTGAGCAGCCCGAGCTTGGTGACGTCGAAAGCCACGCTCGTGAGCCCCAGGCGCACGACCTCTTCGGCGACTTCGCCGAGATACAGCCCGAGCGCCTTCACCGAGAACGAGTCGCTGGTTCCGGCGAGGGAAATCGTAAGGGTGCTCCCGTCGAGCACCGGCTCAATCGTCAGCCTATCCTGGCTGAGCTTCCTTAGAGCGAGCTGGGTCATGTGGCCTCCTCCGGAGGTGCTGGTTTTGGAACCGGGCCGTGAACCATCAACGTGAGCTCATTTCCATTGATCGTGTAGTCGAAGTCGAGGCCCCCCTCGGCGCGAATTCTGGCGAGGCCCAGGCCCGAGACGCCTTCCAAGGGCGCAGTCTCTTCGATCATGCGGTCATACACCGCGACGGGGTCATCGGTAAATTTGAGCTCGTTCAATCGCTTCTCCATCTCTAACAGGCGCTCTGGAGACGCATGGTTCCGCGTCTTGACGCTCAACACGTGTTTGCCATCGGTTTCGGATAGCTCGACTTCCAGGCTCACCCGCGAGGTCGTGGAATACTTCGTGATGTTCTCCGCTAACTCGTGCGCCGCCATGTGAAAGCGAGAGCTAGTGTCGAGATCACGCAGCCCGATCTGGCAAAAATCGCTGACCAGCTGAGAAATGGCCGAGACGAGGTGCTCGCTCGGACAAAACGACATGCAAATAAATAGGGAGATGTTCTTCTCCCCCACCGGAGCACTCGGTCGATCGGTCATCGTATGTTCCTCTTCTCCCAGACGGACGCTCACGCGATCGCCATATGGTTTACCCACCCTGTTCGCGAGGCGTTGCTTTTTGCCGCGACGCTCAACGCCCAACCGCGTTCGCTGGCTCAGGCTCTACTTCCAGCTCGTCCAAGAACACCACCGCTGGCGCCAAGCGCTTGAGCGGCTCCAGGCTGCGCCGCTGCCAGGTCTGCCGGGGGTTCATCTGTAGGCGGATCTGATACGGGCGCTCCATCGTGTTTACCTTGTAGACCCACGACACGAACGCTTTTAGGCACGACGAGTTCATGAAATAAAGCTCGCCAAGATGCACCTCGACTGAGGTGGTCTTCTCTTCGACCAGGTTCTTGTGCAGTAGTTTCAAGAAGCGATCCAGCGGCGAAATGGCTTCTGAATCGCCATTGCCGCTGAACTTCACGGCAGGCATCGGGCCTTCCGCGAGCGGGATCAGAGCAAAACCATTCGCGCGGATCTCCGGCAGGTTGAGCATGCTCTTAAAGCTTAGCGCGCTTCGGATGCAGCTGCCACCACCCCTCGGCGGAGCCTGATGCGAACCGACAAGTGGGTCGTAGTATTCCGCAGCCCACCCACTGACTCCGATACGTTCTCCATGACCGGATCTCGCCGACGCCCTCGCATCGCGCTCATCGTCAATTTCCTCGACAGCGCCTACCAGATGAGCCTGAGAACCGCCATCGGGCGGGTGGCAGCTCGACGAGGCGTCGACTTGTGGGTGGCGATAGGGCGAGAGCTGGAACACGAGGATCAGAATGAGCGCGCGCTCAACTGCGTCTATGGGTGGCTGACACCAGACTCCGTCGACGGGGTCATCGTCGCCGCGGGCGCGCTGTCCAACTTCGTGGGCACAGCCGGGGTCACGGCGCTGTGCAAGCGGCTTTTGCCCGTCAAAGCAAGCAGCATTGGGCTGTGCCTACCGGGCATTCCGTCCATCGTGCTCGACAATCGCGCGGCGATGCAGGTGGCGGTCCATCACTTGATCCAGCAGCACGAATGCCGGCGCATTGCCTACATTGGTGGCCCGAGCCACAACGATGAAGCGGTGTCGCGCCTCTTGGGCTATCGGGATGCAATTCAGGCGGCGGGGATCCCCTTCGACGGCAGTTTGATCGGGGCGGGGCACTTCAGCATGCCCACCGGTCGGCAAGCCATGAACGAAATCCTGGGCCGCACACGTGACATTGATGGGGTGGTCGCGGCCAACGACTATATGGCCATAGGCGCGATGGACGAGCTCGGCGACCGCGGCATCCGTGTGCCCGAGGACGTGTTGGTGATGGGCTTCGACGATGCACCGGTCGCGCGTTTCGCGAGACGCTCGCTCAGTACCGTTGCGCAACCGATCGAAGATATGGCGGAGCACGCCGTCGACGACATCCTGCGACGCCTCTCAGGTGAAACGCCGCCTATCGTCACGACCCTCGATGTACACCTGGTCCTGCGCGAATCCTGCGGCTGCGGCTACGTAGTCAGTCATTCCTCGCGAGCCCTTGAAATCAATAGCCCCGGCAAGGCCTCCGAGTATCTGCGCGACCAGCGTCAGAGTCTACTCATCGAGGTGCTCGCGGCGGGCGGCTCGTCGCGAGCATTTTGGGAGACGTTTCTTTCTGAGATGATCGATTCGCTCGCCGACGAGCTGGCCGGGCATCGCGGCGTATTTCTGCGTTGCGTGGAGCAGATAGCCGAGCGTCTCACCGAGCGAGAGACGTCGCTCGACGACATCGGGCGCGCATTGGTCCAACTGAGACGCAGTTGTCGCAATGCTGGCTATCATGGTGCGGACCATGGGGCCTTTGAGGAAGCATGCATGAAAGCCCTCATCGTATTGTCGGCGTCGGCGACGCGGCGCGAAGGGCGCCGGGCCCTGAACGTCATGGATCGAGCTTACGGCTTGCGGCAAGTCAGCCAGGGCCTCTCCATGGCCCTCAACCATTCTGGCCTCGCACGCAACCTGGGCCAAGTCATTCCGAACATGGGTATAGATACCGGCTTTTTGGCGGTGCTCTTGCCTGGACCAGAGGCGCGCATGAGCGCCTTGTTAGCGCTGCAGTCCGGACAGCACCTGGCCATAAATCAAGATCCCTATCCCGCAGGTTGTTTGTTTCCGGACGGCTTTCCCACACACGATCAGCGGGTGTGCCTCCTTTTGCTACCGCTCACCTTCGAGACGGAGGTTCTGGGGTTGGTAGCCTTTTCGGGCGAAGGTGACTCCTTCGTGTGTGAAGCCGTCAGGTCCCAGCTCAGCGCTGCATTAAAACTGGGCGCGCTGCATGCCCAAGTCGTCGAGGAAACCGCACTCCGAGAACGGTTGGCACACGAGCAATTGCTCGTGGAGTTGGCCGTTGCTCGGCGCATCCAAACCGCGCTTACACCCAGAGCCCCGGTGGTGCCAGGCCTCGAGCTCGCCGCCGGCATGCTGCCCGCCGATCAAGTGGGTGGCGACTACTATGACGTCTTCAACACCGCCGACGGCTGCTGGATTGGGATCGGAGACGTGACGGGGCATGGCCTGTTGGCGGGCATGATCATGCTCATGATGCAAAGCACGGTGAGCGCGCTCGTCAACGCTCTGCCTGCAGCGGCTCCGGCCGAGATCGTTTGCCAGCTCAACACTGTCATGCGTTTGAACATTCGCGAACGGCTCGATGCGAACGACCACGCCACCTTCATGATGCTCCGCTACCGTGCAGATGGTGACATTACACTGGCCGGCGCCCACGAGGAGGTCCTAGTGTACCGGGCGGACACGCGCCGATGCGAGCTCCACTCGACAGACGGGGTATGGATCGGAATTACCGAGGACATCGAAGCTGAGACTCGCGATCAGTCGCTGTCCCTGGCGCCAGGCGACATGATGGTGCTGTACACCGACGGGCTAATCGAGGCGCGAAGCGCCACGGGCGAAGAGTTTGGCATCGAACGCGTCATGGACCTCGTACGCGCCAGCGCGAATGCGCCCGTCAGTGTCATCTACGCCAGAATACTCGCCGCTGCACGGGCCTGGACCCCGGTGCAGCAAGACGATATCACCCTCTTGGTGATGCGGCGGCCGGCAGCAGAGCAAGCCGCCCCAAACACCCAGCCTAGATGAGGACACCTCACGAGGCTTCTTGCTCAATAGAACGCGCCCCAGATCAGGGGATGACTTAGTCGTACCCTCCGCGGGGAGGGTACCGTCCCTCCGCGGGGAGGGTATTTGCATCAGATCGGCTTTACCTTCTCTGCACAGGGTCCCTTTTGGCCCTGCCCCTCGATGTAGGAAACGCGCTGCCCCTCTCGAAGGTCATCGAAAGTGACTCCTTCGACCGCCGACATGTGAAAGAACAAATCCTTGCCCTTCCCTGTGTCGATGAATCCAAATCCGCGGTCGGTCTTCCTCTTGATTGTGCCTTCGGCCATGTCACTTCTACTTCCTATGATGACCCCTCGAGCGTCCCTCGTAATAGACTCGGCCGCTGCGGGGTCAGTTGTGACCGACGTAGTCGGTCAGCCCCACCGATTACAGCTATCGCTCGCCGCTTGCTAGGGGCATCTCCAAAAAATTCCTTGCCCCGTGGCTAGATGACGCGGGTTGGGAAGCGAAAACGCCCTCGGGCAGGGCTCGAGAGCCCCAACATACCCCAATCGTCCCATGAGCGCGCCAGCGGCCCACAGGCCGATAAAATTGGACGCTGGCGGGCCTGTGCCAAGGTGTGCCGAACGTTGGTCAGCGCCGTGGATGGGCGCCACTTTGCCCCTGTTGGGCGGCTGGCACGCGGCGTGCTCAGGAGCATCGCATGCCCGAGGACGAGCCCGCGCGGCCCATGCAGAGCAGCGACATCGCTGGCCCCCGTCGTCGGCGGTTGCCGGTCGTCGCTGCGGCGGCGCCGCGTGAAGCCCTAAATGCGACTGTGCGCCCCGCCGATCGAGCTCGCCCGATCTATGCCGTGTGGGAGCTGACGTTGCGGTGTGATTTGGGCTGTCACCACTGCGGCTCGCGTGCTGGCCACGCCCGGCCGGGGGAGCTCACGACGGAGCAGTGCCTGGGCGTCGTGGCGCAGATGGCAGCGCTCGGCATCAAAGAGGTCACGCTCATCGGCGGAGAAGCGTACCTCCACGAGGGCTGGGTCGAGATCATTTCCGCCGTGCGCCGTCATGGCATGGACTGCACGATGACCACCGGCGGACGCGGCATGCACGAGCAGCGTGCCGAGCAGGCAGCCCGGGCGGGCCTGATGAGCTGTAGTGTTTCCATTGAAGGACCCGAGTCGGTCCATGATCGGCTGCGGGGGCTGGACGGCTCGTATCGAGCGGCCATCGAGGCGCTCTGCAACCTGCGCCGCGCGGGGGTACCCGTCTCCGTCAACACTCAGCTCAATCGGTTGACGTGGCGCCATTTGCCAGAGCTCCTCGAGGTGTTGATCGAACAGGGGGCTCACGCCTGGCAGCTCGCACTCACAGTGCCGATGGGGCGCGCCGCCGACCAACCCGAGCTGCTGCTCCAGCCCTACGAGCTGCTCGAAGTGTTTCCGGTGATCGCCTCGCTCTATCCTCGCGCCGATAGCGCGAACATCCGGATCTTTCCAGGCAACAACGTCGGCTACTTCGGTCCATACGAAGCCTTGTTGCGCCGCCACATGCCCCAGGGTCACTCGGGTTCGTGCGGCGCGGGCCGATCGGTGTTGGGGCTGGAAGCCGACGGCACCCTCAAAGGTTGCCCGTCGCTCCCCACCGCCCACTGGGGAGGGGGCAACATCCTCGAAAGCTCGCTCGAGGACGTGTGGGAGCGCGCCACACCGCTGCGTTACACGCGTGACCGCACCGTGGACGACCTGTGGGGTTACTGCCGGACGTGCTACTACGCGAAGAACTGCATGAGCGGCTGCACCTGGACGGCGCACAGCCTGTTCGGAAGGCCGGGCAACAATCCATACTGTCACCATCGCGCCATCGAGATGCAGCGCGCGGGGCTGCGCGAACGCGTCGAGTTGGTCGAGCGAGCGCCCGGCGTGCCTTTCGACCACGGTCAGTTTCAACTCATCACCGAGCCGCTCGTTCCAGAGCCCCCGATTAGCGGGTGATCCCGCTTCACCAACGAGGCCACATGTCATCTCTCAGCCCTTGCTCCGCCTGCCGCCGCCACGTCCGTGATGACGACATCGATTGCCCCTTTTGTGCCGCGCCGCTCGGCGCTCCAGCCCCAAGAGTTGCGAGGGCTCCGCTGACGGGAGAAAAGCGCTCAACGCTCTTCGCCGTGGGTGTCAGCCTCGCGGCGTCGACCTGTGTCGCCGAGAGCGTGGTCCCCGTCTACGGGGCGCCAGCACCGCCCATGTCGCAAGGCTTCGCGGGTACCGGCATGGGCGGCTCAGGAAGGGGCGGCTCAGGCACGGGTGGCTCAGGCATGGGCTTCGCGGGCGTTGATGGCAACGCCGTCCCGGTCTACGGGGCGCCCGTGCCGCCCTCACCAGGCGGCAGTGGCTCGGGTGGCGCCGCCGGTGAGCCGAGCGACGCCGGCTCTACCGAGGTGCTAGACGCGGCCCTCACCCTGGATGCCACCAACGCCGACGCTGAGCAGCCGTGACGGGTTACCAGCAGACGGTGTAGCCCATCGGGAGTGTAAGCCGCGAGCCCCCTCCGGCGTTATTGGAGCATGGGTGACCCCCCAACCCTCGGAGGTCAGCTCCAACACTCTCTGGAGGAGTCGCTGGCTGCCCTGCTCGGGGCCGGACGCGATGTGCTCATCGTGCTGGCGTTCCTGGCACCCTGGCTGCCATTGCTCGCTCTCGGCGCATACCTGGGCCGCCGGACCCTGCGGCGCGCGCGCTAGTGTTGGCTCAGGTCGCTCCAGCGCAGCATTCGCGACTGTCCCAGGCTGATACGTCGCGACGCCGTGCTGTCCCTCTATCGGTCCACACGCATCAACTTTCCGGTCGCGCGCCGACCCACTCGCTGGTACTCGTAGAGCGGATGGACGTTACGCCTGGCAGAGCCAACAGCTGCAGCCTCGGCCTGAGCGCGTCACGCTGTCGCTCCGTTCTGGCCACGATTGTCCTCTCCGCTTGCCGGGCAGAGCCGGAAGCCCAGATCAGCACGCACGTGGAGGCACTCTTGCCCGCGTCCCGACCAGCTGCTCAGGGCAGCCCTTCGGACGCGGCTTGCGAGTTTGTGGAACGGGAAGCGCGCAAGCTCAACGCTTCGATGCCACGGCAACTCGACACGGATACCGCCGCAACTCGCGTGACCGCGCGCGGCTGTGCTCTCACTCTCGAGTACCAACTGCTCAATCTCGTATCGGCCGAAGTGGCGCCGGCGGGCATGCAAGCGATGCGCGCTCGCGTGGCGGACCAATTGTGCACCGACCTGGCCGCACGCGCCACCCTGGAGCGTGGCGGCACTTTCACCAACGTCTACAGCGATCAATCACACGCGCGCATCGGGCAGTTCACGGTCAGCGCCGACGACTGTGCGCCGCCACTCGCTCGCCCCCGAGAAGAGTCGCGTCTTTGAGCCTTCATACCCCACCGAGTGCGTTCGAGCCTAGCTGCCGCGCTATGATTCTGGCGGCGGTCCTCTGTCTCGGATGTTCTAGAACCCACTCCGCCGATGAGCGTGCATTGCTGCCGCCCATGCCGGAGGGCACCGGTGGTGCCGCGGGCGCGTCCGCGAGTCATCCCGTGCTCGGACGCGATGGTAAGGCTCTCGCTCAGCCCGTTCCCGACAAGTACTCGACTGGCGCTTTAGACTGTCCACCTCCCGTTGCCGTGGGCTGCGGCGACCTCCGGGAGTCCAAGGCCTGCCAGCTGCACGAGTGGGTCGAGTGCCGGCCGGGTTGCGCTGGTTATCGAAGCAGCGCGTTCGTTTGCGAGGACGGGCATTGGCAGCTGCGCGAGGCTCGCGAGCCTCCCTGCATTTGCGAGCCAGAGCCAAAGCCGCCAGAGCTCGCCGCGTGCACCACGCGGCAAGTCACTGTCAGCCCGTCCGAGCTGTCGCCCACCGACCAGTGCGGCGTGGCTCTGAGTTGCCGAGATCGGGATCTCTGGGTCGAATGCGATGGAGAGAGCGATGGGACCGGCACCAGCCTGTGCTCGTGCTGGCTCGACCGGCGCCCGGTGACCCTTCGGGGCAATCCGTACACCGGCGAGGGGCCGCGAGCGTGCTTTTCGGCCGCCGTCGCCTGTGTCGCCGCGGGCCTATAGAGCACCCGTTCAACAGCACGACGCACGTTCACCAATGCGAAGTGGCCGCGAAAATCCGGCTAAGCTGGAATCGTTTCCAGATTTGGGTCACGCTCCTCGCTTGGGGTTGTGGCGCCTCCACAAATGCTGCAGGCCTCCGTCCATGAAATGCTGTCTCCGGAACGTGGTGGGCGCTGCAGGGCTCAGCGCGAATCTTCTATTGTCTTGCTCGGGCGACGACACGGCAAGGTCCCCGCTGCAGGGCGAGGCGGAGGAGGAGCTTCCCCTGCCCGAGTCTGCGCAGCTCCTTTCGCACGGCTGCCGCCAGGACGAGACCAAAAGGAGCACTGCCCCGGCGTCGGACCTGCCTGACACGTTTCGCGAGACGGAGCGTCAGATCGGCGTGGCCGTGAACGCGGCCGGGCTACTAGATCCGACCTACGCCGAGACCGCGGCAACGCAATTCAACCAGCTGACGCCAGAAAACGAGATGAAGTGGGACGCCACCGAGCCTCAGCCGGGGGTGTTCGACTTCAGCCGCGCGGATGCCATCGTCGCCTTTGCGCAGGAAAAGGGTATGAAAGTGCGTGGCCACGCCCTGGTATGGCACTCGCAGTTGCCGCCCTGGATGGAGGCGCTCACCGGCGCGGACGCCGTGCGCGCCGCCATGACCT
This sequence comes from Deltaproteobacteria bacterium, assembly GCA_031407405.1. GTDB lineage: Bacteria > Myxococcota_A > Polyangia > Polyangiales > Polyangiaceae > SZUA-265. The sequence continues at coordinate 105,263 of JANOIG010000087.1, forward strand.
CGCACATTCAGACCGTGGTGGGGCACTTCCGCGACACCTTTCCCGGAACCGTGGTCGCCTGGGACGTGGTGAACGAAGCCATGAACGTCATGCAAGGCGCCATGGGGGGCATGGCCATCTACCGCGACAGCGTGTTCTATCGAGAGCTCGGCGAGGGCTTCATCGCGGAAGCCTTTCAGATCGCACGCGCAGCGGACCCGGACGTGCGCTTGTACTACAACGATTTCGGGGTAGAGGGCACCACCGGAGCCAAGTCCACCGGCACCTTCAACATGGTCAGTGGCCTGGTCGCTGCGGGTGTGCCCGTTGATGGCATGGGCTTTCAAATGCACACGGGCCCGCTCGATCAGGGGCCCAACGCGGCAGATTTCGCGGCCAACATCGCTCGCTATGCGGGGCTCGGGCTCGAGGTGGAGGTCACCGAGATGGATGTCAACCTGTGCAGCATCGGTAACAACGTGCTCGGCCTCGAGCTGCAACGCTTCCGTTACAACCGCATCGTCAGCGCGTGTTTCGATTCTCCGGCATGCCGCTCGGTCAGCCTGTGGGGCCTCACGGATCCCAACTCGTGGCTGAACACGAACGGCTGCATGCAGGGCGGCATGGTCATCCCAGATGTCCAGCCGACGCCACTGGCCTTCGACTCGGCGTTTGAACGCAAGCCGACCTGGTGGGGCATCTACGATGCGCTCACGGGCTGCACCTACCAATAGAAGCGCGAAGCCCCGGAAAAGGCGCGCGCTATTTTTTGGGGTCCGGGCCTGCGCCTACCGGCCCCGCGCGGCACCTCGGGGCCAAAGTGCACGCTAGCTGGAGCAGGTTCGCGATTGAGCTTCTCGTAATGTGACGGGGAGAAGTCATCGATTGCCTGCGGGGACGCTGTGGCGGGCAATATCCGGCGGCAACAGCGCCCGTGCTCAGCTCGGGATACTCGTGCGATCTTTTCGCGATCGATTCGGATCGAGGCCGCATTTCTGGTGTGGCGGACTCTATCCGAGTGATGCCGATTGGCCTTCGTCTTCGAGGGCGTCGTCGAGGAGATGCTGGCATGCGCAATCAGGAGCGCCGATGGAATCGCGCGGGCGCGCGGGCGCGTGTAGGGGCGCTGGTTGCGCTGTGCGCCGCGGCGTTGGGTTGCAGCGCGGGCAAGGAAGATGGCAGCAGCATTCGGCCCGCGCTCCCCGGTGCGATGGGCCAGGGGCCGGGCACCGTGCCCGTCGTGGGCGGTGGACCGTCTACGGTGCCGGGGATATCCGAGGGGCCCGGCGTGCCCAATCTGCTCGATGGTGAAATGCCTCCGGGAGCTTCGGGCCTGTGCACGCCCGTGAGCTGTGTCAGCCCTGGAGGGCAATATTGCGGGCAAATCGGCGATGGCTGTCGCGCCAGCTTGGACTGTGGAGCATGCGTCGCCGCCGGCTGGTCGTGCACAGACGGGCTCTGCGTAGGAGACGCGAGTTGCCCGCGCCGAACCCGCTGCGAGGTGCCCGGGGCGCGCTATTGCGGGCTGATCGGCGACGATTGCGGCGGCAGCCTGGAATGCGGCGCTTGCGCGGAGGGGCAAGTGTGCCAGGGCGGCGTGTGCGTTGCGCCCGGCTGCGTGCCCTTGACGTGTCAGACCGCAGCGGGCCGCTTCTGCGGCACCGTGGGCGACGGTTGTGGCGGTACGCTCGAGTGCGGCGCGTGTCCCGAGGGCGGCGCTTGCGGCGGCGCCGGCATCGCGAGCTTGTGCTCGGTGCCGAATTGCACTCCGCTCGCCTGCGATCTGGCAGGCGGTGGCCGCTACTGCGGCGTCATCGGCAACGGTTGCGGCGGCGTGGCGGACTGCGGCGCCTGTCCCAGTGGCGACGTGTGCGGCGGCGACGGGTTCCCCAACACGTGTCCCGGCTCGGTCAGCTGCCAGGGCCTGCAGTGCCAGATCGGGCTCGATGACTGCCCCGAAGGTAGCCCCACCCGCCTCAGCGGCACCGTCTTCGACCCCGCGGGCAACCTACCGCTCTACAACATCTCGGTATACGTACCGAACGCACCGCTGGCGCCCATTACCGACGGTGCCATTTGCGAGACCTGTGACGCCACGCTGTCGGGTGAGCCGCTCACGACCGCGCTGAGCGGGGTGGATGGGCGCTTTGTCCTCAGTGGCGTGCCCTCCGGGCAGAACATCCCGCTGGTGCTCCAGGTCGGACGCTGGCGGCGGCAAGTGAACATCCCCACCGTCACCGCTTGCGCCAACAATGCCATCACGGACGTGAACCTCACGCGCCTACCGCGCAACCAAAACGAGGGCAACATTCCCCGTATCGCGGTGGCCACCGGCGGCTCGGACGCGCTCGAGTGCCTGTTGCGCCGCATCGGCATCGACGACGCCGAGTTCACCGCTGACACGGGCAATGGTCGCGTGCACATGTACTTCGGCCGCAACGGCACGCAAAGCTTTCAGCGCGGGGGCCCGCAAGCGGGCACTGCGGTGAGCTTGTGGTCGAACCTCGCGAAGCTTCAGTCCTACGACATGATCGTGCTCTCCTGCGAAGGGGGGCAACAGCCGGCTGAGAAGGCGCCCTATATCGCCAACATCGAGGCATACCTGAACGCTGGTGGTCGCGCCTTCCTCAGCCACCTGCACTACTACTGGCTGCGCTTGGGCACGGTCGGGCTGCGCGGCACTGCCGTGTACAATGACCCGGGCAGCGATCTCGCACCGACGGTGGCAGCGATCAACCAGACCTTTCCCAAGGGCCAAGCGCTCGCCGAGTGGCTGCTCGAGGTGAATGCGAGCACCGTGCTTGGGCAACTTCCCGTGGAAGGCGGCCAGCAGTCAGTGGCCGCGGTGATCCCTCCCACGCAGTCCTGGATCACGCTGCCGCAGTTCAACAACGTGGTCGAGTACCTGACGTTCAACACGCCGCTCACCGCGCCGGTTGCGCAGCAGTGCGGGCGCGCCGTGCTGACGGACATCCACATCCAAGCCTCGATCGACGGGCCCAACGGTGAAGAACAAGGCGGGGACGACTCGGACACGGACGACCCGTTTCCAACCGGCTGCGCACCGACCCCAAGCTCGCCGCAGGCCAAGGCGCTCGAGTTCATGTTTTTCGATCTGTCGGCGTGTGTGCAGCCCGACGATGCTCTCCCGGTCCCGCCACCGCCGGCGGTACCCGCTTCGCCCGCACCGCCCGTGGCCGCCCCGCCTCCTCCAGCGCCGCCGCCCCCGCCGCCGCCGCCCCCTCCAGTGCGCTGAGCGCGAGAGCACGCCATTGGGCTCACGGAATGGCAGGCACGCGCGCGCGGTCGCTGCCGGCGCCAAAGCCACGTTTCCGCCGACGGACGCATTCTGGGGCGATCGCTTCGGTAAGGTGCTCGACCCGTGGGGCAATGATTGGACGCTTGCACAGCGCATCAAGGACTTGACACCGGCAGAGATGAAAGCCGCGGGTGAGGCGTTTTTCGCCGAGAGATGGGTCAGCAAAAGTAACTGCCGGAGCTCAGCGGGTCCGGCGCTGCGCTTTAGCGCTTGCGCTGCATCCGAACGGTGGCGGCTCGGGCAATGGCCTTGTCGAGGCGCTCGGGCTGAAAGCCCATCAACACCTTGCCGTCGACTTCGATCGTCGGCAAGCCACCTCTGCGGGTCAGCGCGCGGTGCCGCGCTCGTGCCCGAGCGTCCTTGTCGATGTCGCGTACCGTGGGGTGAATGCCTTGCGCGAGTAGATGACTTCGCGCCTCGATGCAGCGCGTGCAACGTTCCGTGGAATACAAGATCACCTTTACACCACTGCGTGCAGCGTCGAGCTGCTGCTCGGCGCGCTGCGCCTGCTCACGGGCTCGCTCGAGCTCGGCAATGTTCACGGTGGTGACCGCCATGGACTCCGCTGGCTCGGAGGTCTGAGCCTCGATAGGCTCGCCGCTGCCTTTGAGCAACGGGCTGTGGTGCGCGCTTTCCGGTTGCTCGGACGGGGCGGCAGCCGTTCCAACGCCTTCCACTTGTGCGGGGCCTTGCTCGCCCTCGTGCTTTTCAGACAGCGCGGGGCGATAGGCCATGAATCCATAGGCCGCGATGGCCGCGATCGGTAGCAGCAGCAGCGCCAGCGGATGGATCTGAATGCTGAGGCGGCGTGGCTCCGGAGCGTCGGTGATGGTCGGAACGGTAGGGGCCGAATCGCGGTATGCGCTCGTCAGTGCGGCTGGATCGGCACCCGCAGCGCTGGCGGTAGCGATGGGCAGTGCCAAGACGGCCGGCGCAACGGCTGGGACTCGCGGGGGCGCGCTCGCTGCGGTGCCCGCCGGGGCGGCAACGCCAGGCGGAGCCGCCGAGGCGCCAGCCTGCTCACGCCGACAGATCAGACACCCGCTCGGACCCAGCGCCAAGGCGTGTCGCTCGCAGCGCGCTCGCATACGAGAGCTTACCGCGCCGCGCGCGCTCTGGCACGGCGCACGCGACACACACCAGGCTCAGCCCCCCTCGAACCTCCCAAATGTGTTCCGCAATGTTGCACGCCTTCCCGTGTGTGGTGCTTTGGGATGCTGTCGGCGCGCGCAGACCTGGGACGCGTGTGCGTGTGTGGGAGCGGCGCCCCGCGATGTAAGGAGCTGCCGTGTCACGGCGTTTGGGGCGGCCAGGGGTAGTCCTTGATGACCAGATAGCGGAGCTCGGTGTCGCCCGCGTTTGAGATGCCGTGCAGCGATTGGGGCGGGCAGTAGAGCGCCGTTTGGGGGCCCACCACGCGCTTCTTGCCCTCGAGAAAAAACTCGGCCTTGCCTTGCAGCACGAAGAAGAACTCGTGACCTTCGTGGCGATGGGGCTCGTGCGTGGCCAGGTGTGGCCCCACCACGCTCAGCTTGATGCTGCGGCCCTCCGCGAAGGTTTTGTCGAAGAACCAGTATTGGTAGCCGACCTTGGTCTTCTCGATGGCATCCATGGCGAAGCTCTTGGCGCTGTTGTCGATGTCGTACGCCGGGGCCTTCCCTCCCGCGCGCGCCAAGGCGGCGCCGAGCAGCATCCCCGCAGCGACCAGGCCGGCGCCCGCCGTGATCCCAACCTTCCAACGCCAACGCGTTACTTGGGGCCCTAGAGCTGATGAATTGGCGACCATTGAAATGCCTCTCGCTAGTCAAGACTGGCTGCTGACCCGCAGGGCGGGCGCGCGCAAAATATCGAGCCTTACTTGCATGTCCGACCCACCCGCATCGATCACGTTTTTTTTGATGTGGATCTGCTCAGCGCGCGGGCCGCGCAACGCCCCGATGCGACGCCCAGCAGCGTACGGCTGAGGCCCGGCCCAAAAATGAGTCGGGGGGGAGGGCCATCGATTTTGACTTTGCCACAATCCTGCGCGAAACGCCGCCGTTTCTGACCTACTCAAATGACGCGCCGGGCGACCCTCGAGGGACCTTCACACGTCGCGCTGCATGATGACGCGCAGATCGGTGCGTAGCCCCTTTCGCTGCTCCATTTGCACGATGCGCATGAGCTCCGGAGGCTGGTCCGAAGGGTCCAACACGACAAAGCCCCGCCGCGCGTAGAACGGCGCGTTCCACGGAACATCGCGAAAGGTGGACAGCGTCACGGCGGAGAAACCGCGCGTGAAGGCCCACTCGCAGACAGCCTCGAGCAGTGCGCTGCCAATGCCTTGGCGCCCATGCTCCGGCACCACGTCCAGCTCCTCGAGGTGCGCGAAGAGACCGAGCTCGATCACGAGCGCAAACCCCACCGGGGCACCCACCGCATCCACCGCCACCCACACCCGCCCGTCTTGGTTTGCGCGCTGCAACGTGTCGACCGAGTTGACGGACGAGACGTGCCCCGCTGGAAAGCCGAGCTCCGCGGCGTAGCCCGTGAACAGGCTCGCCGCGCGACGCTCGATCTCGGGCAGGCGCTGCACTTCGTCGTACCGCGCAAGGCGTATCGTGTAACCCGGAGTCATGTCGACCAGCGCATCATTTGAGATAGCTCAGGGGGCAGGAGGTTGGCCCACGTTGCCCGTCAGGTTCCTCTCGAGCCTTTGGCGGCGAGCTGGCCGCAGGCGGCGGAGACGTCCGAGCCACCGCTATAGCGACGGTGCGTAAAAGAGCCGGCCTCATGCAGGGTCGCTCGAAAGCGCCACTCGGCGCTGTCGCTCACCCGCCGGAATGGATCCGTCGCGTCGGCTTCGATTCGATTGTACGGGACGATACTGATGCGCGGCCTGCGCCCCGCGTCGAGGGTGAAGCGCCGAGCCAGGGCGGCGAGCGCCCGAGCGTCATCCTCAGAGTCATTCACGCCGGCCAGCAATGTCACCGCCCAAAGCGGCGCGAGCCGCGTCAACCGGGCATGCTCGACGCAAGCGGCGTAGCTCTCCTCGAGCGGATGGGCTCGATCGATGGGCATGAGCCGAACCCGCATCTTGGGCAAGGCGCTACCGATCGACCAGGCCAACCGCACTCGCGGCAGCTCCCGTGCGAGACGTAGGATGCCCGAGGGTAGCCCAACCGTGCTCACGGTGATCTTGCGCGCATCAATCGCGAGCGCGTTCGGATCGCTCAGCACGCGCACCGCTGCAACGACGCGCTCCAGGTTCGCCAGCGGCTCACCCATGCCCTGAAACACGACGCCGTGCACGCGCTCGCCACGCGCGCGGTCCAGCGTGCCCTGCAAGAGCCGAACTTGCTCTACGATCTCCCACGTTTCCAGGTTGCGCCCGAATCCCAGCCGACCCGTCGCGCAGAAGGTGCATGCAAGCGCGCAGCCCACCTGTGAGCTGACGCACGCGCTAAAGCGCCCCGGCCGCTCGAGTGGGATGCGCACCGTCTCGATCAAGCGCTCGTCCGCGGTCCTGAGCACGAGCTTCAAAAACGAGTCGTAATCGCTCTGCGCGCTGCTGGCCACCGCAAGGGCGGGCACGTGACCGAGCGCGCCGACGGCTTCGCGCGCGCTACGCCTGACGCCAGCCTCCGGCGCGGTGAAATCCCCTCCGGAATGCACCGCCGCCACGATGCGGCGCGCCTCCGCGAGCCGCACACCGGGCACGCGCGCCACGAGCTCCTCGGGCGTCACCCCTTGCAACGCGATGCGTGAGCTCACCCGTTTCCCCGTAGCACGAAAGGCCCTTGCTGGCGCCGGGCAAAGCCCCGCCCGAAGCAGACAGCGCTGCTTAGTTGCCCATGGGCGCGTAAAACAGCGAGAGATCGACGGCGTTGCCCATGGCCTCGTATCCAGCGAGGTTCGGATGCAGGCCGTCGTTGTTGAACATGGCCAAGATGGCGTCGGGGTTGCCCGGGTCGCCGATGACCGCCGCGAAATCGATCACCGCGTCGAACTCCCCGCTGGTGCGAATCCAGTCGTTGACCTCCGCGCGAATGGTAGCGCTCCCTTGGTTCGTGGGTGTGATCGTGGCGCCGTACACCAAGATGCCCTGCGCGTGGGCCTGCTGGATGATTTGGCTGTACGCACTGATGATCGGTAGGGCCTGCACGTTGCTGTAGACGATGTCGTTGATGCCCTCCAGCACGATCAGCCACTTGATCTTTTCTCGGGGAACGACGTCTCGCCCAAAGCGAACCAGACCGGAGTCTTGAAACGCACCGCTCACGGTCAGGTTGTTGCCGCCCATGCCGAAATTCAGCACGGATCGAGTGTCCGCTAGCAGTGGGTCGTTCTGGAGGGCGAGCGTCAGGAAATCGGTCCAACGCGCAAACTGGTCGTGCACGTTGTAGCCGTCAGTAATGGAGTCACCCAATACGGCGATCGCGAAGGCATCTGCGGGGGCCATGACCTCGATCGCGTTGATGAAGTACCAGCGCTCGTAGGTTGTTGCACCAGCCAGGGCCTGCTGCGATACGGCATCGCCGTTGGCAACGTACGAAAGCATGCGAGCCCCAGGGTGACCCGTGATTGCGGCGGGGACGGCAGCGCCGAATTGCATGCTGATGGCGGTCAGCTGGATCTCCTGAAGCGGGAAAGCCAGCGCATCGGACCAAACTGTCGCACCAGCGGGGATGGTGACATTTTGCAGCCCGCTGAAGGTGAAGGCAGCGTCTGTGGCGGTATCGATTTGTCCACCGCTGTTGCCGGGATTGCCCTGAGTCAGCCCCCTGGCAATATTGACCTTCTGAATCTCGACGGGGCTCGCGCCTCTCTCGTTGCTCAGTTGGATACGGATCTCTTGACCAGAGACCGTCGGCCACACGAATTGGCGCAGGGTGTTGTTGGGCAAAGGCGAAGGCAGGTTGGCGGTCTCGGTGCTTTGAATGGTCGTAGCCCAGGAGGGCAACCACTCGAGCGTTGCAGACCCTTCGCCGCCTGTACCGGCAACGCCCGTGGCGCCGGCAAATCCGATGGGTCCTACTCCAGCCTCGCCGGTGCTCGTTCCGCCGGACGCCGCACCGCCAGAGGCCGTTCCCGCGCCACCCATGGCTGGAATGCCACTCGTTCCGGCTGTGGCGCCTCCTGCGCCGGCAACCGCGTCCCCGCCACCTCCGAACATGCCGAGCGGATCGTTCGCCGAGGGCCCGGTGTCACCACAGGCCAAGAAGAGGAGTGCAGCCAGCGCTAAAGTCGATGATTTCTCGAGCATTTCAGTTCTTGGTCAAAAGGGTCCACCATACTACCGCGGAAACGTTTCCCGACGCCAGCCCGCCCAGGTGCTGCGAAGCTCTGAACGCATCCGGAGCCGCGCACCGCGACAGTTTTTTCTGCTGGCATTAGAATTGCTGCTCCAGGGCCCTGCTGGACATCGAGCGGTCGCTGACGACACGGGCGAACCCGAGAACAGACCAAACACAACGAGCCGGCGATGGACCTCGCGATGAGCTCCTTCGGAATCCCCTCCGACCAGTAAGACCGAGCTAGTCGCGGGAAGAAATCGGCAGGCTCAGCTTCAATGTCCGAGTTCGGCAGCGCTTCGCCATTCAAGACGGTTGCTGATCCCGTCGACACAAGCGCTTCTCGGTGGGGTCCCAGCGCCACGTGGTCTGCGGGTCTGTCAAATGAACGCCGCCGAGCCAACGGTCGATTCCCGAGAGCGAGAGCCAATCAACATGGCCACGGACTACCTTTTCGCCCAGCAGCGTGAGCGAAAGCGTCGCCTGACCAGGCTCGAGCGGCATCCGTAACTTCCCATCTACAGCCAAGAGAGGGGCTGTAGGCTCAGTGAGTCGCCGGACGAGGCGTATAAACCAACCGTCGGCGATGTAGTGACAATCTTCGGCGCCGCGCAACTTCCACCACGCCCGCGTGGCATCTACGACGCCGTCCTGGACGAGCGTGAGTAGATTGCGCTCCGTACGAGAGAGCCCGTCATCGATACCGGGATACTCCTCCAGGTGCCTGCGCAACGCACGGGCGAGGAAAGGCAGCGCTGATAGGTCTCGTTCGAGCAGAACCTCCAGCGTCCGTGGGTCGGGGTTACTGTAGGCCCCCCAAGCGTCGTGGCCGAGGGCAACGCATGCGTCGTCGATGAACGCCCGGGTCTCGAACAGCGATGCGAGCTGATCGGGATTGAGTTGACCGAGTCCCTCGAATTCCGGCACTTCGGGATGCTCCCCGATACATACCAGCGAAAGGCTAGGCCGCTCGCCTGCATGCCGAGCGATCAACGCCAGCAGGCGGATGAGCAAGAGCTGGTCGAAGAGATCATGCTCGTACCACAAGACGATCTCATCGAGCTGTTCGGTCGACGACAGTGCGCGCTCGAAGGCGGGATCCCAGATGATCTCGGCATCTCGTGGCGCTTCGGGACCACTAGCCATTCCAGGTGGCCCGTCTCGAGCCTCCTCTGGAGGGCGCGCATATCCAACCTCGATCAGGAACTTCATCCGCAGCTCACGCCACTCCTCACCCCAGAGCGGTGGGCATGGCCCTTCGAGCAGCACATCACAAAACAGCTTGGTTGC
>JANOIG010000097.1:0-11277 GCA_031407405.1 Deltaproteobacteria bacterium
GACGGACGCGCCCAACTCCGCTGCCGTGGAGCCCCGGCGGTTCTCGAGCTGGACGTGCGTCATCCCCGGTTGGCTCGTCAGGCGTTCGAGCAGGGGCAAGGGTTGCCGGCGCGGGAGCGGGCTCATGTCCCCACCTTCGCCGACGGCAGCTTTGAGACGAGCCTCAGGGATACTGTGAGACCCTCGAGCTGATAGTGCGGCCGCAGGAAGAAGTTGGACTTATAATACCCTGGATTTTGCGGGTCTTCTTCGACGACCACCTCGGCGTCCGCCAGAGGTTTTTTGGCTTTAGCTTCTTCACTGGCGTGCGCAGGGTCGCCTTCGACGTATTGGGTTAGCCAGTTTTGTAGCCAGCTTTGCATGTCGTCAGGCCCCTTGAATGAACCGATCTTGTCCCTGACGATGCACTTCAGGTAATGCGCGAAGCGGCAGGTCGCGAACAAGTAAGGTAGGCGCGAGGCAAGCGACGCGTTGGCCGTGGCGTCGGCGTCGTCATATTGGGCGGGGCGATGCAAGGATTGGGCACCAATGAATGCAGCCAGATCGGAGTTCTTCTTGTGCACGAGCGGCATGAAGCCCACTCTTGCCAGCTCCGCTTCGCGGCGATCTGTGATACCGATTTCTGTCGGGCAAGTCATGTCCACGCCACCGTCATCGGTGGGAAACGTATGCGTGGGCAGTCCCGACACAGCACCCCCCGATTCGATGCCGCGAATGCGAGAACACCAGCCGAACGTCTTGTACGAACGGGTGACATTTGTGGCCATCGCATAGGCAGCATTCGCCCATGTGTAGTTCGAAGCGTCCGGTCCGCTCGCTTCCTCTTCGAACTCGAATTCCTCGACCCGTTCGGAGTTTACACCGTAAGGGCGACGAGCCAGAAAGCGTGGGAGTGCCATCCCGATGTACCGAGACTCCTCGGTCTCCCGCAGTGCACGCCAGGATGCGTACTCAGGCGTGCCAAAAATATTGGCTATGTCGCGAGGATTGGACAACTCCTGCCAGCTCTCCATCTGAAATAGAGACGGGGCTGGCGCGGTAATGACCGGCGAGTGACAGGCGGCTGCTGTCTTGCTCAGCTCGGACAATGCCTCTACGTCCATAGGGTTATGATCAAAGTAGTAGTCCGCGACGATGCAACCGTACGGTTCTCCTCCGAGCTGGCCGTACTCCGCTTCGTATAGCTTCTTGAAGATGGGACTTTGATCCCAGGACACACCTTTGAAGCGCTTTAGCGTCTTGTGGAGCTCTTGTTTGGAGATGTTCATGACTCGAATCTTTAATAGCGAGTCGGTCTCCGTGTTATTGACCAAGTAGGAAAGCCCTCGCCAGGCGCCCTCGAGCTTCTGAAACTCGACGTGATGGAGAATCAGGTTGATCTGCTCGCTCAGCTTGCGGTCTACTTCTGCGATGATAGCCTCGATCGATTCGATCGCGTCGCTGGACACTACAGAAGTAGTCGAGCGCGCCTCTCGGGCCAGAGTGAGTACCGCCGATTGTACATCCTCGTGGGCCCGCGGTGTTTGTGGCTTGAATTCCCTCTGCAAGAGAGCGGAGAAATCAGTGATCACGTCGGCGGGTTGGCTCTCGACAGTGGCGGAGCGCTCGCGTCGGGTGCTGGTGTTCATGGTTCGGTCTCGGTGGTTTGGGGTTCACTCACGCTGTGTTCGGGCCGTTGGGCGGCGAGGGAGTCCAAGGTGTGAGGGTCGTTGAGCAGCCGAGCAATCAGTTCCTCGGCGCCGTTCTTGCCGTCCATGTAAGTGATCAGATTGGCCAGCTCCGAACGTGCTTCGAGCAGACGCCGGAGCGCCGGGACATTCTTGGCGATGGCACCAGGCGAAAAGTCGTCCAGGCACTCGAAACTGATGTCGACCTTCAGTTCGCCAACACCCGTCAAGGTGTTCGGTACGTTGAGCGTGACGCCGGGACGCATCCCTCGCATGCGATCGTCGAAGTTGACGGCTGAGATTTCCAGAAAGTTGCGCTCAGGGAGGGGCAGGGGAGCTTCGCCGGCGTTGCCGCGCAAGTCTGCCATGACCCCCATCACGAACGGTAGCTGCACCTTCTTTTCTGCACCGTAGATTTCGACGTCGTATTCTATCTGCACCCGAGGCGCGCGGTTTCGAGCGATGAATTTTTGACTGCTCATGACGGTCTATTCTTCCTGAGCTGGGCTCGTTCGAGGTCGATCTGAACTTGCACTGCTGCCCGTGATGAGCGCGAGCCTGGGCAGGGCGTCGGGTGCGAGGTCCTTGACGATATCCATGAAGTCGAGCGTCGCCAGGCGTTGGCAGCGCTCGAGCAAGCGCGGCACAGGGCTCGATGGTTCGTGTGTCTTGTAGTAATCGCAAATTGCGCTCAGGGTTTGGATGACATCGTTGCGATTTTGAAGCCGCGCCTGGGCGCGGGACTCGCGGGGCTCTCTGCTCGAGCCGGTGGTAGCCACTAGCCCTGGCGAAGGTCGCATCGAGCTGTCAGACGGGTCGTTGCGTTGTGCAGAGAGCGCAGACGCAACCTTCGCGAAGAAGGTAGACAGGACGCGGAGCTCGGGTCCGGGGACCGCGCGCAGCTGGAAGGCGGCTTCGATGGACGCCGCGTCAGCTTGTCCTCTGACCAGGGCCGCGGATAGTGCCGCAAGGCGAGCCGGCTCTTGTTCGCGAAAGACAGCGTCGATTTGCGATGAAAGTATGACGGCTCTACTGTCGACGGCAGACAGCTCACCGCTCGCGACCGCGATGTCCTGGAATGCGACGGATCCGAACGCGCGCGATTCGAACAATGGAGTGTGCCGGAGCGCGAGGATGAGCTCGGGGGCGACAAGCACACCGAGAGCATTCGCTCGCCCCGAAAACGCGGGGTCGTCTTCGAGATCGTGGGGGTGCACTGTATCCCAGAGCTCATCCAGCAAGCATCGAAGCAGTGAGAGCCCCTGGAGAAAGCCCAGCAGCCCGTGACGCGTGAGCAAGGCGCGCTGTAGGTGCAGCGCGACCCGGAGGTCCTTGGTTCGCTCGAACAGAGCGCTGGCTTGTTCGAGCACGGCGAGAGAATTCGGCGGCTCACCGGCGAGCACTGCGGTTCCCATCTGCTGGTCTGGGGTGCCCTGGGCAGCCCGCTCCAGGCGGGAGAATTCGGGAGTGTACTCCAGGTTGGGGCCGGAGGGCTCGAGCTCGGAAATGGGTATTAGCAGGCGTCGAATGTCGATGAACATGGTGAAAACCCCCAGGGGATGAGGTCTGTCGGCCCAACGCGGGTCGGGTTGCTGGTTTTTTCCGGGGAGTGTGCTCCCGGCGCCCGGTGTGCTAACCAAGGAGCGTCGTGAAGCAGTCGGTTGGTCGGGACTATCGAGCGGGTTCGCCCACCCCCGGTGGTGCTGCACTCTTGGCCGAGACCAGAGCCTTTCTCGAAGCCTGGCAGCGCATTCTCCGAGGTAATGCGTCCTGGGTTCGGCGCGAGATCGAGGCTCTGCGCCGGCAGTCGCGTGAGCTTCAGGCGCGGTCTCTCGCCGCTGACGTTGGCGGCTTGGCTCATCACCTGGGGACGTGTGAACAATGCCTGTCCGAGCGGGAGCCGGATCGGGCCAAGCTAAGCGAATGCCTGCGCAACGTCTCCGAAGTAGCCTGGCAGCTACGGCAAGAGCTGGATGCGGGTCAGCCCCAAGATGAAGCGGATAAACCCAGGAGTCGCCCGTCGTCCCGCGCCGATGATGTAATTCCACCGCCTCCGGCATGGATCATGTCGTCCCACCCGCCACCGGCCGTTGACGCGGGTTCCGCAATCGATGCGGGTTCGTCGCCGGAGCTGGAGAGCTTTGGAAGACAGCTCCGTCCGCCGTCGCTGCTCGGCAGCTTGCTTGGCTTGCGTGCCTTCGGTGGTCGGCGCAAGGTCGATGACTCGAAGCAGGTCTACACGGAGCAACGTGGAGTAGAGCGCTCCAAGCCGCCTCGGATCGGGCCCGACTTGTCCGGACTACCGGATCTGTCCGCGTTGCCAGATTTGTCCGCGCCGCCCGACATGTCTGCATTTCCCGTATTGAACGGGGGACCAGAGCTGGCTGCGCGGCAGCCGCTCGCCGAAGATCTGGAGCTTCGGGTGGAGCGGATCCGCCAGGCGGGGCGGCAGACCCCTCCGCCAGAACACGTGGCCCCGACCGAACAGCACTCGTCTCAACCGCTAGCTGCCGCGGCGGCTTGGGGGCGGCGCAAGGCTATCCCAGGGATTCCGTGGTGGTCCGGGCCGCTCGTCGTGGCGGTCTTGGGACTTGTGGCCATCGTGGTGCTCGAGTCACGCAGGTCGCCTTCTTCGCCGCGCGTCACATCGATTGCGGCAAGCCCGCGCGGAGCAAGTGCTGGCCAAGCCAGTGCGCTGCCGAGCCCTCGGTTGACTGATGAAGGGGAAAAACTCCGCGGCCTGCTGGCGCAAGTGCACGGCCACGGTGGAATCGAGTCCCCGGAGCTGGCAGATCTGTTGGATGAAGAGGCCGCCCTGTTGGGACAAGCCCTGGATCGGCCGTGTGCGGTGGGTTCGGCGGGCTGCCAGTTGATCGAAACGGCGCGCGAGCTGCTGACCCCGCGCAGTCTTCAACCCACCGCACCCCGTGCAGCACCGGGCAAGTGGGGCCTTTGGCTGTCGGGCTTGAAGTTGCCGGGCATCGGCATCAAAGACGCTGCAGTGGTCCGTGAGTTGGTAGCGTTCCATACGGAGCACACCGTGGGTCGCGAGACCTTTCAGATCATGCTCTTTCAGTGTGGAGCCTATCAAGATCTGTTTCAGCAGCTTCTCGTTCGGCACGGGCTCCCGCTCGATCTAATGGCGCTGGCCATGGTCGAAAGTGGCTGCGTCCCGGACATTGAAAGCCCGGTTGGTGCCAGGGGCCTTTGGCAGTTCATGCCCGCGACCGCACGGGCTTACCACTTACGCGTCACGCCGGGGGTCATCGACGAACGCATTAGCCCCACCAAGTCTACGGATGCCGCGGTGCGGTTTCTGCGAGATTTGCATCGCAAGATGGGGTCGTGGGAGCTCGCCCTGGCGAGCTACAACATGGGCCCGTTCGGGCTTTTGGCGCGCCTGCGCCAAGCCGGGGGCGAACCGGACTTCTGGGACCTGAGCGAGGCGGGGCGCTTGCCGAAGGAGACAGCAGCGTACGTGCCGAAGGTTCAGGCGTTTGCCCTGATTTTGGCCAACCTCGCGCACTTTCATTTCGAGGCAGCCCAGCTGAGGGTCCCCGAAGTGACGGCCGAGCTGGAAGTGCCGCCGGGCAGTCGTCTCGGGCTCATCGCTCGAGCAGCAGCCACCAGTACTACCCGGATTCGGGAGCTAAACCCCGATATCGTTGGAGAAGCTGTTCCGGACTTGCCGGGCGAACCGTTTGTGGTTCGCGTGCCCAAGGAAGGCTTCTGGCGAGCACGCCAAGCGTTGGCGCAGCTCATCGCCGAGGGGGATCATGCCGACCAGTGCGTTCCACACAGTTTCGATTGGGGGCACCAGCGCTTTACGAAGTTGATGGCGAGCCGCTGTCGCGAGATGGCCCACGTGACGGCTCGCCCCATTTCTGCAACTGGAAGCGGTCTGCACCAGTCCCCCTCGGCGCGCTAGGGCCTCAGACGAGCGAGAACGTTTGTGAGGGGCGCTCTTAGTCCCAAACCTTGTTGGCACCGATGTCCCAGCCCTTGATGATCGAGGGTGCCCCTGAACCGTCTCCCTTCTGAGGAGTGTATTCCACTCGCATCTTGGCAAAGTTCAGGCTGAGAGTCTCCGTGAGCTCCTCATCCGTCTCATTGCCGCCTGTGGAGTAGGCAGTGATCAATACCTTCTCGAGGTGCACCTTGAGGTACTCGAGGGGTGAGCGACCTCCAGCCCTGCGCACGGTGACTTGCGCTTTTGCCAGGTGTTCTCCCTTGCAACAAAGAGAAAACAGAACGGCCGACGCTCGATCTACTCTCTTTGTCAGCGTTAAATCCCGTACCTGAACGCGGCCCGCTCCGGCGCCCCCACCCGTGTGGGCAGTGCCTGTTTGTGTCGCCCCAAAGTTACAGGACAATAGGTCGATCTCGCCCGCGTGCGAATCGTCAATGGACTCACCGTTCACGCTATCCAGTTTCAAATACATATCAACGGCCACGGCTGTCTCCTTTTCGAGGGGTTGTGTGTTCCTTGCCTCCCGTTCGGCAATTCCGACGAACGGTTGCTGAATTTCCGCAACCGGTGACGATTCTGGACGAGCTTTCGTGCACCAACACCCGATCCAGGAGGAGGCGCAGTCAATGCCTCAACAATCATCGTTGCGTCATTTCCCTCGCTGCATGTCAAGGTTTCAGCTCGGGTTGGCGCGCCTTGGTGTGGCCGTCTCGAGCGTGTGCTCACTGGTTGACTGCGCTGCCTCGCGCCCAATAGTCAAAGCGGCGAATCCATCAGCGTGCGAGATGGTCCCGCCGCGGTTGGGCATAACGGCTAGCCAACACATCAACGCACCTCCTGGGCAGCCCGGTCTTCCTGTTCAGGTGCGCGTCTACCAGCTGAAGAGCGCTGACAGATTCGACAACACGTCATTCGAAGACGTTTGGACACAGGGAGCAACCGTCTTCGGAGAGGCATTACTCGACGCCCAAGAGTATAGCGTTTATCCGAGTGAGCAAAGGCAGTGGACCGCAGCCGTCCTGCCGGAGGCGCGGACGCTGGCTTTCGTGGCCTTGTTCCGAGAGCCCCACGGCAGTGACTGGTTTGTCGCCTACGACGTGCAGTCCCCTCACGAGCAGCCCCCCTGCGTGGGTGAGGTCCAGTTCTCGGTGTGGCTCGATGGAATGCGCATGCGAGCGGGTGTTGGGCCTGGCGAGGCGACGCACATCAACCGGGAACGGCGGGAATGACATGGCGCACAAGCCTATTTGGTCTGAAGGCGTGCTGGTTAGTCAGCATCACTTCCAACAGCAGGATCGCTATCACGAGCAGCTCATCCGTGACCGTATGCGAGCAGCAGTTCGCTACGAATGGGGTGTCACGGAGCTCGACTTTGACACGGCGGCCCTGGCCACCGGGCAGTTCAGATTGCGTCGGTTTTCGGCGATTTGGTCTGATGGCGCCAGCATTGATTGTGGCGGTGCTGCAGACCTACCATGCCCGCCGGCGCGAAACTTCGACACCGCATTTGATGCCACGCGCCGTGTGCTCGAGGTGTTCGTAGGTTTGGCACACGACGCGGAATCGGAGGCTCTGGTGAGTCGCCCCGACGAGGCCGAAAGCGGTCGGCGCTTTCTCCAGGGACTTCGCTCCGTCAGGGACGTCAACGACGGAGCTCACGAGCTCACGCTGGAGTACGCACGCCCCAATCTGCGCATATTCCTGGGTGACGAGCCTCAGCATGGCTACAGCACCATCCGAGTTGCCGAGCTTGTCCGCGACGGCACTGGCAAGACCATCATTCGCGATACCTATGTTGCGCCCGTATTGCGCCTCACGGCGGCTCCTTTCGTGCAAGCGGGTGTTCATCGCGTGCTCACCCGAGCCATTGCGCGCCAACGCCAGCTGGCCGCGGAGCGCCGACGCCGGCAGAACGGCCACGTCGAATTTCATGCCACGGATGCTCACAGCTTCTGGCTGTTGCATACGTTGAATGGTTCAATTCCACGCCTGACGCACCTGCTCGATGCGGAAAGCGCGCACCCCGAAGAGGTTTACCTCGTGCTGTCGACGCTTGCCGGACAATTGGCAAGTTTTGCCGACGGCGCCGACCCGACGGCACTGCCTAAGTTCAACTACCTGTCACTGGGTGATGTGTTCGAAGCGCTGTTCGCACGAGTGCTTTCACTGCTTTCAGTCGACTTGCAGCCAGCCTATCGAGACATAGAGCTCGAGCATCGGTCGGATGGCGTGTACCTTGGCAAGTTGAACGTCGCCGCGAAGCATGAGCTGTTTGTTGCCGTCAAGGCGGGTATGGCGGAGGCGCTGCTAAGAGAGCGTGCCCCGAAAGTGCTCAAGATCGCCGATTGGGGGCAAATTTACGACGTCGTAAAACAGGCACGCCACGGGGTTCGCAGCGACATGGAGTGGAATCCATCCGCCGCGCTTCCCATTCAACCGGGGACTTGCTTTTTGCGCATTCGAAAGGAGGGCCCCTTCTGGAAGACGGTCGAAAAATCCTCGACGATCGCACTGTACCTGCCCTCGGAGGGCGAATGGAGCGGCGCCTCCATCGCGCTCTACGCTGTAGATCCAATTCATCTGACGTGAGAGGGCGCATGCACGACATCCTCTACAGGATCTGTTCGAACGTGCTCATACAAGCGCTGGCCTTAGCCGAACCGCAGCAACTGCCCGAGCTGCCGACAGTGCGGCAACGGTTCTTGGCGTCACTCGAACATATGACCACCGAAGGGGCGCGTCTGGGCATTGCTGCCAACGACTTGGCCGAGGCACGTTACGCGTTGGTGGCGTTCATCGACGAGCAAGTACTGAGGTCGAGCTGGTCCCGGCGTGCCGACTGGATGAAGCAACCCCTGCAGCTGGTTGTTTATCAAGAAAGTGCCGCGGGAGAGAACTTCTTCGTTCGGCTCCGGGCGCTGCTGCAAATGGCCGATCGCGTGGTCGCCATTCAGGCATATGGGATCTGCCTCGCGCTCGGGTTTCGAGGAGCGTATGGGCGAAGCCAGGACTCGAGGCCTCTATTGATGTTCGCGCATGCGGTTGAGCGCAAGCTCGCTAGAGTCTTGCCATCGCCAGATGTCATCAGTCCCCACCTAGAGAACACTGAGGAAAAGCCGCGACCTTCACGATCGAGACGGCGGCTTCTAGCCGCGGGGGCGACCGCGGCAGTGTCGGCGATCTTCGTGGTTGGGGTTTGTGCATGCTCGGTGAGCAGGGCGATGGATCTGGTCCTCGTTGATGTGGCCCTGTCGTTGGAGTCCCAGGGGCGCACGCAATGATTGCCCTCGTCGGTATGTGCGCGGCACTGGCCTCGGCAGTGCTCGCTTGGGGCGTCGGCTGGCTCCCGGCTTGGCGGTGGTGGCCTACAGCATTTTCCCTCGCAATACTTCTAGTGGCGGTCGTGTGCCTGGCATCGATGCGCAGCGCCCGTCGGCGCGTAGCCAGGCTCGAGCCGAACCCGGGGGAGCCACGCGGGGTAGACATTCCGGCGCGCAAGCAGGCCATGAAAGAGCACGTCAGGGCCGCCGTACGGGCGGTTTGCCGTCAACGGATTCCTGGACGAACCGGCCGTGCAGGGTTGTATGCCATACCCTGGTATGCGCTCGTGGGTGACGCGAGCTCGGGGAAGACGCTTGCGCTGCAACGTTGCGGGTTGCACTTTTCGTCCATCGGTTCGCCGCCGGCGGAGGGACAAGTCCGTGGCTGCGAATTCTGGTACTCCGAGGAAGCCGTAGTCATCGACACGGCCGGGGCGTTACTCGGGGCGGAGCACAGCAATGAATGGAGCGCGTTGCTGAGCGGCCTAATGCGTCACCGTCGTCGCCGACCGCTCGATGGGGTGATTCTCACAGTATCGGCGGATCGTTTGCTAGGTGACAGTCGTGATGAGCTCGAGCTCGCGGCTCATCGGCTTCGCACTAGCCTGGCCGAGCTGCAAAGTCGTCTCGACATGGTCGTCCCCGTTTATGTGCTGGTGACAAAGGCGGACAAGATTCCCGATTTCGCCGAATTCTGGAGCGATGGGGACGCTCGGCTTCGAAAATCGCCCTGGGGCGCTACTTTCGCGGCCAATGATCCACGGCTAGAACATCCAGAGTCTGCTGTCGGGGCGGAGGTAGCGGTCTTGTGTCGCGTTCTACATGCCCGCGCGCTCCGGCGCCTACGCGGAGCCGGAGCGCGTCAACAGGCAGCGCTGCTGCGCTTTCCGCTGGCTTTTGCTACGCTGGGTGCTCGGCTCAGATGCTTTGTGGCTGCATTATGCCCCGCCAGCAGCTATCGAGCGCGCCTGCCGCTCCGCGGATTCTACGTGTGCAGCGCGCGTACAGAGCCGACCCTGGCGGGGCGGGCCCCACAGGCAAGTCTGCTGCCTTGCTTCGGGCACCGGGTCGCCACGAATCAAGAGGGTGAAGACGCCTCACCGGTGTTCTTTGTGGTGGAGCTGTTTCGCCGGGTCATCTTCGCGGATCGACGTGTGGCAAGCCCGTCTGAGCGTCGGCTGCACCGACGGAGGCAACAAGAGCTGGCACTACTGGCCGCCGGGGCACTGGGGTGGCTGCTCGCGGTGGTGCCGGCAGTTGCGAGCTATGTCGACAACACTGAGCTGATCGCCGAAACGCGGCGAGACACGAGGCGCTTGGTGGGCGGACTCGGTGAGGCTCAGCCGGGGCTTGGCCATGCGTTGGATCTTCTTCTCGGGCGGATTCGGCGCCTGGAGGAGGCCGCGGCCAATTTTCACGTTCAGCATTGGTGGGGCACTTACGCGGCTCCTGGGCTCCGAAACGCGCTCTATGCGCCATACATGGGACGCTTGCAAATGGCCGTTGCTGGTCCCGTGTGGGACCAGCTTGTGGCCATGGTTCGGTCCACTGCAGATGTGCCACGACTTGATTCGGCAAGCTTCGGTGCCGCGCACGACAACCTCAAGTTGTATCTCATGTTGACTCAGCCAGAGCGCATCGATGTCGACTGGTCCACAGCTGAGCTTGCGCGGGTTTGGGCGCGAGCACGCTTGCGCGGCGCGTATTTGAGCGAAGAGGGGCTCGAGCTTCATGCCCGAAACTTCATTTCAGCGTTTGCCAGCAATACCGGGTCGGGGTGGGCTGTGGATGGCGCGTTGGTCAGTCGCGCGCGGTCCCGCTTGGCCGCATTGCCCGTGAGCCAGCTCAAGTACGCCGCCTTGCAGAATGCGGCGAGCGCTGCGCCGCCCGTGCGCCCCGAGCACATCTTCTTGGGGGCAGCGGCGAGCCTCGTCCGCTCACCGGGCGGGCTAGAAGTCCCCGGCCTATATACGGCGCTCGGTTGGCACAAGGTCAAGCTACTCTTGGACCAGGAGGCGGCGGTCGTCGTCGACCCCTGGGTGCTCGGTCGCGTCGAAGAGGACGTACCTTGGAGTCAGAGCGAGCTCAGGAGAAGCTATTTTGAGCGCTACGCGCGCGCGTGGATTGATTTCATGGTGGGCCTGGATCTGGAGAGCCCCGCCACGTTGCAGGGCGCTATCGAACAGCTGGAAGTGCTGTCTCAAACGGACGGGCCACTCATTCGACTGTTTCAGACTTTGGCTGAGCATGTGCGCTTGAAAGGCGCCGAGCCGCTGCTGCCGCAAGCATTGGCCCAGGCAGCCGGTGCCGCCATCGGCAG
>JANOIG010000103.1:0-3588 GCA_031407405.1 Deltaproteobacteria bacterium
GTCTCAAACCCCAACCCGATCCCCAACCTGCCGCCTGACCACTACCCCTAACTCGTCGCGCCGCTCCGATTCTGATCGGATCCTTCGGAATGAGTGATCGGATGTCCCCGGAACGGCTGATCGAATGTGGCGGAATACGCAAGCACACCGGTACCCAGAGGCTGGCTCATGCGCGTTACCGCGCCTGCGAACAGCTGATTGGCGCGGCGCAAACGTGAAGCGACGGTGCCCGCTGGGATGCCCAAATGTTCGGCGGCCTGGATCCGCGAGTAGCGTTCATGGTGTATCAGGAAGAACACCTGCTTTTCAGCATAGGGCAAAACGCACAGCGCATCAGCCACGAGCTCGCCGAGCTGCTTCTGTTCGACGTGCTCAGACGGCGGCCTGGACGCCCTATCGACGAGCTCTGGATCCAACGCGGCGAAGACGGCCCGGTTCCATTTCAGGTTTCGGTGGTCACTGACGACACGCCGTGCCGTCTCCTTGATGAATGCCCACTGCGCGGTCTCCGGGATATCGGAGAAGCGGCGGCAGAAGATGGCCAGCACGTCCTGCGCCACGTCATCGACGTCGTGCGGCAAGAGCCCCGCACGACGCAGCGTGTGACGTAGCGGGCGATGATGACGTTCAATCGCCGCAGCAAGAGGGGATTCGTGAGTGGTCACTCTTCGGGGATGAGCGCGTTGATGGTCGAGTCTCGCCAAGCCCCTGCCGCGCCGCCAAGTACCGCCATGTCCCCGCCATTGTTGTCCCACACCGCCCAGCCCAGATTCTCAGCTTCGAAGCGTTCGCGCAACAGGGACAAGAAGTTGAAGCGAGAGCGTTCGTCCCCGTGGAGGCTCGCGCCCAGCTCTCCCACATAGACCTCGTGCCCCTGGTCGCGCACAAACGTGGTGATCGCCGTCACCGTCGCGTCGATCGCGCTCGGCCCAGCGGGGTTCTCTGCCGTGGGCAGCGTGTTGTACTGTTCGAACCAGATCTTGACGGTTTCGTTCGCGAGCGCCGCGCTGACCGGTTCGAGTGGCGTCGCGGGCGGCCCCGGAAACACGACTCCCGTCGTACCGTATTGATCGCCCGCCCACGGCCCCTTGAAACGTGAACGCTTCTGGAGCGTACACGTGCACCGAGGCAACGACGTTCGGGTCGCGCGGCAATACGAGATCGGCCAACGTCGGCGTTCTAGCAGAACCCGTACTGTTGACGATGATGCGGCGCTCGGGGTTCGAGCGCCGGATCTGGGAGACGGCCTCGGCCACGAGGTCGTTGTACTGCGCCTCGAGGGCACCGTTGGGCTCGCTCAAGAGCTCGAACGCCACCTGGGACGGCGCCGTTTGGTAGCGCACCGCGATCTGGTCCCAGAGCGCGAGGAACCTCCCAGAATGGGCCTCAGGCTCCCGCATCAGCTCATCATAATATTGGAAAGCGATGACGACCGCGAGCTCGTTCTGTGAAGCCTGGTCTAGCGCCCAGTCGACGCGCTGCAACAGCTCCGTGTCGATGGTGAATGGGCTCGTCATCGACGCGTGCCCGCTGAACCTCACCGGCAAGCGCACATGATCGAACCCGCGAGCCGCCACCGTCGCAAAGTCGCTGTCGCGGAGGGCCGGGCCCCAATCCCCCTCGTTCGGCGCGTCCAAGCGATTACCGAAGTTGAGGCCCCGCGACAACGGGGCCGGAGGCGACGCTGTGTCGCCCTTGGCCGTAGTCCCACAGCCCAACGAGGCCTGCAACACGGCGATCACACCAAGAAAACGGATTGAATTGGGCATCGGAGACTCTCCCTCGAAGGCAAGTGCGCAGCTGCGCATGAGCTCAATGGGACGAGTCCCGAAACGGATCACGCGGCGCACGAGATTTTTTGGCCGCAGGCTCGGGGCCGTCGGAAGGCACGGTATTTGCTTCGAGGTGCGAAGCCAGCAACTGGAACCGCCGACCTCCTACGCGGCCTCGGTCGACAACCACCAGTCGGCTCCGACACACCAGGCAGTTCGATCAGGCGTTGTGCGCCTGCGAAAGGACTTCACGTCCTTGATGTCCCGAAGTCGGAAAGCCTCGGCAAGCGCCATCGACGCGCCCGTCTCTCGAGCCCCCATGCAAGGGTAGATCCTTAGCCGCGCCACGAACTCGGCCGCAAAGACTTCCTCCGACTTCCGAGTGAGCAGCAGCATCCCACCATCGCCGTCGTCCGCGGTCAGAGGAAACATGAGTCTGCCCTGGCGATCGAGAGCCTCAAACCACGTGGCAGCCGGCTCGGTTGCCCCCGCATTGACGTAGATCACGTCGACCTGTGGCAGAGTCACCTCTGCGCCCGAGCCGTGGTGGACTTCCACGTTGGACCGGTCCGAGAGGCTTTTAGATGCGCCTCGCGCCAAGTCTTCTTCAATCTCATAGGCATGAACAGTCCCGGAAGGCCCGACGAGCTCAGCTAGTACGGCTGTGTAGTAGCCCGTTCCGGCTCCGATATGCGCCACTCGCTCACCGTCGGTGGGCTTGAGCACCGACAGTGCGTGCGCGTGCAGGGCAGGCTGCCCATTGTTGATCTCTCGGTCCACCGCCAGTGCCACGAGAACGTTCTGATAGAGAAACCGTGGGTCGTCGCTGGGCGTCTCGACGTACCCGTCTCGAACGGGGATCTTCCAAGGTCCCGGACCGACGAATTGCTCGCGCGGAACGCGCGAAAAGGCTCTCACCAATGCGGCGTGCGTAGGCGCAATTGCACCCACGACAACCCGAGCATAAAACGAGCGACAAGACTCTAGGTCGGTGGACACAAGGGCATAGTGCCCCCGGTCAAAGCAGAGTCAAACGAGAAATTCGCAGCGCCTCGCGGCTGCGGCTCCGGACCCCGGTCCACCCAACATCCTGCCGTTCACTCGCAGGCGCCCGGGTCTAGCTCAGCCCAGCACGGCGAAGCCGGTAAGGCGGCCGCGACGCGGCCTTCCCGAATACCTGCTTGTGCAGCCGCGACCTGTTCAAGCCTGTCGGGTGCAATGGCTGTTGGGCAGTGTTCGTGTTCCATGACGCGCCCCAGTCAACCAAACGCAACGTCTGATTCGGCCGGCTCGTACGGCGCCACCGCGGTCACCGAAAGAGGATCAGCTGCAGGCGCTTGTTGGGCGGCGCTCGCGGGGAAAGGTCGCATCCGCGGCGGCACGTCACCCGCCAACGACGATCTCGACATGCTGCGGTTCGCCGGCGGGGAAGGTTATCTGTATCAAGGGACAGATCGGGATGAGGAGAATTTGGCCGTCGGCTGTGAGCCGCTCACCACAAACAAGGCTGCCAAGTATGTACAAGCGACCTTTTCGAAAGGCACCCCAATACAATCGCCTATAGTTTGTCAGCAGATCGGCTTCTCGGGAGAAGCCTCTCGCCCTCAGGATGGCGGGAAACTCCGCCTCGAAACGAACTACCTCCGCGGCAGGTACGGTCCTGAAGTCCTCACAGGCCTCCGCACGTCGGACCGAAACGCACCAGGCGGCGCGCTGGGCTTCCGCGTTTACCACGTCTGCACCGGCTGGCAACTTGGCCTCCTCAGGTGTTGCAGCAACGCGCGTGCATGCAACGAAAACGGACACCGCCGACAAC
>JANOIG010000157.1:0-8840 GCA_031407405.1 Deltaproteobacteria bacterium
CGCCCAGAGAAGCCCGGAATTGGCGGATGATGGATGGGGCGTTTCGCATGTGCGCGGCGACCTCGCTTGCGTCTAGCAGTTCGCCACCGCGCGAGCTGCCCAATTGCGCGGAACAAGCGCTCGATGGCCAGTGGCGCAGCAGGATCCGATGGTTGCCCAGCCCCCTCTGGCCGATGAGCCGGCCCCCTCTCTTTCCCCTGACCCAGCGTCTCGTCCTGTCGGGCCCCGAGGGCCTGCTCGCCCTGTCGGACACCGAAGTCCTCGTCGTCGAGAACGGCTTTGGTTGCGCCGGGCTCAACCGCCCGGTGTTGCTCACGCTCGATCCGCTCTGAGCATCCAAAACAAGCTGACGGCCGCCGGTTGATCCGCGCGGCCGTCGCTTTGTTTGGCAAAGTGAGAACAGGAAATCCAAAGCGATCTGCGTCGGGCGTTCTTCGATGAGTAATTTAATCCGGGATTATGCGAAGCACTTCAGGTGGGGCCAGAGCCATCCTGGCCGCCCGCATCCGACGACCTGCCGGACCCCCTTTTCCCGCTGCCCTCGGGCCCCGTCCACCTCGTCCAGTGGACATCAATAGTGTGCTCAGAGCACCATCGATTATCGAGACCACGCTTACGGTGCGGAGGAAGAGCAAGCGATCTGACCGTGCAGCGCTTCAGTTAAGGTCACGTAACGCTCAAACCACGCAGCAGTCGATCTGCAGCCGAGGCGGATTCCGGTCGTTGCTGGGTTTGAAATGACTTCTACGGCGAGTCGTGTATGTTGCCGGGTCATGGCACCACCCGACTTGAAGCTCGAGCCGGGGACGCTGCTCGACGATCGCTTTTGTGTGCAAGGCCGGCTCGGTGATGGTGGAATGGGCATTGTCATTGCCGCGGAGCATCGTGCGCTTAGGCAGACCGTAGCGATCAAGTTGATGCGCCCCGAGTTTTGTAACTCGCCGGACATCGTCGAGCGGTTTCTCCGAGAAGCGCGGGCAGCGGCGAAGCTTCGTAGCGAACACGTCGCCCACGTGATGGACGTCGATGTGCTCGAATCGGGCATCCCTTACTTCGTGATGGAGTACTCGCCGGGTGTCGATCTGGCCAAGCACCTGGATAGGCACGGGCCATTGCCGGTCGATCAGGTGCTCGAATACACGCTCCAAGCCCTCGAAGCGATCGCGGAGGCGCATCGTGCCGGCATCGTCCACCGCGATCTCAAACCCGCGAACCTGTTCTTGACCACGCGCGAAGACGACTCGCCCATGATCAAGGTGCTGGACTTCGGCATCTCGAAGAGCACCGAGGTGGGCGTCACCAGCAAGCTGACCAAGGAAGGCTCGATGCTCGGCTCCCCCGTGTACATGTCACCGGAGCAAATCCGAGACGCGAGCAGCGTCGACGCGCGCACGGACATCTGGTCGATCGGAGTTCTGGCATACGAGCTCTTGAGTGGGAAGCCACCGTTCCGGGGGCCGTCGGCCCAAGCGGTGATCGCATCGATCTGCACAGATGAGCCGCGGCCGCTTCCCCCCCGAGTTCCTCCAGAGCTCTCTCGCATTCTGTCGAAGTGCCTTGCGAAGCGTGCCGAGGACCGTTTCCAGACGGTTTCCGAGCTCGCGGTCGCCCTCGCGCCGTTGAGCAACGACCCTGCGTGCCGGCTCTCCGTCGGACGGATTCTGAGAGTCAGAAGCAACCCACCCCCTGCGTGGGCTAGCGCCCCTCAGAAGGAGTCAGCACTAAACACAGCGCGGGGGTACGAGCTGCGAGCGCCCCGCATCCCTCAACCATTCGCACTCTCGTCTCCCGATTCGACCCAAGTCGAGCCGACACCGGTCTCGTTGCCGCCTGACGAGTGCGACACGAGGGACGAACGGCCAAGAGTGCTCATGGCCAAACGAAAATTCATCGGTTCCGCCGTCGCCGGGATGCTGACAGCGCTTCTCGTTGGGACCGCGATCTGGAGGCTCGACCTGCATCCACTGCGCGGTGGTTCCTCGCCGGCCTCGAATTCCAACGAGCTCCGCCCAACACTGGCCACCGCAACCGGGCACCTGGAAGCGCCCGTCGACGCGGTTTCCGCCAGCGCTCGAGTGTCCGGTCAGCAAGACGCGCCGGTCGGGTCCGAGACCTTGGCCACGCCAAAGCCGGTGCTTGCCCACAAACCCACCCCGCCGAAAAACCAAACCACGAAGCCCCGCAAAGTCGACGCAGTCGATGACATCACGAAGCCCCGCAAAGTTGACGCAGTCGATGACATCGGCCTTCTCACCCACGATCAGGGCGAAGCTTCCCCTTCGGCACTTCCCGCAATGAAGAGCAAAAAGGAGCTGCGCACGCTCGATCCCGACAACCCATTCTGAGATGCCATCCCCTAACTACGGGATGATATTCCACATGACGTTCGATCTGTGAACTGGCTGGAGAACAGGAAATCCAAAGCGATCTGTGTCGGTTGTTCGTCGATCAGCGACGCAGTCCGGGATTATGCGAAGCACTTCAGGTGGGGCCAGAGCCATCCTGACCGAATTCAAAGTACACCGGTCCTGGCGCTTCAATCGGCGGGAGGGTCGGACATCAGACGTGTCGGTCCGATGCTATCGGCTGAGCCCTGCGGCTCAACCCCGAGCGAGCGTTGCATCTGCCCGCTCAGCGAGCGCAAAAGCTCGAGGGACGCCTCGATCTCTGCCTTGCGGATGGAGACACTTTCCACGTTTATGCCGAGGGGGATGCCCTTGTGGCGGGCGTACGCCCATACCTCGGCGAAGTTGCGCTCACAAAGGGCGAGCGAGGCGGCCAGCGGATCCTTGGCGAAGCGCAGCTCATTCTCCAACCAACGCGGAAAGCGGATCCCGAGCCACTTCATGAAAGCCAGGCTTTTCAGGGAGCCGCAGGGCGAAAACGTCAAAATGATGGGTACAGGCCGGGCACCTGTGGCTTGCAACGTGAGCGCGTAGTCGGACAGCAGCGAGAGCGTGGAGGTGGCGTCGTAGACCGCTTGCGTCACGAAGAAATGGCACCCTTCGGCGGTCTTGGCCAAGATGCGTTCGTGCTCGTCGAAGGAGCGCTCGTGCCGCTCCGCGATCGTGATGCCGCCCAGCGTGAGCTGCGCCGCATGACGTCGAACCAAGCCGTACGCCTCGCGCAGGCTGAGCCCCCGAGACGCTCCGCGACTCGGCGCCCCCACCAGCACGGAGAGCGCTGAAGCTGTGGCAGGCGCGCCAAGCCAAGCCACGAAGCTGGCCGGCGTATCGCCATTGACGCAGCGATACACCACCTTGGGCAACTCGAGCGCCGCGAGGTGCTGCTCCGCGTAGACCTGGGGCGCCAGCGTCGGCAAGAACGGAAAAGGGCGTGGCTCCGCCGTGCGTTCCGCCTCGTCCTGAATGTCGTACACGACGACACCGTCGAGCTCGAGCCCCCTCAGGCGTTGCACCTGTTGGGCCGCGACCAGCTCCAGCTGCTCCGGCGGGGTCGCGAGCTTCGGCGGCGCAAACCCGTAGAGACAAATGCCGGGCGCACGCGCCGCGATCTTCTCGCGCAGACTGACTCGCGCCATAGGCTGTGTCATCGCCGCACCCCGGCAGGAGCCACCCCGGTTGTGGCGAACGAGGTCACGTTCATGGCCCGAGCGTAGCCGAGCCGGGACACGACGCAAATCGGTCTGTCTGTTTCGGGTTCGTCGAAACTTCGTCAGATCAGCTGGATCATCAGCGTGATGGACTGACGGCGTTCCTTGCCGCTGGCGTTCGGGCTTGAAATCGTAAAACCAATCGGTATAGTAAACCGTATGGTTTTAGATCGCTCGCCCCGGCTGGACGTCGTGTTTCATGCCCTGGCCCACCCCGCCCGGCGCGCGATCATCCGGCAACTGTCCGGCGGCGAGCGCAACCTCAGCGAGCTCGCGGCGCCGCTCCGGATGACTTTCCCCGCGGCTACCAAGCACGTGCGCGTGCTGGAGCAGGCCAGGCTCGTGCGTCGCCGCGTCGCTGGACGGCAGCATCTCTGCCGCCTCGACGCCGCGCCGCTGAAGGAGGCGATGCTCTGGACCGAGTCGTTCCGCCAGAGCTGGGAGGCCCGCTTCGAGGCGCTCGATTCGCTGCTCGAGGAGATGAAAGCCGAGCAGCAAGCGCCGGCTCGTCGCCGCTGAACGTTTCACCGCCGCCTAACTGCGGCCGACTCTCACCTTCGCGTTGTCAGTCACGAGGACCCATCATGAACCCCACCCCCGCTACTTCCCCCAAGAACCTACAAATCTCCACGCCCAGCGACACCACCATCGTCCTCACGCGCGCGTTCAACGCGCCGCGGCGGCTGGTGTGGGAGGCGATGTTTACTCCGGAAAGGATGCGCCGTTGGATGCTACCTCCGCCGGGCTGGACCATGACCACGTGCCGGTGCGAGCCTCGCGTCGGCGGCGCGCTCGAGGTGGCGTGGAAGAGCGAGGAGGCCGATCCGGCCATGACGCTCCGGGGCAAATTCACAGAGGTCGTCCTGCACGAGCGGGCGGTTCACACGGAAACGATGGCGCTCGGGACCGGTCAGGAGATCGGCTCGCTGCTGGAAAAGCACGAATTCGCCGAAGAAGCCGGCGTCACCACGATGCGCATCACGCAAACGTACGACTCGAAAGATGCCCGCGACGGCGCGACGGCTTCCGGCATGGATCAGGGCATGGAGGCCTGCTACCAGCAGCTCGACGCGGTGCTCGCCGAGCGCATGTAGAGCAAGTGACCGTTCCTACCGAGAGGCTGTTGACATGCGCAAGAGCTTCGATCTGACTTGGCCGTCAATCCTAGATCGGAATGGAGCTCGGATCTCTTGGCACCTCGCTACTCGGGGATCCTGCTCTGGTGGATCATTCGGGCATCACCGTGTAGAGAGGGTAACTTGAACAATTTTTTTCGCTGCGTTTACTCGAAGATCAGGGGACTGGCTTTCGTTGTCCTCCTCGCCTCGCGAGTCCTGCCGGCGTTGTCGGGCTGCGGCACGGGTGATGACTCGGGTGATGACCCGGGCGATGGCGTCGATGGCGTGGGGACGCTCGAGCTGCCGCTCACCGCGGTGACCTTGACCGCGTTTGCCGCAGGCGGGAACCATACTTGCGCGGCGCTCGCCGATGGCCGCCTGCTGTGCTGGGGTGCCAACGGGTCCGGCCAGCTCGGTGACCTGACCACGGTGGCCAGTACTCTGCCGAAGTTGATCGGCCGCGCAAGCGTCACCGGACTGGCAGCGGGGTGGGCGCACACGTGCGCCTTGTACGCCGACCGGACTGTGACCTGCTGGGGGTTGAACGATCACGGTCAGCTCGCTGACGGAACGACGACCAACCGGCTGGCGCCGACGCCCGTGGCCGCCTTGACCGACGTGGCGGAGATCGCGGCGGGCCACAGCCACACCTGCGCTCGGCTCACGAACAGCTCTCTCAAGTGCTGGGGCCACAACGCTTTCGGACAGCTGGGAACTGGCAACACCACCGACCTCAAGTGGGCAACGACGACCACCACTTCGGGCGTGGCGCAGATCTCCGCGGCCGAAGACTCCACTTTCCTGCTCGACACCGACGGCACCGTGCGCGCCACCGGCCGCAACACCGGCGGGGAGCTCGCCAACGGAACGACGGTGCCCCGCAACACTTTTGGAACCATCGTGGGCCTCACCGGCGTCGCGCAGGTGGCGGCCGGGTCTGGTTTCGCGTGCGGGCGCCTGACAGCCGGCACCATCAAATGTTGGGGCAACAACTTTTTCGGCCAGTTAGGCGATGGGACGACGACCCGGCGCCTGACGCCGACGGCGGTCCCGGGATTGACGGGCGTCACCCAGATCGCGGCAGGCCAAGGCGCGACCTACGCGGCGCTCTTCGACGGAGGCGCCCGTTCCTGGGGCGGGGACGCTTCGATGAGCAGGTTGTCGCCTGGCCCCATCGCCGGCCTGAGCGGCGTGGCCCGCTTCTCGGCGAGCTCACACGCCTGCGCGCAGCTCGCGCAGGGGGAGATGCGTTGTTGGGGCAGCAACGGAAGCGGGCAGATCGGCGACGGCACGACCGTCGTCAAGACACTCCCGATTTCTCCCAATTTTCCGGGCGCGCCCCCTGCCGTGGTGGCGCATGCGGCGGGCTGGCATACCACGTGCGCGGCCCTCGCACTGGCGGACAACAACCTTCGATGCTGGGGTGGGTCGTCTGGGGCCACGAAACGGATTCCGCGCGTCGTCAATCTTCCCGATCGCGTCGTCGAGCTCGCGGCGGGTGCGGGACACATGTGCGCCGTGCTGGCCAATAAGCACCTCTACTGCTGGGGCGCCAACGATCGGGGACAGCTGGGCATTGGTGTCGTGACTGCGACCCGGCCGCTCCCCATCCGCGTCCCGGGCTTGACCGGCGTGACGCACGTGGCGGCGGGATTCTATTCGACCTGTGCCGTGCACGGGGACGCCGGTCTCGTGCGCTGCTGGGGCGCCAACGACTTCGGCCAGCTCGGCTTCGAGACGATGGCACCGGAGGGCCAGCCCAAGAACCAGTTGACGTCCAAGAGCGTTCCGGGGCTCGCCAACATTATCCGGATTACTGCGGGCAATTTTGGGCAGACCATGTACGCGCTTCGAGATTCGGACCGCTTGGTCCTGGCCTCCGGAAGCAACGCCCAAGGAAACCTCGGGTTCGACCTCGACTTGCGTTTTCGGACGAGCTTCCAGCAGGTGCCGGGCATTGGGAATGTGCAGACGATCGCGGCCGGTGGAAACGCCGCCTGCGCCATCGTCGGGCCTGGCATTCTCCGGTGCTGGGGAAGTGCGGGGCAGATCGGTTATTTGACTCCCGACGGCGCGCCCAGCCACACGCCGCAGACCGTGTCCCTCCCACAGTTCGTGACCGCGATTGCCATGGGCGACATCGCAACCTACGTCGTACTGGCCGATGGGACCGGTAGGTCTTGGGGCGGCGACTCAAACGGTTGCCTGGGAAACGGCAACGTGGAGCCGGTCGTTTCGACGCCCGTGCCGATGTACGTTCTCTTCGGTCTCACGGACCTGGCCAGCCTGTCGGGGGGCTATTGGAACCCGTGTGCCGTGAACACCCAGGGAGTGATGCGCTGCTGGGGTGACAATTGGCTCGGCACGCTCGGCACGAACAGCATGGTGCCAACCTTTACGAACTTCCCGATTGAGCCGCTCCTGTGATTCGCGGTTGGCGTTTTCGATCAACGTTTGAGACTCCTCGCTGGTTGGATACGAAACTTGCGCCGCCCTGCCATACGGTAGGTCTCGAAATCGTCGTGGTCGATCGTCATGATGTCGGCGAGCCCCAACTTGGACCCCAGATGTACGAGCGTGGCGTCAGCGAAGTCCATCGGCCGATCGCGATACCGTTCCATCAACGAGCGCAACGCGGGTAGATCAGCATCCTCGACGGCGCGGACGGTGATTGCGCCGCTCTGTAACAGCTTCCACGCGGCTTCGTGATCACGTTTGGCACCGCCGAGTAGGTGAAATAGCTCGGCGAGCACGGCCGCCGACGTGGCCAGGGGTAAGCGCACGTGATCGAATGCCGCGACGCACGCGCTGTGCCACTTGTCATTACGATCGAGCAACGCCAACAATGCACCGGTATCGACTAAACCTCTGGGCTGCATCAGCGCGCTCTCTTCCGCCGGCTCAGCAATTTCTCGCGCACTCGCGCGCTAGCCTCTTGCGCGCGATTCGGATCACCGCCGGTGATGCGACCGAAGGTGCTCGACGCCGCATGCCTCAATTGCTGTTGCACGGCTTCGCCGTCATCATTTTCGGCTTGCTGGTCCAGCCACTGGCTCACCGCCTCATCCAGTAACTCTGCTACCGATCGGCGTTGCCTGCGCGCCATTGCTTCGAGCGCCGCTTTTCGCTCGCTAGCCACGCGCCAACTATAGACGGCAGATTTCATGCACTACAGGGTAGTGCATGAGGTTAGCGCAGACAAGCGAAACCGCGGATTCCGAGCCTCACCCGCCTGTCCCAGCGCGGGCAAGAGAGAAGGGCCGGGCCCGGCGTGTGGATAGGCGCCGTTTGCGCCCAGGTGGCAACGGTCGGCAGAGCAACACCGTCTGCGTCTCGGCGTGCACGTCGCGCACCATGAACCAGCGCGGCCCGAGCCGGCGCAGGACGTTCGAGATCTCCGCGGGGGAGCTGCCGGCTTGGTTGGCGTGCGCGAGGCTCTCCACGACGCGCGCCCGGTCGGCGTCGGTCTGTAGGCGCCCGACGGCCCAGAACCCCGCGTTGGAGAGGGCTCGGTAGTCGAGGGCCATGGGGTTTTGGGTGGCGACCAGCACGCCCACGCCGAAAGCGCGGCCTTGCTTCATGAGGGCGACGGTGGGGCGTTTGGTGGGAGGGTTGGCGGAGTGGGGTGGGAGTAAACCGTAGACCTCGTCGAAGACCACCAGAGCCCGCAGCTTGCGCGAGCCCGGCAGGGAGCGTGTACGAGAGGATCTTCGCCGGACCACCCTTAGAGGAGCGGGAGAAGGTATTTTTCGCGCTGAAGGCAGAGGTCGACGGGGTTCTGTCCCCTACCGAGGTGGCCGCCGTGCGCTCGAAGCTCGGCCTGAGTCAACGCAAGGCCAGTGAGCTGCTTGGTGGCGGGCCTCGTGCATTTCAGAAGTACGAGTCGGGCACTCAGGCCGTGTCGACGGCCATGAGCCACCTTCTGACGTTACTCGCCAATGACCCTTCTCGCCTAACCGAGCTGATGCAGATGAAGAGCACCTCTCGTCTAATGCCACCGTCGAAGGGTGCGGCTCGGGCTCGGAAGGTTATGACCCTCGCCTTCATGCTCGATACGAACGCCGTGAGCTACGCCCTGCGCGGTGAGGGTCAGGTAGCTTCTCACCTCC
>JANOIG010000164.1:0-1883 GCA_031407405.1 Deltaproteobacteria bacterium
GTCAATCTTGTGACGAGTGTGGCACTGTGACCTGTACGGGCTGTAATCCGCGCAAACCCACCGATTATGGAGAGGTCGTCACGCTCAGCACTCACCGGGATTGGATCAGCTGCTGTAGCATCAACCTGGCTCGCAATTACGGGGGAGCCTGCACGCCGGGCTACGTCTACGAAACGACCGAGCGCACGCAGCACAGCGGTAGAGGTTACTGCGAGGTGGAGGAGCATGGCTCAGGCCGCAGCTGTTCGATCAAGACGCGCTGGCAGAACCGCGGCCTCGAGGGCGCCGATTGTGAATTCACGATCAAACAAAAGAGGGTTTGCAACTGACCGTGTCGCAGCAGCCGCCGAAGCGGGACTGCCCTCGCATCGGTCGCGTGCAGCGCCGGCGCAGCGTGCGCGGCAGCTCGCCGGTGGTCCTGGTCATCCTCATCCTGCTCGTCGCGTTGTTCATCTTTTCCGGCATCGCGGGCTCTCGGGGCGGCATGTCGAAGGGGGGGTGTCTACCGACCAGCGCTGCCGATCGCAAGGCGCTCAGTGACGAGTGGTTCTCGCCCGATCCACCGCAAAAAAAGCACATGAGTTTCGTCAACTGCCCGCGGGTGGGCGGGGTGCTCCGGGTGAAGGGCGAGTGCACGATCAAGGTCGAGCCCAGCGGGCCCGAGCCGACGTCCTACTTGGACAAAATCAAGGCTGCTTTCAGCGATGGCCCCCGAGGCTTGCCCGTCGAGGCGCTGACCTCGGCCATCGTCATCGATGTCCTCGACCGGAAAGACGGCTCCAAACGGGTCGAAGCGACCTTGGACCATGGGGGCACGACCTCGATCACCATTTCGCGTGCCGGGGCCGACATCACCATCCGCTGCGTCGATTGCCAGGTCCGTATCGACAGGCCCAAACCTTAGCGCCACCAGCGCTGTCAGGGCCAAAACCGTCGAAAGAATTTCGTTCCGAGCCGCGCTACGTTAGAAGTCCGTCCGGACGGCAATCATATTCTCCCGCGCCTGGCCCAATCTCTTTATATTGCACCCAGACTGTTGCCGCTGCGGGTACCAGCGCCAGTTCCCTTAGGAGCCGAGTCATGAGCAACATAGAAATCGCCGAGATCGTCGTCAACTCGAAGGCCTCCGATCTGCTCTCTTGGGAGCGGGAGCGGACGATTGAGGTGACGGTCAAGAACCTGCTGATCGAGGATTTGTTCGTCAATGTCCAGCCGGTTGCCGAAAAGACCCCCGAGAATGAGGCTCTAGGTCAAGCCGAGTGGCTGACTGTGCCCGCGCCACAGCGCAGGTTCGAGTTCAAGCGCGCCGCAGAACAGAAAATTCCGATCACCATCAAGCTGCCCGCGTCGGCCGTGCCGGGCAGGTATCCCTTTCACGTGCTGGTGTCTAGCGACCGCCGGCCTGCGACCGAGTTTTCGCAAACCCCGCCGGTGCTGCTGGAGCTCACGAAAAAGCCCGACAGCGGCTGGAAGCCCTGGATGACGTGGGCGGCCATTGGCGCGGGCTTGGTGGCGATGCTTGGGGTCATTGCGTTCTTGCTCACGCGGGACCTTTCGGTGGGCGGTGCATGCACGGCGGAGAACGCGGGCAAATGCCCTGCCAATTCAGCGTGCGTCGCCGGTATTGACCACTGCGCCGTGGCCAACGGAGTCGACTGCGAAAAAGACGCGGATTGCCTCTCGATGAAATGCCTCGAAAACACCTGCAGCCCGCTCAATCTCGGAGACGAGTGTGTCTTGGCCGCCTCACAGGCATGTGGTCCGAGCCTCGCGTGCACGGCGCCCCCTTCGACGGCCCCCGCCGACGCAAAGCCGAAGTGCCTCGCCTCCAGGGGCGGAGCGTGCGAAACGGCCTTGGATTGCGTCCTCGGTGCCTGTGTCGG
>JANOIG010000197.1:0-9001 GCA_031407405.1 Deltaproteobacteria bacterium
AGCTGAAGAAACAGGAGATTTGCCTGTCAGTGCGCTTGCTGCTGTGCACCCAGCCGCTCGAACGTGTGGCTCAGGTCTTTGCAAATCAGGTGAAGGCGACACCCTTCTGGACGACGGGCGTTGGCTTGGTGGTCGAGTACACGGGGCACGCCGGGCCCCGCTGCACGGCGCAAGGCAAGAGCTGCCAGCCGCTGCCCTATTGGATCGACACTTTACGCCCGGAGGTCAAGGCGGCGGGGCACGTTACGCCGCCCTATGACCCCGCGCTCGGCCGTGAGCGGGTCGATATCGCTGAGCATGAGCTGAATATGGGCTCATGCGTTCACGATGGAGATTGTGTGCGGCTCGGTTGTGGCAATCACTGCGCGGCCTGGTACACACCCGAGTTTGGCGCGGGCTGCCCGGCGTACCTCGAGCTGAGCAACGCACATTGCGGCTGCGTCACCCGGCAGTGCGCGTGGTTCACGCAGGTGCCGGAGGCCCACTGAAGGCGCTGGGCGGGCCAGCGTCTCTCAGATCGCGCCTGTCACGAAGTCGAGCATTGTCTTGTTGAAGACCAGGTAGCCGCCACCCAGGCCGCATGCCGACGAGATCGTGCCTTCGACGGCGAAGCTCACGCCGTAGGTCGTCAGCGTCGAGGCGGTTGTTCCGAGCAACAGCGGCCCACCCGAATCGCCGAAGCAGGCGACGGCCTGACCCGGCAGACCCCCGGCGAGCAGCTCGAACTTGGTCTCGAGCTTGAAGGTCTTCCACCACAACCTCGCCTCGGCCTCGGTGCGCTGCGCCCCCGGCGAGTCGTTGAAGTAAAAGGTGCGGAACGCATTGAAGTTGTTGTTGAACAGAAGCGGATACCAGGTGCCGCTTTGGGCCCGCGCGGTGGCCTTGCCGATGAACTGCTGCCCGTAGAAGAACTGGGCGTTGTTGACGCCGAAGCCGACGATGTCGAACTTCGTACCCATCAGCCTGGACTCGAACAACCCGAGGCGCGCCGGCGTGACGCCCGCGGGCGCATCTGCCAGGTGGACGACGGCGACGTCGCGGCCGCCGTCCTGCAGCAGGCCCAGCTCGGGAGGGGGCGCAGCAGGCGCGTTCACGTAGTCGGTGATCGGGATGAGCGCGGTCGGATTGAAAGCGTCCGGACCGATGGCAAAGGCGGGGACGAGCCCGCTCTCGTTCGCGAGATCGATGTTGGGCGTGCAGTGCCGCGCCGTCGTGATCGCCTGGGGGGCGACCAGCGTACCGCTGCAGAACACGTCCAGAACACCTACATCAGGGAGGTAAAAGACCAGTGCGCCCACAGCTGCATACCCGGAGCTGGTGACGGCCGTACCACCCACGATCCCTTGGTTCGCCTCACCGAGCGGCGGAGACGGCTCCTCCCCCGGTAACTGCGAACACGCGGACAGAACCGCCGACGTGAGGAACGCGACAACACCAAGTGAGCTCTTTCGATTGATCATGAATTCTCCCTGCAACTGCGAATTCACCGACATCGCAGCACAGAAGACAGCCTTACATCGAAAGCGCGGGCGGCAAGTGTGCGCGTTAAAAATAGTTAGCATCAAACGAGACACTCTTATCATCCTATCGAGCGCGAGCCGGAGCGCGGCGCGGTGGAGCACTGCTGCTCGCGCCGCCGCGAGCGCACGCTCACACACGTGCACACATGCGTGGGGAAACATCGACAACGGCTGATGCAGTCGAGCGTCGCGGCGGACTTCGATGTCGATGTCGCTCACGATGGAGATTGTGTGCGGAGGCCCTCGAGCGATTGCCGCTCGCTGAAACGGGTGCTCCGAATGCCATCCGAACGAACGATGCCTGTTTATGAAACTGCGCGCCCGCCGTTTCACCCGCGTGATGTCGTGCGCACGGGTCGGGTGGAGCGTCATAGTAGCGGGACGGCTGCCCCGGCGAATGCACGCGAACCGGTGGAAGGACCTTCACGTGCACCACCTGCCCTTCCAACATGTGCCCCTAACGACCCATTGGGGCTCTCCCGGCTTTCTCCCTACGGCTTGACGGTTTCGGGCTTTAGCTGCTGCCCGCGCCATGCGCCGATGGCGGTGCGGGAATTTCGCTTGCCGGGGGCTTGCCGCCTGGATGGCGATGAGGACGCCGCTGCTGCGTTCGATCGAAGGTGCGCTTCAGCAGGAATGCGACCACCAGGGCCGCCGCGATGTACAACAGCCCGAGCGGGCTACCGCCCACGCGGGTGACGGCGCCGTGAGCCAGCATCGAGACGGGCGCGGCGTACGCGGTTGCCCATGCGAGGCTCGAAAAGCGCTGCCGCTTGCGCAAGAGGAGCGCGACCGCGCC
Organism: Deltaproteobacteria bacterium; assembly: GCA_031407405.1. Lineage (GTDB taxonomy): Bacteria > Myxococcota_A > Polyangia > Polyangiales > Polyangiaceae > SZUA-265. The sequence goes on from JANOIG010000197.1 coordinate 2,320, forward strand.
GAGCGCCCAAATGACGATCAAGAACCCTGACACAACCCGCGAAGCAGGCGGAACGAACCCAGGCCAAGGTGCGAGCAGCCTCGCGCCTTCCGCGAGCACGCCCGCGCCGAGAATGGCCATGGCGCCCCGCGCGTAGCGCTCGTGGTTTTTGAGCTCGTCCATGTCGGCAAGTACGAGCAACATTCGAGCCGACCTCAGCGACTTGTCCGGCCGCCAGCGTCCCGATGCGCGGGAAGGCGATGTGCGGTGTGAGCCCGGCCCATGCCACCGCACGTCGCCGGCCGGGGCTGTCATCGGTCTGTGTCTGCTTGGCGCGAGTGTGTCAGCCTGGCTGGCCCCCGATGCTGCGCTCTTGCATCCTTTGTCACGAGGGTCAGATATGCGAAGTTGGCTGCCTCTCGAATAACGTGAGAGGCGTTCGAGGCACGCAGGTGATACCGTGCGAACGTGCAGGGCTGGCCGAGCTCGGCTCGGAACAGAAGCCCCGGAACAGGGATACTCATGCGAGACTTTTCACAGCGTGTCGTCTTCGGATTTTCGGTGGTGCTCGCCGGCTTCGCCGGCTCGAGCCTGACCCGTTGCAGCGAGGCGCCAAGCGCGGCACCGGGTGGGATGGTGCCCAGCTTCGGCGCGGGCGACCCGAGCACGATGAATCCTACCGCGATGGAAGCCGATCCTGCGGCTCCGACCGGCACTGGGTCTGATCCCGCGGCTCCCGGCGGGCCCGATGGGTCGGGTGAAACGCCGGTCACCCCGGGAGGGCTCGACACCTCGGGCACCGCTGGCGACCCGGGCACGCCGGGCGATCCGACCACTCCGGCAACCAACCCCGAAGAGCCGCCCGCCATTCCTCCAGAGCCGCTCGTGGACTGCTCACAGGCGGGCTCGGCGCCCATCACCGTGGCTTGGAATGCGATCGACAATCAAGCGCCGGATTGGTACGCGACGCCCGAGGCGCTCAGCCTGGCCGAGAACATCCTCTACTATCGCAACGGCGAGGACGGTTGGCCCAAAGGCATCGACATGACCACGCGCACCGCCCCGCGCGGGGGAAACTCGACCATCGACAACAACACGACCACCGATCAGATCGACTACCTCGCACGCGTCTATTCAGCCACCTTCTGCCCGAAGTACGGCGACGCGGCCAGGAGCGGCGTCGAATATTTGCTCGAAGGGCAGTACGACAACGGCGGGTGGCCTCAGATCTTTCCGAACGCCAGCGGCTACTCGGCGCACATCACCTACAACGACAACGCGATGGTGCACGTGCTGGAGTTGCTCGATCAGGTAGCGAAGCGCGAGGATCACTACGCGTTTGTCGGAGCCGCGTTTGTCGGAGCCGCGTTTGCCGACCCCGCGCTGGCCGCGAGTGCCGCGGCGGCCGTCGATCGCGGCATCGACTGCATCCTGGCGACGCAAATCGTGCTCAATGGCACGAAGACGGGCTGGTGCGCGCAGCACGACGAGGTGACCCTCGACCCCGCGCAAGCACGGACCTACGAGCTCCCCTCCCTGAGCGGTTCCGAAGGAGCCAACCTGTTTGCCTTCTTGATGAGGCTCGACAATCCGAGCCCCGAGGTTCGCGAGGCCGTGCACAGTGCCGCCGCCTGGTTCACCAAAGTGGCCATCAGCGGCATCCGGATCCAGGCCACCGTCGACGCGAGCCAGACCACGGGTGAAGACCGCGTCGTCGTACAGGATGCGTCGGCTCCGCTGCTCTGGGCCAGGTTCTACGAGCTTGGCACCGATCGGCCCATCTTCTCCAGCCGCTGCGAGGTGGCCCAGTGTCAGGACAACCCGTTCTTCATGCGCCGCTACAGCCTGGCAGAGATCGAAAACGAACGCCGTGTCGGCTACGCCTGGTACGGAAACTGGCCCAGGCAGCTACTAGCGACCACCTATCCCGACTGGCGAGCCCGCTGGGGCGAGTAACGCCACGCCGGCGTTCAGCGTTCCAAGCTCGCCTGCGCGGCCGAGACAAAATCAATTGCGTACTCGCTACACTCGACGTCATCCGGAGCTTCCCACAGGCTGCTCGCCATGTCGAACACGTGATCGGGTACGACCATGGCGAACGTAGAACCCTGCTCCATATTTCGGCGCCGTACTCGTTCACGACGGACTTCGAGCGGGGCATCGAGAACATGGACGACGAGCTCAAAGCCTTCGTCCTGTATCTGCCGGCAGAATTCCAGTCGCCTTTGCCGTTGAATCAAGCCGAGCTCGAGTATGACGTCGCTACCGGATGCCAAAATCCGCCGACTGTGGCTCCAGATCAGCGCGATCAGTCGTTCCTTCCTCTCGACGTACCAATGAATGACATCGGCCGCCGGGCGATCGGCGCTGAAGAGTGCCGTGAACCACTGGTCCAACGGCACGTGAATTCCATTGGTTCGAAGCGCGAGCGTCGACGAGTACGTCGACTTTCCGGCGCCGACAGGACCTTCGATGAGATGGACTTTGGGCATGGGTCTGGCAGCTGAACGTTATGGGTGGCTGGGTATACTGGTCCCGCGAGCGGGCAACAATCAGCGCGCCACGCGTGACGGGCTTCGCGCGCCCGCCGGATCGCCGCCTATCTGTACCTTCCGCGTGCTGTCGGAGCCACAGCAACTCGAACCGAGGATGCCGGGAACGGCCTCCGCATCGACTACGACGGCAAAGGCAACGCACTGGGCATCGAGCTTACGGCGCCCGCTCACGCCACGGCGGAGCATCTCAATGTTCTCATGAAGAAGCTGGGGCATAAGCCTTTGCAGTCTCAGGAATGGGCTCCGCTCGAAGCGGCGTGAGGCGGCTCGGCGGAGTTATGGCGAAATCCGAGGCTGAGCCGACGCGGCAACCGGCACGTTCCAGATGTTTGCGTTTTGTCCGGTCCATTCAGGGTTCTCCTCATCGGTCTCGAATGTGGCATCGGGAGCTGCTGACCCGCGTGAAGCTTGCGTAGAAGAAATCCTGCCTCAACCCGTGCCTCCAGGGGCTTTCCGTCGACGACACCTAGCGCCTTGACTGTACCCATACTTGGGGTACACTGTCAAAGTGGAGCTCGAACTATCGAGAACTGCGAGGAAGCAGCTTGCGAGAGTTCCGGCTCACATCTGGCTTCCGAGACCACTCCCTTAAGGGCCAATGGCAAGGATACCGGGCGGTCCGCCTGAGCGACTCGTATCGAGCAATATACATCGTTCGAGCGCCTGGTATCGTAGAGACCGTGTACGTTGAGGAGGTGAACAAGCATGACTACTAAGCGCCGCTCCCAAGTTCGGAAGACCTCAGACGTGGAGTATCTCGAGAAGCTGATGGGTGGACCACTGACGCTCGGAAGCGCAATTTCCGCGATCCGAGAAAGTGAGGCGGAAAGCCTTGCACAGTTTTCCGAGAAGTTGGGCATTTCCCGCACCCATCTCAGCGACATCGAGCATGGGAGGCGTTCCGTTAGCCTGGAGCGCGCCGCGCAGTTCGCAGCGGCTCTGGGCCACAACCAAGCGCAGTTCGTTCGCCTGGCTCTTCAGGACCAGGTGCGTGAAGCTGGGTTGAAGCTGAGAGTCGACGTTCACGCGGCCTAGAGGAAGCGATGCGAGCCCTTCATGCAGCACGTCGCGACGGCTTGCCCTTTACGTCACTTCGCGCCCGAGAAGGATGGACTCGCGCCTGCGGCGCGCCCGCATTTCCCGAGCAATATCGAGCGACGACTCCGTGCAAGCCTCGTCGGCGTTCAGCTGCACAAGTAATAGTTGGGCAGACAGTACGAGGCGCGCCTCTGGATGGATGCGCGGCCTTCGGTTACCATCCGCGACGAAGGAGAATCTCCGATGACCAAGGTGACACCATTCCTGATGTTCAACGATCAGCTCGAGGCGGCCATGGAGTTCTACACCGCCACCTTCCCAGACTCCGAAATCAGGAACGTCGCCCGCACCGGCAAAGACGGTCCGATCACCTCCGCCGAGTTCCTCGTCGGTGGTCAAGTCTTCATGGGCTACAACGGGGGCCCGTACTTTACGTTCTCCGAAGGCTTCTCGCTCTACGTTGACTGCGAGGACCAGGCCGAAGTCGACGAGTATTGGGACAAACTGGTCAAGGCCGGGGCGACGCCTACCCAGTGCGGCTGGATCAAGGATCCGTTCGGCCTCTCGTGGCAGATTGTCCCGCGGCGATTCATCGAGCTGATCCGCGACAAGGATGCCAGGAGAGTGAAGGCCGTGATGGAGGCCATGATGACGATGGTGAAGCTCGACGTAGCGGCCCTCGAGCGGGCCTACAATGAGGCGTAGCGGTGCCACACGCCACGCTTGGAGTGCTGCCCAACAAGGCGATGCACCTGACGGCGCTGCGCGCCGCAGGTGATCGCCACGACGTTAGGCGGCAACCTTGACGATCGCGTACTCAAGCTCCATCGGACAGCTCAACTCCTCGGACTTGTCCGGGTTTCTGGCCCATTGGGACTTCGAGCCGCCCGCCGGTACGTTGTTTGAGATCCTAAGCCGCAGCACGGAGGTTGTCCTCGCTCGAGATGTCGAGTCCTCGGTGCTCTGCGGGTACATCACGGCGTTGAGCGACGGTGTCGCGTGTGCCTACATTTCGGCACTCGAGGTCCGGCCCGAATACCGACGCAAGGGAATCGGGACTGCCCTGCTGAATCAGATGGTTGATCGGCTGGACGTATTTGGTGTCTATCTGTCGTGCGCTCCCGCTCTGGTGCCGTTTTATGAGGGCGCCGGTTTCAAGCCAGGGATCTCAATGGGCAAGCGAAAGCGAGGCTAAGGGTGCTGCCTGGCGCCGCCGCTGAACTGCGGCGTTGGGCGGACTGCTCGGGTCTTGCCGTTGACGTTCGGTGACGCTCAGGTTAGCCATAGGGAAGCGCGTCGCGAGGGCGCCTCTCTGGTCCGCGGCAAGGGAACGACTCCCACCTCGACATTCGTAGAAACCGAGTTTGAGCCTTCTTTCGGCCTGACCTGCGGACCCAGGTAACCATCCGGAAGAGGTCCCATGTCCAGTTTTTGTCGTCCGTTACCCGACTCGCCCAGCGTGGCCAGCCTACGCAAGCAGGCCAAACAACTTCACAAGGCGTTCAAGGCCGGCGAACCAGAGGCGCTCGCCCGCGTCGCGGCAAGGTCGCTCGCTGCGACCGACAAGTGGTCGCTGCGCCACGCGCAATCCGTCGTCGCACAGGAGTATGGCTTTGTCAGTTGGCACGATCTACGTGCGGCCGTCGACCAGGCGATCGCTGCCCGCGACGCCGCAAAAAGCGCCGATCCCGCGGCGACGGCGCGACTCTTCCTCGATCTCGCCTGCCTCACCTATTCCGGCGAAGAGTCCCCGCGACGAATCCAGCGCGCCGCGCGACTGCTCGCCGCCCACCCCGAAATCGCTGATCAAAGCCCGTTCGTGTTCGCGGCTTGCGGCGATCGTGAGCGCTTGGCGGCCCTGCTCGACACTGATCGCGAATCCGACAGACAGCGCCGTCCCATGGCTTCGGAGCCCGGGGGCCCGCGCAATTGGCCGCCGCTGCTTTACCTCTGCTACTCGCGTGTGGCGCAAACTGACGCACTCGGCACGGCGACTCTGTTGCTCGATTGCGGCGCCGATCCCAAGTCGTCCTATCTCTGGCCCGAGCCCACGGGCCCCAACAAGTACACCGCTCTGACTGGCGTCTTCGGTCGCGGCGAGGCGGGCCCAATCGCCGAGCCGCCCCACCCCGATCAGCGGGCATTGGCGCTTCTGCTCTTGGCGCGCGGCGCCGATCCGAACGACGGCCAGACGCTGTATCAATGCCACTTCGATGAGGATGACACGTTCCTCGAGGTGCTGTTCGAGGGCGGCCTCGACGTATTGACGATCGAGCGTTCGATGCTGGCCACCGCAGCCGCCAAAGGCTACGCAAAACGCGTCGCGCTACTGCTCGCCCACGGTTTCGACCCCAATGCCGAAGACCGCGGCGGCCGGAGCGCCTATCACAACGCGCTGCTGCACGGTCACGACACGATCGCTCAGGCTCTCGTGGCTGCCGGCGCCACAACAACGCCACTGTCCGACCGCGATAGCTTGCGCGCGGCCTGTTTCCGCGGTGACGCCGAAACGGCGCGCGTCCTAGCCGCCGCTCACCCGGAATTGCTCGATGACGCTTCGCTCCTGGTTGGAGCCGCGGGCGACGGCAATCTCGAAGCCGTCCGTTTGCTGCTAGATCTGGGCTTGGCCCCGAGCGCCGCGAACGATCACGGCGCGACTGCGCTTCACCAAGCCGCCTTCGGCGGTCACACAGGTGTGGTTCGCGAACTGCTCGCACGGGGTGCGCCCGTCGACGTGAACGAAAGCGCGCACGGAGCAACTCCCGCCAGCTGGGCCGATCACGCCGGACACAAAGAACTAGCCCACTTGATAGCCGGGCATTCGAACAACGCCCTGGACGTCACCTTCCACGCCCACTTCCCCCGGCTGCGCGCGCTACTCGACGAAGATCCGAATGCTTTGAGCATTTGCGATCGGCACGGCCATTCCGCACTGCACTACGTCGACCCAAACCGCGCCGATGCCCCGAACCTGGTCCGTTTCTTGATCGCCCACGGGGCGCCGCTCGACGCCACGAGTGAATCGGGCGAGACGGCGCTAGGGCGCTTTCTGCGCGTGGGCGCTGAAGATCTCGCGGACTTGATGATCGAAGCCGGGGCGTCGGAGTAGG
>JANOIG010000222.1:0-48488 GCA_031407405.1 Deltaproteobacteria bacterium
GAGCCCGAGCTGACTTTGGAAGCGGCGCTCGAGGGCAAACGCTGCGGCTCCGGGGACCAGTGTTTGGAGGGCTTCAGCTGCAACGTCGAGAATGTCTATGTGCCGTCGACGGGGAGCCAAGGCGGCGCCGCGGTCGGGCAAAGCGGCCAGGGCGGCGCTGGCACCGGTGGTACTGCCTCGGGCGGTGGCGCCACCACCGGTGGCAGTGGAAACGTCGGGGGTAGTAACGTCGGCGGCAGCAACGTTGGCGGTGCTGTCAACGGCGGCAGTGGTGGCAACGGCGGCGCCGTGTTGGGCGGCGCCGGGGGAGTTGGTGGTTCGAGCGGACAGGGCGGTGATGGCGGCGATGCTGGCGCTGGCGGCTGCACACCGGGCCCGCTGTACGCCGACCTCGACGGAGACGGCCATGGCAGTGGCACGCCGCAAGGCGAGGGTTGCCCGAGCGTGGGTTTGTCTGCGGAGGATGACGACTGTTTCGACGCCGTGCCTACCGCTTTCAATTTCGCGGAGCGCGTGTACCCAGGACAGGGCGACTACTTTGAAGACCCTTATCCGGATTCGACCGCGCCGAACGGACTATCATTCGATTATGACTGTTCGGAAGTGGAGGAGCCGGACCCGAATAATGACCCCATGAACGAGGCACCGGACTGCGAGAGCTTGAACGATTGCTTTGGCCAGGGTTGGCGCCCCGAGCCGGAGCGACCCTCCGGCAATGGGGTCCTGGCGATTTGTGGTGTCGACATCTTTATCACCTGCGTGCCCCAGAATGGCTCCTGTGCCAGCGAGCTCACGCAGGGCCCAGACGGCCTGCCCTACCTCTGCCATTAGGGCGGAGGTAGCGTCCCGAGGTGTCGCGCAGCGCCGCACGCTTGAGGCCCGGCCACCCTATCACTTGCTGCGCAGGGTTTAGAGGGCAGCTTCGAGGTTTTGGGCGACGGCCTCGAGCACCGTGAGACGCGCGTAGCGTTTGTCTTCGGCGGGGACCAGGACGAAGGGCGCGTATTCGGTGCCGCAGCGCTCGATCATCTCGGCGGCGGCGGCTTCGTACTGATTGCGCTTGTCGCGGTTGCGGTAATCTTCGGCCGTGATCTTGTGCTGTTTCCAGGGCTCGGCCTCGCGCGCTTGGAAACGCCGGAGCTGCTCCTCCGCGCTCACCTGTAGCCAGAACTTCACGAGCACGATCCCGTCGGAGACCAGCTCTTGCTCGAAGTCGTTGATCTCCTTGTAGGCGCGCGACCAGGCGTCCGGTGTCGCAAAGCCTTCCACGCGCTCGACCAGCACCCGTCCATACCAGCTCCGATCGTAGATCGTGATCTTACCGCGGCGCGGAAGGTGGCGGTAAAAACGCCATAGGTAGTGATGCGCGCGCTCCTCCTCGTTGGGGGCCGCCGTCGGGATCACGCGGTACTGGCGCGCGTCGAGCGCCCAGACGACGCGTCGGATGGCTCCGCCCTTGCCGGCGGCGTCGCCACCCTCGAACACCAAGATCGCGCTCCGCTTGCGGCGCGCGAGCTTGCGCGAAAGCCGATTGATCTTGGCTTGCAGCGGCGCCGCCCTCGCCTCGTATTCTTCCTTCGTCAAGCGTTGCGTGAGATCGATGCGGTCCAATACCGTCAGCGGATCCGGCCGTGGCGCTTCCGCCGCCGGCGGCTCGCGTTTTTGACTGAGCGTGAGCCGCTGTTCGAGCTTCTGCAAGAGCTCGCGCGCGACCGTGAGATTGCGGTAGCGATCGTCGTTCGCCTCGACCACCGTCCAGGATAAATCCCCCGCGCTGGTATCGCGCACCGCCTGCTCACAGACGCGAACAAAGCGCTTGTAGAGCGCGTGATGCTTCCAATCCGTTGCGGTTACCCGGAAGCGCGTGGATGGATCGCGCTCCAGGCGTTCGAGCCGGCGCTTCTGCTCGCGCTTCGAGACATGGAACCAGAGCTTCACGAATAGCGCCCCGTCGTCGTGCAAGGTTTGCTCGAACGAGCGGATGCGTTCGAGCTCGTAGCGAAACTTCGCGGGTCCGAGCGCAGCGTGGACGCGCGCGAGGATGGGTCCGGTGTACCAGTTGCCCTGGAAGATCGCGATGCGACCCGACGGCGGCAGCCAGCGCCAGAAGCGCCAGAACGCCGGGTGCTCCCGTTCTTCCTCGGTAGGCTTCGAATGAGCTTCACTCACGAGGTAGCGAGCGTCCAGCCACTCGTGCAGCATGTTTGTGGCATCGCTCTTGCCCGCTCCGTCGGCGCCATTGATCAATACGATCACGGGAAAGCCTGCCCGCTCGAGCAGCGCTTGGGCTTTTAGCAAGCGGGTGCGCAGCTCCGGCAGCTGCGCCTCGTAGTCGTCCTTCGAGATCTTCCGGCCGAGCTCCACCGCATCGAACATGCAAGCAAGAGTATCCGAGGCGGGCGCGTGAGCACATCCCTCGATCGGAGGCCTAATGGCCGACTCAGTGCTGGCGAGAGGTCACGATGCGCTGATGCGCCCTAATCCGGTACCGGTTGGGCAGGTCATGCCACCGATTGTTGGGTTGGCACCCATTGCCCCGCAGTGTGTGCGGTTTCGCCGTTGCGGCGCCCCTCCTTAATACGGCTTTGCGTGCGCCGGAGCTGGACCGAAGCGATGACTCGATGCACGCTGAAAGAAAGGTGAGCCGCGGTGAACGCAGCTCGCACTCACCTCAAGCCTTGGCGCAATGCCAGGTGCATTGAGCACAACCAGTTGCAAGGAGAAGCGGTGAGTCGTGTCAAATGTTCCGCGAGGTCGGTGGCTTCCGTCGTGGTGCTCGCCTGTGCAACGGCGTGCGGCAGCGGCGATTCGACACCGGCGGCCGGAGGGAGCGCTGGCCACCTCGGATCAGCGCAAGCGGGTAGCAGCGGCATCACGACGGGCGGTGTAAGCGGCCGGGCAGGCACCTCGTCGAGCAATGCCGGTTCCGGAGGGGCGCCCGTGAGCGGCGGCGCCGGCGGTGCATCGGCGGGCGGCAGCGGAGGGGTGCTCGGTGAGCTCGACCGATTCTTGCCGCTTCGTTCGGGCAACACTTGGATCTACCAGGTCGATCGAGCGGGTACGCTGACGACAAAGACGACCATCGTTGGCGCCGAGGAGCTAGTCGGAGGCGACGGGCCCAATTCAGGTGAGCTCGCGTTCAGAGTCGTGACAACCAAGAGTGATGGCGGGATGGCCGAGACCGTCAGCTGGCAGGCGCTGCGCGGCTCGCGTGCGGTGCGCTACCGCGAACAAACCTTCGGTCCCGCGGATGGCCTCTTGGAGCAAGAGGAGAGCTGGAGCCCTTACAAGCTGCGCGTGGACGAGGCCCCGGAACAGATCCTGACGGGCGCAAGCTGGGTAGAGCAGTACGACGAAACGAAACTGCCCGTGGGTCAGCCTTCCACCAGTGCTTCGAACTCCGACACCTGGACCGTGCTCGACGAGAGCGAAAGCGTGACGGTGCCCGCCGGAACCTTCGACGCGCTGGTCGTGCAAAGAGTCGGCGCGACCAGTACGAAGACCTATTGGTTTGTGCGTGGAGTGGGCAAAGTGATGGAGACGGGGGGTCAAAACGAGCTACTCGAGAGCTACGATGTCCAGCCATGAAGGTAGTGGCACACGGCAGCGCTGACATCCGTGTGAGCTCGAGGGACACCTGCGAGCGTCTTCATCGGCGCGAAACCCCTTCGGCCATGTAGCTTGCGGTTCATGTGCCCCGAGTCGATGGTGTGACGAGGGCCCAGGTCGTATCCGAGCTGAGCCTTAACTTCGCCGTCAAGTCACCCGTCTGAGCTGCGGTTGGGGATAGTGCAATCGAGCTCGGGGAGACAAGCGTGGGGCATTCCAAGCCGATGAACGTTCTATATTCGCGGGCAGCTCGGCGGGCGGAGCGTGCGCCAGGGCTGCGCGCTGCCAGCTGCGTGGCCGTGTTGTGGGTAAGTGCGCTGGGCACCTCCGCCAGGGCACAGGAGGGCTTTGCGCTGAATCGCTTCGAGCCGGCCGAGCGGGGCAGTGAGTGGTTTGCGCTCGATTCGCTCGATCTTCGCGGGCATGGCCGCTGGGCGGCAGGTGTGGTGGGCGATTGGTCGCATCGCCCACTCGTGCTCTACGACGAAGCCGGTGACAAGGTGCAGGCGCTGCTCGACGATCAGGTCTACGCCTATGTGGGCGGAAGCGTGGTGTGGTGGGATCGGCTGCGCCTGAGCGCGAGCTTCCCGGTGGTGCTGGCCAGCACGACGGAGGCTGCCAGCGAGGGAGCTCCGACCTTACCTGTGGCTTCGGGGGCCAATGTCGGAGACCTGCGGCTCGGGGCTGACGTGCGGCTCGTCGGTGAGCATGGCGATATCTTCAGCTTGGCCCTCGGCACTCACGTGCACGCTCCTACGGGCTCGAGGGAGGCTTACACCGGGGACGGCAAGTGGCGCTTGAAGCCTCACGTTCTGGCGGCGGGTACCCTCGGGAAGTTTGAATACGCCGCGAGCACGGGCGTGGACGTCCGGGGTACCTCTAGTTTCGCGGGGCAGGAGCTGGGCAGTCAATGGGTGTTTGCCGCGTCCGGCGGCGTGCGCGTGCTCGACGGGAATTTGCTCGTCGGTCCCGAGCTCTGGGGCGCTACGCTCGTGAGCTCGAGCTTTGGCGCTTTCGACAAGGAGGGCACGCCGGTCGAGGCCCTGCTGGGGGCTCATTACGGCTTCAAGGAGCTGAATTTCGGGCTCGGCGTGGGGCCGGGCCTGTCGCGCGGGCTCGGAGCTCCAATGCTGCGCGCGCTCGCGTCGTTGCAGTGGATCCAGGACGTGAGCGAGCCCGTGGTCGAACCGCCCCCGCCGTTGGATCGCGACGGCGATGGCATCGTGGACACCGAGGACGCCTGTCCCGCCGCGGCCGGTCCCGCCAACGCGGACGCCCTCAAACACGGCTGCCCATTGCCCACGGACGGCGACGCGGACGGCATTCTCGACCTCGACGACGCCTGCCCCGCCGAGGCCGGCGAAGCCACCGCTGATCGCAAGACGAACGGGTGCCCACCCCCGGACACCGACGCGGATGGCATCCTCGATCGGGACGACGCCTGCATCTCCGAACCGGGCGTCAAGAGCGACGACGCCGCGCGTAACGGTTGCCCACTCCCCACGGACCGGGATGGCGACAAGATCAATGACGAGCAGGATGCGTGCCCCGAGCAAGCCGGCGAGCCCGATGCCGACCCGGCAAAAAACGGCTGCCCGCGCGTCAGCTTGCAAGGCGACCGGGTGCAGGTGCTCGACCGCATCGAGTTCGAAAACGGCAAAGCCACATTGACTCCCGCGAGCGAGCCCATTCTCGCCGCGGTGGCCAAGCTACTGGTGGACCACCCCGAGATCCGGAAGCTGGATGTCCAGGGCCACACCGACAGTCGAGGTCAGCACGCGCGCAACGTCGACCTCTCGAGGCGGCGTGCCGCGGCGGTGGTGCGTTGGCTCGGCGAGCACGGCATCGAGACCGAGCGGCTGAGCTCGCAGGGGTTTGGGCCCGACCGGCCCCTGGATGACAACGAGACAGATGCGGGGCGGCAGCGAAATCGACGCGTCGAGTTTCACGTCGTCGAGACCGCCTCGGACACTCCGTCGAGTACCAGCGCAACGAAGGAGGGGTCCCGATGACGCGCAACGCAGAACGGGTGCGCAGGGCGCGCACCCAGTGGGCCAACTTGGGGCAAGCTTGGGCTTTTGGTGCCCTGATCGGCGTCACGGGGGGCTGCTCTTCCACGCCGGACGCCGGCATCGATTTTCAGGTCCGTGCTCAGGCCGTCACGTTCCCGCCGCTGGCTGACTGGACGTCGGTCGAACAATCCGGCATCGCCATGGGTGACCCGAATACCGACGGCGCCAACAATGGGCGCGAGGTCGTCGGCAGTGCAGAATTCCCCGCGGTGTTCATCCACGCCGATGATACCGATTTCAACGTGCGGCTGCGTTTGAACGAAAGCCCACTACAAGGTGCTGCCCTGCGCCCCTTTGGTTGGGGCCTGCTCTTCGACACCAATGGCGACTTTGCCGCCTACGAATTCTCGTTGATGCTGGACGGGAAGGTTCCAGATCGCGTCATATTCGCGCAGAATACCTCCCCGGGCACGACCGGCAGCCCACAAGACGCTGCCGAAACGGAGCTCAGCTCGATCAACAGCGATTTGAGTCCCGGCGGCAACGTGCAAGTGTCGCTGGCAGACAGCACCTTCAGCGCTAACGCCGACTTCTTCCTCGACTTTTCGACACCCCTCAGCGTGCTCCGGGCAGCGGGTATCTCTTTGAGTGCCCCGCTGAGCATCATCGCGGGCACCTCCAGTAGCGCCAACTCGATCAGCGTCGATCTGGCGGGCTCGCCCCTCGCGCCCGGCAGCGGAACCCTGGTGCTGGCCGCCTCCGACCCGACATTTCTAGACGGCACGGACGGCGACGTGGATGGCGACGGAGTGCTCAACCCGAGCGACGTCGACAACGACGGCGACGGCATCAGCGACGCGCGCGAGAACGCATTCGGCGTCGACCCTGACGCCGACGTCGACACCGACGGCGTGCCCAACTGGCGCGACGCGAGTAATCGCGGCGACGGCGCGGCCGCGGGCTGCGTGGATACCGGGGCCGATGGTGTGTGTGACACCCCGCTCGTCGGCTTCGATGCCGACGGCGATGGCATCCCGAATCACAACGACATCGATTCCGACAACGACGGCATTCCGGACATCACCGAAGCGGGACATGGGGCTGGCGACGCCAATGACGATGGCATCGTGGACGGCACTGTCGGAGTCAATGGGCTGACCGACACGCTCGAGACCAGCCTCGATTCCGGTATCAACGACTACGTGCTCTTGGATACCGATGCGGACACCACGCCGGACTTCCTGGACCTGGACAGCGACGCTGACGGCGCGTTCGATGTCGTCGAGACTGGCAATGTTGCGCTCGACGGCAATTCGGACGGGCGCATCGACACCGACCTCACGGATGACGACGCGGACGGCCTGCTCGCCGACGTCGACTCTGACGATTCGCGATTTGGGTTCCCGAATGTCGTTTTGACGGACACCGACAGTGACGGCATCCCCGATGCGTACGACGCGGACGATGCAGGACCGGGCGCTGGCGATAGCGATGGCGACTTGATTCTGGACGACGTGGAGTGCCCTTCGGGCTGGCCGTGCCCCGACAGTGATGCTGATGGCACACCGGATTACATGACGAGCTCGCCGGACACCGACGGCGACGGCGTGGGTGACGATGCTGACAGCGTAGACAACGACGCCAACCAGTGCCGCGATCTCGACGGCGACACCTGTGATGATTGCACCAATACCGGAGCCGACGCGAGCGGCGGTGATGTCAATGATGATGGGCTCGATACCGACCTCGACGGCCTATGTGACGCCGGGGACGACGACGACGACAATGATGGCGTCGCAAACGACGATGATCTGGATCTGGACGACCCGAACGTATGCCAGGATGTGGACACCGACACGTGCGACGATTGCACGAACACGGGCGCCGATCGCAGCGCGGGCGATCCCAGTGATGACGGCGCTGACGGTGACGGAGATGGTGCGTGCGACGCCGGCGACGCTGATGACGACAATGACGGCGTGGCCGATGTCGCCGACGGAGCGCCTCTGAACCCGAACGTGTGCCGGGACGCCGACCTCGACACCTGCAACGATTGCATCAACACTGGAGCCGACCTGAGCGGCGGCGCCATCGGCAATGACGGCTTGGACTCGGACGTCGACGGGGATTGTGACGCGGGTGATGACGACGATGACAATGACGGCGTGGCCGATGTCGCCGACGGAGCGCCTCTGAACCCGAACGTGTGCCGGGACGCCGACACCGACACGTGCGACGACTGCACGAATACTGGAGGCGACGAGAGCGGGGGCAGCGTCACGAACGACGGCCTCGATTCGGACTCGGACGGCGCTTGCAATGGCAGTGACCCCGACGATGATGGCGACGGCGTGACGGACGCGGCGGACGGCGCGCCAACCAATCCGAACCTGTGCCGGGATGCGGACACGGACGGCTGCGATGACTGCAGCAGCACGGGCGCCAACGGCAGCGGTGGAGACCCAGCGAACGATGGCTGCGTCAGCGTGCCAGCGGACCGCGATGGCGATGGCACTGCCGATGCGGACGACCTCGACGCGGACAATGACGGCGTTGCAAACGAGGATGAATCCAGCGCTGACGGCGATGGGGATGGCGTCGCCGACTGGCTCGACCTCGACGCCGATGACGACGGCATTCCGGATTCCATCGAGAACGGCCTCGGTGAGCTCGACCTCGACGCCGACGGTCAGATTGACGAGACCGCGGACCTGGACGGGGATGGGGTCGTGGACGAGATCGATTCGGATTCGTCCGCTGCCGGCAGCGGCAGCCGCATCGAGCCGCTCGACACCGACGGCGACGGTCTAAACGACAGCATCGACCTGGACGCCGATGGCGACGGCATCAGCGACATCGACGAAGCCGGCGGCGAGGATGGCGATGGCGACGGGCGCTTAGACTCCAGTGCCGATGCTGACGACAACGGGCTTCTGGATGAGGTGGACGCCGGGCAAGGGGGCACACCGCTTCCGTTGCCCGATACCGACGGCGACGCTCAGCTCGATTTCCAGGACGCTGACAGCGATGGGGACAGCGTACCCGACGCGATCGAAGGCCACGATTCGAACGCGGACGGCGCTGCCGACGTCGCTTGGGCCGGAGCAGATGGCGACGCAGATGGCCTGGACGACAGCGTCGACGTTGATGCTGGAGGGGCGCGAGCTGCTTTGCCGGACAACGATGCAGACGGTACGCCGGACTTCCGCGATGACGACGACGACGGGGACGGCATCGGCACGAGGTTCGAGGATGCCAACCGGAACGGCGACGTATCCGACGACGACACGGACCAGGATGGCGCGCCGAACTATCTCGATCCCGACGACGACGGAGACGGCATTCCGAGCCGCGACGAAAATGTCGACGAGGACGAAGACGGCTGGCCCGACGCCACGCTGGACAGCGATGGCGACGATATCGCGGATTACCTCGATCCAGATAGCGGCGAGCCTGACCCGATCGAGCCTGACCCGATCGAGCCGGATACGATTGCGCCCGTGAGAGCAGTGCACATTCAAGGCGGTGGGTTCAACTGCAGCCTCGATGCCGCTTCACAAACCAAGGGTGGAGCACCCGTCGGCTGGGGCCTACTACTGGCGCTGTCGGTGTTGGCGACCTCGAGGCGCCGAACGGGGACGGCGACGAGGCCGTAGGCCCGACCCATTGCGAAAGCTCGGCCCTGGTCCTACGATCGCTGCCATGTCAGCGTTGGGCGGAAGGATGCGCTCGGAGGCAAAGCGCTTTTACCGGTGCACTGGGGCACGTTCAATCTTGCGCTGCACGCTTGGGATGAGCCGGCAGAAACCTTGCTGCGTCTCGCGCAGGGCCTGGAGCTCATCATGCCGAAGTTGGGCGAGTCGGTGGAGCCGGTTCGGGCAGAGCGTCCCGAGCCATGGTGGCGCGCCGCGGGTGGCGTTGAAACGCCGCCTTTGATCGAATCCGAGCAGCTCCACGCCGCACAAGCGGCCGTGCCGTGGCGGCTCGATTGAGTGAGTGCCAAATCGGCCATGACTGACGTTGCGCCCTAGGATTAGGTGCAACAAAGGCCACGCTCAGTTCGTTGGACCATCGCGCGGGTCTCAGGACATGTCGGTGTTTGGCGCCGAGCGACGTCCATCTCGGGTTAATGCTTGATGCGTTCGAGCCGTTTTTTCCTAGGGGATGAAGTCCCAAGGGATTGGTTATCTGAATGCAACCAGAACGGCCCATGGCGCGCCAGGGCGTAAGTCAGTCACGATGTCAGCGAGCCTCGCTACTGGTAGGGTTGAGTGCGGTGGTCGCGCTCGGCAGCCCCGAGGCGGCGGCGCAAGAAGGTTTCGCGCTGAATCGGTTTGAGCCGGCGGAATCAGGCAGCCGCTGGATCGCGGCCGACTCGCTGGACTTGTCGGGACACCTACGACCGTCGTTCGGTCTCGTGAGCGACTGGGCACATAAGCCGCTCGTTGCCTACGCAGCAAACGGAGACGAAGTCGCGGGGCTCGCCAGCGATCAGCTGTTCGTCCACATGCGCGGTAGCATGACCCTGGCCGACCGCGTTCGAGTGGGCGTGAACGCACCCCTGCTGGTGTACCAGAACGGGTCCGATGTCGTCGTTGGTGGTGAGGAGTACCGGATCCAAAGGCAGGCGTCGTTTGGAGATGTTCGGCTGAGCGGTGACGTGCGGTTGTTCGGCGATCACAAGGACGTGCTGACGGTCGCCACAGGCGTTGCCGTACACCTGCCCACCGGTAGTGCCGATCACTACGCGGGAGACGATGCGGTGCGGTTGCAGCCCCGCGTTCAAGTCGCGGGAGAAGTAGGGGCCTTCGTGTATGCGGGTCGGACGGGTGTGCACATCCGAACGAGGAGCAAAGAGCTAAACGGCGAAGCCGTGGGCTCGGAGCTGGTGTTCGGAGCCGCCGCCGGTGTTCAGTTCTTGGAGAAAAGATTGCTGGTAGGGCCCGTGTTCGTGGCATCGACGGTCATCAGCGCGGGTTCGAACGGTTTCTTCGATCGACAGACCACTCCCTTCGAGGTGCAGCTGGGCGCTCACTACGACGTGAGTCGCGACCTGCGCATCGGTACGGGTTTTGGTCCGGGGCTGAGCCGGGGTGTAGGGGCTCCTGCCTCACGTTGGGTGGTGTCGGGTGATTGGAGCCCAAGTCCGGAGCCGCCGCCCGAGGTGCTGCCCCCCCTCGACAGCGATGGAGATGGGGCTGTGGACGGCGTGGATGCATGCCCGAACGTGAAGGGCCCGCGGACCATGGACCCGACCACGGATGGCTGTCCGCCGCCCCCGGATGCTGACGGTGACGGGATCTTCGATGCCGACGATGCCTGCGTCGACGTCGCCGGGCTCGCCGCGCCGAATGATCCCAGCCGTCATGGCTGCCCGCCGCCTGCCGATCAGGACGGCGACGGAATCGCGGATGCCGAGGACGCTTGCCTGCTCGAACCGGGAGTGCGCAACGCCTCCGACGCCGCTCTCAATGGCTGCCCACTGCCCGAGGACAGCGATGGCGATGGCTTCCTCGACGAGGTCGACGGCTGTCCGCGAGACCGGGGCGTGGCCAACACCGATCCAGCCAGGAATGGCTGTCCGAAGGTCATCGTCACCGCCGAAAAGATTCAGATCCTCGACCGCATCGAGTTCGATACAGGTCGAGCCACCTTCCGGCCGGAGGCCTACGAGGTGCTCACGGCCGTCGCTGAAGCACTGCTCACCAACCCGCAGATCACCCGCCTCAGCGTCGAAGGGCACACCGATAGCCAGGGCGGTGTCCAAAAGAACCGTGAGCTCAGCGCTCGCCGCGCCGCTGCCGTGATGAAGTGGCTAGTCCAAACCGGCATTCCTCCCGAGCGCCTGGTGTCCAAAGGCTGGGGCGCCGATCGGCCTGTCGAGCCCAACGACACCCCGGAAGGGCGGCGCAACAATCGGCGTGTCGAGTTCCAGGTGCTCGACATGGACGTGAGCCAAGACGACGCCAACCCTGGAAGCACGCGATGAAACACTTGAACCTCACAGGCCTGGCCTCCCTCTTGGCCGTGTTGCTCGCAGCAGGGCAGGCGGCCGCCGAGGGGTCGGCGCAGGTCGGTGCCAATCAGCGCATCCAGAACACCACGGCGATCCGCGCCGACATCCTGAATGCCGCCACGGAGACCATCACCTGGACGGGCACCGGATCTTTGCAGGTCCGCGATCCGAGCAACGTCCTGGTCGCGACGCTTGCCAACAACCAGACCTATGATCCGACCGTGAATGGTGTTTTCGCGCTGACGATGACGGCATCGCAGACCGGTGCGTGGAACATCACCGTGAACAATGCGGCCGCGGGGATGGGTCGGATCTGGTCGACGCGTTGGAGGTTTAATACGGGCAGCTTCGCGGCCTCCGCTGCCTCGAACGGCAGCTTCTTTGCGCTGGTGCCGGGGGGTGACCCCACCAAGAGCGGTGTGGTGGAGCTGAAGCTCGCCGGGCTGTCGGGCAACGTCTACGAGATCGCCGCCAACCAAACCGGCGTCGACGGCCCCAACGCGGGGCAGAGCGTGCTACAGGCTGGAAACTCGTATACGCCGCTGTACCAGCTGTATCTGAACCCGCCGCAGGCGTCCACCTACGATCCCCTCATTCCGGCCATTACCAACTTCAACTTCGGCGGGGGTGACCTGGGCTGCGGTCTGGTGTCGCCCGGGGCGGTTGCTGGCAGCTTCAACTTCGACTCCAACATCGAGGGCACTTTCCACCTCGTCTGTGACGTCAACAACGACGACGTCTTCGACCGGGTGGACCCAGGAGACTTCCTGGCCGTCGGTACCACCACAGTTGGCACCAACGCCGTGGCCTGGGACGGCACCGACAACAGCGGCGCCCCCGTGGCTTCTGGCAGTTACGAGTGCAAGGTTTTCCTGAACGTTGGCGAGATGCACTACGTCGGACAAGACATGGAGACCGCCTACGAGGGCGTCCGCATGTTCCAGGTCAACCAGAACTTGACGCGAACGAACCTGCCCATGTTCTGGAACGACACGGCGGTGCAGGGCAACGAGGTGACGATGCTCAATGGCGAGCCCGGCCTCGAAACGTCCGGGGCGAACGGCCTGGACAGCGGCAGCTTTGCCGTGGCTGCGGACGCCAACGTCAACGCGCGCGCCTGGGGCAACTTCACCGCCAACAGCAAGGGCAACAACGCCCTGCTCGACACGTATACCTTCCTTCAAACCGACGCGAGCCTGAACATTTCGGTGACGGTGGTGGACGGCACTGTCGATTCAGACACCGACGGCTTGAGTGATGTCGATGAGACCTGCAACCTGGGCACGAATCCCAACCTGGCCGACACGGATGGGGATGGTATCGAGGACGGCGACGAGGCCAGCGGCGGTGCACCCGACACGGATGGCGATGGTTTGATCGACGCCCTCGACCCCGATAGCGACAACGACGGAGTCGACGACGGCATCGACACGAGCCCGCTGAACCCGAACGTCTGTCAGGACTCGGACTCGGACCAGTGTGACGACTGCACCAACACCGGCAACGACCAGAGCGGGGGCAACCCGGCCAATGACGGCTTGAATTCGGACAGCGACGGGCTGTGTAACTTTGGGGACCCCGACGACGACAACGACGGTGTTGCGGACGTGACGGACACGTCTCCTCTCAACGCGAACGTGTGTGCTGACGCGGACAACGACACGTGTGACGATTGTGCGGTCACCGGCGCCAACGGCAGCGGGGGCAACCCGGCCAGCGACGGCCTGAATTCGGACAGCGACGGCTTGTGCAACTCGGGGGATCCAGACGACGACAACGACGGCGTTGCCGACGTGACAGACACGTCTCCTCTGAACGCGAACGTGTGTGCGGACGCGGACAACGACACGTGTGACGATTGTGCGGTCACGGGCGCCAACGGCAGTGGGGGCAATCCCGCCAACGACGGCACCAATTCCGACACGGATGGCGTTTGTGACCTGAGCGACCCGGACGACGATAACGACGGTGTCGGCGACTTGACGGACACGTCTCCTCTCAACGCCAATGTGTGCGAGGACGCAGACAGCGACACGTGTGATGATTGCGCGGTCACCGGCGCCAACGGCAGCGGTGGCAATCCGGCCAACGACGGCACCAATTCGGACCTTGACGGTCTGTGCAACCTGGGGGATCCGGACGACGACAACGATGGCGTCGGCGATGGCACCGACACGTCTCCTCTCGACGCCAACGTGTGTGCGGACGCTGACAGCGACTCGTGTGACGACTGCGCAGTCACCGGCGCCAACGGCAGTGGGGGCAGCCCGGCCAACGACGGCATCAATTCGGACACCGACGGCCTGTGTGACTTTGGCGATCCGGACGACGACAACGACGGCGTTGGCGACCTGACCGACGCGTCTCCATTCAACCCGAATGTGTGCGCGGACGCAGACAGTGACACATGTGACGATTGCGCGGTCACCGGCGTAAATGGCAGTGGGGGCAGCCCGGCCAACGACGGCCCCAATTCGGACAGCGACGGCCTGTGTGATGTTGGCGATCCGGACGACGACAACGACGGGGTTGGCGACCTGACGGACACGTCTCCATTCAACGCGAACGTGTGCGCGGACTCGGACGCGGACACGTGCGACGACTGCGCGGTCACCGGCGCCAATGGCAGCGGGGGCAATCCGGCCAACGATGGCACCAATTCCGACACGGATGGCATTTGTGACCTGAGCGACCCGGACGACGACAACGACGGCGTCGCCGACGGCACCGACACGGCGCCGCTCGACGCCACCGCCTGCGCGGATGCCGACGGCGACGGCTGCAGCGACTGCGCGGTTACTGGCGCAAATGGCAGCAGTGGCGACCCGGACAACGACGGCGCCGACAGCGACGACGACGGCACCTGCGACCTGGGTGAATCCGATACGGACGGAGACGGTGTGCGCGATCCCTTCGACGCGGATGTCGACGGCGACGGCATCCCGAATACGACTGAAGGCGGTGGCGACACCGACGGCGATGGCATTCCCGACTCCAGGGACCTCGATTCGGATGGGGACTCCATCGCGGATATCATCGAGTACGGTTTGGGAGCACTCGATGAAGACGGCGATGGCCGTTTGGGCGACTCGAGCGACCAGGATGGGGACGGCTTGCCGGACGTAAGCGACGCCGCGCCCGCGGACGCCAACAATGTGGACGCTGGAGCGGACGACGCCGACACCGACGCGGACGGGCTCGCCGATCGCATCGACCTCGACTCCGACGCCGATGGGCTCAGCGACTTGCTCGAGTCCGGCAGCCCTGATCCGACGGGCTCTGGTCTCGCCGGCGGCGATGACACCGACGACAATGGCTGGATTGACGGGTACGAATTCGTCACCTTGGCCGACTTGCCCGACACGGACGGCGATGACAGCCCTGATTTCCGCGACCTTGATTCGGATGACGACGGGCTCCCCGACGCCATCGAGGCCTATGTGGGGGGTGACGGCGTCGTGGCTTTCGGAACCGATGGCGACGGCGACGGGCTCGATGACGCCTTTGATCCGGATGCCGACGGCACGGTACACAGCCTGCCGGACACCGATGCCGACGGCCTGCCGGACACTCGCGACCCGGACGACGACGGTGACGGGCTCCTCAGCGCGCGTGAGGACGTGAACAATGACGGCAGCGTTGCAGATGACGACACCGACGGCGATGGTGTCCCCAACTACCTAGACCCGGATGACGACGGGGACGGCATCCCCACCGCCAGTGAAGGCGCGGATCCGAACGCCGATGGCGAACCCGCCGATGCATTGCACTCACTCGATGCAGTGGTTCCGGACTATCTCAACGAAAGCCAAACGCCGACCGACTCGGACGGGGACGGCATTCCGGACCTGATCGAGTGCCCGCGCGGGGCACCCGCACCCGACACCGACGACGACGGCTTGGTGGATTGTCAGGACAGCGACGACGACGGGGACGGCTTTCCTACCACTGACGAGAACCAGCCACCGCGGCAGGACAGCGACGGCGACGGCACGCCTGATTACCTGGATCAAGATGACGATGGGGACGGGGTGGTCACCGCCGAAGAGGGCGATGGAGCTACCGACACCGATGCTGACGGCACTGCTGACTACCTGGACCCCGACGATGACGGCGACGGACTGCCGACCACGGACGAGAATGAGTCGGACGTCGACCGCGATGGCAACCCCGACTACCTGGACGCCGAGGATGACCGAAACGTAGTGGTGCGCCTCGAAGGCGGTGGCTTGAGCTGCAGCGCCTCGGGCTCGAGTCCCTCGAGCCGTTGGCCGTCTGCGCTGGCCATGGCTGTGTTTGGCCTGGGCGTGTGGCGCCGACGTCGGCGCCATCCGATGCCGTAAAACCGACAGCTGTGGCGAGCTGAGCGGGCAGCTTCATACGGGCTATAGCGGGCGCGTGCAGACGGCACGCCACATCGTGGCGAGTCGGTGACGGGGGTGAAACGCCGTCAGCCAAAAACTTTGGGATGTGTTGGGATTCAGTTGCACCGAGAATCAGAATATGGCATCGCTTCCAGGTTGCCCTAAGGGCTGGTTTGTAAGAACGGTCGGTGCAGTCGCTCAGGCGCATACCGACCAGAGGAGAGTCAACGTGAGGGAGAATGAGCGCTTGGGGGTCGTGGTGCGCGCACGCCTGGGGATTTTGGCATTACTCGGGCTAATTGCGGCCATTGGCTGCAACGCCCCGGGGGGCTTTGACCCCGGTGAACCCGGTGACGAGGTGAAGCTCGGTAGAAAAACCGCCGCGCTGAGCGCGCCGGTCGTCCACGGTTTCGAAGACGGCACCACGCAGGGCTGGGTTCCGCGAGGCCCGGTCACCTTGACGAACACCGCTGCAGTCGCGTTCGAGGGCACGCGCAGCCTATTGACCACGGGGCGAACTGCGGGCTTTCACGGCCCTAGCCTGAACGCGCTGCCGCTGTTGACCCGAGGGGCGACCTACCAGGTCACGGTGTCGGTGCGGCTCCTGGCCGGTCAGGCACCCACCACTGTGCGCCTGACCATGCAGCGTACGCCCGTCGGAGCCGGCAACGCGTTCGACACCGTCGCGCAAAACACCAACGTCACCGACGCCGCCTGGGTCACGCTCAGCGCCAACTACTCGTTTGCTGGCGACGTCAGCGGGCTCTTACTGTACGTCGAGGCCACAACCGCTACCGCGTCGTACTACATCGACGGCTTCAACATCACGGAGCTGTCCCCTCCACCCGGGCCTCCCGGCAACGAAGACGGCGCTTTTGCCGACTTTGAATCCAACACACCCGAAGGCTGGGCCTCGCGCACCGGGGTCGAAGTGCTGACGGTGACGACCGCGGACGCGCACACCGGCACCCACAGCTTGCTCACGACCGGGCGCACCAACACCTTCCGCGGGCCGAGCTTGAACGTCACGAACGTCATGTTCAACGGCTCGCGCTACCGCATTTCACTCTGGGCCAAGCTCGCGCCCGGAGAGGCCGACACTCAGCTACGGCTGAGCGTCGAGCGCCGGCTCGGCACGCAGCAGACGTTTCACACGGTGGTTGGGAACACTGTGGTCACCGCGGGTGGCTGGGTGCGGCTGGTCACCACGTTCGACCTGGCGCTGGCCCACACGTCATTGACACTCTACGTCGAATCCAATGCCGGGCTCGCCTCCTTCTACATCGATGACTTCGAGCTGACCTTCGTTCCCCCGGCGGCTGCCCAGCGCGACATCCCCTCGGTGCACGAAAGCCTGGACGACTTCTTTCCGGTCGGCGCGGCAATCTTTCAAGGGGACTTGACCGGCGAGCGCGCCGTGCTCTTGACCCGGCACTTTGACAGCGTCACCTCGGAAAACGACATGAAATGGGACGCGCTCCAGCCGAGCGAGGGCAACTTCACCTTCGCGGCTGCCGACGCGCAGCTGGCTTTTGCCCGAGCGCGTCAGCTAAACATGCGCGGCCACACGCTGATCTGGCACGCCCAGACCCCGGCCTACGTGTTCACCGCGGCCAATGGCAGCCCCATGACCCCCTCGCCCGAGAACAAGGAGCTCTTGCTCGCGCGCCTCACCAACCACATCCGCACGGTCATGTTGCACTTCGGCCCGGACGTGGGCACCTGGGACGTGGTCAACGAAGTGATCGACCCGGCGCAGGCCGACGGTTTCCGTCGCAGCCCGTGGTTTAACATCATTGGCCCCGAGTTCATCGAGCACGCCTTTCGAGTGGCGCGCGAGGTGGCTCCGAACGCCAAGCTCTACATCAACGAGTTTGACACTGTGAATGCGACCAAACGAACCTTTCTCCGCAACCTGGTGGCGGACCTGAGAAGCCGTGGTGTGCCGGTGGACGGCGTGGGCCATCAAATGCACAACAACGTCGACTTCCCGTCGGCGCAGGCGATCATCGACACCATCAATCTCTTCGATGCTCTGGGGGTCGAGAACGAGATCACCGAGCTCGATGTCAGCATCTACAGCGGCTCGCTCGCGGGCCCCATCGTAGATTATTTCGACATCCCCGAGAGCCGCCTGGTGAGCCAGGGTTATCGCTACCGCACCTTTTTCCAGGCATTTCGCCAGCTCGCCGGCAAGATCAACTCGGTCACGTTCTGGGGTACGGCCGATGATCATACGTGGCTCACGTCGGCCGGGCGCGTCGACGCGCCGCTGCTCTTTGACCGGCAGCTGAAGGCGAAACACGCCTATTGGGGCGTCGTCGATCCGTTGCAGCTGCCCGGCGCGGATCTGGCGGTCAGCATCGACGCTTCCGGGGCGAGCGCGCCGAGCGGTACTGCCGTGCAGTACGCCATTGGCGTACGCAATGAGGCCGACGCGGACCTGGAAAACTTCTTGCCCAGCGACGATGATTTGCCCGCCCAAAACCCGTCGCTCACGCTGACTCTGCCCGCCGGGCTGGGCTTCCGCTCGTTCACGGCTCCGGCAGAGTGGGCGTGCACCACGCCCGCGGTCGGGGCTAGCGGCGTCGTGCGCTGCACTGCGGCCGTGCTCGGCGTCGATGCCGAGGCACAGTTCGCGCTCGAGGTGAGCGCCGGCACTTGCGCGACCCCGAACGGAAGCGCGCTCAGTGTGTCCGCCAGCGTCACCGCCGCCACCGCAGATCCGAACCTCGCACCCAACAACGCGGCGTCGGCCAGCGTCAGCATCTCCAACTCGGCGCCCGTGATCACGTTGCAGGGCGCGGGTGGCGGCAGCGTCGAGTGCGCCACGCCCTTTACGGACCCTGGAGCCTTGGCGGTCGACGAGTGTGAGGGCAGCGTCGCCGTCACCGCAACGGGCGTCGTCGACCCGAGCCGGCCGGGCACGTATGTGGTCCGTTACTCCGCGACCGATCAGGCGGGTAACGTCACCACGCTCGATCGAAGTGTGGTCGTAACAGACACCGTGGCACCCGTGATCGATCTGCAGGGCCTCCGGGTCCTCTTGCCGGGGCTCGAAATCGTGCTCACCGGTGAGGCACTCGTGGTCGGCGGGCGCACGTTCCCGTTGCGCATCGGTAGCTTTGAGGTGGCGGGCCACACCATCGCCTTCGACGGCCAGGTGATCCGCGTGGATGGCCAGGTCGTGAACCTGGAGGGCGGGACGATTCTGCTCATCCCACCGCAGGGCCAGTACCGCACGTTCAGTGCGGGCGAATTCATCACGGGAGCGCGTGATGGGTGTGACTCGACCGTCGACAAGACGGACGTCGTCATCGTTCAGGCCACTAGCGACGAAGCGGAAAATGCAGCCGGCAATGACGACGGCAATACGGTAAAGGACATCCTGATGGCTGCGGACTGCAAGAGCGTGCAGATGCGCGTGGAACGCAACCGCAGGAGCAATGGGCGCGTGTACACGGTAGCCCTGCAGGTTCGCGACGCCGCGGGCAATGTCGGTAGCCGTAACGCCAAGGTCCTAGTGCCCGAAGGCCAGCGCCTGAGCGTGGCTGATGGCGCGCCGGTCTACACGGTCACGAGCGCCTGCCGCTGAGGGGTCGGGAGGGGGTGCCGGGCTCACCGTGTCAGACGCGGCCCGGCACCTCGGGACCCTGGCTTCCCCGCCGGCTGGCGAAAAGGCTCGAGCCCGGCCCCCCTTGCTCCCCAGGCTTGGAGTACGCTGGCGCTGACTAGGGGGTCGGGAAGCGCGCCCTGAGCCAGTCGCGGATCTGGTGCACTTCTTCGATGCACAGCGAGTGTTCCATCTCGTACTCGGCCCACTCCGCGGGGTAACCTGCCGCGGTGAGGCGGGTGAAGGCCGCTTTACCCAGGCTGAGCGGGACGACCGGGTCATGGCGCCCATGGCAATGCAACACCGGTGTTTGCTGATTCGCCGCGTGCGCTTCGCTCTCGAAGCTGTCTGGCAAAAGCAAATAGCCGCTCAGCACGAGCACACCGGCGAGGCGCTGCTCCGAACGCAGCCCGACATGCAGCGCCATCGCGCCCCCCTGGCTGAAGCCCGCCAACACGATGTCCTCATAGCGCGCCCCGCGCGTATGCTCGCGCTCGATGAGCTCCAGCAGGTCCGCCGCCGACTCCCGCACGTCCGACTCTTTTTCTCTGAGGGGCGGATTGTCGAAGCTCAGGATGTCGTACCAGGCGGGCATGCGCATGCCCTGGTTGATGGTGACCGGCCGCACCCGTGACGCAGGAAATATGAAACGCAGAAAAGGTGCTTGGAGCTCCGGAACGATGGGGTCGAAATCGTGGTTGGTGGCGCCCAGGCCATGCAGCCAGATGACGGTGCCGCGTTGCGGTTTGCTTGGCTCAATCTGGAAGGTGGAAAGCACGCGGCCTCATACCACAGCCTACTGCCCGCTCGAGCCGAAACAGCGAGCTAAGCCCGGCCGACGCGCAGCATTCACCTGACGTGGTTGATCAGCTCGGTGGCGATCGCGAGCGGGCTGAGGATCTTGCACGCCGCGCCCATGGCCGCGGCGGCCTTGGGCATCCCGTAGACCACGCTGCTGGCCTCGTCTTGCGCGAGGGTGTGCCAGCCCAGCTCCCGAAGCTTCTTCATCCCCGCCGCGCCGTCCCGGCCCATGCCTGTCAAGAGCACCGCGACCGCCGGCGTCGGCCAGTGCTCGGCGAGGCTCGAAAAAAGCACGTCCACGGAGGGCCGATACGGCACCTCGATGGGCTCCGCGCGGTAGCGAAGAGCCCCGCCCGAGGTCATGACCAGGTGATCCGACGTGCCCGCAATCAGCGCCAAGCCTGGGCTAGGGAACGCCCCTTCGCGGGCGATGTCGACCCGGATCTTGCTGCTGTCTCGTAGCCAAGACGCTAGCCCTTCGCTGAACTCACGGTCGACGTGCTGGACGATGACGATGGCGGCAGGGAAATTCTTGGGGAGTTGGGCCAATATGGTCAAAAGCGCCTGGGGCCCGCCGGTGGACGCACCGATGGCCACGAGCCCGAGACCCGCTACGGACGACCCGCTCACCTTGCGCAACTCCTGGGAGGCACGCCCCAGCAAACGCCCCGCCGTCCGTAGCTTCAAGAGCAACGGTTCGGCGCCCGAGAGCCGCCCTTGTTCGTCGATGCGTGGCATGGCGACCACGTCGAGAGCACCCGCGCCCATCGCTTCGTAGACCTCCGACACGCGCTGCGCGTCGCGGTCGGCCAAGAGAAGAATGGCGCAATTTGCTTTGGCCAACACCGCGCGTGTGAGCGCCGCGGGGCTCATTTCCGAGAGCGAGGCTGACACGAGCAACACATCCGGTGGTGCGCTCCCGAACAACCGGAGCGCATCGCTCACACTGCTGGTCGACCAGACGAGGGAGTGTGCGGTCTCGACGAGCGCGCGGCTGATGGTCCTCTGGCTCTGGGCACCGACGAAAGCAACTTTCACGAGCTCGCTGCCCCGATCAGCTCTTCCACGGCCTGCACGAGGCTTTCGTCATGAAAGCTGCTCTTGGTCAGGTAATAGTTGGCGCCCGCGTCGAGGCCCCGCATGCGATCTTCCTCCCGGTCCTTGTAAGAAACGATGACAATCGGAATGGATCCGAGCTTCGCGTCTTGTTTGATCGTGCGCACGAGCTCGAGGCCGTTCATTCGCGGCATGTCGATGTCGCTGATGATGAGGTCGTAGTGAGTGTTGCTTACGGAGTTCCAGCCGTCCACGCCGTCGACCGCTACATCCACCTCGTAGCCGTGGTTCGCGAGCAGCTGGCGCTCTGCCTCGCGCACCGTTATGGAATCGTCGACCACCAGGATGCGCTTCTTGGGGCGGTCGCTCGGGGTGGCCCCTCGGGCAGACAGCTTGTCGACCCGCCCGGCGTGGGCCAGCTTCTGGATCGATCGGACCACGTCATCCACGTCGAAAATGAGCGCCGGTAGCCCGTTCATCAGAATGGCGGCGGCGGCAATGTCTTGCACCTTGCCCAAACGGGGGTCCAGTGGCCTCACCACCAGGTCGTGTTCCCCCAAGAACTTGTCGACGGTAACTCCGTAGCGCTGCGCTCGGTCCCCGACAATGACGACGCAGAGCTCGTCGCCTGCGGTCGGTGGCAGGCCCAGGCCCAGAATTTGTTGCGCACAGACCAGGGAAACGTTGGCATCTCCGAGCACGAAGTATTGGGCGCTGCCGAGAGTTTTTACCTCATTCGCCGCCAGGCGCAGGATGCGCTCGATGCGAAGCAGCGGGAACGCGTACGACTCCCCGGCGACTTCCGCCACCACGGCGCGCATTACCGAGCGAGTGACAGG
Source organism: Deltaproteobacteria bacterium (assembly GCA_031407405.1). Lineage (GTDB taxonomy): Bacteria > Myxococcota_A > Polyangia > Polyangiales > Polyangiaceae > SZUA-265. The sequence continues at coordinate 22,311 of JANOIG010000222.1, forward strand.
GAGCTGTACATGAAAGCTCGTCCCGCGCGCCGGGTCCGAAACGACCTTTACCATGCCCAGCGCTGCCTCGACGGCAGTCCGGACCGCATCCAACCCCACGCCGCGACCGGAGATTTCGGTGACGCTGCTGGCCGTGGAAAAGCCCGGCAGAAAGATGAACTCGAGCAGCTCTGGCGTGCTGAGCTCCGACGCCACAGTCGGACTCAAGAGCGCGCGGTCGATGATTTTCGCGCGTATCTTCTCCGGATCGATGCCCGCGCCGTCGTCACTCACCGTGATCGCCAAGACCCCAGCGTGGTGCCGGGCCTCGAGGCGCACGGTGCCAGCGGGGGGCTTGCCCTTGGCTAAGCGCGTTGCCTCGGGCTCGATGCCGTGATCGACCGCGTTCCTGAGTAAGTGATTGAGCGGCGCCTCTAGGCTCTCGAGGACGTCGCGGTCAACGTCGGTCCCTTCACCCGAGACCAGCAGGCGCACCTGCTTTCCAAGCTGACGTCCCAGGTCCCTCACCATCCGGGGCAGCCCGTGCACACAATCACCGAACGGGCGCATCCGGCTCTTGAGCGCTTCGCGATAGAGTCGTTCACTGAGGTCGTCGACGCGACGCGCATAGCTTTCTAGACCCTCGATTTGGTCGACCACCAAGGTGCGGCACTCGAGCGCGCGTGCCTTGGCGTCGACGACGAGGGCGGCGGTCTGAGGGTCGAGGCCAGTTGTGGCGCGCGTGAGCGCTTCGAGCACGTCCGCCAAATCCCTCTGCTTGCGCTTCAAGCGTTGCATCGAGCCGCCCAGTGTCTGGACGCGCCGTGATTCCACCAGCGACTCGCCAGCCAGCCCCATGAGCCGGTTGATGCTTTGCGCTGCCACCCGCACGACGCGATCTTGGCCACTCGGGGCCGCTTTGGGAGCCGAGTCAGCCGCCCTCACCAGCGCGATCGCTGGCGCAGCAACGCGCGCTTCGTTCGTCAGCAGCACGGGCGCTGCACCGACTGGCATGCGCACCCGGTCTGGGACCGGTTCGCCTGCCGCTGCTTTCTGAAGCCGCTCCACCAGACTGTGGGCCAAGGGGCCCTTCTCCGCTTGCCAGCGCGCCAGCCCCAAGTCGGGCCTGCGCCCAACGTCTCCCAGCACGTCCACGGCTTCGAGCAGCAGATCCACGTGGGTGCCACCCAGCACCAAGCGCTGAGCCTGAGCCGCTACGAAGCACTCTTCCATCGCGTGGGCGAGGCGCGTGGCGATGCCAAAGCCGACGATCCGTGCGGCGCCCTTGATCGAATGCGCGGCGCGCATCAGCTCTTCGAGCCCAGCAGGGTCGCCTGCCTCCAGCTGCACGAGCCCTCGGCTGAGCGTCGCCGCGCAGGATTCCGTCTCCGCATAGAAAAGCGCCAAGATGGCGGCATCCACGCTGGGGGGTGCGGACATGAGCCGTGGCCGCGCGGACGACGGCAGCTCGCGCGCGGCTGGCTCTGAGGCGTGATCCGAGCGGGCCTGCGCCACGGGGGGTAGACCACGCAACCCTTCCAAGGCCAAGCGCAGCTGCTCGGCGCGCTGCATGGCGCTCGGAAATAGCTCGTCCGCGGGACAGCCCGCCAGCAGCATTAGCTCTTCTGCTGCGCACAGCAGCGCCGCTGATGCTCGAGGCGTGGGCGTCTGACCACTGTCACTCGAGCGCTGGAAGCTGGCTTGGAGCTCCTCCGCGAGCAAGCGCGCAGGGGCGAAATCGATGATGCTGGCTGCACCCTTGATGGATTGGGCCGCCATCTCGAGGACGGGCAGCAGCGACGCAGGATCAGTAGCTCCTTTCACGAGCTCTCGGGAGCCCTGCACGAGGATCGTGGCATTGGCGCTGGCGTCAGCGAGGAAGAGCTCGACCAGCGTGAAATCGGCAGGCGGTGGGCGACTAGGGGCTCTCATCTCAAGGTCACCCCTAGTGCGCCGAACGTTTTGTCCAGGTCCAAATAGCCAACGCCGCGCTCCTCCCAGCGGAGAACACTCTTGACGTACGACGCCGCGTCGTGAAGGGTGGTAGACGGCACGCTGAAGACCTCGGTCGGGGCAAACCGTCGGACGCCATGGACTTTGTCGATGCCAAAAACCCAGCGTTGCTCGGCGTACTCGACCAGCAACATCCGAGCATCCTGGAAACGAGACTCGGCCTTCGGCGAATTGCTCACGATCTGAAGCAGACCCTGTAGAGAGGCGCACAGCTCGAGCTGACCATGAATGTTCACGATTCCGGAGAACACCCGGCCGGTGCGATGCGCCAACCTGTGGATCTCGCGTGGCTGCGTCACTTCGACGACTGCCGAGGTATCAATGGCGAGTGTCTGGTCTTCAACCTCGAACACGACCACCGACAAGCTGTTAGCGGTTTGCAACGCGGCTTCGCTGTTGGCGAGCAGGCGGGTCACTTCGGTCACGTATCCCGCAGGCGCGGGCCGGTCGAGGAAGGCTTGTGCGGCGTCCGAGAAAACTTCGCAGTTGTGGCAATGCACGACAGCGGCGAGCTTGGGGCAGCTTTTGTCGCCTTTCACGCCGATGTTGTTCCAACAGTCGACCACGGGCAGTGAAACGGTATGGATGGGCGCGGCGCTCATGTCACTGCCTGCTTTTGCTGCACTCGCTCCGCGCGCCTGCGGAAGTTGGCTGCTGCCGATCGGTCACCGCGCCGTTCGTGCAAGAGAGCAAGATGGATGAGGGACGCATAGTGAGTCTGCTCGAGGTAAAGCGCCCGATTGAAGGCTTCGATGGCCGCTTGTTCGGCGCCGGCCGCATTCCGAATGATGCCGAGCAGGCAATACGCTTCTGCGCTCGGACCCCATTCGGCAATGTGACTTTCGCACGCCACACCCGCGGCCGGGTCGCCCCGATTTGCCATTTCAATTACTTGGGCGAGTGACACAGATGACGATGCGACTAAGGTCGGAGTTTTCGGAGCGGCCACCGGTGCCGCCGGCACTACCGGTTGAGCTCGCCGCGCCTTTGTCGGAGCGGCTTTCAACGGCTCTACTTTGACCTGCGGCAGCACGAGCCCACCCGTGCTCTGAATCTGCGAGATTGGAGCGGTACTCGTGAGGTCCGGAGCTGGAAGCGGGCGCGGCCCGCCCCGACGGCGAACGTAGGCACAATGCCCGGCGTCTGTCAGACGCGAAAAGCGCGGGTCCATGCCCTCGATGGCTTCTGCATGCCCGGCAAACAGGACACCGTCAGGAGTGAGCCATGACCAAAGATTTTCCAAGGCGCGTGCGCGCGCCGGGGCGTCCAGATAGATGAGAAGGTTCCGGCAGAAGACGACGTCGAATGTGCCGAAGGCGGGCACCAACAACGGGTCGAGCACGTTGCCCTGGATCAGGGTGACCGAGCTCCGCGCGGCCGCCGTCACCCGGCGCCCGGCGGCGACCGGTTCGAAGTAGCGGGCACGCTCCGCGGACTCCGCGCTACGGAACGCATGTCGGCCATAGACGGCCGTGCGGGCCCGTTCGAGCGCACGCAGGCTCACGTCCACCCCGAGAATGGAAAACCGCGTGGGCTGGAAGCCCGCCGTGAGCAGGGTGATGGCAGCTGAGTAGGGCTCTTCCCCCGTTGCGCAGGGCACGCACAACACACGCAGAGCGCCGTCGGGGTGGGCCTTCCGCCAGGCTCCGTTCGCGAAGTTGGTGAGGTCACGGAACACGTCCTCGTCACGGAAGAACCACGTTTCCGAGACGACGATGTCCTCTACCAGTGCGCGCCTCTCCTCCGCGCTCTGTTCGAGGCGCTCCCAATATTCATCGAGCGTGTCGAGTTGGCTCGCGGCCATGCGCTCGCGCACCGCAGCTTCGATCGCGGTGCTGCCGATCGATTGCGCCATCAGGCCGATTTCACGGCTGAGTAGCTGTTCGATCCGTTTCACCGGCCGTGAGACTCCTGTGAGAGAAGAGCTCCGCCAACGCGGCTTCGGAGCCCAGCAAGACCCGGTCGGCGTGCACGATTTGAAGTAGGTTCCCTCCCTCTTGTACGACGGGGCCCAGATACGGCGTGGACCCCAAAGATGCGCCGGACAGCGGCGTTGCGTTCAGGCGCCGCGCCTCAGTCACGTGCTCTGCCAAGAGACCTGCCCGGATGCTACTACCGTCGGGCAGCGTGCAGTCGGTGAGGATGACGCGGCTGCTGAGCCGCTTGGGACACGGGTAGCCCCCCATCAGCTGGCACAGGTCGAGCACCGGGGTCAGCGCGCCTCGATAGACGAAGCTCCCAAGCACCCAGGCGGGCGCTCGTGGCTCAGCGCGCAGAACCACCAGCGGAATGACTTCGATGATGCGCTCACACGGGATGGCATACCGCGCGTCGGAGACTCTGAAGATCACGACTAACATCAGGCCTCACTGCGCCACGGTAAAACACGAAATTTCCTGCTTCAAGCCGCCAACAGCCTCGCGCAGGCTGCCTGTCGCGCTGTTGAATTCTCGAAGTGACGCCGCCGTCTGCCGGGCCCCATCGGTGAGCTGCGTCATGGCCTGGCTGATCTGTGAGGCGCCGTTTGACTGGCTCCGCATACCCTCATTGACGAGGTCGATGCGGCCACTCAAGCCCTGCACCTGCTCGATAATCTGCGCCAGCTGCGAGCTAATCTGCGCGACCGACTTCACTCCCCTGCGCACCTCCTCCGTAAACTTGTCCATCTCCATCACACCCGCGGAGACGGCGCCCTGCATCAACCGCACCATTTGTTCAATGTCTAGCGTCGCCACCGCCGACTGATCGGCGAGGCGCCGGATTTCACGCGCCACGACCAAGAACCCAAGGCCGTATTCCCCCGCTTTCTCCGCTTCGATAGCGGCGTTCACCGACAGCAGATTGGTCTGATCGGCGACCTTCGTGATCGTGGTCACGACCAGGTTGATGTCATTGGCTTTTTCGCGAATGACTGACAGTTTTGCGGAAATTGACCCTGTCGACGATGAGAGCTGCTGCATCGTGACGTCCATCTCACCCAACCCGGCCGTGCCGCTCTCGGCGAGGGACGCCGAGGTGGCCGCCACCGACCTGACCTCGGTCATGGTCCTGAGCAGCTCCTGGCTGGTCGCCGAGATTTGTTTGGCCGCCGCTGCGATCTCCGCGGTCGACGCGGAGAAGCCTTTCACCGTAGACTCTTGGTCCTTGCTGGTGGCGGAAATCTGCGTGGCGGTCGACATTAGCGCGACCGACGACTCTTTTACCCGCGAGATGAGTGAGCTCAGGCTCTGCGTCATGGACTTGATGGCGGAGAGCAGCGCCCCAGTCTCGTCGTCGCCATCGACATTGATGACGCCGCTCAAGTCTCCGCCCGCGACTTGCTTGGCTGCCTCCACGCCGAGTGAAATGCGCCGGGTCAAATTGCGGGTGATAGCGACCGCCAGGGAGATGTTGAGCGCCGCCATCAAGAACGCCACCATGAACAACATCCAGGTTTTTCGCTGGATGACGTGGGCCGCATTCGCTTCGTGCGCGAGATTGCTCTCGGCGGTCAGCTCGACTACTTCATCGATCGCGCGCCGGTGCTCGGCATAGCTGGCTTTTATGGGGCCGTGCAGCAACTGGGTCGCCTTGGCGATGTCCTTGGCTTGCACCGCGGGAATGAATTCCTTGTCGCGTATCTCGAAGAAGCGCAAGGCAGGGTCATAGGAACGCTCCACCATCGCCCTTCGGAGGGAACCGTCGCTGAGCTCGCGTGCCCAGTGATCGTGGCGTGCGTCATATTCTTGACGCAGCCGCCTGCCGGTCTCGATCAACGTCGAGAGCTCTGCTGGGTCGCTGGCCTCCTGCATCTCGTGCACGAGCAGATACGACTCGATCACGTAGGCTGGCGGTGGCAGGACATCCGCGATCAGATCCTTTCCGGAGACGATCTGCGCATACAAGGGCCCGTTGACCTTCAGCGTGTCCAGAGTGCCGTACGCCAGGAGGCCAAAAACGAGCGAGCCCGCCAATGAAACCGCCACGAGGACGGTGAGCTTCATCGACAATTTCCACTGGCTGAATCGGGTCATACTTGCAATGCCTTTCAGGAGCCCGGGGCCGAGTAGGCGAGCTCTTGTCGCAACCCGACCACGACGTCGCGGAGGCTGTCGGTCGCGCCGTTGAATTCCTTGAGCGAAGCCGCGGTTTGCCGCGCCCCCTCGGTGAGCTGCGTCATCGCTTCGCTGATCTGCGCTGCGCCTTGCGACTGGCTGCGCATGCCTTCATTGACCGAGTCGATGCGGCCGCTCAGCTCCTGGACTCGCTCGATGATCTGGGCGAGTTGCCCGGCGATCTGTGCGACCGATTGCACGCCCTGGCGCACCTGCTCGCTGAACTTGTCCATCTCCATGACGCCGGTCGATACCGCGCCCTGCATTTGCCGGACCATCTGCTCGATGTCCAAAGTGGCGACGGCAGACTGGTCTGCCAAGCGCCGGATTTCTCGCGCCACAACCAGAAAGCCGAGGCCGTATTCGCCGGCCTTTTCAGCCTCTATCGCGGCGTTGACCGAAAGCAGGTTGGTCTGGTCGGCCACCTTGGTGATGGTCGTCACGACCATGTTGATGTCGTTGGCCTTCTCCCGAATCACCGACAGCTTGAGCGAGATGGTCGCGGTAGCACCGGACAGCTGTTGCATGGTCCCATTCATGCCCTCCAGGCCGGCGCGGCCATTCTCTGCCAAGCTTGCGGCGCTCGCAGCCGCGTGGCTCACCTGTTGCAGGGTGTTCTGGAGCTCGTGGCCCGTGGCCGAGATTTGCTTGGTCGCGGCGGCGATCTCGGTGGTCGATGCGGTGTAGCTGTTGACGGTGGCTTGTTGCTGCTTGCTCGTGGCGGAGATCTGCGTGGCCGTCGACATGAGGGCCACCGACGAGCGCTGCAGGCGTGAAACCAAAGACCTGACGATCAACAACGCGACCCAAATGCTCAGCGCAGCGATGCCGAGCGCGATGCCAAACAGCCAGCGCATGCTGCTTTGCAGCAAGTCAGTGGCGCGTGCCTCGTTGACCTGGTTCCACTCGGTCGCCATACGGACCACGTCGTCCACCGCCTTGCGGTGCTCGTCGTAGCGCCCCTGCAGCACGCCATGCGCGAGCTCACGAGCCAAAGCCAGGTTGCCGGCCGCGACCGCCGGCAAGAACTCGCGATCCCGAATCTCGAAGAAGCTGATGGCGGGTGTGTAAGAGCGCGTGACCAGCGCCTCCCGCAACGGGCCCTGACCGAGGGCTTCTGCCCAAAACGCGTGCCGCGTATCGTACTCTAGGCGAAGCTGTCGGTTGCGCTCCACGAGCGAAGCGAAGTCCGCGCGGTCCTTCCCCTCGACCATCTGAAGCACAATCAGGTATGACTCGATGATGTATTCAGGGGGTGGCAACACATCCGCGATGGCGTCTTTACCGAGGATGATCTCCTGGTAGAGCGGGCCGTTGATCTTGATGCGATTGATGGTCGCCCAAGCGACTAGCGTATACACGAGGAAACCCGCCAGAAAGACACCGACGAGCGCCGACAGTTTGCTAGCGAGCCTTAAATTGGCAAATCGACCCATGGGCTGTGACTTTCGAGAAAACGGGTATTCGCTCTCAAACTAGAAGAGGTAGAGCCGTAGGTCCCCTTGGGTGCCCAGGTCAGGCCTTGGCCCCCTTGCGAAAAAGCGGCCAATGAAGCAGAGATCTTAAGTGCAGCCAGGTTCTGACCGCCGGGACGCTGTGGGCAAAGCGACCCTCCCGGCGCGAGGCATCGTCGTTTTGCTCGTCGACGATCAGGCGATCGTCGCAGAGGCAATTCGGCGCATGCTGGCCGATCAGCCGGAGATCGCGTTTCACAGCTGCACCGACGTAGCGCTCGCCGTGCCCACGGCGCGGCAGGTGAAGCCCACGGTGATCTTGCAGGACCTCGTCATGCCCGGTGTTGACGGCTTCACGCTCGTACGTTTCTTCCGCGCGGATCCGGAGACCGCAGGCGTCCCCATCATCGTGCTCTCTTCCAAGGAAGATCCGCGGGACAAGAGCCGGGCCTTCGAGACTGGCGCCAGCGACTACCTGGTCAAGATCCCCGCCAAGATCGAGCTCATCGCGCGCATCAAGGCACATTCGCGCAGCTACTTGCTGCAGGTGGAGCGAGATGACGCCTATCGCGCGCTCGAAAAACTCAAGCGCGAGCTCGAAGCCGCGAACCTCGAGCTCGCGCGCATCTCCAATCAAGACGCTTTGACAGGTCTGGCGAACCGGAGGCGTTTCGATGAAACGCTCGATACCGAGATCCGCCGGGCGGCGCGCGAGCGAACGCCGTTGTCCTTGCTCATGACCGACGTCGATTTCTTCAAGAAGTACAACGACGCCTACGGGCATCCCGCGGGCGACGAGTGCTTGCGCCGAGTCGCCGAGTCCCTCGCGAAGGCGGTCCGGCGTCCGGCGGATGTGGCGGCTCGTTATGGTGGCGAGGAGTTTGCGCTGATTTTGCCGTCAACGCCGCGCGATGGCGCCTCGCGCGTGGCGGAGATTGTGCGCGGTAATGTCGAAGCGCTGGCGCTCCCGCACGCCGGGAGCGACGTGGCGCGCCACGTCACGCTGAGCCTGGGCATCGCGACACTCGAGCCCGGAGACTCCGTCGCCCCCAAAGCTTTCATCGAACGCGCTGACGCCGCGCTGTATGCAGCCAAGCGCGGGGGTCGAAACCGCTGGGCCATCTACTGCCCACCGGATGCAGCTGCCGAGTAGCGAGGGAGGCGAGGCGTCCCGGCCGCGAGCGCCGGGCTCAGCGAGCAGCGGCCAGGTCTGCCCAGCAGTTCTCGCAAAAATCTATGTCCGGGCTCTGCCCGGCGTTGAAGCGGCTGAGCAACGTGTCGAACAACGCCGGCCCTTCGTAGGCCCAATACATCACGCAGGCGTCGGAGACGTCGTGGGCCCCGTGCTCCGCGTCGCGATGCGCGCTCTGAATGGGCACGCCGTTGTCCACCAGACCGATCACGTGCCCGATCTCATGCGCCCACACATTGCGCTCTGCCACCTCGCAGGTGCCGTCTTGTAGGCCGCCCAAGAGCCCACTTGAGCACCCCGCGCGTAGCTGCTCTTGAAACAGGGCAATGAAACGCTGACCCCAGGCCAGCCCTAACACGGTGCCCGCATTTCCTTCGGTCACGTAGCGCCCATCCACGAACAACACATGAATCGTGACGGGGCCGTCGGTGTCATCCTGGGCGTGGGCACGGGCATAGGTGTCGAGTGACTCGAAGCTCCACTCGAAGCCCTCGCCCAGTGGCGGCAGGCTCTCATCGGCTTCGAAACTGACCCCGTCGGGTTTGTTCAAGAGCCGCCCCACCAGCTCGGACAAGTACTCCGTGCTGGAGGCGTAGGGACCGAGGCCGGTGACCGCGTCGAGCTCGAAGCGTACAGAGCGATCGGTGTCGTGGAGGTAGTAACGTTGCAAGCGCTCGGACAGGAGGCTCGACCCGGCTCCACCGGAAGCCCCGCCCAGTGAGCCCGAGCTGCCCGCTTGGGCATTCGCGGCCGTGCCGCCTCGACTCACTCCGCTACCGCCGGCGCCGGTGCTGCTCGCGCCACCCGACGCGGCTTGACCCGTCGCGCCGGCGTTTGCGCTGACCTGGGACGTTGGCGACTCAGCATCGGAGCAACCGAGCAGAAGGACGCAGAGTGACCAAGCGGCTCTGCTGTGGGGAGCGCCCATACCTCGGAGCTGTCTTTGTGCAAGCGTCATGCTCAACTATGGCATCTGGTAATGCGACCTGCGAGGCCCGTGGGGCCCAGCTCTTGGTGAGCGCCTTCACGAGGACTCCCCAGCTCTCCAATGATTGGGGGGCCGGACCCACGTCACACGGACGCTGGGCGCCACCTCGGGGCGACGGAGCCCTGGCGGCTCAGCGCGGAGCGATGGGATGGCTCCGCCAGCGCGCGTGGCCGACGAAGGCGGCGATGAGCAACAGCACAAACGTGATCAGCGCCGAGCTGAGCTCGCCACGAGCTAGATGCAGGACCGTCGCGGACACCGTCACCACCATCACCCCGACCGCGGCTGCTGAGACGAGCCTTGGCCGGATGCGCGTCAGCCCAGGCAGCGTGAGGCCCACGGCGGCCAGCACCTCCGCCACGCCCAGAAACAGCTGGAACCAGCGTGGCAGCATCGCGTCCATCTGCACCGCGATGTCGGGGGGCGGCGCGAGGAACAGGATGCCATGCGCCAGGAAGGCCAGCGCCAGCAGCACCTGCAAGATCCACAATATGATATTCATCATTTCTCCCGGCGCTCGCTCGTGGACCTTACCAGTCGCCTGAGACGAAGGCCACACCGGTCACCACCACGGGATTGCCGAGCGCGTCGTTGCATGGCTCAGCTGGCGAGCGCCGTTTCACGCAGCCTTATCCTGAAACAAGTAGCGCATGTCCGGGTGGTCGCGGCGCCAGATCACGTAGTCCATGAAGTAGTGGTGGATGTTGACGAACACGACGAAGGCAGCAAGGTACGGCGTCGGACCGAGCGCGGGCAGGGCGCGGCCGGCCTGCTCTCCCAGCACCAACGCACCGTCGAGAAAGGCGGGCGCACCCCGTAACGACAGCCAGCCCAGGCCCACCGCCGAAGCGCCCAGCAGCGCCAGCCGCAGCCGCGGGTTACCTTTGAACGAGGGAGGCCCCGCGGCCTCACGCGCCTGGTTTCGTGTCAGCAGCCCGACGAAGTACAAATACTGCAGGGAATGCAGCGCCGGTATGACGTATGCAAGCAGCGGGTCGAGCCGCGTGTAAACCGTCCAGATCCAGATCGACACCAAAAACCCGGCCAGCGCGGCCAAGGGTGGCAGGCGCGCCTCGCGGCGCCATTTCTGCAGCAGCACCCAGAGCAGTGCCAGGCTGCTCGCCGCAAAAGCAATGCCAGCCACGAGCTCGAGGCCCGGCGGATGCGCGAGCGAGGTGTAAAAGACCCCTTGGACGACCGACTTGGTGCCCGCATCGCTCGGGCTGGCCCAGGCATACGCCCACCCCGCATAGCAGTGCCCGAGCAGCACGTTGCGCTCGAACGCTCCATAGCGCACCCCGCGCCGCGCCGAGAGCACCACCAGCACACCAAACCCCTGCTTGACGTAGTGCCAACCCACGAGCAGGAACATCAGCTGTATCATCAGCCCCAGGGCGTGCGCCGACCGCGTCGCGAGTGCCGTGCCCACTCCCACTGCCAAGAGCAGCGGCACCCCCACGCCGACCACCCCATAGCGAAAGCGCTGCCCGGGCGCGAACGTCTGACCGAGCGCCTTTCCCTTGAAATCCCGGTAGAACAACAAGTAAGTCACCGCAAAATGCGGGTCATTGATCAATGACGCCGCGTGAAACGCCAAAAGGCCGACCCAAAACTCCGCGGCATCCAGCCCGAGGCCGGCGCGACACGCCCAGGCCACTGGAAAGAGTGCCAGCGTCCCGCCACCGGTCACCAGAAACTCCAACACGCTCGATCGACGCGGCGCGGATGGCGCGTGCACGTTGGGTTCCAAGGCCGCGCCGAGCGCGTGTGTGGTCACGCCTTCGCCACCGGCTCTCCTCGGCGGACTAGCCACACGGTGGCCATGACCAGCACCAGCAGCTTGCCGAGGTCCATCACCAGGTAGGCGATGTGCATGATCCAAAACCTCCCGAGCGCAGGGGGGGCCGGATCGCGCGGGACGAAATCCAGGCTGCGGCCCACGCTCGCGATGGAGCCTCCCAACAAGCTAATGGCGACCACGAGGGCCAGGGTTGCGCCCAGCACGCTGCGCAGGCGCTCGTAGCCAGGTTGGCGTGCTACGAGCCAAAGGACGAGCACCGCCAACGCCAGCTGTGCGAAATTCCAGAGCTGAAAATACTCGCGGTTGAGCTCCGAGGAGAGGTACCGCAAGACCTCGCGCAGGGGAGCGGTCCCCCATAGCTCGACGAGCGAACGAAACTTCGCGTTGTCCGACCCCCTGAGCAGCTCGTCCACGACCCAGAAGTTCTTCGTGGCCACCACGAACATGATGACGCTGCCCATCGCCCAGCCGCCGAGTACGCACAGAGCCAATCCGCGGTTCATGCGCGTAAAATGGCGAGCCGCCCGCCATGCCGTCAAGGCCAGCCTCCGCAAAGCTCGCGCGCCATGGCTCGCGGACCGGACGGTCTTCGAGGCGGGCAGCGAGGTCTGTACCGGGCTTGTCAAGCCCGAAAATACCGCAGAAAACCCGCAACACCGCCTACAGACGACGCATCTTCCCCGGACAGCGTGATAGGTTCCGCTCGTGTCGGTGCCTGTCAAGCCGGATCCAGAGCTCATCGAACCCGAGTTGGGGGCGACTCCGCCCATGACTCGCAGCAGCAGGCGGCGGGCGGCGTCGTCCGTCAAAGACAAGCCGACCATTCGTGTCGTTGCCGAGCGGGCCCAGGTGGCCGTGAGCACGGTGTCGCGCGTGTTGAATGGCGGCTACGCCAGCGCTGCGGCCAAAGGCCGCGTGCAGCTCGCCATTCAGGAGCTCGGTTACGCGCCCTCGATCACCGCGCAAAGCTTGGTCACGGGTCGCGCGGGTTGCATCGGCGTGGTCTCGTACACGGCTCGCAGCACCTGGTTTTCGCTGATCCTGGCCGGTGTCGAAGAGCAGCTGGTCGATAGCCGCCAGAGCGTGCTGTTGGCCAGCCTGATGCTGAATGGTCGTTATGACTCCAGCACCGTAGCGGCGTGGATTCAGGAGCGCCGCGTCGATGGGCTGATTTTCATTCGTTACACCCGGCGCGAGCACGCCTTGTTCACGGCCGCCACCGCCGTGGGGCTGCCGGTGGTCTTGATCGGGCCCGACGTCAAGGCGCCCGCGAGTTGTATCGTGCGCTGCAACAACATCGACGCAGGCCGCATGGTCGCGGAGCACCTGATCGCCCTCGGGCATCGCAAGATTGCTTTTGCCGGAGGCCCGCGTGAATCCATCGACACGCGGGACAGGCACCGGGGTTTGAGTCAGGCGCTGACGGATCAACGCATCGAGCTGCCGGAGAAGCGCGTCTGGTTCGGTCCGAGCTACAACCCCGAGTCGGGGGTGGAGTACGCCCATACATTCTTGGCGCTGCCGCCCCGGGCGCGGCCGAGCGCCGTGGTCATGGGCAATGACGCCATGGCGCTCGGTTTCATGCGTGCCGTGCTGCAGCAAGGCGTGAAGGTTCCGGATGACGTCTCGGTGGTGGGTTTTGACGGCATCCCCGAGGGAGGGTTGTACTGGCCCGGCCTCACGACGGTGCTGCAACCCACCGAGCGCATGGGCGCGAGCGGCTGCCGGGCACTGCTCGAGTGCATGCAGAACCCCGATCTGGAACGCACGGCGGACGTTCAATACGGCGTCGAGCTCGTGGTGCGCGAGAGTACCGCTAAAGTAGAGAGCAGTAAATGAAGGTCCGCCAGCGCCCGAGCCTGCTGCGCGTCTTGCATGTGGGTGTGGGCAACCGTGGCGTGTGGCCGCTCGAGCTGTGCACGCCCGAGACCGGTTTCGTTCCGGCTGCGCTGTGCGACATTCGCGAGTCGGCGCTGCGCGAAGCGCGGGAGCGCACGGGGCTGCCCGCCTCGGTTTGCTTCGAGAACTACACCGAGGCCTTGGCGCACACGGGCCCGAACATCGATTGCATCATCATTTGTGCGCCTACCATTTTTCACGTGCCCTACGCCAGCCAGGCGGTCGAAGCCGGGCTGCCGGTGCTGGTGGAGAAAGGCATGGGCCCGGACTGGGACAGCGCGTGCGCCTTGGTGCGCATCACCGCCGACCGGGGCGGCCGCGTGTGTGTGGCTCAGAACTACCGATATAACAAGGTCGAGCGCAGCATTCGGCGTGCCCTTACCGACCCGGCTCATCCGGCGCACGTGGGCCGCGTCCACCTCGTCACTTACAGCCAGCAGCGCGTGCGCCCGGATCCGCGCACCCTCACCTATCCGTTCGCTAGCGTTTGGGACATGTCGTGCCACCACTTCGACAACTTGGCCTTCTGGTTCGGGCCCATCGCCTCGATGAACGCGACCAGCTGGAAGGCTCACTGGTCAGCGTACGAGCATCATAACAACACGGCCGCGCACATCGTCTTCGAGAACCGCGTGCGCGGGCACTACATCCACACGCACGACGCCGCACGGGCCAGCCTGGAGATTCAGATTCACGGTGAACGCGGCGCGCTCGTGTATTCCGACGATGCGGGGCTGACGTTCAACGAACGCCCGCTCGAGCAGTTTGGCAGCCGGCCCGTGCAGCCCGTGGCGCTCGACGAGGCGCACGGCGAGGCGGACCTGCTGCGCGATTTCTATGCCTATGTTCAACAGGGGACGGAACCCGGGGTGAGCGTGCGGCACAACCAGGAGACGATGGCAGCCTGTGAAATGATGGTGCGTTCCATCACCGAGCGGCGGGAGTGCTTCCGCAAGGAGCTGAATTCCTGACGAGCGGGTCGCTGGGGAACGCCGGGCGCGAGCCCAGGCCGCTGTCGTTGCTGGCTTCGGGTGAACCGCCCGAGCCGGGAGCCCTGACCCTGGCCCATGCAGGTCGGGTGTTGCCGATCCAGGTCAGCGCTGGAGACTTTCCCGGGGTGTTGCGCGCGGCCGCGGATCTCGCAGCCGATCTGGAGAGGGTGTGTGGGGTGCGCCCGAGCGTGCGCATCGCGGCACTGGGCAGCGCCCCTTTCGATCAGGCGTCGATGGGCGCGTGGGTGGGCACCCTGCTGCAGAAAATCGTGCTCGACGCAGGCGGCGTCCGCCCCTGTTACCTCGGGCCTCCCGAGACCTTTCGAGGGCCGCTCCGGCGACCCCCAACGGACGACCCAGATGCGCACGGGTGAGCTGAGCATTGCGCGGCAACGGCGCGTGTATTCGGGCGCGCGGCTCTGGCTCGGGGCGCTCTTCTTCGGTGTGCCGTTGGCCAGCGCCGCTTTCGTGGCGCTATTGCTCGCGCTGGGCGCGCTCGTGCGGCCCGATCTGCAGAACAAGCCTCACCCACGCTTGGCTGCTGAAGTGGCCGAAGCCGAGCGCGCGCGCAACGTCAGCTTCAATCCGAACGACCTGAATGCATTGCCGCGCATCGAAAGGCCCGTCGATGTTTCACTCGGGCACGCCGCAGCGTGGTGGCCCAAGGGCGAGTCGCCCCTGTTTCGGGAGCTGGTGGCGGAGGGCAAGCTGCCGCCCGTCATCGACCGCACGGGCCCTCAGCCCGTGGTGCTGGATGGCGGGTCCATTGGCAAGTATGGCGGCACCTGGCTGCGCGCCGCGACGTCTGCTTACGACGTTTTCATGGTCGAGTTTCGCTTCGGCTATGCGAGCCTGTTTCGTTGGTCGCCGCTCGGCTACCCGATCGTCCCGCACCTCGGCTTGGGGGTGGACGCGAGCGCGGACAGCAAGACCTTCACCATCCACTTGAGGCCCGGCGTGCGCTGGTCGGACGGGCACGCTTTCGGGGCGGATGACATCCTGTTCTGGTGGCACTACTGGGAGGTCGACACCACGCTCGGTGATGGCGAGCCGCCGCCCTGGTTGGTCTCGGGCAAGGGGAAAACTCGGGTCGACAAGATCGACGACCTGACGGTGCGAATCAGCTTCGACGAGCCGTTTGGCAACTTCATGGAGGCGATGGCGGCGAACAGCTACTACATGACCCGCTACCCCAAGCACTATCTAGAAAAGTACCATCCGCGGAGCGCGGACCCCGCGTTCCTGGCTCGAGAGCTGGAGGCGTTTGGGCTGTCGAGCCCGTATACCCTGTTTGAGGAGAAGCTCTGGCGCTTCGACAATCCGGAGTGCCCACGGCTTTGGCCCTGGGTGCCGCGCACGTACACGAATAGCCCCCCTTACGTCTACGTGCGCAACCCGTACTACTTCGCCGTCGACCCGGCGGGTAATCAGCTGCCGTATATCGACCGGGTGCAGTTCGACGTGAAGAGCTCCCAAATGCTGCCGCTCAGCTTCATGAACGGTGAAGTGACGATGCAGGGTCGACACGTCAGCTACGACAACTACACGGAGCTCTCGAGCCGGCAGAAGGAAGCGGGTTACCGCCTGCTCCACTGGTACCCGGCGTCCCGCTCGAGTTGGCTCATCCACCCGAACCAGAACCGCCTGGTCGACCCGCAGCGTCCCTCCACGGCCAATAAGGCCCAATTGCTGGCGGACAAGCGCTTCCGCCAGGCCCTGTCACTCGCCATCAATCGCCCTGCCATCATCAAGGCCCGCTTCGACAATCAGGTGCGTCCTTCGCAAGTCGAACCGGGTGCGGAATCACCCTTTCACCATGCGCGCCTGGGCCAGGCCTTCATCGAATACGACCCCGGTCGTGCCAACGCCTTGCTCGACGAGCTCGGCCTGACCGGGCGCGACGTGGACGGGCTACGCACTTTTGCCGACGGCAGCCTGATGACGTTCCATCTCAATTTTTCTGCCTTTCCCGGCCTGGGTCCCGGCGAGTTCGTGGTCGACGATTGGCGGGAAGTGGGCGTGCGCGTCATCGCTCGCGAGCAGTCGCGCACGCTGTTTCAAACCAAGCGCGACTCGGCGGATTTCGATTTTTTCGTGTGGACCAGTGAGAGCGACTTTTTCCCGATGCTCGAGCCGCGCTCGTTCGTGCCGCCGGACCCCGAGGCTTTTTACGCAACGCAGTGGGGTCGGTGGTTCACCCGGGGTGGGTTCTACGATTCCGACGCAGCAAAGAAGGTCAAAAACGCGGTTGGCCCCCCCAAAGACCACCCCATGTATGCGTCCTATGTGGCGCTGGTCGAAGCTCGGCAAAAACCCACGCTAGAAGAGCGCGTGGCGCGCTTTGAAGAGGCCTTGAACATCGCAGCCGAAAATCTGTGGACCATCAACATCGCTGAAGCCCCGCCTTTCCTCGTGGTGGTGAACGAAGACCTGCGGAACGTTCCGGCCAATGCCTTGAACAGCCACATCACCCGCACGCCCGCCAACGCGGGCATCGAGACCTACTACTTCGAGCATCCGCCACCGGCGTTTGATCTCGCCGACAAGGCCGCCATCGAAAGGGTCACACCCATGACCCGCTCGGGTGCGTCGGCGCCCAGCGAGCCCACGGCCAGCGCGACGTACGGTGGCCTTGGGTTGGGCCAGCTGATCCGCTGGTGCCTCGCGGGCATCGCGGCTTTGCTGCTGATCCTGATGTCTGTGCGGCACCCGTTCGTGGCACGGCGCATCCTGATTTTGGTCCCCACCCTACTCATCGTTTCGGTCGTGGTGTTTGCCGTCATCGAGCTGCCACCCGGTGACTACATGACCTCGCGCCTCTTGATGTTTTCGGAGAACGGCGACCACAACTCCCTCGAGCGCATCGAAGAGCTGCGCAAAGTCTTCCGTTTTGACGACCCGATCTGGAAACGCTACCTCACCTGGATGGGTGTGCCCTGGTTCTGGAGCTTCGAGTCCACCGACCTGGGCCTGCTGCAGGGCTTCATGGGCCACTCGATGGAGAGCTCGCGGCCTGTCAACGACATCGTGGGTGACCGCATCGTCTTGACGGTGCTCATCTCCTTGGCCACCATCCTGTTCACCTGGGTCGTGGCCATTCCCATTGGTGTGTACTCGGCCGTCAAGCAGTACTCGTTCGGCGACTACCTGTTCACGTTCATCGGGTTCTTGGGCATGAGTGTCCCGCCGTTCCTCTTCGCGTTGGTGCTGATGGTGCTGGCCGGTGTCTCCGGGCTGTTTTCCCCCGAGTATGTCGCCGAGTCCACCTGGACCTGGGGCAAGGTCGTGGACCTCACGAAACACGTCTGGATCCCGGTGGTGGTGATGGGCATTTCGGGCACCGCGAGCCTGGCGCGCGTCATGCGCGCGAACCTGCTCGATGAGCTGCGCAAACCTTATGTCACCACCGCGCGGGCGCGTGGCGTGCGGCCGTTGCGGCTGCTGCTCAAGTACCCGGTGCGCGTGGCCTTGAACCCGTTCGTGTCGGGCATTGGGCATTTGTTTCCCCAGCTCGTCTCCGGTGGGGCCATCGTCGGCATCGTGCTCAGCCTGCCCATCGTCGGCCCACTGCAGATCGAAGCCTTGTTCAATGAGGACACGTACCTGGCAGGCTCCATGTTGATGGTGCTGAGCCTGCTCTCGGTGTTTGGCACGCTGGTGGCGGACCTGCTATTATTGTGGCTCGACCCGCGCATTCGCTACGACAAAGGGGTGGCCTGAGGTGGTGGCCCGTGCTCCCGGTGTAGAGTCGGCCTTGCCGGACAGCGTCCGCGGCGTGGCCCCGACCGCCTCGCTGTCGCAGTGGCAGCTCATCACTCTGCGCTTTTGCCGGCACCGGTTGGCGGTGGCATCGGTGTTTGCGCTGTTCGTGTTGTACGCCCTGGCCACGTTCGCCGAGGTGGTCGCCCCGTATGGCCCGCATCAGCGACACCTCGACTATCCGTACGCTCCGCCGCAGACGCTGCATTTCGATCTCGACCATGGCCTGCACACGTATGCGCTCGAGCGGTACGTCGACCCGGTGACGTTTAGGAAGCATTATGTCGAGCTGCTGTCAGAGCCCGTGCGGCTACGCCTGTTTCAGCCGGGGGAGCCCTATCAGTTGTGGGGGCTGATCCCCATGCAGCGCCGCCTGCTCAGCATCGACTCGAGCGCTGTGCCGGCTGACCCGGCTCGAGCCCGCGAGGGAGCAGGTTTGGCGCCGACCTTTTTCGTTCTGGGTGCTGATCGGTACGGGCGCGACGTGTTCAGCCGCACGGTGTACGGAGCTCGCGTGTCGCTCTCGGTCGGTTTGATTGGGCTGATCTTCACTTTCGTGTTGGGGCTCAGCATCGGTGGCATCAGCGGTTATGTGGGAGGGCGCACCGACAACGTCATTCAGCGGGGTATCGAGGTGTTGCAAGCTTTTCCACAGCTGCCGTTGTGGATAGCGCTCGCGGCCATTCTGCCCGGCGACTGGTCGGCCTTGGCCGTGTACTTTAGCATTACGTTGCTATTGAGCTTGCTCAACTGGACCGGCCTCGCGCGCGTGGTCAGAGGCAAGATCCTGTCGTTGCGCGAAGAGGAGTACGCAGTAGCGGCACGCCTGATGGGGGCAAGCCACGGCCGGATTCTGTTTCGACACCTTTTGCCGGGTTTTACCAGTCACATCATCGTCGCTCTGACGCTCAGCATCCCCGGTATGATCCTGGGTGAAACCGCGCTGAGCTTTCTGGGGCTGGGGTTACGGCCCCCCATCGTCAGCTGGGGTGTGATGCTGCAGGACTGTCTGGATGTGAAGGCAGTGCGCTTCTATCCCTGGCTGCTCACCCCGGCCGTCTTCATCACCAGCATGGTGCTCAGCTTCAACTTCTTCGGCGACGGCCTGCGCGACGCCGCGGACCCTTACAAATGACCCTCGGCACGACAGAGCGAGCGAGTCAGGTGGCAGAGCCCGAGGAGTCGCCCTCAGCCCCCGTGAGCCTGCTGCCGGATCGCTCAGTCGGGCAAAAGTTGCTGGAGGTCGTGGATCTAAAGACCCATTTCTACACCGAGGAGGGGGAGCTCCGGGCGGTGGACGGAGTCAGCTTCGAGCTCGGGCGCGGTAAAACGCTGGCGCTCGTGGGAGAGTCGGGCTGCGGCAAGAGCGTCACCGCCTATTCGATCCTCCGGCTCATCAACCCGCCGGGCAAAATCGTCGGCGGCTCCATTCGCCTGCACCGTGGCGTGGGTGAAGAGCCGCTCGAGATCCTCGAGCTCAGGGAGGGCTCAAAGGAGCTGTATGAGATACGAGGCGGGCGCGCGGCGTTCATCTTTCAAGAGGCCACCGCGGCGCTGAGCCCCGTGCATACGATCGGGAACCAGATCATGGAGGCCATCCGGCTGCACCAGAAGGTCACGCGCCAGGGGGCGCGGCGTTTGGCGATCGAAATGCTGGGCCGCGTGGGGCTCGTCGATCCCGAGCTGTGCTTGACACAATACCCTCATGAGCTCTCGGGCGGCATGCGCCAGCGCGCCATCATTGCCATGGCGCTCTGTACGGATCCCGAGCTCCTGATAGCGGATGAGCCCACCACCGCGCTCGACGTCACCATTCAGGCGCAGATCTTGGCGCTGCTCAAGCAGCTGCAAAAAGAGCTCGGCATGGCCATCCTGCTCATCACGCATGATCTGGGGGTGGTGGCGCAAATGGCCGACGAGGTGCTCGTGATGTACCTGGGCCGAGTCGTGGAGCGCGGCTCGGTACGCGACATCATGAAGAAGCCCCGGCACCCGTACAGCCTGGGTCTGCTCGGTGCAATGCCCAGCCTGACGCCCGTGGGGCAACGCTTGCCCAGCGTGGAGGGCGCTGTCCCCGCGCTCAGCGACATCCCCGACGGCTGCCCCTTTCATCCACGCTGCGCGTATTCAAAGCCCGGGCAATGCAACACCGGCTGGCCACCGCCGCTCACGCCGCTGAGCCCGCGGTCACTGCCGCCCGCCGGCCCGCCCGAGAGCGAACACTCGGTAGCGTGCTGGCGGGTTCGGGAGGTCGCACTCGAACGCCTGCTCCAGCGGCCCGTTGCCGCGCCAGCGGCTGGGTCTCCGGAAGAGGCTGGCTCCCCCGCAGAGCTGCCTGCTGTTGCTGCCGGCGCGCCTCCCGAAGCTTCCAGCGCGGATACGATCGGCGCCGCCACTGTTCCTGTGCCCATCCAGGTGGAGCGGTCTGAGATACCGCAGCCGGTCGAGCCGTTCGCCATTTTGACGCCCGAGCAAGACGCGGCCGAGGCGGCCTGGTTCGCCGAAGGAGAACGCGTGTCGCTGCTCCCCGAAGACGAGCGACCCGAATGACCTGGACGAGCGCGCGTCAGCGCCCGTGACGGGCCGCGTGGACAATGACCAGCGGCCCCCGTCTGTCGTGACTCGACCTCGTCTGTCTCGAGCATGCCCCGCGCCACGCCGTCGTTCAGCTCGCGCAATGCGGGGGAAAATTCAATCGCCAGGCTTGGGCGCGGGCAATGTGATTCCGGGGTGACGTGGAGCGCCCGTAATCAAGCAGGGTGCCGCACCCTGCTTGATTACGAAACCTTAGAGCGGCCGATCCAAAGGTGCGGTTCGATGCCCCAGCGGGTTCGGGGTGGACGACTTACCAGCGCTTACCGCCACCACCACCACGGCCACCACCACCACCACCACGGCCGCCGCCGCCACCACCACGGTCACCACCGCCGCCCTCGCGTGGCTTTGCCACATTGACGTTGAGCGCGCGGCCGTCGAGCGAGGCGCCGTTCATAGCTGCGATGGCCGCCTCGGCTTCATTGGTCGAGCCGAATTCCACGAAGCCAAAGCCGCGCGATTGCCCGCTCTCCCGGTCTGTGACGACGCTGGCCGAGAGTAAGTTGCCGTGAGGAGAAAACGCCTCACGGAGTTCCTGATCGCCGATAGAGAAAGAAAGATTTCCGACGTAGAGTTTGACGTTCACAAATGCCTGACAATGATCGTTGCGCCTCAAAACCCTCGGCCTAAGCGCCTGGCGCGATGCCTTTACCGACGTGCTTCCCACCGTGGGAAGCCACAGCTCCAGATTGCGGCCGGCTCGGAGAATCCGGACGGCCATGCTCTGCTGCGGGCCCGGCCACCATACCGCTATTTGCGAGAAAGGCCGCATCCAAACGCCTCAGGGCCTCGACCGGGCCTTTCGTTCCCACGCAAAGTGCCCTGAGTCACCATGGCGGCGGTCATGACACAGTACTTCGTTCGTGGGGGTAAGCACTTGATTTAATTGGATGAGCCGCTTCAGATCCGTCCGCATGGCACGGGCTCCGCCGGGTGGTGCTCATGCAATCTGCACGGCCGTACCGGCGGGGCGGCGCGTCATGACCACGGTGCTGCGGCTACGAGAATAAGACGTCGACCCCCCAATTCGCGTGCCGTTCGTCGCCGCGGTCCGCCTACTGCCTGCCGAACGACGTACGACAGCTAAGCGGCGAGCGCAGCTCGTCCGCTTCGGCTGTGAGTTAGCCGGCACCCGTCTTGGAATGCGCGGCCAGGTGCTCGCGTAAGATCCTGTTCACTTCCTCGGCGGACTTGATCTGGGCGGCCACATCCGGATCCAACACGACAACGTTCGTTCCCTCGGCGAAGCGCTTCGCATATTTTCCACGAACTCCCCCAGCGAAGTCGTACTCGTCCCGCATCTCAGAGGCCTGGGTCTTCTTGGTAGGTGCGCCGCTCATGACTGTTGGCAAGTCTAGCACTGATGAATGCGGTTGCGGCCTCCTCGAACGAGACACCGTGCTTGCGGGCGTTGCCCACCGCTTTTTGAGGGTCCCACTCAAAGTTCACGCGCCGAACTTTCTCACGAAGGGGCATCCAGACGTCAAGGATGAAAGCGCGCTGCAGACCGGGCGCTGTGCCTCGCGAAGTAACCTGTTCAATTCACCAACACCTCTACCTCGAGCGGCTCTCGCGGGGGACCGTGCGCCAGGTACTCGAAAACGATCGTCGCCAAGGCCAAGGGCGTCAGCGGTTCCTCGGCACTTGCCAACTCGGAAACCTCGTTGAGCGCGTGCTCGAATGAGCCCTCCACGACATGATCCGCGTACGACAGCGGAATCATCTTCGCCTGGTTTAGATCGTACGGCTTGTACCTCGCCATCGCTCCCACTCCTTAAGCCGTGCGATAGCTCTTATATCTATTGGAACGACGTTTTTCAAAGCTTTCGAGGCTTTTTCTACAGCTTCAACGGCGCCGTTAACGTGGCCGGAGCGAAGCGATGGCCACGTCAAGTTCAATGGCATGTTAGACGGGCTCGCTGTCGTCCGGTGTTCGTCGGATTGGCAACACGCGGACGCGCGACTTCACCTTGTCGATCGTGACAATGGCGCCGGCCGAGAACGCTGGCGCTCGCATGGTCAGCACGCGAACGACGTCACGCCCAATGGCGTCGGGCAGGACGTCCTGGGCACGGACCTGCAGCACACTTGGACCAGCTGCACCGGTCACTGCAAGTAGCGCCGAGAAGTCCATGTCATGAGTGAACACGACATGATCGCGCAGCCGGGCCCACTCCATGATGTCCGCATCACTCGCAGTTGGCTCACCCACTGAGGCCCAGTGCACGGCCTCGAATCCTGCCTGCTCGAGGAACCCAACCCATGTGGGGGATAGGTTCATATCGAGAAGTATCTTCATGTCAGCGGAAGGTCGATCTCTTTGGTCCGCCAGGCTGCATAGGCGAGCGCCGCTTGGACATCTTCAGGCTCGAGATACGGGTATGCAACTAGGATCTCGCCCTGAGTTCGGCCGGATGCCAGCAACCCCATGATCGTGCCGACTGTCACGCGCAGCCCCCGAATGCAGGGACGGCCACCCATGACACCAGAGTCATGCGTTATCCGGTTCAGCAGATCCATTGCGGGATCATAGCGCAAATCTGCGAGCTTGCCCACTGCCGGATACCGGCCAAGACAGGCTAGAAAAGGCCTCGACGGCACTGATGCCAGCGGAGCGCACGGCAATGAGACACAAAACGCGACGCCGTATTCCTGCCGCGGCCGACAGGGAGTCCCAGTGTCTGCGGAAAGCGGACGCCAAATGGTTATGGGGCGAAGATTGGGCTGTCCAGACGCGGAGCTGCCTCGCCTGGTCGCATCAGCTCTCAGCAGTCACCCTTGGTACCACACGGAACGACTTCCGGCTCAGCACTCGCAGTACTTAGCGCCTGTTGCATCGGCACCGCTACGGGAAACTGGAGTGTCATCCCTAAGTGGGTTGAGGCTGCAGCGGTCCGGCGTCGCACGCCGCTCCCGGGCACTCGTCACACCAGGTGCGTCGCGATGAGCCGCAACAACTCGGTGGGAGTATCTCGGACCAAGGGATGAGTCTCGTAGCCGTGCAGAGTGAGCCCACCCGCAAAATCGTAGCGTTTTCGGGCCGCACCTCAGCCGGTCCCAACTGGCGGGAGAATGCTGCTCGACAGGGATGGAAGCTGAGTTAAGCTCCTTTCTCGCTGAAAGGAACGACCATGCCTCGTCAGTGTCTCTGGGCCTCTGCCGCTTGCGGCCTGCTTGTCGCCTGCGGGAACGCACCGGAAGATTTGGCGCACTGCCCCATCGCTCCAACGTCAGGCGAGCCCGTCGTCGTCGAAAGCGCGGCCACCGAGCTCTTACGTTGGCCTTCGGCGGCATCGCAACCCACGCTCGCGCTCGTCGACGAAAGCGCCATCTTTTGGTACGAGGACAACGGCGCGATCTGGCGGTTCGTCAAGGGCGGCGCCGCGCCCGAGCTGCTGCGGGCCGCGCCGCAGCCGCCGGTCTGGCTGCGAGGCTTCGTCGCCGACGCCGATCGTATCTATTGGGGTGAGGCGGAGCTGATCGCGGGATTCGAGCCGACCCCGGTGCCGCCCGGTCGGCTGTGGAGCGCAGACAAGACAAACTTTGACGCCAGCCTCTTGCTCGAGGTTGCCGACGCCGTCGTCATTCCAGCGGGCGTCGCCGACGCAAACGTCTACGCGCAGCGCGAGAGCTTCGACGGCGCCTTCTTCAGCGTCGCCGTCGCCGGAGGCGCAACGTCCGAGGTCCCGTCGATCCCCGTGAGTGCACGGCTGTTCGGCGATCGCTTCTATTGGGTCGAGCCGGGCGCCGATGAGGAGGGGGGTAGGCTCTGGCGCGCGCGTTCTAGCGATCTCACGCCGCGCAGCCTCGGCCCGATCGAGGGCAGCGAAATCGACGTCGGCCCCGAGCACGTGCTCTGGCATCGCGATCGCTACGACAATGGGCCGCCGCAGGTCTTGTATCAGAGCTTCGTGCTGATCGACGAACGTCGGGGCTGCACCGCGAACATGCCGGCAGCCGGCGAGTCAATCTCGTTCGCGACGGCAGTCGACGCGGAGCACGTGTACTGGCACAGCTTCAATAAGCTCGGATCGGTAACGGAATATGCCGACGGGCGGCCAAGCCCGGCGCTTCCGGACTTCCCGCTGTACCGCATGCATCTCGACACGGGCCGCATCCAGCGCATCGATACGCCGGGCTTCAGCTCGCCCGCTCATTCGTTTGTCGTCGGGCAGGACGCCGAAAACATCTACGTGACGACGCCCGAGGCCCTCATTGCGATTCGAAAACCGCTAACACACTGAATCAATGCCAGCCACTACGCATGGTGATCGACGGCTTCTAATCTGGAACATCGGCCCAGTAAACGCGTGCCTGAAAGCTAGTAGACGAGTTTACGAGTACGCTTGCGCTCGTCACCACGCCCGGTGCCTTTGCAACGAGCTTTCGGCAGCGGCAACGTCGGTTGGGCGGCGACCACATTCATGCCCTCCAATCTATCAGGACTCCATCAAGGGGGCTGCCGCCGTTGGCGTCGACATATCGGCGAATTGCATCGCCCAGCGACCCGGCAGGCTGGGAGCGAATAGGTCCCAGGCGTGCAAGGCCGATTTCATGTCTCTCGTGAACCCAGATCTCTGAGCCTCGTAACTCGAGCCGCGCTCCCGTCCAAATGGAGTCATCGTGGGCCGGTGACGGGAACCAGCCGTCCGCCTCCAGTCGCGTCGCCAGTGCCGTGGCCAATGCGCTCATGGGCAGGCCGGACGCAGGAATGGCCCTGCGCTCGGGAACATTGAGATGGAGCGTTTCGAGAAGCTTTAGCCCAAGTCGTTCGAGCTCATCATCCATGGCTGTCCTCGTCCGTCCAACGGCTGAAATTCAGCTGCAAGCCCCCGCCCGAGCGAAGCGAGGAAGGGCGATTGTCAGCTGCAATTTCTTATTGGGCAGCGACCGTCTTAGAAGACCTTTGAATGTTCCTCGGGAAAGTGTTCTCGGAACCATCTCAGGAAGCCCTTGTGTGAAGGGCCCTGCGTTGATTTCCGATAGTCGGCATATGCTTTGACAGGATGTTGGCCAATCTCGCCGAGCCGTTTCGCCGCATGCAACCAGCGGTAACGCTGCTCCGGGGCTTGAGACACAACGACGGTTCGAAACCGTTGCAAGGAGTAATGGTCAGCCCGCCTGCCACCTTTGGACCGCCGACGATGGTCCGGGTAGTCGCCCATTAGCAAGAATGCGAGGCGGGTGATCGCCTCGCAATACGCAGCCCAGCGACCTTCGCCCGTTTGGCTAGTGAGTGCGCTTTCCGCCGCCCATAGCGCACCGTGGATCATTGTTTCGTGTATGGGGTCCGTGTTGACATTGGCCTCTACGTAACGGGCCATTTCATTCACCATGCGCAACAACACGGTGCGCCATTCGCTTTCGGTTTGAGGCCTGGCCTTGGCTGCACGCGACTCCTGTCCGAAAACG
>JANOIG010000235.1:0-26442 GCA_031407405.1 Deltaproteobacteria bacterium
CGGGAGGGGTCCCTGTGTCCGAGCAAGCAAGCGAAGCGCCGCGCGCGAGTTCGGGGAGGGACCCGCGAGCGGAAAAACAGCCCTGCGCCGAGGCCGCCGGCTAATTCTTGAGGGCCTCAGAACCGGCAATAATCTCGATCAGCTCGGTCGTGATGACCGCCTGACGCTGCCGGTTATAACGAAGCGTCAGCTTCGAGATCATCTCTTGAGCGTTCTTGGTCGCCGAATCCATCGCGGTCATGCGGGCACCGAGCTCAGAGGCGACCGAATCGTATAGCGCGCGGAGAATTGTAATCTCGATGTAGATGGGGATCAGCCGCTCGAAGATCAGCTGCTGATTGGGCTCGAAAATGTACTCGGGTGAAGGCTCCTCCGACGCCTGATCGCGCACCTCGACCTGCTGGAGCGGCAAGAGCGGCCTTTCGATGACCCGCTGGGTCATCGCACTCTTGAACTCGTTGTAGATCAAGTAGATGGCGTCTACTTCTCCGCGCAGGAACGGAGCCAATACCGAGCGGGCCACACGCCGAGCTTGACCCAGATTGAGATCGTCCCACACCCCCTCGAAGTGCTCGAAGGATGGGGCAGAGCGACGTCGAAAGTAGTCGCGACCGCGCCGCCCTATGGTGGCGAAACGAACGCCGACACCTTCGGCGACCTTGGCCTTCCAGAATGCCTCGGCCGCCTTATTGATATTGGTGTTGAAGGCGCCGCACAGGCCTCTGTCGCTGGCAATCACCAACAAGAGCACCTGGCGCTCGGGTCGGCGCGCCAAAAGCGGGTGTTCCTCCTCGAGGCCGCTTGCTCCGGTAGCCCTGACCACTTCGGAGAGTACCTGGGACGCTTGCTCGGCATAGGGGCGCATCGCGACGATGCGCTGCTGAGCGCGGCTGAGCCGAGCACCTGCCACCATTTTCATGGCGCGCGTGATCTTTTGCGTGCTCTTGACGCTAGAAATGCGCTTTCGGATCGCCTTGAGGTTTGCCACCTATTGCTCCGAGTCTAACTGATCCGAATCTAACTGTTCCGAATCTGACTGCTCAAACCCATCGACCAAGACAACTGGAGTCATGCCCGGGCGGCAGCTTGGGCCTTGGCTGCCGGCTTCGAGATGCTGCTCACGAACTTTGACGTAAATGCCTTGAGAATGGCGTCGAGCTGAGCGCGCAGCTTGTCGCTCAGCTGCTTCTCTTCGGCGAAGCCCTTCCACAGCTCGGGGTGGCTCTCATCGATAAAACGCAAGAGCTCCTGCTCGTACTCCCGCGTGGCTTGCACCGGGATACCATCGATGTAACCGTTCGTACCGGCGTAGATGACCGCGACCTGCCGCTCCACCGCCATGGGCACGTATTGATCTTGCTTGAGCAACTCGGTGAGCCGTTGGCCTCGTTCGAGCTGGGCTCGCGTGGCGGCGTCCAGGTCGCTCGCGAACTGGCTAAAAGCCGCCATCTCGCGGTACTGCGCCAAATCCAGACGCAGCGTGCCGGCGATCTTCTTCATGGCCTTGGTCTGAGCGTTTCCACCCACGCGACTGACCGAAATACCGACGTTGATGGCCGGGCGAATGCCCGAATAGAAAAGGTCGCTCTCGAGAAAAATCTGACCGTCCGTAATGGAGATCACATTCGTCGGAATGTACGCGGAGACATCGCCCGCCTGCGTTTCGACGATGGGCAACGCCGTGAGCGAACCGCCGGAGTAGGGGTCCTTCGCAACTTTCAGCGAAACTTTGTCCGAGCGCGCCTCGAGCGCCTTTTGCGCAGCTTCGTGGCCGTCGTCGCGCAGATAGACCTGACCATCGATACCTCGGAACTTGTGGTCTCCAGGCGGGATGTCCACGCTCTTCGACACCACGAACCAGCGCTCGGCCATTTTGGCGGCGCGTTCGAGTAGCCGAGAATGTACGTAGAACACGTCGCCCGGGTACGCTTCGCGGCCCGGCGGGCGGCGCAGGAGCAGGGACATCTGACGGTAAGCGACCGCTTGCTTCGAAAGATCGTCGTAGACGCAGAGCGCGTGCTCACCACGGTCGCGAAAATACTCAGCCATCGTGACGCCGGTGTACGGCGCTAGAAACTGCAGCGGAGCGGCCTCGGTGGCCGTCGCCACGACGATGATCGTATAACTGAGCGCGCCGCGCACCCGCAGCTGCTCGACCACCTGCGCGACCGTCGAGGCTTTCTGCCCGATCGCCACGTAGACACAACGGACGCCCGTGGCCTTTTGATTGATGATGGTGTCCACAGCAATGGCGGTCTTGCCCGTTTGGCGGTCGCCAATGATCAACTCACGTTGACCACGGCCAATCGGGATCATGGCGTCGATGGCCTTCACGCCGGTTTGCAGCGGCTCCTTGACGGGTTGCCGATCCAGAATGCCCGGCGCCTTGATTTCGATGCGACGCTCGACCGATGACTCGATCGGACCCTTGCCGTCGATGGGCTGGCCCAGCGTGTTGACGACACGACCGAGTAGCGCGTTGCCCACCGGCACGCTGGCGATGCGCCCGGTGCGCTTGACCGAATCGCCTTCCTTGATGCTCGACGGATCACCGAGCAGCGCGACACCCACGTTGTCGTCTTCCAGATTCAGCACCAGACCAAAGACTGAAGCAGAGAACTCCACCAGCTCACCGGCCATGGCACCCGTGAGGCCGTAGAGACGTGCGATGCCGTCCCCTGTCGACAGAACGGTCCCGGTCTCTTTTACGATCGTCGCGCTATCAAAATTCTGGATCTGCGACTTGATGATCTGCGAGATCTCGTCGGCGCTAAGTTGCATATGTGCTCCGTGGTTTCCTGACCGGGGCCTGGGTCATTGATCGGCTCGGCCGGCTATTCGCGAGTTACGGGACGTCGGGACGACAAAAGGGGGCAGCGGGGCCGGCATCAGGCCGACAAGAGGAGCTTGCGCTCCAGTTCCTCCAGTCGCCCTTTGATGCTGCCGTCCCAGGTGTTGTCGCCGATCTGTACGACGACGCCACCAATCAGAGAGGGGTCTTCCTCGAGCTCGACGACGATGCGCTTGCCGAGCGACTGCTCGAGGGCATGGGTCAATTGCTTGAAGTAGGCTTCGGGTAGGTGGGCGGCCGACACGATTTTGGCCCGGCAGACCCCGTTTTGCTCGTCGGACAGTGAGCGCAGATGCCGCGCAATCTCTGGTATGGCGCCGAGCCGACGCCGCTTGGAGAGCACGAGCAGCGCATTCATCGAGAGCCGACTGATCTGAGCGTGGCGGGCCAGCTCCTTCAATACTTCGGCGCGCTCAGCCTCGTCGAGCATGGGATTTTCGAGCGAGAGGCGTAGGTTCGGCACTTGCGCCCAGGACACCGCAAGCTGCTCGAACTCCTGGCTGACACGATCGAGCTGCCCTGCTTCGGAGCCCAGCTCGAAGATCGCCCGTGCATAGCGTTCCGCCGCTGCGCCGTTGCTCACGATACCTTGCCGTTTCCGTTCGACTGAGTGCCCAGGCGCGGCTTGGACCGCAATTGTTCGAGATACTCGTCACATAACCGGCGGTGGTCCTCAGTCGAGGCATTGGCCTTCAAGAGCTCGCGGGCCGAACGCAGCGCCGCCTTGGCCGTCTCGCGAAGCAGCTCCTCACGCAGGGCCTTGAGCTCCTGCTCGACCAGTACGCGGGCCTCTTGCTCGAGCCGCTCCCGACGGGCGCGGGCCTCTTCCAGAATACGCCGCCGTTCGGCCTCGGCCGTGTCCCGCATTTCCTTGCGCACGCGTTCGACCTCGGCGTCGAGATTGTCGAGCTTGTGGCGGTACATTTCGAGTTGCTGCCGAGCCTCTTCCTGCATGGCTGCGGCATCCTCGATCCCGCGCATGATCCGCTGCCGGCGATCCGCCAAGCCCTGAGCGACCGGCTTCCTGGCGACTTTGACGATGAGCCCCACCAGCAGCAGCGTATTGAGCAGCAGCGCGGCAAACGGCACGGGAGTGCCCGGCGAGCGCCACAACAAGCTCGGCTCTACACCTGGCTTTTCGCCGATGAGCCCGTGATACCAGTTGACCTCCTGGTGGTGCTCTCCCGCATGACCCGCGCTGTCTCCACCGGTTTCGCCGTGCCCCGGCTGTACGTCCCCAGTGTGTGCCGGACTACCGTGGGAGGGCTCGGCCGACGCGGCCCCCGCCAGGCCCAAGTAGGCAACACAGAACAACGCCCCAGTCAGGCGCTGCACAGCCCTCAGCCGCATGGCCCTCATCAGTGCAAGCTCCTCCCCAAGGCGACCTCTGCCACGCTCCGAGCCAGACGCTCGGACTCGCGGCCCAGCGCGAACTGGATCTCCCTGCGCTCGCGATCGATGCGCTGGCGCCCTGCCTCGGTGATCTTGTTCGCGGTGTCCCGCGCTTCTGCCATGAGCTCGGCCTCGAGCCGGACCGTCTCCGCGCGGGCTTTGTCCCGCTCTTGGCGGGCGACATCGTGAACCTTGGCTAGCTCGCGTTCGTACCGACTGAGCAGCGTTCCCGCTTCTTCCTGCATCTGACGCGCGCTGTCCCGGGCACCTTCCGTCCGGCGTTCGCGCTCCTCGAAAACCCGCAGCACGGGCTCAAACAAGAGTGGCCGCAAAACGACGATCAGGACTGCGAAAAGCAGCATCTGCAGTACGAAGGTCAGATCGAAATCAAAGGTCATGCCGCCCTTGGTGTCCTCGGCGCGTCTGGAACGTAGATCGCCCCTTTTGACGCGGTGGCGCGGCTCGTACCATCACGGGCCGGGCCTGTCCATACCTGGGCACAGATCCATGAGGTCCGCACCGACCCACTCTCGCCCCAGCTCTTCGACGCCCGTCGAGTCGAGCTCCGCCAGGACCTCCCGATACGCGACCCCGTCGCTGGGATCGACCGCGTCCGGGGCCACATCGAGCAGCGGCCGGAGCGCAAACGCCCGCTCGCGCAGCCGAGGGTGAGGCACCTCTAGGCCGGGCTGGCGAACGCGCCCGCCCCGGATCCAAAGGATATCTAAGTCGAGCGTGCGTGGCCCCCAACGCTCTCGCCGCTCACGCCCTGTGGCACGTTCGATTTGAAGCAGCCGTCCGATGAGCAGCGGTGCCGAAGCCGGGAAAGACAATCGAACGGCAGCGTTTAGGAAGTGCGGCTGAGGCGGCCCGCCGACCGGTACCGTTCGGTAGAGCGATGAGACGCCCACCAGCTGGCCCAGCTGGGCTAACTCTGCGAGAGCTCCTCTCAGGGTAATTTGCGGCGAACCCAGGTTGCCACCCAACCCAATCACCACGTCCAGAGGCTCCACGCTGGCCACTCTCTCGCTTTCCATCAGGTATGCCGTTTCTCACTCGGCCATAATCCGGCAGCATGCGTCCGAAACACATGTTTGATCTAAACAGCGGAGAGCTCTTTGTCGTGGTGTTTATCCTGGCCGCGGTCGTTTCGGCGCCGGTGTGGCCCGCCGTAGGTGAATGGATCGCTCTCCGGATCGGCGGGGATAGAACCCCCGACAAAGGCGACCGCAGTTAAGAGCGACGCTGGGCCCATGTTTAGACTGCTCCGATGAAGTCCGCTCACCCCGATGACGCCGCTGGCCCAGGCGAGGTGCTGATCATGCTGAGCGGCACCTCGATTGAGCTCAAGGCGCTCGGGCTACGGCTGGAAAGCTCGGGCGCAAAGGTGGTCCGGCTGCCTACAGACGCCACGCTCGCTTCCACACTACCAGCCCCCAACCTCTTGCTCTGCGATCTGGCCAACGACGGTGCGCTGGACGCGGTGGAACGTTTCTACGGCAACGACGCGGATGAAACTCGGCCGCACCTCGTGACGCTCGGAATGCCACGCGGCGATATCCCCGATTCCCAAGAGGTGCTGCTCGGCCGGGCCCGGCACCGCTTCCGGCGCCCACTCGACATCCAGGCGGTAGCTGACGAGGTGCTCGGTACGCTACAAGAGCCACGCCCCTCCCTGCGCCTGTCTCAAAGTCAAACTGACCAAGCCTTCGCGGCCGTGAAAGCGCGTTCGAGCCGCGCGCCGAGGCTCTCCATACCCCCGCTTGTGGAGGTCGAGCCCTCGAGTCATCCCTCGTCCATTCCGGCGGCGCTGACTTCGGAGGAGCCCGTGGGCGCACCATCGCGCCACCTCGCCAGCCCGAATTTCGAGCACTCCGTCGTCAGCCCCGAGCTCGAGGCGCTGCTCGCCGAAGCGGAGCGTCGCGTGCAAGCTCAGGTGCCGGTGCAGAGCGAGCCGTCGGGCTCCATCGCACCCGCGCGGTCTGTCGGGCACCTTTCCGATGACCTCTGGGACGCGCTGGCCGAGCCCCTCGACGAAGACGTAGATAATCCGGTGCAGGAGGGCTCGAGCGCAGAGGTGCCTCCGCCCTCACCATTGGCAAAGGAACCGAGTCAACGGTCCATGCGCCCCCCCGGGGAAGAGACCATACCTCCCGACCTCTGGAAAGACCCAGTGGACGAAGATACCGGCTCGCACCCGCCGGTGGCCGAGTCGGACCCACCCGATCCGGAGTCGGAGCAGACGAGTGGCTCGTTAGGTCCTTCAACGGCGGCAGGGCACAGCGACGCACCCGTCACGTTGGCGCCCGGCTTGGCGCGCGGGGCCGCACTGAAAAGGGATGTCAGCCTGCTCCCGCCGTCGGACGGCGATGGGCCGGCCACGCAAG
Organism: Deltaproteobacteria bacterium; assembly: GCA_031407405.1. Classification (GTDB taxonomy): domain Bacteria; phylum Myxococcota_A; class Polyangia; order Polyangiales; family Polyangiaceae; genus SZUA-265. Next base: position 6,631 of record JANOIG010000235.1, read on the forward strand.
GGCCGCCCGAGCCTCCTTCCACGACGCCCCCGGCAGCGCGCACACGCATGGCAGAGACGCGGAGCAACGCTTGGTCCGATACGCCGCACCCCCTCGCGAGCGCCCCGGCCTCCTCCGACTCGGATGCGCACTCCAGCGATCACGCACCGGGTGCGCTCAACGCCGATGTCTCATCGCGTCGCCCGCCTGCAATGTCACAGCGCCTAGAGCTGCCGGGCGCCCTGGTGCGGGGCGCGTCCGCGTTGGTGATGGGGCGAGCCGTACGCCAGCGCTTCACCGGTTGTTTGGCGTTTGAAGTCGATCAGGGTTTGCGTCGCATCGTCTTCAAGGAGGGCGACCTGGTGATCGCGGCGTCGGCGGTACACGGCGAATCGCTGGTATCATTTCTCGTGCAGCGCGGCGACCTCGCCTCCGAGACCGCCGCTCAGATCGAGCATCGAATCCCAGTTTTCGGCCGGCACGCGGGGGCGGCCCTGATTGCGCGCGGGCTGCTCGAGCAGGGCGAGCTCTGGCCGGTGCTCAGGTCCCACGCCGAGTGGGTTCTCGGTCAGTTATTGCTGATCGAGCGGGGCGCGGTTCAGATGGAATACCCCGTGCCCGAACGCTTGGCGGCAGAACCAGCCGTTTTCGGCGGTGCGACCGGCGCAGAGGTCTTGCTCGAAGCCATTCAGCGCGCCGTGCCGCCGGCACAGGCCATGGCCTACCTGGGCAGTGATGCTGCCTCGTTGGTCAAGAGCGGCGCCTTTGGTCTACTCAGCGAATGCGCTCTTTCCGCCAGGCTGACCCTGCTCGTCAAGCGCGCGCAGCAAGTCGAGCTATCAGAGCTCTTGGCTGACGCCGCCGATGAACCCATGTTGCCGTGCGTGCTCCACGCGCTTTGCGTGCTGGACGTGCTCAAAGTGCAGGAGCCGCAACGCCGCCCCGCGGAGGCTCTGCCCCGACTCCAAAAGGCCGAGCCGCCCGATCGCCTGGATGATGAGGCGCTGCGCGCAAGAGTTCAGGCGCGACGCGCGCTGGTGGACGAAGGTGACTACTTCGCCCTGCTCGGTGTGCCTCGGCAAGCCACAGGCTATGACATCCGGCGTTCGTATGTCGAGCTACGGCGGCAGTTCGACCCGGGACAAGTGCTCAGGCCAAACACTCTCGACCTGGAGGAGGACGTCGACACCATCCTCGAGGTCTTGGATGAGGCGTACGATATCCTGCGCGACCAGCAGCGCCGCGAGCGTTACCGCCGTGCCATCGAATCCGTTCCGTAGTGGCGCCCAATCCAAGCGCTGGGACGCTACTCCAGATGCTGACCGCCAACGGAGATGTCGCCCTCTCGTATGACCAGATCTTCGCGGCGTTGGATCCGAACCACTTGGCCATCCTGAATGTGGAGCACGCGGTCAGAGCTCTTCAACATCTTGTGATCATGGGTGGCGGTAATGACCGTCACGCCTGCCTCGGTGCTCAGGGATTTGAGGATGGCGATGATCTCTGCGCCAGTGTGCAAATCCAGGTTTGCGGTAGGCTCATCAGCCAGGATGATGGCGGGATCGTTGACCAGCGCTCGGGCGATGGCGACCCGCTGTTGCTGGCCGCCGGAGAGCTCGTCGGGCCGATGCTCGAGCCGATGACCGAGCCCCACCTGGCGCAAGCGCTCTCGAGCGACCTCGTCCGCCGCTTCCGGGGAGGCACCCATGAAGAGACGCGGCAGGCTGACGTTTTTGAGGGCGCTCAACGCCGGAATCAAATTGTAGGCCTGAAACACATAACCCACGTAGTTGCACCGCACATAAGCCAGCTGCCGGCTGGATAGCTTGCCGAGCTCGAGAGACTTCATCTTGACGTCACCCTCGGTCGGGCGATCGAGCGCGCCGATCACGTTGAACAGCGTAGACTTCCCCGAGCCCGATGGGCCCATGATCGACAAGTATTCACCCTGATGGATGTCGAGGCTCACACCCCGGAGCGCGTACACCTTCTCCTTGTCGAGTGTGTAAATCTTGGAGACGTTTCGCACCTCAATCAGGGGCTCCGCCTCGAACCTGCTCGTCGCCCTCACCGCCTCGGCCATCAGCATGATCTCGCTCGCATTGTAACTGCTCGCACCGGGGAGGGTCTCAATACGGGAGAGTGAACACACTCTTGAAAACGAAAGTGACACCGATGCCCAGGGTACCCACCAAACCCATGCCGCAACTAAACCCCGCGAACACCACGGGCGCGTACTGTCGCCACATCAGACCCAGACGCTTCTTGAAATAGAAATGCCCGATCAGCGCGCCCAAGAACTGTGGCAACACCACAAATGGCAGTGTCTGGTTGAGCCCCCGTACTATCCCGTACGTTAGAAACACAGGCGCCCCGAGCCAGGCCATCAGCGCAAACACGGCGCTGCCAGCCACCAGACCCCAGCTCACGTAGCTGGCATTGAAGGCTTGCTCGAACTCAGTAAAACCTCCAAGCGTGGACGAATAGACGATCGCTTGCTGAGCCGCAGTCACTTCCCACCACTCTTGTGCGAAGACGTATTGAGCGCTCGGAATCGGCCCCAGCCCCCAGATCAGGTGGGCAAACAAGAGTGAGCCGCCGATGATGATGGGCGTAAGCAGTATCTCGGATTTCCAAATCGACCAGAAGCTCGTACCCGTCAGCTCGCTTTGGCGATACAGCACCGTGGCCTGACCATAGTTGTGCAGGGGCACCGGCAAGAACCACACGGCCACGCCCTGATACCCCGAGAAGATGAACGTCGCCTCGCGCACGAACGGAATGTTCAGCACTTCCCCAGCGATGCCCTCGAGCCGAGCGGTAACGTAACTGACGAGCGGCGTGTAGATGAACGCATACCCGCACATGATCCAGACGACAGGCCAGAAAATGGTGCCGTCCGCCAAGAACAGGAGCCAGGTCGAAACGCCAATGTAGAAGGCCGTGCTCACCAAATAGGTGACCATGACCCAGCGCGCCTTGATGTCTCCGCGGCCCGGGGGCAGCTGAAATACGGGTTGGTAGCCATGCGCATCGGGCGGCGCGCGGCGACGATGACGCGCGGCCATGAAGGCCTTGCCCAGCGACCAGAAGCCAATCACCGCAATCGCCAGAGCCACGCCAACCGAGAAGCTGAAATAGAAATCGATCTGATTCTTGTAAAAGGTGGTCTGCATGTTGTCGCCCGGGTTCCATGAACGCAGAATGCCCACGGCAGGGCTCTGCAGGATCGGGTTCAGCACGAACGTGATCACGAGCCCGGCGAAGGTGCCCACCATGGCCCAAAATGGCAGCACCATGCCGAGCAGCACTTGGCCCAAGTCGACGGCAATGGCCACTGCTGTCGCGGGCAGCACATTGCCAGTTTGCTGGGTAAAATCCTTGAAGGGCAAAGGCAGAATGGTGATGGGGCGCTCGAGCAGGGCTCCGGTGACGGTGGGGATACCGAGGTAGACCGTGCCAAAGGCGAGGCCCATCACGGTCCCGATCGAAAAAACCCTCCAGCGCCAGGACGTCACCTCGGTGGCTTCGGTCGTCGCCTGCTTACCCGCCTTGACGGCTGCCTCTTCGTCCTGCTCCTCAGATAGGGCTACGATGCCCTGAGCGCCGACGGGGGCCATGGGGAACGGCAGCTTCTCGATGTCGCTGGTCAGCCGGAACAGCCCATAACCGAGGATGGTGTTGTCGATGCGGCCGATCAACATATTGAAAACGACGAGGCCCAGCGCCGGAAGCCACGCACGCTGAAACAGCGAGCGTTGCTCGAGCACGGAGGGGTCCCCGGGCACGACCCAATCCGGGATGCGCTCGGTCAAACCCGCCGCCCGCGCCGCGTCCGACTGCACGAGGAACTGCGACCAGAGTGCGCTCAGGCCACCATAGAACTGGCCCTGCGCCATGGAGGCCGTGACCATGATCGTGCTGGCGAGATAGAAAATCGTGAAGATCTCCGCTCGCTTCAAATACTTGTTGGCCCGGCGCGCCACCTCGATAAAGAGAATGACCGTCACCCACTGCGCGGCGGGCCCCACGCTCAGGCCAGAAATCAACGTCATGTAGATCGAGCCGGGCACCATCAAGAGCGCCACGAACAGGGTCGCGACAAATGCCGTCCAGCTGAAGCCGTCTTCGAATGAGCCGGGCGGCGTCATCAGCCGCCGGTACTCTTCGTATTCGTTGTCGACGCGACGACGCGGCTTGAGGCTCAGCCGGGTGAAAACATTACCCGCGTTCATTCAGCAGCTCCCCGTGAGGCCACTGCCACGCCAGTTTGGGCCGCCCCGAGCGTTTCGAGGGTGGCACGGCGATAACTCTCTATAGCCTCGCTCGATAACGTGCGCCACACCAAGAATTGCCGCCGCAGCTCCTTCATGAACACACGGTTGGCGCGGTACCAATCCCCGCCCGCGCCGCTCTTCCGTTCCACCACGATAGCCACTTCGTCCACACCCGGGATCTCGGATGGAACCGCGGTCAGCCGCATGTGCTGGGTCACGCCAAGATCAAAGGGTGACAGCGCCAAGTCGCTGGACAATTGCAGGTTGCCGGCTGGGCTCTGGCCGATGGCAACGTTGGATGCTGCGAACGAGCCCAGACCCGCGTCGTCGTGGCGGCGGAAATGCTCGGCCAAAAAGCTGACGACGCCGGTGATGTCATACGCGGACACGGTAAACGGGAAGGTCAACGCCAGCTCATCACCCTGGGCCGCCGGCATTTTCCAGGTGCGCGCCACACCGGGGTTGGCGCTCCGAGATGCACGTACGGCTGGGTAGATCGCGCTGACGAGCACGGTGAGCATGACCACCCCCGTTGCAAACAGGGCGTTCGTCGACGAGTAGTTGAGGCTGGCGGGCTCCATGAGCCCTGCCTTCGCCAACAGGGATGCGCCGAGCCCCACAGCCTGAGCCAGGAGCTGCCCGCCAACACCACCGACAAATGCGTACACGGCGGCCTCGGCAAAAAACAATACGCCCACGTGGATGGGAGAGAGCCCGAGCGCCGAGAACGTGTAGATCTCCCGTTGGCGATCACTGATTGAGCCCAGCAGCGTGCCAAAGATGATCAGTCCGCCGAGCAAGAGCGGAACAAACAGGCCCAGACCTCCACTCACTGCCGTGAGCCGTGTCAAGATCAGGCGTTCCACTCCGTGCGCTGTGGCGCTCCAAACCGGCATCACGGTCGCCTCGGCGATGCGCCGGCCGCGTTCACTCACGTCCACACCAGGGCCGGCGTGCACCGTGATGGCGTGCACGTCCCCGCCCAGTTGCCTGACGACCTCGGGAGATGCGAGCGCTACTTGATCGCTGCTCAAGTGAATGAATGCCCGGTCGGTCTCCTCTGCCAGGAGCAGCTGCGCCTCGCTCGATTGGCCTGTGCTACCTTGCTCGCTCTGCGTCACTGCGCTCACGAAATCCACCGGCAGAAGTGCCTGGTTGTCCAGGTGTTTGATCCTCTGCAGCGCGCCCCCGTCGTGGACGCCCGCAAACTCGAGCTCTTGGCCGTTGACTAGCACCTGGTCACCCGGCTTTAGCTCGAGCACCTCCTGCACCACCGGGGGCAAATAGATGGCGCCACGGCGCAGCACCTCACGCTTGGCTTCGAGTAGACCGCTACCCAGAGCCGCCGCCAGATCCGGCCAAAGTGCGAGCTGCTCCGGCGACACCCCCATCACCGCGTCGATGCTGAGCGCCTGTCCATTGTCGAGCCGGGCCACGGTGAAGCGTGGCTGAGCCGGGATGGTTCGGACCAGCCAGGCGTGGGGCACGAGCAGCCCGCCCTTGCCCTGCTCCCCCTCGAGGGAGTCGACCACGGACCGGGGCATGCTGGAGTAATCCAGCTTGCGAATGAGTAACGAGGCGCTAATGCGCTCACTGACCGGACCGTCGTACACGGAACGAATCCCGATGTCCTGGCTGAACGACGCAAAGGATAGAATGGTAAAGGTGAGCATGACGACAGTGGTGGCGGTCAGAAAAGTGCGAGTCGGCCGCCGCCGCATCGTGGACATACCCATGCTTACCGCCGCGAGCAGCGTCCCCATCTGTGAGACTTCGACGTCGTGTTGCCCGGTGCTTTGCCCTTGCATGACCCTGAGCTCGGTCTTGAACTTCCGGAGCACGATGTAGATCACGAGCGACGACAACAGCAAAATCGCAAAAGCCAGGAAGATTACGACGGGGGTGGCCGCGATGGCAAAACCCGGGTGCAACAAAAATAGGATGACGAACGTGGCCATGAACATGGCCACAAAGCCTCCGATGCGGCCGTAAACGCCGCTGGCCCCGATCAGCAGCCGCTCCAAGGAGAAGGCAAATGGGATGGTCAGAAGCAGCAGGATGATGATCGCGTACACCAGGTCATCCATGGTGTCGCGGATCGGCTGGTACACGCGGTGCGACAACGAAACGCTGCGCGACAACAGGGCTTCACGCTCCACAACCGTCGGCGCCGACGCCACGCGGCGCAAGCTCGCCTGGGAACGCGTGTGCAGCTGCTCCAGATCCGCGCTGGTCACGCCTCGGGCACGTAGCTTCTGGAGCCGACTCTCATTCAGCTGCCACAGATCACGAGCGGTGTGCTCGCGCAGATTGATGCCGCGTTGGAACAGCCCAGGCTCGATGCCGATACCGAACGGGTGCGCGTCGGAGAACTCGCCGAGCACGATGTCCCCCACCGGCTGAAAGAGCTTGAGTCGGTAGTCGACGAGCTGATCAGAAATATAAAAGAAGCCATGCCCGCCGAGCTGACCCCAGAGCGCGCGGTTGTCTTGAAACAGGCTGTCCGAAGACGCCTTCATCAGCTTGAAGCGGTCCGCCCTGGGAAAAGGCTGGCTGGAGTGCAGCGTGCTCCACTGCCCGCCCGTGGCAGAAAACAAATTGACACGCATCGTATCGACGAGCTTCTGCGTCTGCTTCTCGGTCGTGGTGATGGCCCGGACCTGGCCCTGTTCGTCGAACAGGCTGCCGATCGTCATGATCTCTTCATACAGATCCGAGCGCAGCCCGACGAGTCGGAATCGGCCATTGGCGTCCACCGCCTCGAGCGCCACCGGCTCATAGCTCGGCATCCAGTCGGTGTCGGACAATGAGTTCCAGGCGTTGCGCTTCCAATCCACCTCGCCAGGCCAGAGCGCGAGCAGAGCGCCCACGGCCGGCCGATCTTCGGACAGGCTGCCGCTCACCTGCAAGCCGACGTAGTTGCCTTCCGCCCGACCCGCGTTGAAGCGCGGGTACTTGCTCCGGGCCAGTGGCGCAAAGACCCGAGGCAAGCTCAGCTCCTCCCGATCCGCGATGTCACGAATCACGAGCGCGCCCTCGCTCGCTTGCGCTCTCACGCGCCGCCAGTCCAGGTTCTCCAGGCTGTCGGCGGGGTGCCCATCCCGAAGCCGCCCATCGTTGCCCGTCATCAGGGCCAGATTGTAGATGCCCTGGCCACCCGCGCCGCTGCCTGTCGACACAAACGGGCTCGACGCGAAGCTTGCCCCGGCGGTGGGGTCCGAGAGGGTGGCCAGGTCCAGACTCGGGGCATGCCGCTGCGGCTGAGTGTCGCTGATCACGTTCAAGACACGCCCGTAGTAGCCGGGTGCATCCCCCTCCGGTTTGACCGCGCGGAAGTTGAAGAACACGCTGGTATAATCGCCTGCGACAAAGCCCCAAGTGGGCGCGCCGCCGCCCAACGAGAGGTCGAGGTGTAGCGTCACCCAGGTCGCGTCATCACCGCCGGTGAAGCCGAGCTCATGCCGCAGCCTCTGCCGCTGCAGGGCGATACCGAGCTCAGCCTCGAGCTCTGCGAGGCGTACGTCAAAGCGGCGCAGCGTGCTTTTTTTCACGTGCTCGAACATGCGCAAATAACGCTGCGCCTCAGCGTCCTCGTCCGCGACCGATCCGCTTTGAGCGGCCGCTTGCTGGCTGCTGACGAAATCGCGCAGCGTGCCCTCGTGCAGCGCCCGTCGAATGGCGTCCCAGCGCCGCCACTCGTCATCCAGAGAGCGCACACGCGACAGGGTCCGCTCGTCTTTGCCAGCCAGCCGCAGCACCGAGAGCTCCTTCCGCACGTCGTCCCGGGCGTTGCCCGTCTCGGCCGAGAGGGCGCGCTCGAGCCAGCGCGAAGCGCTAGTGCCCGCAGGCCCTGGCTCTGCGTCCGCAAATGTAAGCCCGTCGGTTTGGAGCAACTGCTGCATGGCGCGCACGTGCTCGAGCTCGCTCCGCCGTTCGCTCTCCAATGCTTCGGCGTCGGCCCGGCCGAGATGGAGCGCTGAATAGACTTCGCGCGCCCCCTGGCTGGCTCGGCTCTGTCCGTCCAAGAACATGAGCAGCATGTGGCGCTTGGCTGGATTGGCCACCCACTTGCCGGCGAGCTCGATCAGCGCGGCGACGTTGGCCGCCCCGCGGGCGCCGGGCGAGAGCTCCGGCACAATGCCGAAGCTGTCGTAGGCGGCGGCCATCACCAGGGCCTCGGGCTCCTTGCGATCCTGGGCGAAGCCCGGATCTGTTCCGGGCACGCGTGCGATCAGATTGCGACCCTGCCTTTTCTGCCAAATCACCCGACTGTGCAGCGTGGCCATCGGATGATCGACCCGCAAATCGAGGCCACCCAGCTCGGCCTCGGAGGTATACAAGCGCAACTGATTGGAGGGTAACGTGGCGTGTTTGGGGTAAAACGGCGTCTCCCGACCGCGCCCGAGCGAAATGACTGCCCTGGCCCCGAGTGTCATGGCTCGCCTCCAGCCTGCATCGCTGGCATAGTCGAGCACCACGATGGCACCTTGCGGCTGACGGCTGCCATAGTCCTTGTACTCACCCTCACCCGCGTAGAAAAGTGGCGCTTGCACACCTTCTGGGGGCGTCACCGGTGGCACCATCAAGTTTGGGCGCATCGGATACAACCTCACCACCTGCTCGCCCACCTGGAGCTCGCAGCGTTCGGTGGAGAGCTGCCAAACCGGCATGTCGAGCGGATAGATTTCGGTGACTCCGAGCTCCCGAAGTCGTGCCTCGATGTACTCCACCGCTCTATGGCCCTCAGCCGTGCCCGCCAGGCGGTGCGGATCCCGCGTGAGCTGCGTCAAATCCGCGAGAAACGCCTGCTCGGAGGCGCTCAGCTCGATGGACGCCGGCTCCGGCGCGACGCTTTGTGCTGCGGCCGCGGGCAGGAGCACACCCGAGGCCCAGAGACACGCTCCGATGATCCACGACAAGCCGCGTATGGTCACGGTGCCTCTCCGATCGAGCCGAGCGTAATGTTTAGATTCTTGCTCTCTTCGACGCGTTCGATGCGCCCATCCCTCACCCACATGATCCGATCACAGACCTTGAGCAAGCGGTGGTCGTGTGTGGAACACACGATGGTGACCCCGCGCTCCTGGTTGATGCGCTGCAAAATGTCGAGCACCTCTTGACCGGTCTTGAGGTCGAGGTTTGCCGTGGGCTCATCCGCCAGCAAGATCTTGGGGCGATTGCACATCGAACGGGCGATCGCGACGCGCTGCTGTTGCCCACCGCTCATTTCGATGGGACGGTGCGCCCAGCGGTCCGCGATCCCGACCAACGCCAACAGCTCCATGCCGCGTCGCCGCGCTTCCTCCGGCATCACTCCGGCGAAGGCCATTGGGACGGTGACGTTCTCCAATGCCGTCATGTAGCGGATCAGATTGTAACTCTGAAAAATGTAACCAATCTTCTGGCAACGCAGAAAAGCCAATTCCACCGCGGAGAGTTGAGCGACGTCGACCTCGTCGATCAGGATGCGGCCCTTTGAGGGCGAGTCGAGCGCGCCGATCATGTTGAAGAAGGTGCTCTTGCCCGAGCCCGAAGGACCCATCACCGCGACGAATTCACCGCGCAGCACGCTCGCCTCCACACCGCGCAACGCATGGGTGATGGCATCGCCACTGCCGTAGCTCTTCGTGAGGCCGAGGGTGCGGATGATGACCGCCTCCCGACCGCTGCTGGGGACACTGCCCGGGGGGCTGCTGGGGGGGCTGCTACTCGACACGCATTGCCTCCATGGGAGCCAACCGCGACGCGAGCCAAGCCGGACCAATCGCCGCCACCGCGGCCAACAGAATGCCGATTAGCAGAGAAGCCAGCCCTGCCAAAACCAGCTCACCCGAGGCGCCGAGCGCGCCGCCAAGGAGCTGACCAAAATCGAGCGCGCCCCGGAGCAGCGCCAAAAGCAGCCCAAGCACCACCCCGACGAGTCCTCCAGCCACACCCTGCAGCATGGCCTCGAACACGAACATGAGCATCACGAAACGATCCATCGCACCCAGGCACTTCATGGTCGCGATCTCGGTGAAACGCTCCGTCACGCTCATCAACATGGCATTGGCTACACCGACCACACACACGATGAAAGACAGCACGATGAGCCAGCGCGTCCGCGTGTCCAAGCCGAACGCGCCCTCCACCCCCATGCTATCCCCGGCACCTGCAGCGTCAATCAAGAACCGTTCACGGTCCCAGCCCCGGGCCAGCTCGAGTAACCGCCCCGCCGAGACATCGAAAGACGCATCGCTCGAGCGCAGGATTTCAGTTAGCCACACGGCACGCTCCGGCTCGTCCAGCCAACGCACCACGGCATCCATCGACACCTGCGACAGCTTTAGACCGAGGCGACGCGCTACGGCCGCGCGCACGTCGGAGTCGAGTAGCAACCGTCGCAGCTCGGCCCGAGCGCTCAGCCCCTCCGAAAAGGCTCCGAGTCGACCCACATCGGCCTCGCTGATGCCGAACCCCGCCTCGGCGAGCGCCTCCGGCAAATCCGCTGGGGGGTGAGCCGCCAGCTCGGCGGGGCTCTGCCCTGGATAACGTCGTTGCAGCTCGAGCAGCGCGCGCTCGTGGCCATTCACGATGGCGCTCAGCGTCTCTATCAGCCGCGGCCGTTCACGCTGAATGAGCGCGCGAAACTGCTCGGGGGTGAGTCCTGGTAAGCGAAGATGAAAGCCCTCGAGCTGCTCCAAGAAGCGCGCCAAGCTCGCCGGGTTCTCCAGCTCGGCCCACAACTGCTCGGGATTCGCATCGCCGACCAGCACCGCTCGCATCGCAACCGGCAACCGCTCCAAAAAGCGTCCCAGCTGGCCTAGGGCCACTGCGGTGGTACGCGCCGCCTCAAACGGCACGTTCTCGCCGGCGAAACGCCGATACTCCGCCAGCCGCTCCGGGCTCCCGCTCACGAGCTGCCGCTGCACCTCCGTCCGGGCGTCCACGGTGCCCATGCGCGTAACGATTTCCCCGAGCTTGCGGCTGTCGGCCAACTCGAGGCGAGCCCCCTCCTCTGCGCTGCGCGACAGAATGCTGAAGCTGAGCATATGGACCAAGAACGCGACCGCCAAGGCCAGGATGGCGATGGTGATGGCCGAGCGAAACAAGCGATAACTCATGCCGGCGATGGCCAGCTTGAGGCAACGCACTGCGCCGAGCGCCACCTGATCCCTGGCGACAATCTCCTTCATGGCGACCCGACGCGCCCCTCAGGCGTTGGGGCCGCGGGCAAACCCGGCACGATGCTCGGGCATGAGGCAACGGGCACGACCAGAACCAGCAAGTTGCGCTCGACCAATGATTTCAAAAAATGGCTGACCGAGAGCCGTGCCTCATGAAAACGCAGCTGATGGCGCTCGGCAAAACCCTCCACAATCTCTTCAACGCGACGCCGCCCGTCGCACGCCGACCAGACCAGCGTGCCAACCGTGTCCAAAGCGATACCCCTCTCCTTGCGAAACGGGAAAACCCAGGAGAGCCCTGCCAGCCAAAAGCGACGGCGAATGGGCACCCACAAGACCAGCGCGTCCCCGCGAGGCTCGACCCGAACCGCGCGATTACACGTCGGGATTGCATCGAGCATTTGATCGAATGTCGGTAAGGTTGGCTTACCCTTCATGGCGCTCTCCTGACTTCAGCGTCGGTGCCACATCGACACGCCCTTGCACCTCGAAGCACCTTGGGTCGGGAGCCTGGCCCCGCGGCCCCTCGGTCGTCACCAAGTAGACAGCGTTCTCGCCAGTGACCCGCCACACCAGAGCCCGCCCTTCTCGTGCGCTCCCAAAAAAGCGAGTGAGGCGCCTCTGCATCGGCCGGCCTTCGGCAGAAAGCGCCTCGGCGCCCAGATGACTCAGGCTCGCCACGCTGCTCCATTGCACACGCGGCAGCTTCGAGCGCAGCAGACGAGCCAAATCGCCGTCAAACCAAGACTCGGCCATGCCCAGGCGTTGCGCAGTGGCGACGATGGCGCTGGGCGTACCGGCCCCGCCCCGTTCCTCAAAGCGAAAGCGCACGTCGGCGGGCGCCACGTCCGCGCCCACCAGCGCGAAATTCTTGGGCGTCTTCAGCGCCAGATCAAAGGCGCGCCAGCGACAGCTCGTGTGCGCGGAGTCGAGCACGTGCAGCTGCCCCAAAATCGCTCGCGCCAGAGATTGCTCCTGCTCCGCCGCATCAGTTCCAAACACATGCGCTTCCAACAGGCGGCAAGTTTCCGCGTGGTACCTGACCGCTTGTGTACCGAGCTCGCTATCGGCTTTGATGTGTTGGATGCCTCGCCACGGGCCGTAACGGAATGGCTCCGAGCCCGACCCCGCCTCGGCCTCCCGCCGCATTTCTTCGACGAGGCGTGACAGATCCGGCGCACTTTTGCACTGCGCCCAAGAAATCACCAGCCGCTCGCGGCGCCGATCGACGAAGCGCAGGCTGCCCACCTCGGCGGATAGGCTATGCCGAACGATTTCCCAGCCAGCTGGCACGCTCAACCCGAGCCCGAGCCATTCGACCCGTTGCGCGAGCTGAGGCAGAGCGCCACGGCCGGAAGGCTTCTGCAGCGGGGCTAGGCGAGAGTCGATGTTCATGCGTTCACAGCGGGAAAATGGCGTAAGTTGCTGGACGTTGGCCCGTCGCGAAATAGTAGACGATGCCAACTCCAACCCAGAACAGGCCGCTCGTCAGCTCCGCGGCAATCACACCAATCATCAGCGGCCGGAGCGTATGGTACGCACGCGCTCCGCCCAAACCCACGACGCCTGCCTTGAACATCCAGCCGAGCAGGAACGAAGGGCCGAACATGATGATGGCGTAGGTGTCCCAAACCAGAAAAGCGACGGGATGCAGGGGCCACCAGGGTAACCTCAAACGCGCGGCCGAAGTACCCAGCACCAGCGCGAGCCCGATGCCCGTCCATAAAAGAGCGCCCTCTGAGGGGGCGATCGCGGACCACTCGAGCGAGGCGCCGCCAGCGGTTGCCGCCACCAGCGAGCCCTGCGCGCGCGCGTCGGCGATCAAACGTGCCAACGCGTCGAAGGCCACCTTCGGCAATTGATGGGTGGCCCACTCATTGCCGACCTGGATCACGCTGTGGTTGTACTGCAGGTACATGGTGACAGCGCCCGCAGCCAGAAAGCCACTCACCAGCATCACGAGCATCCAGCGGGTGATCTTGGCGGGCGAAGCGGCGCTCGTATTGCCTTCAGTCAGCTTCAGGCCGTGGGCGAGGAACGGCATTACCGCCTCACGCATGTCGGGGATGAGCACTTGAGTGGCCATCGCCATCACGATGAATGCCGTAGGCCCTATCGCATCGAAACCCAGCAACGCCGTGACGACCGCGGCCGCGCTCCACTCCATTTTGATGAAGAAGCTCCCCGTCTCCGCGGCAATCCGGGTGATCACCAGCGCGATCATCAACGCTAGGGCCACGAATACGAAGGCGAACAACCAGTGCAACCCCGCCGAGCGGAGGCAAACCATTGCGCCAAAGCCGCACACGAATAGGCCACGCAAGCCCCAAATCGATGAGGCGGGAGTATCAGCATCCCGTTGGCGACCGAAAGCCCCGAGCAGCACCTGGCGATAGAAGCGCCGACCCGTGTAACCGATAATCACGGTCGCGGCGACGTAGGCTCCAAAGCGCAATAGCGAGCTCGGAGACGCACCCGACGTCGTCACGTCGAGCGGGATGCCCTTGACGATGAGCGCCGACCCCAGCGCAAAGAACATCAGGTGCGCGACACCCAAGCTGAAGGCCACCGACGTGGCCATGAAAAACGAAAAGGCGATGACGCTGGGAAATAGCGTCGGCCCAAACCAGCCGTATTGCCCATTCACCCGACCCGCGTTGGGGAACAGTGAATACAGGCCGCCGAGGTCAAACTTACGCGGAATCTCCGGGACCTCTGGAAACCAGGCGTGCAGGCCATTGATGCTGTGCCAGCCCGCGATGAGCACGAAGGCGACCCAGAAGGACCGATTGTTGGCCACGTTGGGCAACAGCTTACCGGGCGTGCGCTCGCTCGCCTCGCGCAAGAACCTCACGATCGGATACGGCAAGAGCTCCCGCTTCGACCATTGCGGGTGTACGATCAGCGCCAGACACAGCCCGCACAAGCCGAGCAAGAACGCAGCGCCCCCCCAGAGCCGTAAGGTCGGCCACCACACGCGCCAGGGGAGCTCGCCGAGCGACAGGCGATTGGCGCTGCTCCGGCCGCGCATCAGCGTATCGACCACGAGGGGGTCCGCCCGGCCTCCGTCCACGAGCAAACCCTCGCCGGCGGGCGGCGGAAGCACAGCACCAGGAAACGCCTCTACCAATCGCAGGCGATTTTTCAGCACCACCTCATGCAAGGGCAAGCCGTTGCCTGCTGCCCCCACGGCCTCAAACAGGCCCGGCTTGGCCAGGGCTTCATTGAGGTTACGCGTGAGTGAAGCCCTCAGGTTCAGATCGATGCGCCCTTCACCCGCAGCCTTAGCGACGTTGCGACGGCCCTCGCCGCTCAACCCCTGCCACAGCTGACGCGCCGGCGAAGGGACATCGAAGTTGGCCGCGGCTTGCACCTTTCTGACGACTGCTTCAAGGTCTTGCAGGTGACCCTCACCCAGCTCAGCCGAGGCGCCCGGGACGTAACTCATCACCTGCGTCGCCTGCCAGGCCGGCGAGGTCTTGAGCCAGTGCGCCGGCAGCGCCGTGGCAGGTGTCAAGTAACGATACAGCGTAGATGACGGCCAGCCACACGCGCTCAGCGCGATCGCGGTGGTCACGGCAACCTCGCCCGCGGTGAAAGGTAAGCGCGCGGTGATGCGATGGAGCAGCGGATTGACCCCCAAAGCCAGCACGACCACCGTCCCAAACACGGAGATGGGAAGGTAGTTTCCAATGAAGAGCGTCTGCCCGATGACCCAGTCGTTGAAGTACGTCGCGACCGAAACCAACATGCCAAGGGCCAGGCCCAAAGCAACGGCGCGACGTGTCATCGCGCGAGTCGTGCCGCGGTTTGGATCTCGGTGAACGTCCAATGAAACCCCTTTCGATCTACCCGACATCGACGGCGATGGGAAGGCGGCGTCCGGACCCCGAGAGCTCGAAGGCCAGCCCGCTTCTTCGCACAGCGGAAGTAAGCGTCCGCACGGCAAATGGACGTACTAAAGTCTGCTCTAGACGCGCTCGAGCACAGGTCAGGCCTCAGCAGACCTGCAACCTCCGCCAGCAGGTGTGCGAGGGACCGTCGGAGACTAGCGGCTGCTCGCGGCCGCCGCTGCACTCACGCCCGGTGTCAGCGCCTGCGTTGCCGTGCCTGGAGCGCCGAGCACCTGGTCGATCCAATCGGCCGTGAACACCACCGCTCGCAGCCCGTGGTACTGCGCCTTCCACTCCTCCCCTTTATGGTCTCCTTTGGGGCCGATAGAGCCGTCCGGATTGATGCCCCAGAACCACTCGCCATATTCGGCATCGAGCTGATGCTGCTCGATCCACGCCAGTGTGCCCTCCAGGCGATTCAGGTAACTAACGTCGTTGCTCAGACGGTACAGCCACCAAAGCCCGGGCAAGGCCTCCGCCTGAACCCACCAGATCTTCTCCAACTTGCTCGGAGCGCCACCGGGCACGCCCTCTTCGAAGTACCCCCCCTTGCTCTTGTCGTAGCCAAGGTCGGCCGAATGTTTACCGAGGTGCAGTGCCACCTGTCGCACGAGCGGGTCATTGGGAGTACCCAATGCGTCGAGCGCGTCGAGCAACAGCCAAGCGGTCTCGAGGTCGTGCCCGTAGCTGACCACCGGTTTCTCGTGAACGCGCCAGTCTTTGTAGAATTCCTTATGCGCGTAGTTCGAAGGTTGGACGACTCGCGTGGAGATCACCCTCACTAGCTCCTCGAGGCGCGAGCGCACACTCGGGTCCTTGCTCGACCGGTAGAGCGCAGTAAACGCCTCGAGCAGGTGAATATGCGTGTTGGTGTCCTTCTGCGCGCCGGCTGCGAGCCAACCCGGATCCTGACTCTGATCGTACCCCAAGTACTCGGCGTCATGCGAGCGGCGATCGATGGACGTGAAACAAGCCATGGCCTGTTGTCGCGCCTCGGGCACATTGAAAACATCGGCGTACGTGGCCAGCGCGAAGATCGCGAAGCTCTCCGCGTACAGCTGTTTTTTGGGGTCGAGCGCCTGACTGCCATCGCGGCTGACCTTGTAGAAAAACTCACCATCCGCATCCCGGAAGTGGTCGATCAAGAATTTATAGATATTGTCGGCCGCCGCCTTTATCTGCGGAGTCTTTTCACGCCGCGCGTACCAGGTGCTGAAGGACCATAAATGGCGCGTCTGCTGCACCAAGCCCTTCGGGGCATCCTCCTTCGGCACCCCACGCCGGTCGTGCAGGCCATGAATGCCGCCGTGTTTCGCGTCGATGCCGTGCGCCTTCCAAAAGTCCATGATGCCTGCGCCGAGCGCGTCGAGCCGGACTTTGAGCGTACCCAGCCGATCTTCCGCGGCGCTTTCCGAATCACTCACCCCCGAGCTGCTCTTGCTGACGAAATGAACGGGCGCGGTGGGGGCTCGCGCGCCCGCGGCCGGCAACGGTGCCTCGGCAGGAGGGAGCTCGCACGCGACGAACGCCGATATGGCGAATGCAGTGAAGGCTCGCACCATCAGGGCACCTGCGCCGCTTACCCTGGATCTCGATAGCTTCTTTGCTGCTGCCATGGCTTCCTCGCTGCGACCCGAGCCGCGACACCAGACCTACCGAACACCCCGCGGCCCGCCAGCCTAGTCGCGCGGCTGGGGCGTCGTCAAGCGAGGGTGCGGGTCCCGTTCCCGAGCGGCCCTGGCCCTGTCGGGTCGAGAAAATTCGTTGCTGAACTTTGGACTCGGGACATCACCCCGGGCCGTGTTATGGGCCGGCGTACCATTGTCCAAGCAGTACTCCCTTGCCGACGCGAAGCGGAATTTGGCAGGCCTCGTCAGTGAGGTGGAGGCGGGGGCGGAGGTCCAGCTGACGCGCGATGGCCAACCGGTTGCGGTCCTGGTTTCCTTGGCAGAACACGCCCGCTTGAAGGCTCGGCGCGACCGCTTTGCGGAAAAGTACCGGGAGTTTCGTGAGAAGTTTCCCGATGCAGCACCAGGCATCGGTCCGCGCTATTTTCGCGTGCTTCGGGACCGACACGCAGGGCGAAAAGTAGAGCTGTGACCCTACGCTATCTGCTCGATACGAGCACGCTCGCAGCGGTGATCGCGCCCAAGCCCAACCGCTCGGTCGTGCAGCGGCTGACTCGACGTGAAGCACAGTGCGCGATCGCCGCGCCGGTGTGGAACGAGCTGGTGATGGGCTACGAGTACCTGGAGCCCGGCAAACGCAGAGCCGTGCTCGAGGCATTCCTCAGGGAAGTCGTCCTCAAGTTGTTTCCCATCTTGCCCTACGATCAAGATGCCGCTGCGTGGCATGCGCTGGAGAGGGCACGACACGAGCGCGCGGAGCGCCCCGCCCCGTACGTGGACGGCCAGATGGCAGCCATTGCCAACGTCCACGGCCTAGTGCTGGTGACGACCCACCCCAGAGACTTTGCGCGCTTCAAGGACGTCAGCGTCGAAGACTGGACTCGAAGTCGCGCCAAATGAGCCGAAAATCATGCGCGTATCATTTTCAGGGCCTCGATCAAACGGAAGACTTCTGCCGGCGTATTGTAGTGCACCGCTCCGACCCGCACTAGGCCACCCTGGGCTTCGAGGCCCAGCCGTTCCATCAAAGTCGGCGCGTAGTGGTTACCGGCCCAGGTGAAGATACCTCTTTCAGCCAATTGCCGCGACGCCTCGGCATTTGCGACTCCGTCGAGTGTGAATCCGAAAGTGGGCACTCGGCGGGCAAGGTCGACGGCTTCCGGCAATCCGTAGAGCCGCAGCCCGCGCACGGAGCGAAGCCCGTCGAGCAGCAACGCCGCCAAGTTAGCTTCATACACGCGAATCGCGCGCATGGCGCGAGCCATCGGGGCGCGTAGATCATCCTGACCCATGACGTCTGCAAGTGCAGCTTTGCGCGGCCCCCCACGGACCTGCTCACCGCCGAGCTCTGCCAAATATTCGAACGCTCCAACCAGACCCGCCAACCCTTCATGGTTTTTGGTGCCGGTCTCAAACTTCTCAGGACTGCTTTGAGGCGCAGGCCTCACTTGTTGCACGGGTAGCGCAGCCAGCAACTCGGCCCGACCCCAAAGGATGGCGACGTGAGGGCCAAAAAACTTGTAGGCAGAACACACCAGAAAGTCGATGCCCAGCGCCTGCACGTCAATCGGCCCGTGTGGCGCGTAATGAACCGCGTCGACCCAGACCCGTGCACCCGCCGCGTGAGCCAGCTCAGTGATGCGAGCCACGTCATTGATGGTGCCCACGGCGTTCGAGGCGTAGCCCACGGCCACGAGCCGGGTCCTCGGCGAGAGCAGCCGTTCGAACCGTTCGAGGTCGAGGGTACAGTCTTCGCCGCGTACCGGAATGCGACGCACCACAATGCCGCGATCTTCCAGATCCAACCAGGGGCTGATGTTGGCATCATGGTCCAGATCGGTCACAATCAGCTCGTCACCCGGCGCGAGCTGACGCGCAAAGGCGTGGCTCAGCGCATACGTCAGGCTGGTCATGTTGGGACCGAAGGCCACCTCAGAGCCCGAGGCGGCGCCCAAAAACGCCGCCGCCAGCGCCCGAGCCCGCGCAATGACGTGGTCCGTACGTTGGCTGGTGACGAAGCTACCGTGCGTATTGGCGTTGGCGTAAAGAAGGTACTCCGCCACCCCCCGCTGCACGTGGCGTGGCACTTGAGTGCCCGCTGGGTTGTCGAAATAGGCCGCCCAATCGCCCTTGACCCGCAGCCCCAGGGAGGGAAACTGCTGGCGGGCCCAGGCGTTGTCCAATACGACGGCTGGGTCGGGGGTGACGAAGGCAGGGCCAGGGTGCGGCATGACCCCAGCATAGGGCGCACTCGGTCCGTTCGGCGACAGGCGTTTACGGTTCACCGCAGCTTCGACGTACGCTGGATAACGATATATAGTATGAGCTTGCCCCCCGGCGCGTGCCGGGCGAGTGGAGCAGGTTTCCCGAAAGAATGTCGCAGCGCAAGGTTCTGGCCCTGTTGACCTGCAACGCCAGCTTGCGGGACGATTACCAGGGAGGCCTCCGGTTGGGCATGGAGCGGGCGTGCGCCTCCCACGACATCGATCTGTGGGTGTTCGCGGGCCGCAACAACTGGATCCGTTCGGCGGACCAGCACCGCCTATTTCGTCTGCTCGACGAGAGTCGAGTCCACGGCATCGTTCTGGCCGCAGGGCTCATCGAGTCGTTCACGCCGCTCGCGGGTGTGCTCGCCACGCTCCGGGAGCGCTGCGTCGTACCCATGTGCGCCGTGGGTCAGCGCGTCGACGGAGTACCTTCAATCCTGATCGACAACGCCGCGGCGGCCGCACAAACGGCAGAACACCTGGTGCAGGTGCACGGCTGCCGAGACTTTGCCTACATTTCGGGTCCTTTGGATCATCACGAGTCTCAGGAGCGCCTACGCGGTGTTTCAGAGGCACTCGGGCGTCATGGCTTGTGCCTGGAC
>JANOIG010000248.1:0-10717 GCA_031407405.1 Deltaproteobacteria bacterium
AGCTGGTGCGGCGATTCGTTTGACCAAGAGCTGAGTCAGGGCGAAGGTTGGGACTCAGGCGCCAGCTAGGAAGTCGACACGCACGTCTTCATAGCCCAGAGCGCGCACCAGGCTCTTCACCGTTTTTGCGACCGAATCCTCAGCGCGTTGCACGATGCCGGCTTCCTCAGCGGCCGTTTGCAAGGTCTGTTCCGCTGCCTGTCGGGCTCGGGTCTCGAGCGATTCCCTGCGTTGCGCCAGGAGGTCGGTCTTGCGCGTGTGCACGTAGGTGCGAGCGTTGTCGAGCCGGGCGGAGAACACCCGAGCGCGGGGCAGCCGAATCGTCACCGTCCGTCGATCGGGCGACACCGCGACGTCTTCCGCTCGTAGCTGAGCGAGATCCACGCCCGCGATGACCTCTCCGCTCGCTACGAGCAGAATGGCGTCGTCCGCGGGCAGGAGCCCGAACAAAGTTCGCTGCTCGTCCTTTAAATCCACCACCCGCTCGACGTGGTAGCTCACACCCTCGAGACGCGACAATTCTCTCACCTGCGCAATGACATCAGGCCGATATTGGTTCTCACGCCCTCCCAGCCACTGGGACCCAAATTTTCCGAGCACGATTCCAAGGCCGAGGATCGCCGCGAGGAGCAGCCAGGATGAAAAAGCGCGTCTAGGGGTCATGCTTGGCCAACGATAGCACTGACTCGCAAAGCGTGCTCTGCAACGTTCCGCGGCCGCTCGCCCAGCACGGAACGGCGGCGGGTCGCGCGGCTCAGGGCTGCGTGGGCAACTCCAGGTCACACAGGGAGCGCACGCGGTCCGTGTAGACGCTGTTTGGCAGGGCGCGCAAGAAGCGCTGAGCGGCCAGGCGTGCGTTGGGCTCTTTCGCCTGGCAGTGGGCCATCACGCGCGCGGCTTGCCGTTCCTCGCTCAGCACGCCGCGTGGGTGCTGTGCGTCCAGCTCGTTCAGCAGGGAGGACACGAGCGCTGGGTCTTCGTTGCGGAGCGCTCGTTCGACGCGCTGTAACAGGGCCATCTCCTGATTGAACGCGTCCGCTGACTGGGCTCCGCCGAGCCCAGGTCCCACGCTGTCGCGGTGGCGACGCGTTTTGTTGATGTCGAGGGCGCGCGTGCCCGATCCGTTCGGAGCAAAGTCCGCGCTCTGAGGTATGACATCGGGTTGGGGGAGGCCGGAGCTCCGAGGAGTGGGTTGGGTCGCCTCGCTAGCGACCACCGGAGCTCGTGCTGCTGTGGGCGCGGCCGGTATCTCCTCCGCTGGCGCCGTCGCGGCGGTTGGCTCTGGCGGGCTGTCGTGTCTGCCCATCCAATACCCGCCTGCGAAGCCCGCGCCCATCAATAGGACCCCGCTGATGAGACCCGCCCTGCCGGAGGATTTGATGGCCGCCCAGCCGCTGCTGGACAGCGCTCCGCGAGCCACCGCGCTGCCCGATCGTGAGCCATGGCTCCCCGCTTCGAGTGCCTGCCCGGCAGCGGGCGACGTGCTTCTGTCGAGCCTGGGACCGAGCGCGAGCGCCGCGCGTAAGCGTTGCCTCTCGGCCGCCGATGGCGCGAGCCCCACGCGCGCCAACGCGAGAGTATGTTCCAACATCTTGGGCTCAGCCATGTTCCGCCTCCTCGGTATCCAGCCAGCGCTTGAGCTGTAGGCGCAGGGTGCGCACGCGCGAATAGACAGTGTTCACGGGAATATTCAGGGCCTCCGCGATTTCAGAAGCGGGCAGCTCTTCGAGCAGGGCGAGCAAGAACACCGCGCGTGGGACCTCGTCGAGTCCCGCGCAGAAGCGCTCGATGCTCTCGGCCGCTTCCGCCGCTTCCGCAAAGGCATGAGCGGTGGGTTGCTGTGCCTGAAGGGTCGTTCCGAGCGGCTCGAGTGGATCGATCTTGCGGCGGCGGGTGCGGCGCTGGTTGGCGGCCACGCGTTGCACGATCGCGAACAGCCAGGTGCGCAGGGAAGCGCGCCCATCGAACTCCGGCAGCTTGCGCGCGGCGATGCTGAAGACATCCTGAGCAGCGTCCTCGCGCGCTTCAGGCGCGACGCCCAGCAAGCGTAGAGAGCGCCACACGAAGTCCAGGTGTTGCTCGTAGACGCTGTCGAACTCGGTGTGCGCAACGTCCGACTCGTCCGGCGAAACATCGTCTGAGTGTGGCTCGGCGTCGGCATCACCGGCAGCATGCGGCTCCTCAACCGCGTAGAGCTTGGGCCTTTTGCTCATTCGAGCACCCAAACGGCTCCAAACGCCAAGCGGCCCACCACCGTCGCGGCGCGATGGATGGTGCCGACGTCGCGCAGGGCAAACTGGGCTCGGTTGAGCGGTGCCGCCGCCGTCAAGAACCCGCCGAGATGCAGCTGGGTGCCGGGCAGCGCCCAGAGGCCCCCGAGCTCGACACGCGGAGCGACCCACAGCGCCCCGCCGCTGCGCGGCTGCGGCACGTCCGTGCCTGTTCCGGATAGGCGTCCCACTTCCCAACCCGCACACAGCGCGATGGATTGTGGCGAACGAAAGGACCCGTACGGCGCAGCGCAGGCGCTGAGGCTGCCGAGGGCCAGTCCCAGATCCGCACCCGGGGTGACGCCAGCCTCCGCGGATGCCGCACCTGGCAGCGGGCCAGGCAGGGTGCCGGCTTCGGTGTGTTGCTCGAACAAGAGGGTAGCGAGTGCGTGCAGCTGGATGTGCCGCCAGCTCAGCTCCAGACCAAACGCCGCGCCGAGGCCGGCCGACGGCAGCGAGCCCGTGTCTCCGATCAGCCACAGAGAGACGCCCGGAGCGGGACCTGTGTGATGTCCATCTGACCCTGCTTGTGTCTCGTCATCGGATACGGGCAGGTCGTTCGCGCGGGCCTGTGAGGTTAGCTCGGCTTGGGACGTTTCGGGCGCGGTGGATGTCGAAAGTACCGATCCCTTGCCCTCTGCGCTGGCCTCCGGTTTGGCTGCGCCCAGTGCTAGCGCGACCGTGAGGGCCACCACGTCGACCAGCTTCTCGCAATCGGGTGCGCTGACCACGCGCTCTTTGTCTGCCTGCGTCGCCCCGCCCGTGATATTGAGCCGAGCGTCGAAACCGGACCGCGACGACGCAACCTGCACCCGGAAGTGCAGGGGCGCGGAGCGCGCAAGGGGCCCGCCGAGAGCGCGTTCGATGCGATACACGAGCTCTTCCCGATCGGGGCAGCCGACCCTGCCCTGCCAACTCAGCTCGGCGCTGGACGCAGCCTGGGCCAAGGTAAACCAGCCCAAACCAGCAACGAGTGCCTTTCGCCGTGAACCGTGCATCGTTGTTGGAGCTCAGCTTAGCACTACGGAGCAACTTCTCCCGCGTTGCCCTGGATGTCGCGCGTGAACGTTTGCACGTCGCTGAAGCCTGCGGTGGGTAGTAGCCCATTGTCCAGCAGCTCCAGAGAATTCACCGTTTGCAGCTGACCGAGGCTGACGGAGGCTAAGCTCGGGTTATTCGCGATCATCAGCTCGGTGAGCGCCTCTAGCGCCCCAAAGTCAATCTTGCTCAGGCTGGCGTTGTCCTGGATGATGAGGGACGTCACCGCCTGCAGCCGAGGCGGTGCGACGAATTGCTGCAACGAGGTGTTGCCAGCGATCTGTAGCAGTTGCATCCTCTTGTAATTGTCTAAGCCTTCCTGGTATCCGCTCAGGCCCTCGAGCATGGGAAAGGTCGGCAACCAGCGGAGCTGCGGGTTGCCCACGACGACCAGGGAGTTCAGGATCATCAGGTTCCGAAATTCCGGCAGTTGGCTGAGCTGCGGATTGTCCCTGATATGGAGTTGGGACGCAACGACCACACCGTCGAAAGCGGTGATAGCCACCAAGGCTGGGTTGTCCTTGACCATGAGGATCATCACGCCTTCAAAGTCGGTGTCGAGGCTCTCGATGCCGGTGGCAACAATCTGCAAGTCTCCGTTAACGAATCTCACGGGGCTCAGTGCTTCAATGTCCGTGAGCTTGGGATTGCTGACTAGAGAGATGTAGTCCATGTCGCTTGGCGGTTGCAAACCATCGAGGCTCTCCAGCTTCGGGTTATCAGAGACGACCAATTGCCGAAACCCGACCGCGTTGTCGAGCCCGGCAAGAGTTCGCAGGCTCGAAGCGTTCTCAATCCTGATCTGGGAGTATCCCTGCTCATGGATGCCGCCGACCACCTCCGAGAGGTTCCGCAGCGGCTGCAGCGTTGGCGCCGAGAACCGGCGCAGCCAGAGGCCACCCACCCTTTCGAGCGACTCGAGCCCTTCGAGCGAGTCGAGCCAGGTCGTATCGTCGTTCACGTCGCCGATGATGCTGAGCTCACCCCTGACCACTCGTAAGGAGCTCAAGGGGCGCAGGTCCACACCGGCAAAAGTCATGATGCGAAGGGGGCTTTCGAGCTCCTCACAGCCCCTGAGCGCTTCGAGCCCGGCCTGGTCCACCACCGTGACCTGCCCGTTCGGCTCCGGTGCGGCACACGCCGCCGGCACGGTGTCCTCGAGCTCGCCGGACCCTCCCCCGAGGTCGACCACATCCCCCGACCCCGAGCACGCGGCGATCAAGAGCCCGAACGGAAGGGTCGCGGCAGTGCGCAGGATGTTTGGCTTTTTTGGCATTCGATGTTCCTCCGCTTCTATTAATGTCCGGGAGAGGGGGGATCCGTCGCGGCCGCTCGGTTTGTTCTGGCTGTGCCGTTTTCAACGCAGGAATCACCGGCGGCCATGGCTCGGGTCATTGTAGGTTCGCGCTGAATTGCAAGGGCACAGACTGCCGGGTGCCGGACAGGACGTCCCGGTGTCATGCTGCGCGCCGTGAACCTGCTGACGATCCGCTTGGCTGAGCCCTTAATCAAAGGTGGTCGGTAACGCCGGGCTCTCCCAGTGCGAGCGGGCTTGCTCGATGTCTGCCGGCAGCGTTCGTGCGTGGGAGAGCGGGGGCAGCGCGTCCAAGGCGAAGAAGCCGACGTCGGTGGTCTCTTCGGAGGCGCGCGCTTCACCGCCGACGACCTCGCCGAGAAAAAATAACTTGTAGATGCCGCCCAGATGGCGCGGCTCGTACGCGTGACGCCGCCGATCTTTGAGCGAGATCAGACGGCTGACTCGCACGTCATAGCCGGACTCTTCACGACACTCGCGCTCTGCCGCTTCGCGCGGCGAGTCCGCCTCGTCAGCCCACCCGCCCGGCATCGTCCACAAACCGTCGAGCCACTCTTCGACGAGCAGGATGCGACCCTCCGAAAACACGGCCGTCCTGACGTCTACCTTGGGGGTGGGGTAGCCCTGCTCGAGCGCGTACACCTCTCGGATGGCCTGCGGAGGTTGTACGAGCAGCTCCGCTAGCATGCCGTGCGCCATGTCTGTCAGCTCGCCATAACGTTGCAGGTCGAAGCGGTCTTGCGAATAGGTGAGGCCAGTCTGTGCGATCGCTCTCAGGCGTTCCGCAGCGCCGAGCCAGTCAAATGCCATGCGCGCAGTCTACACCAAAGGCCCGTGCGGGACCACGCATGGCACTGGCTCCAACCTAACCAGGCTCGAGCGCCACGACCGCGGGGGAGCGCGCGAACGCGGCGCGCAGCTCGTCGTCGCAGTGCTGGCTCAGGAAGGCAATACCGCTCGCCGCTGCGCTGCGGGCTCGTGCCGCCGAGTTGCCGTCTTTGAGCTCCAGCAACACCACGCTCAGGCGCGCCCACAGGCGCCAAGTCACGAGCGGAGCCGGGTGCTCGTCGAACAGCCCGAGCGCGCTTCGCAGCTCCGCTGCAGCGCGAGCTGGATCACCCTGGCTCGCTGCCACGGCCGCTCTCCAGTCTAGCGCCAGCGCCATGTATTTGCGCGCGCCGTCAGCGGCGGCCGCCTCGTAAAGCAGCTGCGACTCGCCCCCCAGCGCTTGCCAGTTTCCGAGCGCGTGCGACACTCGACAACGCGCCGCGCGTAGCCGTAGCACACAGCGGCGAAGGTGACCGCGCCCGACCGGTGTCTCTCCAAGCTCGAGCGTTTGCTCGGCTTGCCGGAGCAGCTCTTGCGCTCGTGGTCCGTCTCCTAGGTACGCCGCGTTCCGTGCACGTTGCATCAATACGTCGGCGCGACTCTCGGGTTGCCACCCCGGCGCCGGCTCCTCGCCCTCATCCGACGTGCCCAGCCCGAGCTCGGATAGCAGCCAGGAGCGTGCCACGCCGCTCCGAGCCAGCATCTCGGTGTTATCGCTGAGCCGCGCGCGTTCACTGGCCTGCTCGAAGGTGAGCCGCGCGCTACTGATGTAGCCTCTGCTGGCCTGGCTAAAACCCAGAGAGAAAAGTACATCCAAGGGTGAGAAGGCGTCCTTGGGCAGCTCCAAGAGGACGGTTTGCGCCTGGCTGCAGTGTGCTTCTGCGGCGGCGTATTCGGCGCGAAAATAGTACGCCAGCCCCAGTGCATGCAGGGCACCGAGGCGCGCACGGCGGTGGCCGCTCGGGCGAGCCAGGCGGAGGGCGCGCTGACTGGCGGCGAGCGCCGCCTCCAGAGCTCCCGAACGGAGCCCGGCGTTGGCGAGCAGGGTCAGGGCTTCCGCCTGGCGGGCTTCGTCATCAATGCTCTCGGCGAGCGCGAGCATTCGTTCTGCGCCCAGGCGCACGGGTTCGAGGCCATGTGTCAACAGATGCACCAAGCATGAGGCAAAGAGCGCCTCCAGCTGAAGCTCGACCGCGCTGCTCGGCGCACGCGACCACCAAGCGCCGGCTCCGGGTTCGAACGCGGAGACCGCGCGCCGGAGCGCCACCTGCCCGGGCTCGGGGGCTGCGCGCTCGATGGCGAGCGCCTCATCGACGAGCACCGAAAAATCCCGACTCGCCTCCGCGTAGAGCGCTTGCGGGACGTAGCTCCAGCCGCGCGCCCAGTGCAAAACGTAGCGCCAGCCGCTAGCTTCCCCGGGCGGGAGCCTGGGGAGCCAGGCCATGGCCCGAGTCAAATGAGCTGAGCTCTCGCGCATCGCCGAGCACTGGCGAACCGTGTGCCCGGCGGCGCGCACGTGGAGCTCAATCGCGCGGCTGAAGTCTCGCCCGCGCTCGAAGTGCAGGGCAAGCTCGGAGGCCACTGGGTCCAGATTCTGCTCATGCCTGTCGCCGAGGAGCGTGGCGGTGCGAAGGTGCAGCTCTGTCCGGCGCCGATTGACGAGGTCCGCGTACAGCACCTGTTGGTAGAGCGCATGGGCGAAGCGATAGCGCGTCGTCGACCCGGCACTCGTCAGCTCCACCTCGTCGAGCGTGTCGACCAGACGATGGCTGGTATCCAGATGGTACAGCTGCTCCTGCACCTCGACCTCGGGAGCTTCGAGCAACTCTGCCAGCAGCGCCGAGTCGAAGCTCTCTCCCTGCACGCTGGCGTGCTGCAGCAGACGCCGCTGGGTGCTGCCGAGAGCCGCGAGCCGAGTGCGCAGAAAGGCCAGCACGTCGGGCGGCGCGTCGAGCTGTAGCTCCGCCATTGAACGGCCAAGAACCCAACTCCCCTCACGCTGCACCAGCTCGCCGCGCGCTGCGAGCGCCTCCGCGTAGCGCGTCGCAAACAACGGATGGCCTCCGGTCACTCGGAAGAGCGCGCGAGCTAGCTCGCGGGCGAAGTCGTTGGGATGAAAGCGCTGATCGAGGAAAGCCACGAGCTCCGGTTCCGACAGGCAATCCAGGGAAATCTCCAGGCTTTGCCCGCGCGCGAGCAAACTGCGGCGCAAGCCCAAGAGCGGCTCGCTCGAGCTCTCGACCTGCCCGGAGCGCAACGTGCAGACCAGCCAGACCCCGCCCTCGAGCGGTGCGTCCGCCAGGTATCGGATCAGATCGAGACTCGACGGATCCGCCCAGTGCAGGTCTTCAATCAGGAGAACCAATGGGCGGTGCCGCCCGATTTCGCCCAGAGCATCCGCGAGTTCACGCAGCATTCTCCCAGCCGTGGGCGCTGGCGCCTCCGCCGCTTGGGTGGCGTCGAAGCTGGTGGGAAACAAGCGACACCAGCTGGGAGCGTGGCGAGCCACGATCTCGACCGCGAGCTCTGCCTGCGCCCCGCAGAGCAAGGCACCGAGAGCTTGCACGAAGGGCAGGTAGGCGTCGACCTCACCGCAATGCTCGAGGCAGCGACCGGTGGCCGTCACGAGGCCGTGCTCAGTGTTGGATCCACCGTCCCCCTGAGCAAGCAGGCGCTGGCACAACGTGGTCTTGCCAATGCCCGCATCACCCATCACAAAAGCGGTGCGCGACTGCGTTGCGCCCGTCACGAGGGCCCGTAAGAGTGCGAGCTCCGCCTCTCTGCCGACGAACGCGGCTGCGCCGCCACGACGCCTGGCTCTTGAATCAACGCTGCCCTCGGCCGCCACTGCGCCACCAGGCGTGGCCAGGCCGCGCACGGCCGCCACGAAGCGATAACCGCGGCGCGGCAAGGTCTGGATGTAACGTGCCTCGGCCGCCGAATCTCCCAGCGCCTTGCGCAACGTGCTGACGTTGACGGCCAGGATGTTGCCCTCGACGGCGGTGTCAGGCCACAGGCGTTGCATGAGCTCATCCCTGGCGAGGACGCGGCCGCGCGCCTGTACGAGCTCACGCAGCAGCTGAAACTCCTTCTCCGTCAGCGCCACGGGCTCACCGCGACAGCGGAGCGAACGCTCCGCTACATCGAGGCAATACTCGCCGAAGGCGAAGTAAAGCTCCGCGTCTGTCCCGCCATCGCTGCGCTTGGCCATACGAGCTCGTCAGCCGCTTTTAACAGAAATTTCACCAGCATTTAAGCTGCGCTCGGCAATCTTTTCCCGCATTTGAAACGCGGGCCCGCGCCGAGCTCGCGCCCGCGTCGGCCCCGCCCACAAACGAGTCCCTTTTTCGGAGCACAGATTGACCTACAAAAAACCTCGCCTGCGCCTTCGGAAGCTGATGATTTGGGGCGCCAGCGGGCTCTTGGCCTGCAGCGCTGACCGCCTGCCACGAAAGCCCGCGGCCCTCGGCGACGCGGATGCTACGGCGGACGCCTCCATGCCCATGCCGATACCACCCGAGGCGGCCCCACCCAACGTCAATCCGCTGGTGGCTTGCCCGAGCGCTGTCGCTACGGGAGCGAACCCCATGATCGATGACTTCGAAGACCTTACGCCGGCGAGCCTGGTCGTCGACGGCCGCGCGGGTGGTTGGTACCCGTACAATGACGAGACGCTGGGGGGGCAGCAGCTGCTCGAGTTCGTGCTCGACGACAGCACGCCTGCGCCCGGCAACGCGGCGCTGCACACGACGGGGCGCGGCTTTCCGACATTTTCCGGCTTTGGCCTGGGACTGCGTTGGACCGAGACGGGCAGTGAATCCTGCTACTACGACGCCTCGTACTACTCCGGCCTCAGGTTCTGGGCGCGAGGCAGCGCTAGCCTGCGCGTGACACTCCAGAACCCGTCCGTTCGCGGCGTGGGCTCTGGCGGCACGTGCCCGAGCAGCGAGGTTTGCTTTGACGCGCATGGCCTCGGCGTAACCATCGGCGCCGAGTGGCAAGAGTACCGGATCGAGTTCGAATCGGTGACACAAGCCGGGTTTGGGCTCGAGGTCGGTGCATTTCGACCCGAGCAGCTAGCGGCGATCGAGTTTCAGCTGGGTGCGGGAACGACCTACGAAATGTGGCTCGATGACATCGCCTTCGTGCGCCGTGGGGCCACGACGGATGCCGGTGTGCGGCTTCCGGATTCCGGGGCCCTCGACGCGGCCCCGTCTGCCGACGCCGAGCCTGACGGCGGCGAGTAATGGCGCGCGCCGTGATCCTGCGCCGTACCACCCGCATCGGTCTACGGCTGCGGCCCCTGCCCTGGTTGCTCGGCTTGGCAGAAACTTTGGCGTGCGGCCCCGACCGGGCGCAACCTGCCTCGGGCTCGATAGACACTGCCGACGCCGGCCATCGTCCAACGCCCGTGGCCGACGTCGAGGTGAACGTCAGGCTCGACCAGCGCTACCAGACGCTAGTGGGCTTTGGCGCTGCGGTCGTCTACTACGCGGACTTCCTGTCCCGGCGCGACTTTCCGGGCGACGACGTCTACCAGGTTCTGTTCCCGGAGCTCGGGCTGGATATCCTGAGGGTCGCCAACTGGTACCAGAACGAGCAAATCAGCGGCACGAGCGAGTCTACTCCATTCTCCGACGATGAGCTCGTCACCATCGTCGAGCAGGCAACTGCAGTGAGCGGACGCCGGCCCAAGCTCATGATGTCGTCGTGGTCTCCGCCAGCGTACCTCAAGAGCAACGGCAGCACCAAAAACGGCGGCACGCTGCGCAGGAACGGCGACGCCTTTCAATACGATGAATTCGCGCGCTGGTGGGTGAATGCCCTGAGCGAATACGCCGCGCGCGGTGTCGAGCCGGATTTCATCAGCATCCAGAACGAGCCCGACTGGTCTGCAAGCTGGGAGACCTGTGAATTCGGCCCCGCCGCGGGCACGCTGGCGGGATACCCCGAGGCATTGGCCGCCGTCCGCAGCGCCATCAACGCGTCGGCGCTGGCTCACAAACCCGAGCTCTGGGGGCCCGAGCCGATCGGGATTGGCTACGGCGCGGTGCAAGGATACTTAGCGCGAACGAACGCGGAGCAGCTCGATGGCATCGCGCACCACCTGTACCACGGAGGTGATATGGCCGACGACCCCGAGCCCGATTCGTTCGTCATCGCCATGCAGAACCTGGCCACACTCGGTAGCGATCTTGACCTTCCCCTTTACATGACCGAGTTTCAGCCGCGTCAGCCGACCCTCATCAATACCGCCTGGCTGATC
>JANOIG010000258.1:0-12900 GCA_031407405.1 Deltaproteobacteria bacterium
AGCGCCAGCGCCGACCCCAACACAAACGGCACGACGATGCTGCTGTGGGAAATGGCCAGCGTGACGTGTGAGCGCTTGCTGAGCAGGCTGGTATCGAGCTCGAGCCCGACCAGGAACATGAACAGGATGATGCCGACCTGAGCGATCACCGCCAGGTAAGGCGCGATCGCGACCGGCAGCAGGAAGGCTTGTACCTCGGGGGCCACCCTGCCCAGGAGCGACGGCCCTAGCAGAATCCCGGCCAGAACTTCGCCGATGACGGGAGGCTGCCGCACTCTCTTGAACAGCCCGCCAAGCGCCCTCGACGCAATAATCACCACGACCAGGCTGAGCAGCACGTGCAAAAGCACGTTCTCCGAGGGCCGCCGGGCCACGGCGACCGCCACGTCCCCCAGCGGGGGTGCCTTCAGAGTCTCGCCCTCAGCGCGGATCCACAGGAAGGCACCCAGGGTCAGGAGCAGCATCAGAGCATAGCCGAGCAGCGTCTTCCTTCGTTTGCTGACGGAGAACACCGGAGCTCGGTCGGACGACGGCATTGCCCGCCCTTTTAACACGAAGCCCGACAACCAAAAACGATGCCCAGAAAACCTGGGAAATATCAGCCCTGATCGAGGGGGCCCAGCATGCGTCGGGGGTCCACCCAGCGATCGAAAGCGTCGGCGGTCACCCAGCCCGATGAAAGCGCGGCCTGCCGGAGCGTCAAACGCTCCCGATGCGCCTTCTGAGCGATCTTCGCCGCGCGCTCGTAGCCTACATGTGGGCTGAGAGCAGTGACGAGCATCAACGAGCGCTCGAGGTGCTGGGCGATGACCTCGACATCCGCCTCCAGGCTCGCAACGGCGCGCTCAGCAAAAGATTGGCAAGCATCTCCCAGGTTGCGTGCGGCCATGAGCAGATTGAAGATCATGACCGGCTTATAGGCGTTGAGCTCCAGCTGCCCGCCCATGCCCGCCACCGCGATCGTGGCGTCGTTGCCCACGACCTGGCTGCAGACCATGGTCAGGGCCTCGACCTGCGTGGGGTTCACCTTGCCCGGCATGATCGAGGAGCCGGGCTCGGTGGGCTGCATCACTAGCTCACCGATGCCGGCGCGCGGACCCGAGCACAATAGGCGCAGGTCCCCCGCGATCTTCATCAGGCTCACCGCGGTCGCCCGGAGCGCCCCCGATGCGTCCACGATGTCGTCGTGTGAAGCTTGCGCGGCGAAGTGGTTGATGGCTGGAACAAACGGCAAGCCGCTCAGCTCTCTAAGCCGTTGCACGACGCTCTCGGCGAAACCGACCGGCGTGTTCAACCCTGTCCCCACCGCAGTTCCGCCGATGGCCAGCAGTGTCAAGCGTTGGCTCGAGCTCTCGAGCGCAGACAGGCGCTGGTCTAATTGGTGCACATACCCAGAGAGCTCTTGGCCCAACCTGAGCGGCGTGGCATCCATCAGGTGGGTGCGGCCGATCTTGACGATGGGCATGAACTCGAGGGCCTTCTCCGCCAGGGCGTCCCTCAAGATCCTGACCTTGACCAGGGTATGCTCCGCAATCATGCGATGTGCCGCGAGGTTCATGGCCGTCGGAAACACGTCGTTCGACGACTGCGACTTGTTGACGTCGTCGTTCGGGTGCAGCTCGCGCTGGGGGTCGAGCAGGCTTCCTCCCAATTTCACGTGCGCGCGATTGACGATCACCTCGTTGACGTTCATGTTCGTGTGAGTGCCCGAGCCAGTCTGCCAAACGGGCAATGGGAACTCGGCGTCGAGGTCGCCCGCGATGATCTCATCACACACCTCCTCAATCAGCCGCGCCTTTTCCGATGTAAGCACCCCGCACACGACGTTGGCGTAGGCACAGGCCTTCTTGACCAGCGCGATGGCCGCAATCACCTCACGCGGCATGAGCTCCTGACCGATCGGGAAGTTCTTGCGCGAGCGCTCGGTTTGAGCCCCCCAATAGCGGTGCTTCGGTACCTGGACTTCGCCCAGGCTGTCTGTTTCGATCCGAAAATCGTTGTTCGAGTCAGTCCCCATCATCCGTGGATTATGCGCGCGAGGGCCGCGCGGAGTCCACGTGTTCCCCACGATTCCGGTGGGCCAAAGCTCCACGAACGCGGCATCGAAAACGCCGGGAGCCTGCTCGAGCTTGGATACTCGTGCATCACCCGCTCCTCGACCCGTTCGTAAAGCGGAGCCGCGGGATTGTATTCGGGCTCGTCCTCGATCCTGGACCCCGGCAGCGGGACGTGGATTTGGCGCTCCTCCCAGTTAATGAGGCTCACCCATTCGGTGGGGAGCAAGAGCTTGCGCCCGGAGAGCCAGTTCCGACTGTCGATGACCAGGAAAGGCATCGTCCATTGGTCGTCGTCGACGATGAAGTCCTCCACGTGACCCACACTGCCGTCCTCTGCTTCCAGCCTGTATCCCAACATCTCTTTGACTGCACGGAGGGTGGAGGGATCCCTGGCTAGAGAAGGGGGTTCGACCGCGGGCAGCGCAGGGCCGTCGCCGGGCAACCCTCCGAAGCCGCATAGGCTCCAGCCATAGTGGCGCGACAGCTCGAGCTCGTGCTCCGCGGAGACCACGGCGTCGGAGTGCCAAACCGGACTCGTCTCGACCTGCTGCCGAGTCCCTTCGAGCACCAGGCGCCGCGAGGTCCAGTCCGCCTTGTTCAGGGCCAGGGGCGAAATCAACACGCGCCGGTTCGCCAACCAGGCGCCGGTTTCTACCACCATGTAGCGCAACGTCCACCTCTGGTCGTCCAACAAGAAATCGGTGCAGTGACCGATGTCCCCGTCCAGTGCGCTCAAGCGGTGGCCAATGATCTTCGTTGCGCTTCTCAACATGCCTAAGGTCCTTTTGCGGAAAGTCTCGAGTCGAGCCCGTACATGCAGGGCCGATGCCAAGACCCATGGCGGCCGGCGTCCGCTGCGTCGCACGGGTGGTTTTGAGCTCTGGCGGCTGACCGCGCCCCGGGTGAGGCAAGAGGACGTGACAGAAACGGGACCTTTGCGGCGTTTCGCCTCGTTCGCGCTTCGCGAGCAGCGCGTCACGAACGCTACTTAACGTAGACGGTCTTGATGTTCACGAACTCCTGAATCCCAAATAGCGATAATTCTCGGCCGTAACCGGAACGTTTCACACCGCCGAACGGCAGGCGCGGATCAGAGCGCACGGGCTCATTGACGAAACAGACACCGGCCAAGATCCGGCTCTTGGCGATACGTTCAGCGCGCGACCGGTCGCGGGAAAAAATGGCGCAGCCAAGCCCGTACATCGTATCGTTCGCGATGCGTATGGCGTCCTCTTCATCGCTCGCTTCGATGATGGCCGCAACCGGGCCAAACAGCTCCTCCGCATAGGCCGGCATCCCCGGACGTACATTGGACAATACGGTCGGTGGGTACCAGGCTCCCACCCGCTTGGGAATCGTGCCACCCAAGAGGAGCGTCGCACCTGCCGCCATACTGGCCTGGACTTGAGCGTGCAGGTGGTCGCGTAACGTCAGGCTCGCCATTGGCCCCAGCTGGGTATCCGCAGCCAGGGGATCGCCAAACCGCCGCTCTTTCATGCGGCGTATGACCGCGTCCTCGAACTCGACTCGAACCTCCTTCACCGCCACGAAGCGCTTGGCTGAAATACAGCTCTGACCGTTGTTGCCGAGCCGGCTGGCCACGCACGCATCGGCGGCGGCTTCGAGGTCAGCGTCCGACAATATGAGATACGGGTCCGATCCACCGAGCTCCAGCACCGACTTCTTTAGCGCACGTCCGGCTCGAGCCGCCACGTCGCGACCTGCGCTGGTGCTTCCGGTAAAAGTGACGGCAGCGATGGCGTCGTGCTCGATGAGGGCCTCGGCGTCCGCTCGACTCAGACGCAAATTTACAAATACTGCGTCTGGCACGCCCGCGTCGTGCAGCAGAGCCGCGAGCGCGTCCGCGCAACCGGGCACGAGCGAGGAGTGCTTGAGCAGGACGGCGTTGCCCGCCATCAAGGCGGGCGCCGCGAAGCGGAACAGCTGCCAAAATGGGAAATTCCACGGCATGATCGCCAGCACGACGCCCAAGGGCTCGAAACAAACGTAGCTCACCGTGGCCTCCGTCTCGATCAGCTGAGGCTTCAAGAAACGTTTGGCGTTCTCCGCATAATACTCACAGACCCACGCGCACTTCTCGAGCTCTGCTAGCCCTTCTGCGATCGGCTTGCCCATCTCACGCGCCATCAGCTCAGCGCATGGCCGTGCGCGTTCTCGGAGCAATTGAGCCGCGTTCCGCAAGAGCTCGGCGCGCTCGAGAAAAGGACGCTCGCCCCAGCCCACGGCGGCCTCCGCCGCTCGGGCCGCGTGTTCCCGAGCTTCACTCGAGCGCATGACCGGGGAGCCAGTGCTCGGTTGGCCGCTGATTGGGTGGGTGGCCAGCTCAGTTTTTGTGCAAAGCATCAAACATCTCGGTCACGAGCGTGGCCATGCGATCCACGGCCCGATGCGTGCGCTGCACGACCGCGGGGTCCTGCGCCGCCAGCCCTGGCCCGAGCAGGTGCATACCCAGACGCAGGCTATTCAGCGGAGTACGCAGGTCATGCAGACCCTTGCCCAGGGATGCCTGAGCGTCCGCTAGCGCGCGAGCGGCGCGAGCTCGAGCCACGAGCTGCCCCGTACACGTCGCGACGAGCCGAGCCACTTCGCCAACGCGCCGCTCGGCCTCGGGGTCGCCGGCCGACCCCAAATCCACCGCGATGACGCCACGCACGCCCGACGCCTGGGTTTCAAAACCAGCCGCGAGGTTCTGCCCGCTCTTTACCGGGACGGGCAGCGCGCCCGCGTCGAGCAGGCGGAGCGCCCACTTTTCCAGCTCGGGCAGCGCCTGCGGCTGGCTGCTGCCCACGAACTCACCTTCAGCGCTCCGCAACACCACCACAGCTGCTGCCACAGGCAGCAGCTGGTCGGGGATGCGCGCCGCCGCCAGGGCGAGCTCCGCCAGGCCCTGGCACGACACGAGAGTGTCGACGGCTGTGATCAAACGAGCCGGATCAGGCAGGAACGCGGGACTCAAAGTTGCCAAGCTCCGTCCCCCTATTCATACCCTGCGCTGGCTCCGTTGGTGGCAGGTGCGCCGTTGCCGTTGGCACTGCCATTAGTGGCATTGCTGGTGTCTGTGCTGGCGTATTTACCCAGGCGGCGATACAGGGTGCGGCGGTCGACCCCGAGTAGCTGCGCAGCTCTGGCTTTGTTGCCGTTTAGCAGCTTGAGGGCTCGGGAGATGTAACGCCGCTCGAGCTCGTCGAGAGAGATGATCTCCTCCACGTCATCGGCCGTCATCACGAAGCGATCGGGTCGATAGCTGCGAATCCGTTCGGGCAAGTCTTCGAGCGTCAGCTCGTCGAACCGAGCGAGCGCAATGGCTCGCTCGATGCAATTCTCGAGCTCACGGACATTGCCCGGCCAATCATAAACCAAGATCCGCTCGGCGACTGACGGCGACAGGTGCCGTACCGGCTGCCCGGTGCGATCCGCGGACTTCTGCAGAAAGTGCGAGGCCAGCTTCAGCACGTCGCTGCCGCGCTCGCGGAGCGGCGGCACGTGGATGCTGACGACGTTGATCCGGTAGAACAGATCCTGCCGAAACCGCCGCTTGGCCACGTCGTCTTCCAAGTCCCGGTGCGTGGCCGTAATGATGCGCGCGTCAAAGGGGTGCTCCGTGTCAGAGCCCACGGGGCGGACCACACGCTCTTGTAGCACCCTCAGCAGCTTGGCCTGCATCTCGAGCGGCATCTCGCCGACCTCGTCCAGAAATAGCGTCCCGCCCGCTGCTTCCAGGAACAGCCCACGCCGCGCCAACTTCGCGTCCGTAAAAGCTCCGCGGGTATGCCCAAAGAGCTCGCTCTCGAGCAGGTTTGGAGGAACGGCGGCGCAGTTGACCGCGACGAACGTCCCCCGACCGCTCTGCTTGTGCAATGAGCGCGCCACCAGCTCCTTGCCG
The DNA here is from genome assembly GCA_031407405.1 of Deltaproteobacteria bacterium. Classification (GTDB taxonomy): domain Bacteria; phylum Myxococcota_A; class Polyangia; order Polyangiales; family Polyangiaceae; genus SZUA-265. Next base: position 5,962 of record JANOIG010000258.1, read on the forward strand.
GTGCCCGTCTCTCCATAGATGAGCACTGACGCATCACTCTTCGAGACGCGCTGAATGAGGTCGTTGACACGTCGCACCACGCTGCTGTCACCGATGACGTGCGACCCCTCCGGCGCTTCCGACAAGGCTTCGCGCAAGCGAACCACCTCGGACTGCAGATGCTGCGTGCGCACCGCTCGCGCGACCGTCAGCCCGAGCAGCTTCGGATCTACGGGTTTGGTGATGAAGTCGTAGGCGCCGACTCGCATCGCGCCGATCGCCGACTCCATACTGCCCTGGCCCGTCACGACGATCACCGGAATGCCGGGGCGTTTGGCCAGAATCCTTTCACACAGCTCGAGCCCGTCCATCTCGGCCATCCCGAGATCACTGATGACGGCGTGGAAGTCTTTCGCCACGACCAGCTCCAGCGCTTCGGACGGCGAAGTCGTCTGCTCGGTCTGATATCCAAGTTGTCTGAGAGACGCTGCAAGCAGCTCGCAGGCATCGGCATCGTCGTCAACACAAAGAAGGCGTTCTGTCATGGCGTCCTGTCACTATGTGGCATGTTTACACGGCGCCTCTGTGCACATATCGGACCAGCTCTCAAACCACTGAAATGATTGAGGCGTGTCGCACACACAAACCCACATGAATGCCACATCGCGACATTTCGCCCCAACCTCTGCGGCCTTTGCGCCCCTCGGCCAGGATGCTGGCTCGGGGGCGTCGCCTCAACCCACCCGAGGCACCGGCGCGGAGAAGGTCTCACGGATGGAGCTTCGTATCAGCGCGACGAGGTCATCGAGGTTGACCGGCTTGACCAGAAAGCGATCCGCACCCATGCTCGACAGGGCCTGCCACTCGCGGGCCCCACCCAGCCCGGTGAGCACGATGATGGGCATGCGCGCTGACGCCTCGCGCTGACGCAACGCCGCGGTGAGCGCTACCCCGTCCAGTAACGGCATGCGCAGATCGATCAGTGCTATCGACGCCGGCTTGTTTTCGAGCGCGACGAGCGCGGCGCGCCCATCGGCGACACATTCCACGTCAGCTTCGGGAAATGCCCGCTTTAGCGCGACGTTCAGCACCTCGCGAAAATCAGCGTCGTCCTCGGCCACCAAAATCCGCTCGGGCTCGAGCGCTTCGCGGCTGGCAACCGCCAGCGCGTGTCGAAACTCCTCCACCGATGCGGTGCGCTCCGCGGGGTCTTTGGCCAATGCGCCCAATAGCACCCGGTCGAAGCTGTGGGCCAGGCCCGGGTTCACGCTGCTCGGTAACGGCACGGGCTCGGTCATGTGTTTCACCAGCCACGAAAACTCCCCGTGTGCTTGAAACGGGCGGCGCCCTGTAAGTAGCTCGTAGGCGACACAGCCCAGCGAGTAAATGTCCGACACCGGGCTCGGCCGGCTCGGCTGGCCCTCGGAGAGCGCCACTTCCGGAGCCATGTAGGCAGGCGTCCCTGCAATTTCACCCGGCGAGGTGGAGCTGCCTCGATAGCGGGTCGAAACCCCAAAGTCAGCGACGCGGGTCCTGAGGTCCGCATCAATCAAGATGTTACTCGGCTTGAGGTCGCGGTGCACGGTGCCCGCGGCGTGAATCGCCGCCACTGCCTTGCAAACGTCATCCAGGATGCCGAGCGCGCTGGCCTGGTCGAGCGGCGCCTTTGCGGTCAGCCAGGCTTCGAGGGTGACGCCCTCCACGAGCTCGGTCACAAAATACGGAGCGCCCTCATGCTCGCCGAATGCGTAGATACAGAGCACGTTGGGATGATTGACCTGCGCCATGGCGCGCGCCTCCAGCGTGAAGCGCTCGTAAAACCCTGGCTCGATCACGTCGCTACGAATCAGCTTGATGGCGACACGGCGCTCGAGCCGCTCGTCGAGCGCCAACAGCACCACGCCCATCGCTCCGCGCCCGAGCTCGCCGATGACGCGATAGGTGCCGCCGATCAGGCTACCCGGCGTGCTGTTTAGGGGAATGACGGTGTCGAGCGGAGCCCGTTCATCCAGGCGCTGCACGGCACCTGGCCATGAGCCACTGGGCAGCGTCGGCGTGAGCGCCACCTCACTACCCGCGACGGTCTCGCGATCAGGCATCACTGGGGTCTTCATCCACAAAAGGTTAGCGGAATGCGTATCTGATCAACATTGGTCTGATCAACATTGGGAAGCGGCCATCCGCGCCATCAAGGGCTCATGGCATTCGTGCCCAGCCCCTGGTCTGCGGCTACTCCCGCGCTGCACGGACGCTGCGCGGCCCCGGCCAAGCCGAACATCATGGCGACGAGCGCGCCCACGACGTACGTCGCCACGCGACTCACCACCAGCTCCTTGCGCGACGTTTCAGTTTCACCAATGATGGTGCAATGCACGGGTCGTACCAGCGCGCGAAACCGGCAACGTGCCTGCGGACATTGGCGTTATTTGGGCCATGCGAGCGCTCGGGCGCTCGCGGCGCGCTCGGCTCACGTTCGAATCAGCAAGGAAGCGCACTCCGTGCCCACCAAAATGCCCCGGGTTGCGACAAAGCTGTCACTTGTAGCAATATGCGCCACCGAGAACACCGGCGCAGTGGCCGACGCTACGAGATCGCTTGACGGCCCGCAGCTCGGCACGCACCGTTCGACATTGAGCATCGAAACGCCATGGCTTTACTCCCGGCTGATTCACCCAAGAGCAGACCCGCCGACTCTTCTAATCTGATCGATGCGCGCCCGTGCGACATCCTCGTCGTGGATGATACGCCGGAGAACCTGACGGCCATCGGTGTTGCTCTAGATGACCTCGACTATCGACTCGTCAAGGTGCAATCGGGTAAGGAGGCGCTGCGGCGCCTGCTCAAGCAGGACTTCGCTCTCATTCTGCTGGACGTACAGATGCCCACCATGAGCGGATTCGAAACGGCGCGGCTGATCCGGGCTCGCGACCGCAGCAAACATGTTCCGATCATCTTCATCACCGCCTATGATCGGGACGACGCCGAGGTGCTCGAGGCCTATCGCCTGGGTGCCGTCGACTTTCTGCTGAAGCCCATCCAACCCGAAATCTTGAAGGCCAAGGCCTCGGTGTTCGTGGAGCTGCAGCGGCGCACCCAGGAAGTCGAGCGCCAGGCAGAGCAGATCCGCGCCCACGTCTTGCAGGAGCGAGAGAGCTGGCTGACCGAGCAACGCAGCCGAATGGAAGCCGAAGCGTTGAAGCGACGCTTGGAGGAGCAGCGGGTCCATGCGGCCGAGCTCGAGAAGCTCAATCGCAGGCTGGAGGAGGACGACCGGCGCAAAGACGAGTTCATCGCCGTTTTGGGGCATGAGCTGCGCAACCCGCTCGCCCCCTTGGTCAACGGGCTCGAGCTGCTCGATGTCGCCAACGACGGCACCGTCGAGCGGGCGCGTACCGTGATGAGGAGGCAGGTGGAGCACCTGATCCGGCTGGTCGATGACTTGCTGGACATGTCGCGCGTCTCGCGCGGCAAAATCGAGCTTCGGCGCTCCCGCGTGCGCTGTGGCGACGTCATGGACCAAGCCGTGTCACTGTCCACCCCCCTGATTAGCGAGCGCGGCCACACATTATCCACGGAGCGCGCAGGCGAAGAGATTAGGGTGGACGGGGATGAAGTGCGCTTGACGCAGGTGCTCGCCAACCTACTCAACAACGCGGCACGTTACACGGAACCCGGCGGCACGCTGGTTCTCTCGTGCGTGCCGCATGATTCCGGGGTCGAGTTCACGGTCGGGGACAACGGACGCGGCATCTCGCCCGAGCTCTTGCCGCGTGTCTTTGACCTGTTCGTGCAGGAGCGCGAGGGCGGGGGTGGGCTCGGCATCGGTCTGACGTTGGTCAAGCAGCTCGTGCAAATGCATCGCGGCGAGGTCCAGGCGACGAGCCCTGGACCAGGTCAGGGCAGCCGATTCAGTGTTTGGCTACCGGCCGCGGCGGAGGCCAGCGCGGAAGACGAGGTCGAAGAAACCACCCCGACGACGTTCCCGCAGGCGGTGCGCATGGCGTCGTTGAACGTGGCGCTAGTCGAGGACAATGACGATGTGCGTCTCTTGATGGGCGAGGTTCTCGAGAGCTGGGGGCACGACGTGAGTCAAGCGGCCACTGGGGCCATCGGCGTCGACCTGATCCTGAAGGAACGCCCCGACATTGCCTTCATCGATATCGGTCTGCCCGACATGGACGGCTACGAGCTCGCGCGGCAGATACGCGCCGCGTTGGGCACCGACAAGCCGCTGCTCGTCGCCCTGAGCGGGTTTGGACAGCGCCGTGATCGGGAGCGGGCCAGCCATGCCGGCTTCGACGACCATCTGGCGAAACCGGCCAGCCCCGCGGATCTCAAAAGGCTTCTCATGGAGGCGAGCCGCGCGCGCTCCGGTCCGGCGAATGTGGCTCAAGGGAAGTAAACATGTCCAACGGAAGCCCTGAGGCGAAGCGCGCCACAAATGGCAAAAACCTGCGCGTGACCAATGGCAAAACCTTACGCGTGTCCAATGGCAAGACCCCAAGCGCAACCGAGGTAGCCCGCTTATCGCAGCGCGAGCTGCTCGGCGCTTTGCGCGCCCTACGCCGCGGGGATTTCGCGGTGCGCTTGCCGGAGCATTTTGCCGGGCTGGACGCGCAGCTTGCCAGCACCTTCAACGATATCGCTCAAACCGCGGAGGCCCTCGAGCAGGACAGCAAGGACGCTTTCCTCGCCGTCGGCAGCGAGGGCCGCACCAAGGTCAGGTTGAAGCGGTCGGGGTTATCGGGCGGTTGGCGGAGCTACGCGGACAACGCGAACCTGGCGCTCGACCAGCTGACAGCCTATGCGCGCGACGTCGCCGGTGTGGTGAGCGCCGTGGTGCAAGGTGACTTCTCTCGGCGGCTGTACGAGGAGGGGGAGGAGGGCGTGCTCCGCGGCGAGTTCTTGCGGCACGCTCGAGCCGTCAACGGGATGGTCGATCAGCTGTCTGCCTTGAGCGGGGAAATCACGAGGATTTCACACGATATCGGCGTCGAAGGTCGGCTCGGGTCATTGGTCGTGGCGCGCGGGACACGGGGTGCGTGGCGCGATTTGGTGGACGGGGTGAATCTGATCTCCGGCAGCTTGACCTCTCAGGTGCGGGAGATCGCCCGGGTGACCACCGCGGTGGCCAAGGGTGACCTCTCGAAGACCATCGACATCGACGTGCGCGGCGAGGTCCAGGAGCTGAAGACCACCATCAACACCATGGTCGGGCAACTGAGCTCGTTCGCCGCGGAGGTGACGCGAGTTTCGCTCGAGGTCGGCTCGGAGGGCAGGTTGGGCGGGCAGGCGCGCGTTCAAGGCGTGTCGGGCGTGTGGCGCGAGCTGACCCAAAGCGTCAACGTCATGGCCGACAACCTCACCTCGCAGGTGCGCAACATCGCCGACGTCTCGGCCGCCATCGCCAGCGGTGATCTGTCGAAGAAAATTACGGTCGAGGTGCGTGGGGAGCTGTTGACCCACAAACACAACGTCAACACGATGGTGGATCAGCTGAGCTCGTTTGCGGCCGAGCTCACTCGTGTTTCGCGCGAGGTCGGCACGGATGGCATCCTGGGTGGGCAAGCCGAGGTGCCCGGTGCCTCCGGCGTGTGGCGTGAGCTGACCACCAACGTGAACTCGATGGCCGACAACCTCACTTCTCAGGTGCGCAACATCGCGGACGTGGTCACCGCCATCGCCGAGGGCGACCTATCGAAGAAGATCACGGTCGAGGCTCGCGGGGAAATCCTCACGCTCAAAAATACCATCAACTCCACGGTCGACCGCCTGAACAGCTTCTCGAACGAGGTGACGCGGGTCTCGCGCCTGGTGGGCACCGAGGGGCGGCTCGGGGTGCAAGCCAACGTGAAAGGCGTCTCCGGTAGCTGGAAAGAGCTGACGGAGCACGTCAACCTGATGGCCAGCAACCTGACCGACCAGGTGCGCGGCATCGCCGAGGTCACGACCGCCGTGGCCAGTGGCGACCTGACGCGCAAAATTGTGGTCGACGCGCGCGGCGAGATTCTCGAGCTCAAAAATACCATCAACACGATGGTCGACCAGCTGAGCTCCTTCGCGGACGAGGTCACGCGCCTGGCTCGCGACGTGGGGATCGAGGGGCGGCTCGGAGGGCAAGCCGACGTCCGCGGCGTCTCCGGCACATGGCGGCAGCTGACCGACGCGGTCAACTCGATGGCGACCAACCTCACCGACCAGGTGCGTAGCATTTCCGCGGTCGCCACCTGCGTCGCGCAGGGTGACCTGACCCGCAAGGTCGGCGTGGACGCGCGCGGCGAGATGCTGGAGCTCAAAAACACCATCAACACCATGACCGACCAGCTGAGCTCCTTCGCGGAAGAGGTCACCCGCGTGGCGCGCGAGGTGGGCACGCAGGGTCAGCTCGGCGGGCAGGCGTCGGTGGAAGGGGTGCGGGGCACCTGGCGCGACCTGACCGAGGCGGTCAACTTGATGGCCAGTAATTTGACCGCACAGGTCCGCGACATCGCGCGCGTCTCCACCGCCATCGCCAGCGGTGACTTGACGCGAAAGATTACCGTCGAGGTGCGCGGCGAATTCTTCGAGCTCAAGAACACCATCAACACGATGATCGACCAGCTCGGGTCTTTCGCCGACCAGGTCACGCGCGTCGCGCGGGACGTCAGCGTCGAAGGGCGGCTGGGCGGGCAAGCTCACGTCCAGGGCGTATCCGGCGTGTGGAAGGAGCTCACGGACAACGTCAACTTGATGGTCAGCAACCTGTCGAGTCAGGTGCGTGACATCGCCGGGGTGACCACTGCCGTGGCCAACGGTGACCTATCTCGAAAGATCACGGTGGAGGTTCGGGGTGAGCTCCTGGAGCTCAAGAAAACCATCAACACCATGGTCGACCAGCTGAATGCCTTCAGCGCGGAGGTGACGCGCGTCGCCCGCGAGGTCGGCACCGAAGGTAACCTGGGTGGGCAAGCCATCGTGCGC
>JANOIG010000284.1:0-24222 GCA_031407405.1 Deltaproteobacteria bacterium
ACAGCTATGAGCTTGACAGCCGCCTAGCGTCGGCGGCACGTTCGGCTCGGCCGCGTTGCAACCGCGGCCACCGTGACAAGTAAGGCGGGGCATCGCCAGCGGTGGCCGGCTCGTGGAGCAACCCATAGCTGCCTTCTCAGAACATTAGAGGTCAATCATGCACTCGCTTTTTCAAGATTCGCGCGCCCTCGAGCCCTCGCCAAAGCGGGCCGGCACACGCCTGGGGCTGCCCGGGACTCTCGCGGCGGTCGCCGCCCTGCTCGGCGCAATGGCCTGTAGCGATAGTGAAGACGGTGCCGGCACCGTTGCCCTCGCGGACTCGGGCAGCCTCGCTCCGCTCACCGACAATGGGATTGAAATCCCCACCACAGTGGCGGTCGTCGACGGGGTGGCGTGGATCCCGGAGTCCCAGTTTACGCGCTTCGCGCCGTTCGGGGGTACAGATCCGCCGGCTCCCTTCCGCCTCGTGGGGATTCCGCTCGCTGGCGGCAGCCCCCAATACATCAGCCTGCCCGACAACTTCTTTCCCGAAGGCATCACCGCGACGCGCGGAGGACGGTTGTTCGTTGGCAGCGTGAGCAGCGGCACCATCTACACGGTAGCGCCGGGAGCTACGGAAGCGGACGTCTTCCTGCCCTTCGGCATGCTAGACAACGCCATCATTGGCCTGACCACGGACGGCTCGATGGTGTGGGCGTGCAACACCTTTTTCGGCAGCATGACCGAGCTCCCCACGGGGACCATCGTTGGCATCGGTGTCGCCGATGGTCTGATTAAGGTGCAACACCGGATGCCGCCCGGGGGTCCCGCGGGAGCCGCAGGCGCCTTTTGCAATGACTTGGTGCTGAGCCCGGATGGCGCGGTGTGGGCCACCGATTCGTTCGGCGGACGGTTGTTCCGCATCGACCCTGAGAACCTGCTGACGGCAGACAGTGCGGCAGTTTGGTTAGAAGACGCTGAGCTCGCCGGTCCAGCTGGGCCTGCGGCGGGCTCTTTTGGTGTCAACGGGATCACCCTGCTCGGCGGGCAGATCTTCGTCGTGAATTCGGGGTCTGGCTCCTTGCTGCGCATCGATCCATCACTCGCCAATCCCACGGGCGACGATCTAGAGCAGGTGTTTCTCACGCAGAACGGCGGCGAGGTGGAGCTGGTCACCCCAGACGGCGTCACCGCGCTCGGCGACAGGCAGCTCTTGATCGTCGAAAACGGCTTCGGCCGCATGGACGGTGCAGGCCGACGCCTCGTTCAAGTCACCATCGACACGCTCTGAGCTTCTCCCTTCAAGGGTCCGGTGGGCCTGCGGCACGAAACCGCTCCACACTGAACGGCGTGAGGTCCACCGAAGGGGCGCGGCCGAGCACCAGGTCCGCCACGAGCGCTCCGGAGTAAGGCCCGACTTCCAGGCCATACCCGCCGTGCCCGGTCGCAAAGTACAGGTTTGGGAACGCCGAACACGCACCGAGCACGGGCTTGCCGTCGGCGCTGAGGGGGCGGAAGCCGACCCGCATCTCGCTCACGCTGGCCTGGGCGAGGCCTGGAGCAAGCCGGAGGGCGCTGTCGAGCACGCCGTGCACACCCGCCGCCGTGAGCCGCCCATCGTAGCCCGCCGCATCCTCGCGAGTCGCGCCCACGACGATGCGGCTGGTGGGAAAGCTGAGCAGATAGCTCGCGGCAAACCCGGTCACGATCGGCCAGCTCCCCGTGGCCACTCCAGGCAGCTCCAGATGCAACAACTGGCCCCGCTGGGGACGCACACCGAGCGGCACCCCCAGCGGCTCGGCAAGGCTGCTGCACCAGGCCCCAGCCGCCACGACGACTGCATCGGCCCCGATCCGCTCGGCAGCCACGCGGACCCCCGTGACCCGCTCACCCTCGACCAGAAGCTCGGCGCTGCCCTGGAGCCAGCGCCCGCCGCGCTTGCCGAAGCTTCGCCGCATTGCCGCGAGTAGCCGCCGGCCGTCCACGCGGGCCGCGCCGGCGCTGTGAACCGCCCCGAGCACCGCGTGGCTCAGCAAAGGAAAAAGCCTGCGTGCGCCGTCGCCATCGAGCACGGTGACAGCCCCAATGTGACCAAAACCCAAGTCGCGTCGCTCCTCACTGGTGCGCGCCACCTGGCGTAAGCGCGCATGTTCCGCTGCGTCGAGCGCCACGTGCAACGCGCCCACGATCTCATAGCCGGTGTCCGTCTCGCCTTCTTCGGCCAAGGCTGACATCAACTCCGGGTAGTGGGCCCGCGCCGCCGCGACCAAGGGCAGCACGGCGTCGATGCCGATGAAATGATCGAGCGGGGGGAGGATCCCTGCTCCAGCCGCCGTGGCCTGGCCGATGTCCGCGCGGTCGACCAGGGTGACCTCGGCCCCCTGCCGCAGCAAACGATAGGCGACGCTCGTGCCGACGAGCCCGCCCCCAATGATGGCTACCTTCGACATGCTCTTGGTGTGGGCCACTGACGGGCACGACGGGATGTAGTGAGGCCTGTCGGAAATGACAATCAGCAGGCCGTGAGCCAGCTGCCGGCCCTTCCGGCAAGGGCGGCAACGCGATCCGCCTTGGCGGATGCGTCGGGACGCGCCACGATGGGGCGTGACCCTGTTGATTGTCGTCCTGCTAGCCGGGTTGGCCCTTTCGGCCTTGGCCACCCAGCGAGGCGTTCGGCGCGACCGAAAGGGCGGCGCGCGGCGGGCGGGTCCAAGCCCGCTTTGGCTGCTCGGCGCGGCCTTGCTGGGCGTGGTGCTGTTCCGCTTCGGCGCGCATTGGCTGCTGGTGACCGGTGGGGTGCTGCTGGGCGCTGCGCGCAGCCTGCTCCCTCTGCTGAGGTTCTTGCCCTTCCTGCACAGTCTCCGGGGCAAATCGAGCTCGGCGGGTCCAGAGATTGGGGGGCGCTCGAGCCGGGAAGCTCCCCATGGCGCCTCTGGGTCTGGCGCGCAAGCGCGCATGACCCGCCAGGAGGCGCTCCGGGTCTTGGGTCTAGAGGCGAGCGCCACGCAAGAGGATGTGCAACGCGAGTACCGGCGCCTGATGAAAAAATTGCACCCAGATCTGGGCGGGTCGAGCTATTTGGCCGCCAAGCTCAACGAAGCCAAGGATGTCTTGCGTTAGTCCCACGGAACCCAGATGGTAAGCCCCGGCCTGGCTGCTAGGGTAGGAGGACTTCATGGTCCATGTACACCCAAACGTCGGTGGTTCAATTTGAGTGGAGCGGCCGAGCTACGGCGCCGCTTGGGCCGCTTTTGGCCAATGGCCGCCGCTGGTTGCGCTTGCATCCTGACCGCGTGCTCCGATTCCTCCATCGAGCCCATCGAGGACTGTAGCCTGGACGGGCGCAAAACGTTTGTGGGGGAAATCATGACGGACTTCTACCTTTGGTACGATCGGGTGCCGGTCGTCGACCCTGCGACGGTGGAGTCGCCTGAGGCGCTGCTGCAGCAGCTGACTTTTCGCGAGCTCGACCATTGGTCGGGCATGCAGCGCCAGGCCGAGCGGCAGGAGTTCTTCGATCAAGGCCGGTTTCAGGGCTTGGGGTACACCCTCGGCCAGGATCCGAATGGCGGTCTGCGCATTTCGTGGGTTCACGAGGGCTCAGCCGCGGGTCGAGCGGGGCTCGATCGCGGCGCGCTCATCCTGGGTGTCAACGGTCGAGCCATCGCAGATCTCACCTCCGAAGAGCTCGGCACGGAGCTAGCTCAGGAGATCGTCGTTCACCAGATTCAGGAGCTCGACGGTCGGGTGCATGACGTCGAGTTGGCGCAAGGCGACGTGGACATCACGAGTGTCAAAGGCGCCACGGTGCTCGACACGCCGAACGGGCCGGTCGGTTATCTGATGTTCACTACCTTCGTCTTGCCCGGGGAGGATGAGCTCAAGCTCGCCTTCGCGACTTTTCGCGCAAGAGGCGTGCAACAGCTGGTGATTGATCTTCGGTATAACGGCGGCGGTTTGTTGCGCACCGCCGCTCTGCTCGGCAGCCTGATCGACACGGAAGCCGCCGGTCAACCTCTCATCATCGAAACGTATAATCAGCGACATCCCGAGCTGAATCGGGTGCGTCCGATGTTCGAGACCGAAGAGGGGGTAGCCGCATCACGCGTGGTGTTTTTGACCACTGGCCGCACGGCGTCGGCCAGTGAGCAAGTCATCAATGGCCTACGCCCCTATCTCGAGGTGGACATCGTGGGCTCCCGGACGCTCGGCAAGCCGGTGGGCGCGGACAGTTGGAACCATTGCGAGTACTCGATTTCCCCCATCACCTTTCATTCGCTCAACGCGGAGGGTGTCGGAGACTATTTCAACGGCATCGAGCCAGCCTGCGAGGTTCAGGACGACCTGCTCCACGAGTTGGGTGATCCGGAAGAGGCCCAGCTGGCCGCGGCGTTGCAGATCCTGGATGGTCAGCCTTGTGGGTCGGTCGAAAAGCGTGCCCCGGTGCTCGGGCCAGCCCTAGGCCTAGCGAGCTTTCCAAAAGGGCCGTTGCCTGAGCTCCCCGGTTGGTATTGAGCCGTAGCCAGCGCTTTCGCCTCGATTCGATGGAATCGAGGCACTAGGCTTTGGGCATGAAGCCATCGACCCAAACAGAAGTCGAAGCCGCGGCGTTCCGCCGTCTACTCGAGCACTTCAGGGCACGCAGCGACGTCCAGAACCTGGATGTGATGAACCTCGCCGGTTTCTGCCGCAACTGCCTGGCCAAGTGGTACCGCGCCGAAGCCGAAGCACGGGGCGAGACTCTCTCTGACGAGCAGGCGAAGGAAGTGGTGTACGGCATGCCGTACGCCGATTGGAAAGCACAGAACCAGTCCGCTTCGCGCAAGCCTTAGGTGCTGGAAACGGCACCCCCGGCTGTCAGGGCGACACGGGCGGCACCTCGGCTTGGATTGGATGCGGCTCGCGTTCGCGCCCGAATACACGAGAATTGGGCGGTACTGACTCAACAATCCAGGCGTTGCCGCCGATCACCGAGCCGGAGCCGATCACGGTGTTTCCCCCAAGGATCTTGGCACCGGAGTAGATCGTGACATTGTCGCCAATGGTGGGGTGGCGCTTGTCGCGACTCGATTGCCCCGGTGTGCGGTGGCGCTGGATGCTCAACGCACCCAGCGTCACTCCCTGGTAGATCTTGACGTCGTCGCCGATCTGCGTGGTTTCACCGATCACGACGCCGGTGCCATGATCGATGAAAAATCGGTCTCCGATACGCGCACCGGGATGAATGTCGATACCGGTCTCGCTGTGCGCATATTCGGCAATGATGCGCGGAATCATCGGCACCCCTGTTTGATAGAGGATATGGGCGATGCGATGCGCCGTCAGTGCGCGTAAACCGGGGTACGAGAACACGATTTCCTCGATGCTGGAGGCCGCCGGATCTCCCTGATAGGCGGCCACGACATCCCCCGCCAGGCGCCGGCGCAGCTGCGGCAACTGGTGGAACAACTCGAGCACCGCCTTTTCGCTCCAGCCCGGGGAGCACGGCTCGAGCCTGCGTTGGCCTTCCTCGTAACAGCGGGCGCGTGCAATCTGGTCGACCAGGGTCTCGTGGGCCGGATACAGGTGCTCGCTGATGGAATAGCGCAGATTGGCCCGGCTGAGCGAACGCAGGCTGTAGAAGCCCATGAAGATCACCTGGGTGAGGTGGTGGTAGGCGTCGATGACCGCGCGCCGGTTGGGCAGCGCCGCGCTTTCCAGATTATTGATCTCTTCCGGTCCGTCATAACTGGCGACCACCTCGTCAATTGCTCGCTCCAGGTCCGGTGTCAGGGTAGGCATGGCCACAATGTAGCTCGATTTGGCGACTGAAAGGCGGACGAGGTGACCCTTGTTCAGGTCGATGGGGCAGAAATTGCGTGCGGCTACGGTCCGCCTGCCGCAGGCTCTGGACGGCACGCGCGCTTGTCGAGTACGCCAGGCGTCCCGCCTGAGCTTTTCGGCTACGCTATGGGGCTGCCTCGTTAGGGCCCAGCCGGGGCCCTGGGGCCAAGCGTCATCATTTTCGAGACTTACCTCCGAGTCCCCATGAAGCGATACCACCTCGTCACTTTCGGTTGCCAGATGAACCAGCATGACTCGGATCGCATTCGGGACGTGCTCAATGAGGCGGGCTATACGCCCGCGACAGGGCCAGAAACCGCCGACCTGATCTTATTAAACACCTGTAGCGTCCGAGAAAAGGCCGAGCAGAAGCTGCGCAGCGAGGTCGGTCGCCTGGGTTTGCTAAAGCGCGAACGACCCAGCCTCGTGATCGCCGTCGCGGGTTGTGTTGCGCAGCAAGAGGGGGAGCGGCTGGTCAAGAAGATGCCGCAAATCGACGTGGTGATCGGCCCTGACCAAGCCGCCGCCTTGCCTCGGCTCTTGGCTGAGGTGGAGCAAGGGGGCCTGCCTCAAGTCAGGACGTCGTTCGATGTCGACGCGCCGCGTTTCCTGTCCTCTGTTTTCGGAGCCCATCGAGGCCGGGTCAGCGATTTCGTCACCATCATGAAGGGCTGTGACGAACGCTGCACGTTTTGCATCGTTCCGACGACCCGCGGCCCGGAACGGTACCGCCCCTCGGACGAGAACATCGCCGAGATCAGTCGACTGGTGCTGGCAGGGACGCGCGAGGTGACGTTGCTCGGGCAAACTGTGGACAGCTACGTCGACCCAGTGCGGCAGCTCGAGCGTCCGATCCCGGACGCTGCGAGGCTCAGCGCTGGCCGTGGCTCCCACGCGCGGCGCGACGAAAGCGAGTTTCCGGGTCTGCTACGGGCGATCGCCGCGCAAGTGCCCCAGCTCCGCCGCCTGCGTTACACGAGCCCGCACCCGCGGCACCTGACGCCCGCGCTGGTCGCGGCGCACGAGGAGCTTTCTGTGTTGGCCAAACACGTCCACATGCCCGTGCAGTCGGGAAGCGACCGCGTGCTCAAGCGTATGTCGCGGCGCTACACGGTGGCAGAGTACCGGGAGCGCGTCAGCGCGCTCGCCCGGGCGGTGCCTGGAATGACGCTCTCGACGGACATCATCGTGGGTTTCCCGGGAGAGACCTCGGAGGACTTCGATGCGACGCTGGCCTTGGTAGAAGCGATGGGCTTCGTCAGTGTGTTCGGTTTCAAGTACTCACCCCGGCCTTTCACGCCGGCCCTCAAGCTCGACGACGATGTCAGCGAGCTCGACAAGAGCGCGCGCCTCACGCGCTTATTTGCGCTCAGTGAAGGTCTGCGTCAGCAACATTTGGCCTCGCTGGTGGGCACGGAGCAGCAAGTCCTGGTGGAGGGGCAGGGGGAACGCGGCGGATATACGGGGCGCACCGAGCGCAACGAGATCGTGCATTTTGATGCCGCGCTGGACCCGACGGGTGAGCTGATCGAGGTGCAGATCTCGCATGCCTTCAAACACTCGCTCGCCGGTATTCCCAGCTTGCCTCGCCTGCAGCGCGGCGCCTTGGAGCGGCCTGCAGGCGTCGTGGCGCCCCGCGGCCCGCGCGCGCTTCCGCTGGTGCACTGAGTCTTCAGCCACCGCCCACGAAATGCACGATCTCTAGAGTGTCGCCCGCTTCCACATGAACCCGTGGGTGCTCGCTCCTCGGCACGACCTCTCGATTGCGCTCGATCGCGACCGGGCCGTCGGTAAGCCCAAGGTGCTCGACCAGTGCAGCCAGTGTCAGCCCTGGCGGAATTTCGTGGACTTCACCGTTGATGGTCAGGCGCACGCACTCTACGTTGGCGCGAGCCTCCAAAGCTGTCAATGAGTTCTCCCCGACGCACGCTCGCTCGTTCAGGCGCCCACGCGGCTCTAGTGCTCTGCATGCTGGGCTGCACGGGCTCCTGCGCGTCGGAGGACGCCGATGCCCGGCGCGAAGCCGCAGTGAAACCCCAGCTGGAAACGGCCCCTGACTTCGAATCGGCTCCGCTCATTCCTCGGGATCCCGGTGATGCGGCAACCAGTGTCGCGGCTACCCGTGCCCCAGCCCCAACGCCCGCAGCAAGCCCCAGCCCAAGGCACGATTGGCCGGGCATCGCGGCCACCGCCATCGCTACCACCGTCTACAAGGAGCCGAGCCCCGCGTCCCAACGCCTCGGCTACATCCGCCTGGGTGGTGTGGTTCAGCGTGCCGAGCAACCGGTGACCGGGCGCGGGTGCTCGGGGTTTTGGTACCCGGTTCACCCCGTCGGCCACGTTTGCTCCAACGAGGCCACGATTGACCTCGAGGCTCCACTGGTGCGGGCGGCGCACCGGCGCCCGGCCCATGACAAACCTTTGCCTTATAGCTACGGTTTCGTGCGGGCAACAGCGCCTCAGTACCTGCGCATTCCCACGCACGCGGAACAATATGGTAGTGAGTTCAAGCTGGATGAGCACCTGAAGTGGTACGACGAAAATAGAGTCGACGTGCAGCGCGTCAGCCTCGGCTCCAACGATGTCCCGTTAGATTCTCGGGGCATCGCGCGCATTGGCGAGCCGTTGACCCAAGGCCAACGGCTCAGCACTCAACTCGAACCGAATGAGCTGTACGGTGGCGGAGCCGGAGCTGGACAGGTGCCGTTTTGGTTGCGGGGTGGCCGTCAGGTCCCGAACGTATCCGGCTTCGCCGTGCCAGAGTACGCAGCGTTCGCCGATCGAGTACGCCGCAAGACGGGTTTGTCCTTCGTGGATTCGTTCGTGGTCGAGGATGCGGGCCAACGCCGGGGTTTCGCGGTCACGGTAGACCTGCGGCTCGTGCCCACGACCAAGGTGAAGCCGGACACGGGGTCCGCGTTTCACGGTATCGAAATGGGGCCGGCGCTCGGGTTTCCGTTTGCGATCGTGCTCCGGCGGGCTGCGCACGGCTTCCAGCTGATCCGCGCTCGAGACGCCACGAAACCTGCAGAGCCGCTGCCCCATCGCGCGCTCATCCCGATGAGCGGCAACGTGCGATTCAAGGCGGGGCGGCGCTTTTACCAAACGCGGCGCGACGCACGCCTGTGGCTCGCCGCGGATGACATTGCATTCTTTGCCCCACCGCCTGACTTTCCGAGCGAAGCGGCCCGAGGCAAGAAATGGATTGATGTATCATTGGTGCAACAAACGCTCGTGCTCTACGAGGGGCGGGAGCCCAAGTACGCCACGCTGATTTCGAGCGGGCAGGACCGCTTGGGGGACCCCAAGACCGAGAAGGCGACACCGCGCGGGCGTTTTGAGATCAAGAGCAAACACAT
Organism: Deltaproteobacteria bacterium; assembly: GCA_031407405.1. Lineage (GTDB taxonomy): Bacteria > Myxococcota_A > Polyangia > Polyangiales > Polyangiaceae > SZUA-265. The sequence continues at coordinate 9,162 of JANOIG010000284.1, forward strand.
CGCCGCCGCCATGGACTCGGAAGAGAATTCGACCGTGGCGGGTGGCACCAAAACCGGGCGCCAGCTGGCACTGTCCGACGAGGACCGCGCCACGATAGACAGAGTCGTTGCGGCCAAGAAAGCCGGTCGAGCGCTCTCCGAGGAGGACCGAAGGCGGCTCGGCAACATCGAAAAGGGGCGGCATCCCGAGTATGGGGTCACTCGCCGGCGGGGCTCATCGACATTTGAGCTCAGGGATGTGCCTTGGATCCAATATTTCGACGCGGGCTTCGCTCTGCATGGAGCCTATTGGCATGACGTCTTCGGAGTGCCGCGCAGCCACGGCTGCATCAACCTCTCCCCAATTGACGCGCGGGTCGTGTTCAATTGGACCGAGCCGAGCCTCCCTGAAGGTTGGCACGGGTTCAACGTCAGCCCTGACTTTGGCCAGGGCACCGTGGTCGTGATTCGAGAGTAGCCTCAATCAGGCAGCTCACGGAGTATCAGCGCAGTCAGTCAGACAGTGGGATGGGGATCCACAGGGTCCGCATTTTGGTCATGCTGCCCTTCCTCTCGTAACCGGCAAGGCCATACAGCACGTTCCAGAAATGGCCATCCGGCGTTTCGCCGTACGAGAAAAACGGAAATACGTGAAGCTGCCAGTCGAGCCCGTGCCGCACCCGTTGCTCCGAGTAGTAGACGTTACCAATGAGCTGACTCGTGTGGTTGCCTTCTGCGAAGCGCCAATACAGCGGAAACCCGATGGTGGTGCGCGAAGAGCGGCCGGCGAAATCCCAGAAGAAGGGCGCGATCACCGTGTGTGTGTCGAAGCCGTCTCGTCCGAAGAAGAACACAGGCAGAATGCTGGTGGACCAGCCGCGAAGGTCGGTGCTGTAGTTGAACAGCGGGGTGATCCAGGTGCTCTCGCTCAAGCCTTTGCGCTCGAAGTTGGCGTAAAACGGCAGGATGGCTTGGCTGTCCTCGCGCGGGCTCGTCCGGCTATAATAGAACGGCAGAATCAGCTTCTGATCCAGGCCGATCTCGGGATCGCGATAATGCCAGAACAAGGGCGTTATCATGTCGAGCTCGGTCTTGCCCCGGTAGCGCGCGTACCCCCAGGTGATGAACGTGTCGTACCCGAGCTCACTCTTCGCGTAGGCGAACAGCGGATTGATCAGCAGGGACCCCGAGCCCTTGTGGCCGTAGTGGAAGAACGGGAACAGCGTCGTGTGGCGCTCATCCTTGCCCCATAAGCTGAAATAGAGGGGGAAGACGTGTAACGCATCGAGCCCCTCGCTGTGCTTCCGGTAGATGGGCCCCCAGATGTCGACACTCGACTCCTCCCGCTTGTCGACCGAGTGGTAATGCAACAGCGGGGGGATGAGTCGATACTCGGACTGCTCGTCTTGGCCGGCAAAGTACAGAGGTGCCAGGCCCATGTCGATGTCGGTCGCGGTCGAGCTGCTACAGCTATCGCCGCCAGACCAGCTGCAGAATGCAGGCCCGATTAGATTAAAACCGCTGTCAGCGTCGTGATTGAAATAGGTGAGCAGGGGCGGGATGATCGTGTAACCGCCGTGCGGGCGCCTGCCCCAGAAGTACAACGGCGCCAGCCAGTGGTCACTGCGGTCAGGGGCGACTCGCTGGACCCACGGGCCCACGACGGTGGTTCGGCTCTCGAGATCCCTCAGGTTCCAGAACAACGGGAACAAGATGTCGTCGGCCCGCTCGGCGCTGCGCCGGTTATAATAGAGCCCGAACAGCGAGGCGCGGTCCGGTTGGCTCGGGTCCTTCAAGCTGGGCTGGATGCGTTCGAACCAAAGCGGCGGAAAGCTGGAACGGAAACGATATCCGGCGTCGTTCGACTCTTGGTACAGGATGCCGTAAAACCGTCGCGTCAGCTCATCCGTCTGACCCAGCGTGGGTTCGTCCAAGGCCGCGTCACTACCGATTTGCTTGGCAATGACCTCCGGCAAGGCCAGGGGGTCGTCGGGCAGCGTGGGTTCTCCACCCGGGGTAACGAGGCGATCCCCCGCGCCGGAAGCCGCATGGGTCTCGGGCGCGTCCGAGGGCCTTGTGCTCGGTTTGGGCTTGGCGGCACCCGCGGGCGGGCGATTTCCGAAACCGCCGCCGGGGTCACCGAGGTCAGAGCCGAAGGGGTCTTGGCCGAAGGCTGTCGATGCCCAAAAGCAGCTAAGGCAGATCAGTGCGGCGGCTCGGATACGGGCAGCACTGGACAGCATTGGAGTTCAGATTCGGCCGCAGCAAGACAAGGAAGCGACAGACGACCGAGCCGCTTATGGTCGGTGCGCGCGGCCAGGTCAAGCCGGAACCGGCCGCCAGGCAAGGCTCTTACCGCAACGTCGACTTTCGAGCCGGTCGATGGAGGAGCTGGGTGGGCTCACTTACATTTGCGGTCCTCATTCGCGACACGGACTATAGGTTCGCGAATGCGAGCACTGGCGATCGATCTGGGGAGCGTACGCGTCGGCATTGCCGTTTCCGACGACCTCGGCCTCTTGGCTCACCCCCGCCCGCATTTGTCCGGTGGGGATTGGCCCAAGCTGCTCGAGGCGCTGCAGCAGCTCGCCACCCAGGAAGAGGTCACTCGGTTCATCGTGGGTTTACCCCGCCACCTCAATGGGTCAGAGGGTCGCGCTGCTCGGGACGCGCGGCGCTTCGCAGCTGCGTTGGGCCAACGCACGGGCATCGAGGTGACCTTGTGTGACGAGTGGCTGACCACGCGAGAGGCTCAAGCGCGCCTGCGCGAGGGCGGCAACAAACAACGCGACAGCCGAAACCGTGTCGACAGCGCCGCTGCGGCGGTGCTGCTGCAAAGCTGGCTCGACGGGCAGTCCGCCGGAGCTGAACGGTGACGCCGGGTGCCCGTCGCCGCAGGCGCGGTGCTTCGCGCTCGAGAATACGCAGCTGGAGGCGCCGCCTCGTGGCCCTGCTGAGCTTCAGCGCCTTGGCGGTGCTCGCTACCGGCGGGATCTTCTGGCTCTGGTCGCGAAAGGGGGACGCGCTCGGGCAGCCCGTCGACGTCCACCTGGCCGCGGATGCGACCGTCGAAGCGCTGTCCCTGCAACTGCAAACGGCAGGGGTGCTCGAGAGCCCCTGGCTATTCAGGCTCTACTTGGCTCTCACCAACGCGCCACCCAAATTGCAGCGCGGCCGCCATCTGTTGCGGCGGGGGCTAGCGCCGGCCGCGCTCGCCGCGCGATTGACCCGAAGCCCCGCCCGCCCCATCGTGAAGTTCACCATCCCCGAAGGCTACAATCGGTTTCAAATCGCAGAGCGGCTGCAGACGTTTGACGTCGCATTGGCCGATGAGTTCCTCACGACGAGCGCGGACGCAGAATTGCTCCGAGCGCTCCAGGTGACGGGCGGCTCCGCCGAGGGCTATCTCTTCCCGGCTACCTACGAGCTCTACGTGAATAGCGACCCAGCCGTTGCGCTCCGGACCTTCGCGCGCGAGACTTTTCGCCGTTTTCGTCTGGTGGCCGAGCGTCACCCGCAACAACTGGCGGAGCACCGCAGCCTGGCGCAGTGGGAAATGCACGAGCTGCTTACTTTAGCCTCCATCGTCGAAAAGGAAGCAGCAGACCCAGGAGAGCACGGCAACGTTGCCAGTGTTTTCTACAATCGCCTGCGTGACCCCAACTTTCGTCCACGGCAGATGCTGCAGTCAGATCCCACCGCCGGCTACGGTTGCTTGCTCGACATGCAGCAACTTCAGAGCTGCCACGGTTACACAGGGACCGTGACCCCAGCGATGCTGCGAGACGCCGCGAACCCGTACAATACCTACAAACACCCCGGTTTGCCGCCCGGGCCCATTTCCAACCCGAGTCAGTCCGCCGTCGAAGCAGTGGTCAACCCACCCCGGACTCCCTACTTTTTCTTTGTAGCCGGCAAATACAAGCGCCATGTGTTCAGTCGCACGTTTGCAGAACATGCGCAGGCGATCGCGACCGGCATCCATCAACCGGACGCCGGCATCACCCGACAGGAGATTGCGCCATAGAATTGGACGGTGGAATCCGAAATGATTCGGCTTTGCCCGCTACCGATTCCGAGGTAACTGGCGCTTTGGTCAAAGCTTCTTTACACTGTTCGGTGAAACTGTGCCTGGAGCCGTGCGCATGGATCTCCCAATGATTCTCGTCCCTCACCCGCACGTACGGGTGGATGCCAGCGTACTCGGGGGCAGCCCTTACGTCGTTGGCTCTCGAGTGCCGGTGCGGAGGCTTTGGTCTTTCTACCGCAAGGGAGTGACGCTGGACACGCTGCTCAGGCGGTTTCCTCGCCTGGGTCCAGCGAAGATTCTCGATGCGCTGGCCTTCGCATACGACAACGAGGAGGTCATCGTGGCCGACATCGAACGGGAAGAGCAGCTGCTACATCGCGCAGAGCCCAAGGAAAAGGCGTCGACGGCGCAACCGGCACAGCAAATGAATTTCCCTTTTTCCGACTAGCTCTTGACGGGGGATAGACGGCGGGCAAGCTCCGCTTCGAGCGGGTGGAGCTCCGAGCTCATCAAAGCATCCAATTGCAAGAGGGATCCTGGCTGGGGGGGACACTCCTGTCGCATCCCAAGGCTGCGCCGCACAGCTTCGACAGAGCGGCTTCGGAAGCCCGCGTCGCGCTCGATGGTCCGTGTCAATACTTGGTGAGCTCGCTCTTGAGCACCCGCACTGCTGCAAATGAGCAGAAGGTCGCATCCCGCCCGGATGGCGAGCACGGCTGATTCCTCGACCGAGCCGTGGCCGGCAATGGCCTGCATCTCGAGATCGTCGGAAAAAAGCACGCCGTCGAAAGCCAGCTCTCGGCGCAATAAATCCACCAAAATACTGGCACTTAGCGTGGCGGGGTGGACCGGATCGAGGGCTGTGTACACCACGTGAGCGGTCATCATGCTGTCCGCCACGCTGGCCAAGCGCCGAAATGGCAAGAGCTCCACCTGCTCAAGGCGCTGTCGACCATGGGCGACCGTGGGCAACGCCTTGTGACTATCGAGCAAGGTGTCACCGTGGCCGGGGAAGTGTTTGAGGCAATTCTGGACTCCGCCCGAGCGCAAACCGCGCATGTACGCGCCAGCAAGCTCAACCACTTTTTCGGGGTCATTCGCGAAGGCGCGATCCCCGATCACAGGGTTGTCTGGATTCGTGTCGACATCGACCACGGGCGCAAAATTCATCGTGATCCCCAAACAGCTGAGCTCCCTGCCGACGGCCCCACCGACGCGCTCGACGAGCTCGAGATCACCGAGCTCCGCGACCCGGCGCATGGCGGGTAACGCCAGGGCAGGGGGGCTCAGTCGAGCGACTCGCCCTCCCTCCTCATCGATGGCGATCAGCGCCGGCAGCTCCGAAGCGCACTGGTCGCGAACCTCCGCGCACAGCAGCTGAAGCTCACCCAGCCCGACCCGACCCGGGCTCGCGTTGCGTCGAAACAAGACCACACCCGCGCGCTCCCCGGCTCGCAGCGACGCCTGAAGCTGCGCCGGGAGCCGAGGGCCGTCAAAGCCCACTACCATCAGTTGACCGGCGAGCTGCGCCGCCGTCAACGCCTCGATACGGCCCTCTAGCACGCTGCCTCGAAGCCTCAGGATGCGGCTGCGGTATCGCGCCGCGCGGCCTCGGTCATGCTGGCCAGCATCGATGCCAGCTGATCCGGATCAGGGCCTTCGACCATGAGCCGCAGCTTCGGTTCAGTTCCACTCCAGCGCACGAGCACACGACCGCGTTTGCCAAGCGAGCGCTCCGCTCTCACAATCTCTTTGTTCAGCTTGTGCATTTCGGTCATGTCTTTGCGCGTCGGCAATTGCACGCTCTCCAGGACCTGAGGCACTCGGCTCATCACTTGACTCAACTCACTGAGTGGCCGCTCTTCCCGCACCATGATGGCCAGTACCTGCAAGGCGGCCACGATGCCGTCCCCGGTGGTCGTGTGCTCGAAGAAGACCAGGTGCCCGGATTGCTCACCGCCGAAGGTGCAGCCACGCCGGCGCATTTCCTCGACCACGTACCGATCGCCGACCGGGGTGCGAAACAGTTGCCCTCCAGCTTCAGCGAGCGCCACTTCTAGCCCCATATTGCTCATGACCGTCGCCACCAGTGTGCGCCGCGGCAAACGCCGTGCCTTGAGCAGGCGCGTCGCGCAGAGCGCCATCAACGTGTCGCCGTCGACGATCTTCCCGGCGTCGTCCACCACGATGAGGCGGTCTGCATCACCATCGAGAGCGATGCCTAGGTGGGCCTTGCGCCGCACGACCTCCTTGGCCATTTGCTCAGGGTATAGCGCGCCACAGTCCTTGTTGATGTTGCGCCCATTCGGCTTACAACCCACTGACACGACGCTGGCCCCGAGCTCCGAGAACACGGCAGGGGCAACCTTGTAAGCCGCGCCGTTTGCCGCGTCGACGACGATGCGCAAGCCCTTGAGGGTCAAATCCTTAGGAAATGTGTTCTTCGCGTACACGATATAGCGGCCCGAAGCATCTTCGATCCGCTCCGCGCGGCCCACGCGCGCCCCTGTGCACTCATATCGATCGAGCTTCGAGTCGAGGAGCAAGGCTTCGATGGCAGCTTCCTGTGGATCGGGCAGCTTGAAACCATCGGGACCGAACAGCTTGATGCCATTGTCTTGAAAGGGATTGTGGCTAGCGCTGATGACGACGCCCGCATCGGCGCGCATGCTATGCGTGAGATTGGCGACGGCGGGTGTTGGAATGGGCCCCGAAAGCAAGACGGTGCCCCCCATGGCGCAGATGCCAGACGCCAACGCCGTCTCGAGCATGTAGCCGCTGAGCCGAGTATCTTTGCCGATCACTACGCGCGGCGACGAGTTGCGATCCCCGCGAGCCACCCACGTGATGGCTCGGCCGAGGCGCAACGCCAGCTCGGGGGTCATTGGCTCACTGTTGGCCAAACCGCGGATGCCATCCGTACCGAACAAGCGGCGCACCGGGGAGGCCTCGGGTTTTGCCTTACGATTCATGGAACTGCCGCTTCATGAATCTGCGGGAGGATCCGTCTCCAGATTGAGCAGGATCGCGCGGGCGGCGCCCACGAGAAAACACGAACCTGTCACCACCACCAGACCCTGCTGACCCACCTTTGCCCGCGCCGCCTCGATGGCGCGCCCGATGTCCTTGAAGACCTGGCCCGGGTAGTGCCGGACCATCTCGGCTGGGTCCACGGCGTTAGTCACTGGCGTAGCCACGTAGAAACGGTGCGCGGCGCTGTGCTCGAGACGATCGAGCATGCTTTTCCAATTTTTCGATTGGATGGCACCGAAAACTAGCGCCACGTCCGACCTCGTCCCGGCACCTCCAGCCAGGCTCGAATCGATGACGTGCGAAAGGCAGACCGCTGCGTCTGGGTTGTGCGCGCAATCGAGGAGGGTGAGCTCCTGCCCGCTGCGATGCAACAGCTCGTTCCGACCAGGCCACACCGCGGTCTCCACGCCGCTCGCCATGGCCTCGGGACGGATACCGAGCGCACGCCCGATGGTCGTGGCCACGGCGAGATTGGACCCGTACATGGCGATGCGCGGATATGCCAGTTGCGCTCCTTGATAGGGTTCCGCATCCCCCAGGGGCAAAAGCTCGGCGCCCACCTCTGCCGAGCGGCGTTCCACTTCCCGCATGGCATCGGGGTGCAGCTTGCCAACGACGACCTTGGAGCCGGGCTTGATGATCCCCGCCTTCTCTCGCGCGATCTCCGTCAGCGAATCTCCCAAGACGTCCATGTGGTCAAACGACACGCGAGTGATGGCCGCGACGAGTGGAGGAGGGATTACGTTGGTCGCGTCTAGCCTACCGCCTAACCCGACCTCGAGCACGGCGGTCTCTACCTTGGCTTCACGAAACACGAGAAACGCAATCAACGTTGCCGTCTCGAAGAAGCTGAGGTCTAGGTTCTTGTCCATCACCTCGTCGATCAAGCCGGCCAAGGCATCGTCCGCAACGCAGATGCCATCCACTTGAATGCGTTCGGCAAACCGATTGAGGTGAGGCGACGTGAACAGCCCCACATGGGTACCTTGCGCGCGCAGCATGGAGGCGGTGAAGGCGCAGACGCTGCCCTTGCCATTAGTGCCGGCGACATGGATCGCCTTGAACGCCCGCTCCGGGTTCCCGAACTGCGAGCAGGCCGCCTGCATGCGCTCCAGGCCAAATTGCCTGCCGCGCGACAAGAGCCCATACAAGCGCTCCAGGCTCTGTTTGATATTACGACTCACCGCTCCTCGATATCACACCAGGCCGTCGTCAACACTGCACGGGTCAACACTTCGCGGAGAGCGATTCAGCCCGCGAGCGACGGGGCGAGGCAGGGCGGTAGATCATTTCTCTTAGCGTTTCAAACCCAGCCCGAAAGGGCAAATGATTTGTATCGAATGCTCCACGGAGCAACCCTTGCCCTGGCGAGATCATTTCCGCGCCCTCGTGTAGGACAACCGGCGCGGCCGCCGGCCCCCACCAAGGGGCGTAGCGGGTATTGCCCAAGGCCGTCCGGCGGCCCGCGGCCATCGGGCCCGAACATCAGGTGTAGCGACGTCGTAAGGCGCCACAGTGCTCAGCTGGGCAACGATTGCGGCGGATTCAAAGCCGAAGTAGACGGCAACCATGCTGCAGGCCCGGCTTGGGATCAGACGTGTTGGCCCTGTCGAGGTGCCGCTTCCGGCGTATCAGACTGCGGGTTCCGCCGGACTGGACCTGTGCGCGGCATTGACTCACTCGGTGGCCCTGGCACCGGGAGAGCGGCGGCTGTTCCCGACCGGGCTGTGTCTCGAGATCCCGCAAGGATTCGAGGGTCAGGTGCGCCCTCGCTCGGGGCTTGCGCTGCGTCACGGCCTCACCGTGCTCAACGCACCCGGCACGATTGATTCGGATTACCGGGGTGAGGTGGGTATCGTTCTCATCAATCACGGACCCGTGGGGGTCGAGATTCAACCCCTGCAACGCATCGCCCAGCTGATCATCGCCCCTGTCGCGAGCGTCCAGGTCGAGCTCGCCTCCAGCCTTTCAGAGACCAGCCGGGATCTCGGTGGATACGGCTCCACCGGCGCTTGAGGGGTGATCGCGCCTCGATGCTTCCTCACCTGGCCTGGCTGGAACCCGCTCGAGGACCCGCTCCATGAACCGGTACAAACGGCTACGCAATAGCCCGCGTTCTACGTCGCGTGTGATGATGTGATAGGATCGTGGTAGGATGAGTAGCTCCTTCTCCCAACCCGGGGTGCCCAGCTTGGCATAGACACGCCGAGCGTTGCTGACGGGGCAAACATGGTCATTCTGCCCGTGTGCCACAAAGGCAGGGCAGCGGACCTCGCTGAGCCGGGCCTCCACGCGGCGTCCCGCCAAACGCACTTCGTTGCCGGCGTAAGCGGGTTGCGAAGCATACGTGACCTGGCTTCGGCGCGGGCCCGCATCTCGAATGTCCGGTCTCGATTTCGGAAGCGTAAAATCGGGCACACCGAGGCCGCACACCGCCGCCAGCGCCAGACTGGGGAATGGCCAACCGAGTCGAATGGCAGGAGCCAAGGCGCCGACTCCGATGACGTGGTCGGGAAAATCCGCGGCGAGCTCCAGAGCCAGGAGTGACCCCATCGACATGCCCACGACAATCAGCGGATCACCCCCCGAGGTGAGGTCGACCAGGGCTCGCTCCGCTGCTCCTCGCCAGTCGAGCCAGCGCGTCTTGGCCAAGTCGTGCACGCTCAGGCCATGCCCCGGCAATAGTGGCGCCAGGGCTCGCAGACCCAGATCTCGAGCCACTTCCACCACCAGCAGCACCTCCTGTGGTGTGGCGCCAAAGCCATGCAGCGCTAGCACACTCGGCGACGCACCCCGCACATCGAGTGTTCCGAGCGGAACGCCACCCATCACGGTCGAGAGCCCCGGCAGCGCCCCAGAGTCAATCTTCTCCCCGCTTGATACCGTAGGCACGGATTTTCTTGTGGAGGTTCGTCCGCTCCACGCTCAGGGACACCGCGGCGCGCGAGATGTTCCAATCCGTATCCGCCAACGTCTGCACGATATACGCCCGTTCTGCGGCATCCCGGTACTCCCTGAGGCTCAACCGTTCTCCGCTTTGCGGCGGCCCAACGACGCCAACACCTAGCGGGCGGGGCTCATCGTCAAACGGGCTGAGGTGCGGATCCTCCGGCAGATCTGCGATGCTGATCACGTCACTGGAGAGGATGGCCGCGCGCTCGACTACGTTCTTTAGCTCACGCACGTTACCGGGCCAGGTACGCAGCTGGAGTGCCTGGAAAAATGCCGGGTCTATGCGCTTCGTGCGCAAGCCATTGTCTTTGCAGAATGAGCTAACGAAGGCTTCCGCCAAAAGTGGGATGTCCCCGGGGCGTTCGCGCAGCGCGGGCACGTGGATGGGAAAGACCTCCAACCGAAAAAACAGATCTTCGCGAAAGCGGGCTGCCGCCACTTCGCGGGCCAGATCCTTGTTGGTCGCAGCCAATAGCCTGACGTCCACGTGCATGACGTGCTCGGAGCCGACGCGGGACAACTCTCCGTTCTGCAACACGCGCAGCACCTTGGCCTGCGCGGTCAAGTCCATGTCCCCGATCTCATCCAGGAAAAGAGTGCCGCCGTGGGCCTGCTCGAAGAGGCCACGTTTGGCACCATGCGCGCCCGTAAAGGCGCCCCGCTCATGCCCAAACAGCTCGCTCTCGATCAACTCTCTCGGCATGGCCGCACAGTTGACCTTGACGAAGGGCGCGTCTCTTCGCGGGCTCAAGCGGTGTAGGGCGCGGCTCACCAATTCCTTGCCGGTCCCGCTCTCACCCGTAATCAGCACGTTGGCCTTGGTGGGTGCGACACGATCGAGGTCACGAAATAGCTTCTGCAGCGGCTCGCTCGTGCCCACCATCTGGTAGCGCAGCTCGAGCTCCAGGCGCATCTGCTCGACGGTGCGTCGGAGGCGTGCGCCGCGGATGCTGTTCTCGACGCTGACCACGATGCGGTCGCGATTCAGCGGCTTTTCGAAGAAGTCGCTGGCACCGAGCTTGATGGCCTGAACCGCGTCCTGAACGCTTGCGTGACCACTGATGACCACGACTGGAATGTCTGCGGTCGCATCGTCCCCTTTGATGGACCCGAGTAAGTCGAGCCCGCTCAAGCCGGGTAGCTTTAGGTCGACAATCGCCAAATCGATCGGGTGCAGTGGATTCTTGAGGCTCTCCAAAGCCTGTTCAGCACTACCCGCCTCGAGGATGCGGTAGCCCACCCCGGACAGGACCATGCCCAGAGTGCGGCGGATGTTCTTTTCATCGTCGACCACGAGGATGGTCGACGCAGCGGTCGTCAGAGCCGCGTCGTTATACGGAGCCTGGTCGAGCTCAGTTTCCGTCACTTGGTTGATTCACCCAAGAAATTCAAAAATCGGCGAGCGGGTACGGCAAACGAGCTAGCCGGGTACTCAGTGAGAACGCGCTGGAATGCGGCGACCGCATTGGCCCGGTCTCTCATCTTCAAGTAGGTCTCACCGAGGAGCGTCACGGCCTCTGGCTCGAGGCCCGACGACGTGTAGCGCGAGAGCGCGTATTGCACCCGCTCGATGGCGGGCGGGTACTCGTCCCGTTTCAAATAGAACCGGGCCACGTAGAGCTCGTGCCGGACCAAAACCCCTGTGACTACCTCGAGCATGTAATCGAGCTCTACGCGCCGATGATAGTCGGGATAGTCGGACAAGAAGGCCTGCAACGCGGCGTACGCGCCCTGCACCGCGGACAAGTCACGCTCCTCCAAAGGTGGCTGGAAGATGCTGGAGCCGGACTGCAAGAACTGGGCGCGCACGATTCTGTAGCGTGCGTAGGGCACTTCGGGATCACTCGGGTAGTCACGCGCGAAGCTCTTGTAGGACGCCGTCGCTTCCGCATATTTCTCCTGGCGAAACGCCGCATCGGCCAGGCGCAGCTCAGCCAGGCGAGCGTAGCGCGTGTAGCTGAAATCGCGCCGCACCTCCCCGAGCAACCGTACGGCGGCCTCCCAGTCTTCGTCGAGGTATGCAGCTACCGCTTCGTCGTAAGCGACGCGTGCTTCTTCTTGATATTGCTCCGCAGTTTTGGCGGGCTTGGGCGCGGGGGCGCACGCTTCAGCCGCCAGCGCTAAAAAGCACAATGCCATCAAGCCGTTGGGCCTCATGTCGCGGTGGTAGCCGGTGCCGCGGTCTCGCGCAACCCTTTGCCAACGCACGTCTCTGCGCTATAGCGCTCAACGGTTACGATGCGTACTGCCAACTGCCAGCTTCTGCCCCAATTGAAGGCCTTTGTGCCGAGTAACGGCCTACAGCCGAGCCGGGGACGGAGTTAGCCAGTGCCCGAGCGAGTCCCAATGACGCCACGGGGCGCCATCAAAGTTCGAGAAGAACTGGCCCGATTGAAGGCGGAACGGCCCAAAATTTCGAGAGAAATTGGCACCGCGCGCGACCACGGCGACATCAGTGAAAACGCCGAGTACCACGCCGCCAAAGAGCGGCAAGGCATGGTCGAAGCGCAAATCAAAGACTTGGAGGACAAACTGGCTCGCAGCGAGGTCATTGACCCGGCTCGGCTGGAGGGTGGCCGCATCCGGTTTGGTGCCACGGTCTCGCTCTCCAACGTGGATACCAACGAGACGGTCACCTATCAGATCGTGGGCGCAGACGAGGCCAACATTGACGAGGGCACGATTTCGATATCAGCCCCATTGGCTCGGGCGCTGATCGGCAAGGAAGCCGGGGATGAAGTGACGATCGCTTTGCCCGTCGGTAAGCGCACTTACGAAGTCATCGACGTTGTCTACCGATAGCGGCTCGGCTCAGCCGTAACGCTTCCAGGCCATTCAGACCAATTGGCCGACTCAGGGCCACCTAGCGCCGCGGCGGGTGCCGAAATGCCGAGATTGCTAGTGAACATGGCGGCGATGGGATAGAGGCGGCGAGTGGTACAGGAAGAGGCAACGAAGATATCCAAACGGGCCAAGCGCCGGGCGGCCGGTGAGGGGGCCTCGGAGGGCAAGGGGGCCGAGGATGCATCCGCGGACACCAGCGCCGAGGAAGCCGACGAAGACGCCGACGCCGACGTGGACGACGATGAGACGTCAGGGGCCGACCCTGGAGCTCCCGGCGCCGCCAACCGCCAGGCTCGGCGCACTGCTGCTGCAAAGGCGCGGGCACGGCGCAAGCGCGAGCGGGCAGAGGCCAGCGCCATCGGCCTGGACGCAGGGGAGATGGTCGATGATGCGCTGGTGCGGGCCACTGACAAGGTGGGCCGCCTCGCGCGCCGCTATTGGAACATCATCCAGTGGGTGATCGGCATCGGAGTGCTCGGCTGGTTTGGTTATGAGGTTTACTCTTGGCGACGCGCCAGCATTCAGGCCAGCGCATCGGACACCTTGTTCGACGCGGTAAACACGGAACAAGCGCGAATCGGCGACCGGAGTGAGCAGGGTAAGCCCAATGCCAACGGCATCATCGATCCCACGCCCGTGTTTGAGACGGAGGCGGATCGGCTGCAGGCTGCCCTCGTAAGTTACAAGAACGCAAGCGAAGCGAGGCATGGCACCATCGCTGGGGCGTTCGCCCAGTTGGGGCAGGCCGAAGTGTTGTTGGAAACAGGCCAGGCTGAAGACGCTCGAGCCTTGTTCGAGCAACTGGCGGCCAGCTCTGCTGCGGCGACCAGTCCGGAGCTGCGCGGCAACGCCACCGAGGGCCGAGGCCTCAGCCTCGAGGCAAAGGACGATCTCGGCGGGGCGCTGCAAGCGTTCGAGGCGCTCGCCAGCGTGCCGGGTTTTGCGAATCGTGCCCTATATCAGCAGGCGCGCATCAAGCACCGGCAGGGTGACATCGCCGCCGCAAAGGGTTTACTGAACCAGCTGTTCAAGAACCTGGGCGCGCCGAAAGCGGTCAACCTCGGCGGCCTGCCGGAACGACCCGAGTTCTTGCGTGAGCGCGCCGAGCAACTCGCCAGCCTCGTCGACCCGCTGCAAAAAGACGTCAAGATCCCCAAGCCGCCATTCGGGGCCGACGCCGTGCAACAAATGCTCGAACAACTCAAAGAGCAGGGCGTGGTAACCCCGCCGGCACCCACACCTACGCCGAGCCCCTGACGCATGCCCCGATTACTCTCGTTTCGCGTGGGCACGGGTCTCCTGCCCATCGCGTGCTTGGCTCTTGGGTGCCAGTCTGTCCGAGCCAGCGCAAACCCCGAAGTCCCCCTTTGGGTGCATCGGGCGAGCGGTTCGATGCAGTTGGTCTATAGCCGCTCCATCCTGGCTCACTCCCGCCAGGTGGGCGAGCACTATGAACGCGCCGGCACCGAGCTCGATACAGGTCGCCGTCGCGTTTTTGCAGGCTCGCGTGACAACGGCATGTATGCGCTGCAGGCGCAAGACGGCGCTGTGTTGTGGCGCTTCGAAACGCTCGGGCCCGTGCAAAGCGAACCCTGCTACGACAGCAAGGAAGACGCGCTGTACTTCGGTTCGAACGACGGCGCTTTGTACAAGGTCAACGCGACCACCGGCAGCCTGCTCTGGCGTTTCTCGACTCAGGCCGAAGTTGCGCGTCGCGTGGTGCTGAAGGGAGGCCTAGTCTACGCGGTCAATGCCAACGATACAGTCATCGCCATCAATGCCAAGACCGGCGCGATGGTGTGGAACCAGCATCGCCCCCCCGCGCTCGGCATGGAAGTAGCGGGTTACGCGGGGCCTCTCGTGTGGCGGGGCCTGGTTTACTCGGCGTTCAGCGATGGCACCGTCACTGCATTTGATGCTCGAAATGGGGAGGAACGTTGGGCCCCGGTCGACCTTTCGGCGGCGGCCGAACAGACGCTGGGCGAGCTGCCAACGTACCTGGACGTGGATACCACCCCGATCGGCGACATGATCGAGAATCAGCCGGTCGTGTACGTGGCGAGCTACGAGGGAGGGGTTTTTGCTCTGAACGCCGATACTGGTGCGCGAGTTTGGAGCACTCCTGCCGTGCGTGGGGCGAGCGAGCTTTATCTGTGGCAGCAGCCTGCGCATGCCCCGCGCGACGAAGGGCCGGATTTGCCGGCTCGCAAGCTGCTGATTGTG
>JANOIG010000304.1:0-3697 GCA_031407405.1 Deltaproteobacteria bacterium
GGTTGCCCCAAAGCGAACTTCAGGCGTCTACTACTGAGAACACTCGATATGAGTGCGGGTTCATCTTCACGTCAAAGGCGACGCTGTCATCGCCGCCAACGGGCCCTGGCGGTCGGGGCTGCCCCGTGATGCTTGCTTTGGTGATGAGGTCTTTGATCTGGCTTGTCCGGTTGGACGTCACGACCTGGATGTTCACTACCTCGGCGCGGAAGGACTCTACGATGAAGGTGTCGTTGTCGTAGGGGAAGAGGCTGATTTGGCTGAGGCCTTCGATGCTGAGGGGGAGGTCTGCCGTGAGCATGCTGCGCAGTAGGTTGAGCATTTCGGTGGGTAGCTTGTAGAGGTCGGCGGGGTTATCCGGAATCGCCAGGACGTTCAGGAACCCCTTTTTGTAGCCGGCTTGAAGGATGAGGGGAAATGAGTTGGCGTCC
Organism: Deltaproteobacteria bacterium; assembly: GCA_031407405.1. Lineage (GTDB taxonomy): Bacteria > Myxococcota_A > Polyangia > Polyangiales > Polyangiaceae > SZUA-265. The sequence goes on from JANOIG010000304.1 coordinate 432, forward strand.
ATGCTGGCGAGGGCCCAGGCGTCGTTGGTGAAGTACTCGAGCTGGGGGAAGGTGATCGGCGCTTCCGAGCGGCAGACGCTGGCGCGCCAGCGGTGAAACTCGTTCGTAGTAACCTTTCGGTCCGTGCAGCGGAGCTCGGCGATGTCTTGAATGCCTCTGCCCTGAAGGGCCTTCAAGAGGCCGGACGTGATGAAGACTTGATGGCCACGGCCGAGGTGTCGTTCAATCTTGTCGACGATGTCGGCGTCGAAGGCTGCCGCGGCAGTGAGAAAGATTGTCGCTGCGTCGGCGGGGAAGTCTGGACAGAGATCGATCGGGACGCCAATCATTCCGAAGTAGTTGTGCAAGAAGTCGTCGCCGTGCGAGTGGTACGGCTTGTAGCTCTTCACGCCGAGCGGTGCGCCGAGCTTTCCGAGGAAGCGATCGGCCTGCTCGAACGCGGCACCGGCGATACGAGCGATGGTGAGGTCTGCCGAGAATGATCCGTCTTCATGACGGTACGGGTCAGTCACTTCGTCGAAGTCGAACGACGTGTCCTGGCCCTGCCATGTAGCCCGCTGGGCCGGCAGGATGGGCTTCTGCAGGTTCAGAAAGTCGAAGAGCGTGACCTCCCTGGCCTTGGCAAACAGCGTCAGCCACAGCTGTTCCGCATACCGGTCGGCGTCCTGCATGCCAAAAGGGTCGACCCAGCCGCCGCCGTTGCGCCCCGGGGCGATGTTCTCGAAGTAGCGCATGATTTGGTAACCATGGTACTGCTGGAGGTGTTGGGGGTTGTAGACGGGTTGGCGCGTTTCCGTGCCCGTGTAGATGCGGTCGAAGAGCTTCGGCCCCGCCTCGAGATGATAGCCGAGGCCCTGGAAGTGCTCGTACCAGTTTGGAAACTTGATCACGAGCTGGACGCTGGGGTTCACTGCTTTCGACGGCTTGACGACCAGCTCCTCGAGCGATTGCTGCATGAGCTCCAGCCGAAATTCGGTCCAGCTGCGTTGGCCCTTGGCCAGAACGCAACGCGCGCACTTGCAGCTCGTGAACACGAAGTCGTCCAATATGACCTCGTCAAACAGTCGCGCGGTGTGCTCAGCGACTGCCTTGACCTTGGCGCGGTGCTCGGCATTCGTGTAGCAGAAGGTTTCGAAGCGATTGCTCTCGTTCACAGTCAGCGTGATGCCGCCGGCCACCTTGACGCCGCAGGCCTCGAAGAAGTCGCGAGCCGTTGCGACCGTCGACTCGTCGGCGACCCGCATATCGCGATGCGTCTCGAGGTAGATCTTGTCCACTTTGACCTGACTGGACATCACCTTCCACCGTGGCGCGAGCCAGGCCAGGTCCTTCATCTGTTGCACCTCGTAGACGCGGGCATAGACCGCCACGGCGAAGTTCTCGTACTGGCCAGCGCTGGTTCGTTCGACAGTCTTCATCGGTTCGATATTGCATCAGATGCATTGGGAAATACATGGCTTGCCGGTGGTGGGACGAGGCCTGGCACGTCGAATGCTCCGGGGGCGAAGTGAGCGTCCTTTGACTGGGCCGCAATCGTCTGCTCGGCACGGCGGATGACATCCGAGTCCCTCCCGTGTAACGAGATGGGGCTCATGCGCATCGCGATTTCCGGCACCCACCGCTCGGGTAAGTCAACGCTCCTCGCGGAGCTTGCGGCGGCCTTGCCCAAGTATAAGACCTTGGATGAGCCGTATCAGCTCATGGAGGAGGACGGTTACGAGCTCTGCCACCCACCCTCGCTGAAAGACTTCGAAGCCCTACTGGAACGCTCGATTGAGAGCTTGAGCAGTAGTGGGGCGAATGTCCTGTTCGACCGCTGTCCGGCGGACTTGCTGGGCTACATCTCCGTCCACGAGGACGTTGATGGCTTCGACTTCGATGATTGGCTGCCTTGGGTGCGCGCGGCGCTCGAGACGCTGGATTTCATCGTGTTTGTCCCCATCGAGGCGCCGGACCGGATCACCTTCTCCGCGTCAGATGACGACGGAGAGTCCCGGTCGGTCGTGGATGAAAAGCTGAGGCAAATCCTGCTCCTTGATTCATTCAGGTTAGGTGTGGAAGCCCTCGAAGTAGAAGGGGAGCTCGAAAACAGGGTCAAGACCGTCCTCGAGCGGATCAGTCAAGGCTGCGTGTAGAGTCGCCAGGTACGTGTTATCCTCGGGCGCATGGGAGAGCACTTGCACGTCGGTGGGTGGCGCACGCGCATTTGCGGTGCGGGTGTCGTTCTAGGCTGCCTTGCGGCTTGTGGTGCTGCGGGTGAACGGCGTGGCCGCCCGCTTTATCCCACGCCCGCACAGCCCCTGGCGCGCAGCGAGGTCGCGGTGCTGAGTGGCTACGTGGCAGAGGTGGACGGCGAAGACGTCTCGGACGAGACTGGCTCGTTCGAGTTGCTACCCGGCTGTCACGTCGTGCGTACGCCATCGGAGTGGGGTGTGCACGACGCCGAGAGTGTCATGGTGGCGGAGACCGGGGTCGTGCCCTTCGCCCTCACCATGAAGGGTGGCTACGCGTACGAAGTCAGAGTGCGAACGTCGGGTCCGACGGCTCCCAGCGGCACCTTCATCATCGAGGCGGTCGAAACAGATCCGCAGGGCAACCCAGCGGGCCGGTTCGATCCGGTGACACAGCCAGCCGACCTCGAGCGTTGCGCCGAGTAGGCTTGTTGAACGCGCAGGGGATATCAGCGCAGGATGGGTCGCAGATCGCTCACGCAGAAGTCGAAGGTGTGCTCGAGGAACGAATCGGCGGGAATGGTCCAGTTGACGTTCGTGAGGCTGTCCGCGACCATGGGATTGCGAATGGCCTCCCAACAGTTGCGGTCGAGCGCGTTGAACGGAGACTGGATGCTGGCGCCCGAGAACGCGTCGAGAATCTGGCAGAAATTGTCGACCGTGGGATCCGAGCCACCCGGTTGAGCCGCAAAGCGCAGCGGCGGCAGCTCTGAGCCGCTGAGCGTATACGCAAAGCCGACCACGTTGCCACCGTCGAGATCCCAGGGCGCGCCTCCACTGGCGAGGGTGAGATCGAAGCCAAAGAGGGCCCCCCACTGGTTGGCGAAGTCTTCATTTTGCACGATGCCCACGTCGCCCTGCACGCAGACGGAGCCCGTGTCACTGGTGACCTGAATGTTGGCATTCAGCGGAGACGTCACCGCAAAGAGCGCCGCTTCGATGCCGTGAATGTTCGAGTCGCCCGAGATGAAGCCAGCCACGATGTCGAGCGGATCACCCAAGGTCACCTCGCTGCTGCGTTCTTCCACCTCGATC
>JANOIG010000368.1:0-14466 GCA_031407405.1 Deltaproteobacteria bacterium
GGTGCGGCGACCGCGAGAGAGGATTTATGCGAGGTTCCCGCGTTCGAGCAGCTCCGCGACCGCGCGGTGCAAGGCTGCCATGGCGGGCTCACTGAGCTTTTGGAACTCGGCGCCGCACACACCTCGTGCGCGATGCCTCACCAGCGCTGATACGCGCACCGGCTCGGCCTCGGGGGTGCTGACGCGCAGCTCGAGCAGGGCATCGAGCTCGTAGCTGTCGACAGGTGGCTCAATCAAGATGCCGAGCCCGCCCAGGCTCAAATCCACCACCTGGACACGGGAAAAAACGGCTCCTTCGACAATTTCGACCCCCACGTCGTAGTCGGCGGCGAGCCGAACCCGAACGTGCTTGCGGCGGTCCCAATTGGTCTCTTCCTTCGTCGGCACCAACGCAATCCTAGCAGAATCCAAGCTGGAGCGCCGGTCGGATCCCGAAACGCCCTCCCTACCCGGCGACGGGGATGGCTCGCCAAACCCTCAGCGCCTCTAAGCGCTTATTTCCTGGACTGAAGCTCTGGTCCCCCAGTGTCCGAGTTGCGTGACCACCCTACGAGTCCCCGGCTCTCATGAAATGACCGGCAAATGGCAGCCAGAGCCCGGCGCGAAGCGCCGCCCAGAAAAAGGTGATCCCGAGTAAAAGCCACGGCTGTGGGGTTTCCGCGCCTGGCCCCCACACCTGCGGGCCAGGTGCGGAAACCCATCAACGTGGCTAGCGAGGGATCAGGCGCGAGGGATCAGGCATGGCAAAATGCGCGGATTTCGTCGCGACGGCGCAATGCATCGCGACGGCCGAGCTCGATCACTTGCTCCGCAAACCCGCCATCGAAGAGCAGGTAGGTGGCCCAATCGGCGTTCCCCTCTTCGGCGGCGCTCCTGAGTAGGCGGCGTGCCAAGAGACCAATGTCAAAACGCTTGAGGTTGTCCTTCAAGTACTGCGACGCCAGCTTGGCGATATCCTGCGAAGGCACGAACACCAGCGTCTCGATGTGGCGATAAGAGGCCCCCCGCCGCCGCACCATGCGCTGCTTCAATTCGTCGCGGGAGTGCTCCTGAAGGCCACGCTGGTGAACATCCACCAAATCGTTGATGCGCGACAGTATCTGCAGATCATAGGCTAGCGGGTCCACCAGCAAAGCGTTGAGCACCTTGCCCGTCAAGAACGCCAGTGATGGGTAGGTCGCCAAAGTGTCCGTGGATGGGGCTGCGCTCAGGCGATCGACGTAGGTAGTGGACACGATCACCAGCCGTTCAGCGCCCGCCCGAATCACGGGCGCGATCGGCGTATTTAGCCTCAACCCTCCATCACAATAGAAGTGGTTACCCACACGCCGAGCCGGAAAAAGCAGCGGAATTGCCGTCGACGCCAGCACATGATCCAAGGTCACGGCTTCGAGCGCCACCGCCCGACGTGGATCCTTGGACTGCCGGTAGACGGTATTCTTGGCGAGCTCGCAGAAGATGGTGGTCTTGCCGGTGGCCACCTGCAATGCCGCGATGAAGAGGCCCTTGATGGCCCCGCGCTGGACGTTGCTGTGCAGCGCATCGAAGTCCACCGTGTCCTTTACCAGTGCTTCGAGCGGCGCGGGGTTGAGTAGGGACGTGCCGAGGCGCTGTTGCTCCTTGGCGGGCGGCATGGTGCCTCGAAACAGCTGCCGAAAGAACGACAGCAGTTGCGGGCTGAACACGCTCGCGAAATCCATGCTGGACCAGGCATGGATCAACCTATCCAGGTTGAGGCCCGGCGCCTGGGAATTGGCCGCGACAAACGCAGCGTTGATGGCGCCCACCGAGGCACCCGCGGCCAGGTCAAAGGGGGCCGTGGGGCGCCCGCTGGTGCTCAGGGCTTCCAGAAGCCCAGCGAGAATACCCACCTCATAGGCGCCCCGCATGCCCCCGCCAGACAAGACCAAGCCCGTAACGGGCTCGCCACCCTGCGAGCTGCGTGGCGCTGCTTCCTTCAGGCCGTCCTCGAGCAACAAGTGTACCTCTAGCCTAGTCTACGACGGCCAACCTGGCTAGCGTACCCAGACCCACACCCGGGGCAGGGGTAGATTCGGCTCGTGGGGCAAACCGCTCGCGCGGCCCCACACACGCCGCCAGGTGATCAGGTCACTCCGATGGCGCGCCGGAGCGCTTCCCAGCTGAGCGTCGCGCAGCGGAGCCGGCTCGGAAAGCGACGCACCTGAAGCAACGCCGCCAAGGGCCCCCATTCGGCGTCCACCCGCTCCTCCTGGCCTTCGGGGCTTGCAACCGCGAAGAGGAAACGATCGACCAGCACGGCGACGTCCTCGACGGTGCGCCCCACGACGGCCTCGGTCAGCATGGAGCCTGACGCCCGGCAGATGGCGCACCCCCTGGTATCGCATGCAACAGCCACGATGCGCTCTCCAGTGATCTTCAAGCTGAGCGTGAGGCGGTCGCCACAGAGCGGGTTTTGACCCTCGCTGACGTGGGTCGAATCTGCTAGGCGGCCGCTGTTTCGAGGCTGCCGATGGTGGTCGAGGATTGACTGCTGGTACAGCTGCGACAGCGAGCTCATACGCCAAACACCTCGTGCACGCGGGCCAACCCCGACACGAGGGCATCCACATCCGCGCGGGTGTTGTACAATGCAAACGAGGCGCGTACGGTCGCCGGCGCTCCAAAATGCTGCATCAGCGGTTGCGCGCAGTGGTGGCCGGCGCGCACCGCGATGCCGGATTGGTCGAGAATCGTCGCTATGTCATGTGGATGGACCTCGTCCATCACGAAAGACACCACGCCGAGCGCCCTGCTTGGGTTACCGATCAGGCGCACACCCGCGACTTGGCCGAGGGCAGCACGTGCATGAACGAGCAAGTCCCGGTCGTGGCTCATGACACCATCCAGGCCGACCTCTTCTAGATAATTGATCGCCCGGGCTAGGCCCATGGCACCTGCGAGGTTGGGTGTCCCCGCTTCGAATCGCTGGGGCAGCCCCGCAAACGTCGAGCGCTCCGGTTCGACTCGATCGACCATGCCCCCGCCGGTCAGAAATGGAGGCATTTGCTCCAACAGCTCACGCCGGGCGTACAGCACCCCGATCCCGAACGGCCCGTACAGCTTATGGCCGGAAAATGCGTAAAAATCGCAACCGAGCTCGCGCACGTCGACCGGCTGACGAGAGACCGCTTGGGCCCCATCGACCAGCACTCGAGCTCCGACCCGATGCGCGAGCCGCACCAGCTCAGGGATCGGATTTTGCGTGCCAATCGCGTTCGACACGTGGGCCACGGCCACGAGCTTGGTGCGCGGGCCAAGCCATTCCGCATAGGTATCCAGATGCAGCTCACCCCGTTCGTCGAGCGGGATCAGGCGCAGGCGAGCCCCTCGCCTCGCGCAGAGCTGTTGCCAGGGCAGGAGGTTCGAGTGGTGCTCGAGGCTACTGACCAGCAGCTCATCATCCAGGCCGACGTTTTCGTCACCCCAGGCGTGGGCGACGAGATTGATGGCCGCGGTGCAGCCGCTGGTGAAGACGACCTCTTCGGGAGCAGCTGCATGGATGAACCGTTGCACGGTCGTGCGGGCCGCCTCGTATGCGGTGCTCGCCCGCGCGCCCAACGCGTGACCGCCGCGGTGAACGTTACCGCAGCATTCAATATAACAGCGCGCCACCTCGTCGATGACGCACTGGGGCTTTTGAGTGGTCGCCGCGTTGTCCAAATAGACGAGTCTGTGCCCGTTGACCCGCTGGGCCAGCGCGGGGAAATCGAGGCTGAGCTGAGTCGCCGAGAAGCGACGCTGCACCGCCAAGGCGTCAGGCATCCGCTCCGTCCTCATCACCGCTTCCGTGACCCGAGCTACCGAGCAACCCCCCTTGCCCCAGCTCCGCGACCTCGCGCCGACCCAGCCGCTCACCGACCAGGAGCCGCGGCAAGAGCAGATCCACCACGTTCTTGGCGCGGCTCCTCACGCAGCCGGGGGCCCCCAGAATGGCGGAATGATCCCGATAGCCCAACAGGAGCAGGTTGCCCGGGAAGACGGCGGCACCGACGACGTGGACCTCACCACCTGCACGACGAATGGCCTCTGGCGCGAGGTCGTGTGAGTCCATGGTGGCGGTCTCTCCGACCACGATCACGAGGTGCACCCCTTGGTCGAGGTGCGCCCGGATGGCCGCGGCCAGCTCTTGCTCGGGCGATGTCGAGAGCGACACGTATTCGAACGTCACGTCGTGAGCGCCGAGCCCGGAAAGGCGCTGTTCGAGCGGCGCGCGATACGCTTCGAGCAAACGCTCTCGCCGGCCTTCCGAGCCGCTGACGACCACGCATACTCGCCGCGGCTCGAGTGCCGCAAGCGACACGACGCCCCTCTTGGCGAGCGCCTCGGCACGCTTGACGGTGGCTTCGGGTAGCGCGAAAGGAATCACCTTGAGCGTGGCTACGCCCTGGCCCGCTTGGACGACGCTGTGGTTGGGTAGCGTCGCCAGTGTCACTCCGTCGAGTAGATTGAGCTCGAGCAGCAGGTCCGTGCGGCTCCCGAACACACCTTGCTTGGTGGCGCGCAAGGACACACGCCCGCCATGAGCCGCCCGTATTGACAGGCCTTCGCGCTCCGCCAACGAGCGAGCGATGCGCAGGGCCGCCTCATCCTCCCCGATGTCGGTCGCGTCGAGCTCTGCGACGTAGACCCACTCGACTTTGGCGACCGCCAGCTGATCCAGCTCCTCCTGGCCCAGCTTGCGGCCCTTTCTTAGTAGACGCCGGCCTTCGTGGGACATGTTGTGGCCCAGGATGTGACCCCGGGCCTGCTCCAGGGTGACGCGCCGAAATTTCATGGGGTCGTCTGGACGAGCAACGCCTGGTAGTCCGCGGGTTGATCGACGTCCCGAATGAAATGATCACTCGAGGCTTGCCACAGGCAGACCCGCTCGGCATTTTCTTCCATGAAATGACGGCAGCCGAAATTGGTGCCTCGTTTCAGGGTTTCTTCCGCGCTCTGCCAGTCGAGGACGACCGGGTTGCCGCGGCGTTCCCCGTACATGGGGACCAAGATCGAGCCGCGATCCCGCTCCACGAACGCCCGTTTGAGCAGTTGAATGTCAAGGCGGGTCAACAGTGGCTGATCACCCAGGCAGACCATGACCGCGTCGGTGGCCGGCGTGAGCGCGGCGAGCCCGGCCCGCACCGAGCTCACTTGACCCGACTCGAACTGCTCGTTGTGCACCACTCTCACCCCCAACGAGCGGATGGCGGCGCCCACCTCCAGAGCTTGATGGCCGAGCACGACCACGATTTGCGCAAAGTCGGACGCCACCAATGTTTGCACCACATGGCGGATCATGGGCTGCCCGGCGATGGGCAACAGCAGCTTGTTTGGAGCCCCCATGCGCCGGGACAACCCGGCGGCGAGCACGACTGCGGAAAAGCTGGGGGCGCGCGCCGGCGCGGGGCCGCGGGGTGGCGTAGGCTCTGCAGCGGCCTCACAACAGCTCGGGGCCGCCGCCGTCACTCCAGGTGCGCGCACCGGCGCAACGTCTTCAGCACAGCAACTGGGGACCGGCGCCGCCAGCGCTGGTGCAGGCACGGGGGAAACGGCTTCCGCTGGACGCGCCCCCTCACCTCGCACCCCGAGCGCCGCCCCGCGCCGCGCTGCGACCATTTCCGAGAGCACGCTCAAGGCAACTTCTTCGGGGCCAGAAGCGCCGATGGGCAAGCCCGCGGGCGCCCGCAGCCGACCCAGCCGTTCGGCGGGCACGCCTCGCTCGGCCAGCTGCCTCAGCACCTCCGGCACGCGGCGCTGGCTCGACACGAGCCCCACATAGGCCGCCTCACCCGACAGAGCCCAGGCCAGGGCTTGATCCTCGGCGTAGCCGTGGCTCGCGACCACGATGAACGTGTTGGCGCCCGGTGCCTGCGGGAGCTCCGACATCCGGTGAGCCATGGAGGTTGCATCCAGGGCGGCGGCTAGATCGGCATTTGCGCCATCGACAAGGGCCGCTTCCGGTCGCAGGTCGACGCGAGTCACTCGATACTTCAGCGCGGCCCCAAGCTCAGCCACCGCCTGCGCGATGGGAGAGCGACCGAACACGAGCAATGCTGGCTCTACCAAGTGTGGCTCCACATAAATCTCCAGGCTCCCACCGCTGTAGCAGGACATGGCGGCCAGCTCGACCCCAGAGCGTGCTTGCACGGCCTCGTCGTTGGTCAAGTGAATCAAGCGGCACCGGCCATCGGCCAGCGCCGCCAGGGCCGCGCGCCGTGCCGTGGGCTCGGCGCAGCTTCCTCCCACCCACCCAAGCCACTCGCCACGCGCTGTCAGTATGGCCTTGTCCCCCGGTTTGCCCGAAGTCGGCGGCACGGCGCGCACGACCGTAATCAGCGCGAAGGCCACCCCTTCCTTGGCCAGCCGTGCCGCGACGGCCAGCAAGTCCGCCGAGCTCATGCCCGGCGGTGCTGGCTTCTTGATGCTCGGGGAAAGCGTCAGTTGTTCACTCCGTGATCCCGCAGCGCCTTCCACACCTTCTGCGGGGTGAGTGGGATGTCGAGATGACGCACCCCGAGGTGCCAGAGCGCGTCCACGACGGCATTGGCAATGGCCGGGGGCGCGCCGACCGTGGGCGACTCCCCGATGCCTTTGGCTCCGAACGGATGATGTGGCGAGGGCGTGATGGTCTTGCCTATCTCCCACTTAGGTGACTCCACCGCCGTGGGCAGGAGGTAGTCCGCCATGGTTCCGGTCAGGTTTTGTCCGTTTTCGTCGTAGACGATCTCCTCAAACAAGGCGGGGGCCAAGCCCATGGTCAGGCCGCCTTCGATCTGCCCTTCGACGATCATCGGATTGATGATCTTGCCACAGTCATCCACGGCCACGAAGCGCCTGACCTTGACCGCTCCCGTGCCGGTATCGATATCGACGACGCAGATGTAGCTCCCGAAGGGGAAGGTCAGGTTGGGTGGGTTGTAATAGTCCGTCGCCTCGAGCCCTGCCTCGATGTCGGGCGGATGGTTGGTGTAGGCCGCAAAGGCGATCTCCTGAATCGTCTTCTTCTGATCGGGAGAACCTTTGACCTGGAAGCGATCGATGTTCCACTCCAAATCTTGCTCACCCACCTCGAGCAGGTAGGCAGCGATTTTCTTGGCCTTGGCGCGGATTTTTCGAGCGGCCATGGCGGCAGCAGCGCCGGACGTCGGTGTGGAACGGCTGGCGTATGTACCTAATCCGTAAGGCGCCGTGTCGGTATCGCCCTCCTCGATCTGGATGTCCGATGCCGGTAAACCCAGCTCCTCAGCGATGATCTGAGCATACGTGGTCTCATGGCCCTGGCCTTGAGACTTGGTGCCCAAGCGCGCGATGGCCTTGCCGGTCGGGTGAATGCGGATCTCCGCCGAGTCGAACATCTTGATGCCCAGGATGTCGTAGTCAGCGGCAGGTCCGGCGCCGACCACCTCCGTGAAGCTCGAGATGCCGATGCCCATCAGCTGACCTTTGGCGCGCTTTTCGAGCTGCTCTTTCTTGAGCGCCGGGTAATCAATCATGGCCATGGCCTTGCGCAAGGCGCCCTCGTAATTGCCGCTGTCGTATTCCCAACCGGTCGGTGACTTGTAGGGGAACTGATCCGGCCGGATGAAGTTCTTCAGGCGAAACTCCGCCGGGTCTTGCTTGAGGTCGTGAGCCATGATGTCCACCATGCGCTCGATCAAGTGCACGGCCTCGGTCACCCGGAAGGAGCAGCGGTACGCCACGCCTCCCGGCGGCTTGTGGGTGTAGACGCCGTCCACCTGCACGTCCGCGGCCTCTAGTTGGTAGGAGCCGGTGCAGATGCTGTACAGACCCGCCGGGAACTTGGACGGATTGGCCGCCGCATCCGTGATGCCGCAATCGGCCAGCGTGCGAACGCGCAAGCCCGTGAGCTTGCCATTGGCGTCGGCGGCTAGCTCCGCCTTGATGTGGTAGTCGCGCGCGAAGCTGTCGGCTTGCAGGTTCTCGCTGCGGTCCTCGATCCACTTCACGGGCTTGCCGATCACCAAGCTGGCGACCGCGCACACCACGTAACCCGGATACACGGGCACCTTGCCCCCGAAGCCGCCGCCGATATCAGGCGCAATCACCTGAATCTTGTGCTCGGGCAAGCCGCTCACCAGCGCAAACACGGTGCGGTGCGCGTGCGGGGCCTGCGACGTCATGTACAGCTGCATGTGCTCCCTGACTTTGTCGTAGTTGGCCACCATGCCGCAGGTCTCGATGGAGCAAACGTGAATGCGAGGCAGGTAGATATCTTCTTTCACCACGTGCGCCGCTTTTGCGAACACGGCGTCGGTCGCCGCCGCGTTTCCAGCGCTCCAGTGCCAGACGTGGTTGGTTTTCTTCTCCTTGTCCTCGCGCACGATGATCTTGTCCTCGAGCGCCTTGTGCGGATCGACGACAGCCTGGAGCGGCTCATAGTCCACCACCACCTTTTCGCGGGCGTCGGCCGCGATGTAGCGATCGGTAGCGATCACCGCGCACACCTCTTGCGCGTAGTAGAGCACCTTGTCGATGGGCAGCACCGGCTGGGTGTCGCTCATCAGCGTCGGCATGTAGTGAAGGTTGCCGGCGGCCTTGAGATCTTTGCCGGTGATGACCGCCACCACGCCCTTCATGGCCAGCGCCGCCGTGGTGTCGATGTTCAGGATCTTGGCGTGCGCGTAGGGGCTGCGCACGATGCACATGTGCAGCATGCCCGGCAGCTTGATGTCGTCGATGAACCGCCCCTTGCCCTGCAAGAAACGCCCATCTTCCTTGCGCTTCATGCGGTGACCCATGCCGCAGACTTTCTCCGGGGTCTTCATCTCGACCGTGTCGGTCGTCTCGACCTGGGCGGAGCTGCCCGCGGGCTTGGGGCTGTGGTGTTCGACTCGGTTGTCCAGCTGTGCCATCGTTATTGAGCCTCCTGTAGCTTTTCGGCGGCGTACTGGATTGCTTCCACAATCTTGTTGTAGCCGGTGCAACGACAAATGTTGCCCGAGATGCCCTCGCGAATTTCAGCTTCGCTCGGTTTCGGGTTCTTCTCGAGCAGGCTCTTGGCGGACATGAGCATGCCTGGCGTGCAAAAGCCGCACTGTAGCCCGTGCTTTTCCCAAAAACCCTGCTGCAACGGGTGTAGCTTCCCGCCCTGCGCCAGCGATTCTACGGTCTCGATCCGGGCCTGGTGGGCCTGGACGGCGAAGACCGTACAGCTCTTGGTGGGCTTGCCGTTGAGCATCACCGTGCAGGCTCCGCAGCTGGTCGTGTCGCAACCGATGTGGGTCCCCGTGAGCTCCAGGGTCTCGCGGATGAAGTGGACGAGCAACGTCCGGGCCTCGACCTCTCGCTCGACCGCTTCCCCGTTGACGGTCAGTTGGATCTTATGCTGGCTCATCAGTGGGCTCCTTTCACGCGGCTCTCGGCGAGGCGGACCGCACGTTTCAATATCACTCGCGTCAAATCGCGCTTGTACGCGGCTGACCCGCGCAAATCCGCTGACGGATCACAGGCCGCGGCGGCAAGCCGCGCGGCGGCGTCCAGGTTGTCTTCGGTGAGCACCTGACCGGTCAAGCGCGCCTCGGACTCCAGGGCGCGCATGGGCGTGGGGTTGACGTTGGTCAAGCCGATACGGATGCTCTGGCAGACGTCACCCGCCATCGTGAGCTGCACGGCGACGGCGCTGACCGCGTAGTCCCCCACCTTGCGCTCGACCTTGATGTACGCGCCGCTCGAGTTTGCCCCCGGCTTGGGAATGCGAATTTCGGTCAGGATCTCCCCCGGCTGAATCGCGCTTTCGAACATGCCGGTAAAGAAATCGTCGATGGCAATCACGCGCTCCCCCTTGGGGCCAACGGCGACCACCTGCGCGGCGTACGCCAGCATGGTGGCGGGGTGATCGTTGGCGGGGTCGGCATGCGCCAGGTTACCGCCCACGGTCGCCCGCTGCCGCACCAGAGGGTCGGCCACGACTTTGGCGGTATCCGTCAAGAGGGGATAGCTCTCACGAACCAGAGCTGAATCCTCCAGCGCGGTTTCACGCGTGAGCGCGCCGATGCTCAGGTAACCGCCCTGCTCTTTGAGGTAGTCGAGCTTGGCTATGCCGTTGATGTCGATCAGCACCTCGGGCATGGCCAGCCGGAAGCGCATCGCGGGGATGAGGCTTTGACCCCCGGCGAGCACCTTGGCACCGGCGTTCTGCCGCAAGAGAGCGATCGCCTCATCGAGTGAGCTCGGGGCGTGGTAGTCGAACTGCGCGGGAATCACCTGCGCACCTGTGTATGCAACTTGCGGCCTGCTGGACTCTGCAGACCGCGTGTGTCGAGACAGTCTTTCATTGTCGGTTCCTCTCGTGCGCAATTGGCAGCGCGTGCCTGATTCATCCTCACCCGGACCTCGAGGCCTGGTAGATGGCCCATGCCAAGATCACTACGCCCAAGACCAACAGCACGGTCCGCAGTGGGAATAGCTCCTTGGTGACTTCTTTCGCCACTCCCATGGCAAAGGCGGCCTGGCTCACGCCCCGTGCGGGCGGGCTCGGTGCCGCAGCGGGCCTCGCTGGGGAGGGAGCCACGACTGCGCGGCGCGGCCCTTCGCCAGCAGGGAGCTCTTCAGTCCGCACCGGGCGGGAAGTTGCTGCGCCGTTGGGGGGGGCCGGGCTCGCCTCGGCGACGCCGGCCGCGGAAGCCACGTTGGCCTCTCGCGTGCGAGCGGCCAGTGCTTTGATCTGTTCGTGCAACCCCTCGAGGCTCTGCTTGACAATCGCCCGAGACGAGGCGTCGAGTAGGCGCTGCCCGACACTGGCGATGCGCCCGCCCACCTGGACATCGCTGTCGTACTCGAGCCGCGTGGCTGCGCCGGCGGCAGCGTCGGGCTTTACTCGCAACTGCGCGGTGGCCTTGACGAAGCCGGCAGGGCCGCGGCCGTCGATGACCATCGTGTAGCTCTCGCGAACGAGCACATCCGTAATGTCTACTTTGCCCTGAAATTTGCCCTGAACAGGCCCCATCTTGACGTTGATCTCGCCCTTGAACTGGTCGCCCTCGCGTTCCAGCTTTTCGCAGCCGGGCAAGGTCTTGGCGAGCACTTCGGGATCGAACAAAGCCGCCCAAACAAGGTCGAGAGGTGCCTCGAATGAATACGTGCCCTGGATCTTCACGCGGCCCTCCCTGCACTTCCGAGAGAAAGCCCGCCGAGAGAAAACCCGCCGAGAGAAAGCCCGCCGAGAGAAAGCCCGCTGCCGCGCCGGCGCGGCAACCGCGTCAGGTGCTCCGCCACCGCGGCTAGCGACTGCATGTTGTGGCAAGCCAAAAAATCATCGACATGGTGCAAAGCCGCCGCCATCCCTTCAACGCGCGGCTCGTAGCTCGGCTGACCGAGGCGCGGGTTCAACCAGACCAGACGGTAACAGCGTTCCCTCAAGACCCGCATCTCCTTTTTCAAGCTTTCGACGCTGCCGCGCTCCCAGCCATCGCTCACCACGATGACCACCGCGCCACGACCCAAGAGCCGCCTCGCCCATTCGGTGTTGAAAACATGCAAGCTCTCGGCGATGCGCGTGCCACTGGCGAAATCGACGACACTCTGCGACACCTCTTCCAACGCCCGGTCGATGTTTCTGAGCTGGAGCTCAGCGGTGATGCGGGTCAGCCGCGTCGCGAAGACGAAGCTCTCCACCCTGCCCAGCTCTCGACTCAAGGCGTGAAAAAATTGCAGCAATACTCGGGTGTACAACTCCATCGAGCCACTGACGTCGGCCAAGATCACGACCGGACGCTGCTTGATCTTCGCCCTTCGTCTCGGCAGCTCGAGCACTACACCCCCCGAGCGCGCGGCCTGCACCGGCACGCGCCGCAGGTCGAGCTCCCGCCCGCGGCGGTGGCTCACTTTACGGCGCGTGACTCGCGTCGCAAACTCCCAGCGGCGAGCCGCGAGCAAGCGGCGCACCGCGTCCAGCTCGAGCGCGCTCATCGCGGCGAAATCCTTCCGCCGCAAGAGCTCATCGTCGTTGGCGGTGTGTGAACGGTCCTGAACCTCGACTTCGGGGTCGCCCGCCTGCGCTTTCTGCGCCATGAGCGTCGCCAGAGCCGGCCCGGTGGAGCGCCGATGCCGCGGGGCCAGAGGCATTTTGCCCGCCATGCGCGGACGCTCGGCGACGCCCAGCCAGAAGCTGTAAAAGACCCGGTCGAAGACCGCCATGTCTTCGCGCCGGGTGAGCAGAGTGGCGCGCGCCGCGTGATAGACGTGGGACCTGGCCGTTGGATTGAGCCACTGGAATGCGCGCGCGAATGACTCGAGCTGCCCCACGCTGACAATCAGCCCCGCGCCGCGCAACTCGCGTCCGAATCGCACCAGCGTACCCAAGGCGTTTAAAGGCTGCATGCTGCCCACCTCACGCGCTGGCCGTCGCCTGCAAAATGTCCTCGGCCAGGCCGGCTCTGAGGCGCTCCACGTCATCTCGGTGCTTCAGAAAACAGCCAGCGGTGTCGTTCACGCTGTCCGCCGTCAAGCTCGCGACGCCGAGCTGCTGCAACGCTCGAGCCCAGTCGATGCTCTCGGCGACGCCGGGGACCTTGTACAGGACCACATGACGAAGCCGCACTACGAATTGCACGATCTGACGGCCCAAGCGCTCGTTCAAGCCAGGCACTTTACGCGCCAAGATCTCAATCTCCTTGGCGGCGCTCGGGTAGTCGATCCAGTGGTAAAGGCAGCGGCGCTTCAGCGCGTCATGCACCTCGCGCGTGCGATTGGACGTCAACAACACCAGCGGGCGGTGCACGGCCCGTACGGTGCCGAGCTCGGGAATGGTGATCTGAAAATCAGACAGCAGCTCGAGCAGAAAGCTCTCGAACTCTTCGTCGGCACGATCGAGCTCGTCGATCAACAACACGGGCGACTGAGCACGCTGCGGATCGATGGCCTCGAGCAGTGGCCGCCTCAGCAAATACTCTTCGGTGAACAGGCCAGCCACTCGCTGGGCGCCGTCTGACGCGGACCTGCTGCGAGCCTGGATCTCCAGCAACTGACGCGGATAATTCCACTCGTAAGCCGCTTGAGCCAGATCCAAGCCTTCATGACACTGCAGCCGGATCAGCTCGGTGCTCAGAATCCGACTCACGACTTTGGCGAGCTCCGTCTTGCCCACCCCCGGCGCCCCCTCCAACAGGAGTGGGCGCCCCAGTTTGCAAGCCAGAAACAGGCTGATGCTCAGCGCTTCATCCGCGACGTAGCCGTGGACGGCGAGCAAGCGCTGCACCTCCGCCACCGACTCGAATTGCACCGACTCGAATTGCACCGACTCGTCGCCGCTGACCGACTCGCCGCTGACTCCGGAGATGACCGACTCGAAGATGCCCATCGTGCCTCAAACCACCGCTCCCTCATGGCCCCACCTGCGGGTCAGTCAACAAAGAATAGGTGGGCCGACAAAACGTGTCAACGCGCCTGGAGAAAGGCTGGCGACCCGTGGATTTGCGCCCAGAACCTCCGTCTTCCGGGCGCCGAAGCTCCGCTTCGAAACTCCGACACCGCCAACCGCCGGCTTGGGTATTCCAAGCAGGGTACCGTGTTTCAGTCCAGCTACCGATTCGCTGCGGGCAGCTCAGCGCTGCGCAAACCGCCGGCGGGGTCATTCCTCTCCGCCGGCCGGCGCCGCGCTTGAATGATCTCACCCATGATGGAGATGGCCATTTCAGGGGTGGTCAAAGCTCCAATGTCGAGCCCCACCGGCCCATGAATGCGAGCGAGCTCGGTTTCGCTAAACCCCTCCTCAGCCAGACGGCGACGGCGACTTTGTTGGGTGCGACGGCTGCCCAAGGCGCCAATGTAGAAGCACTCGCTGCGCAGCGCCGCAACCAGAGCCGGCTCATCCAGCTTGGCGTCATGTGACAGCACCACCACCGCCGTCCGCCGATCCGGTTGCAGTTGGGCAAGCGCCACGTCCGGCCAGTCATGGATCAGAGTCGCCCGTGGAAACCGCTCAGTAGTTCCGAACGCGGTGCGCGGATCTACCACGATGACCTCGAAACCGGCGAGCTCCGCCAGAGCTGCGAGAGCTTGCGTCAAGTGCACTGCGCCAACGACAACCAGCCGCAATGGCGCAGCCACGACGTGCACGAAAACCCGCCGTGCTTCGACTTCCACGAGCTGACTGAGCTCCTGCTGCACGGCCCGCAGCACCGCTTGACCCAACGGCTCCGGCTCGGGAGCGATTCGGTTCCCTTTGCCCGGCTCCCACAGCTCCTGCTCACCTGTAACGAGATCAGTCAGGTACGCGATGCTGACACGCGCCCGTTGCGCCTCGACCAGCCGCTTCAAAAGTGGCTGCGGCGCTTGGGCGAGGAACACCTCGATCTTCCCCCCACAGGGCAAGCCGACATCCCAGGCCTGTTCGGTGCTGATTCCATACTGTAGCGCTTGCGGCTGCCCCCCTGCCAGAAGCTCAGCCGCGGCCTGAATCACCGCTGCCTCGACGCAGCCACCGGAAACCGAGCCCGCAAAGCG
>JANOIG010000337.1:0-7916 GCA_031407405.1 Deltaproteobacteria bacterium
CGTTTGTGGACGCGATGAACGCCGAGCTCGGCGTGATCGTGGTGCCCAGCGTACAGGATGGTGCCACCTTCGCGGCCAAGCTGAGCGCCATGCTCGGCGCACGCGACGTGCCGGACCTGCTCGCAGCGCCGACCTGGGAAATTGACAAGATCCCGCGCTTCTCGCAGGCGGTGAAGGCGCTGTTCGAGGACCTCACGCCGTACTTGAAGGGGGATGCGGTTCGCACCTACCCGATGCTCGCCACGCTGCCGACCGCGGCCTGGCAATATTCCGTCTGGGGTGGCCGCCTCTCGGCGGTCCCGTACCCCACCGATGGACCCTTTCCGTGGGGCCTGTTCTATCGCAAGGACCTGACCGACAGGGCCGGCGTGGAGGCGCCGAAGAGCATCGACGAGCTGTATCAGTTCGGCAAGAAGATGACCGACGCCAGCCGTGGCGTATGGGCCTTCGGCAACATCTTCAGCATGGTGCAGATGTTCTTCAAGTGCCCCGGCTCGGGCCGAAGCGCGGGCGGCTGGCGCAAGAGGGCGAGCGGCGGGGTCGAGCACCGGTACGAGCTGCCGGAGTACCGACAGGCGCTGGAGTTTACCGCCCGATTGTATACAGAAGGCATGGTCCACCCCGATGTCATCGCGAGCAACGGCGCTGATTCGAAGCAACTGTTCAGCTCCGGCAAGCTGATCGCGTTTCAGGATGGGATAGGGGCCTGGGGCGGGATGCAGGGCGAGCAAGCCAAAGTTACGCCGGGTTTCAACATGCAGGCGATACCGGTTTTTTCCGCGCTGGGTGGCGAGCCGCTGTCCTGGGTCACCGAGGAGCCCGTCTTCTACACGTTCATCAAGAAGGGGCTGGGTCAGGCGCGCGTCGAAGAGCTGTTGCGCGTCCTCAACTGGTGCGCCGCGCCGTTCGGAACCAAGGAGTATGAGCTCAACGCCAACGGTGTCGAGGGCCAGCACTTTACCCGCGCCGCCGATGGCAGCCCGATCGCGACCGCGCTCGGCCGCAACGAGCGGGCCGAGCAGTACCGGTTCCTCGGCGGCCGGGCGCCGGCGCTGGTAGCGAGCGCGGAAGTGCCCACCTTCCTTCCAGATTTGCTGGCCTACTCCAAAGCCACCTACAAGTATCGCGAGACGGATGCTTTCAAGGGTATCAAGCTCGAGCTGCCGGCGAATTACTCCAAGCTGCTCGTGAACACCGAGGACAAGATCAACGACGTGGTGCGCGGGCGCCGCCCCATCGCCGACGTTGACCAAATCGTGAAGGAATGGCGGCTCGCCGGCGGTGACGAGGGGCGCGCGTTCTTTGAAAAAGCGCTGGCGGATAACGGCCGATGACTGAGCACGCTGCCGCCGCCTTGCCGCCGAACCGTGCTCGCCGTTCATTCGTGCGCGGGCTGCGTCGCGACTGGCCGCTCTTGATCATGCTCGCGCCGGCGGCGTTGTTGCTGCTGGTGTTTCACTACGTGCCGACGCTCGGCAACGTCATCGCGTTTCAGGACTACAACCCCTTCGAGGGTGACAACGCGTTCGAGGCGTTCATCAACAGCGAATGGATCGGCTTCGGCAACTTCGCCGCGCTGTTCGAGGACCCGGCATTTTGGGATGCGCTCCTGAATACGCTTTCGATCACGTTGTTCCAGCTGATTTTCTTCTTCCCGCTGCCGATCCTGCTGGCGCTACTCTTGCACGGTCTATTGTCGGCGCGGCTGCGCGCGTTCATCCAGGGCGTGGTGTACTTGCCACATTTTTTCAGCTGGGTGCTCGTGATCACGTTCTTCGTGCAGATGCTGGGCGGGGCGGGCCTGCTCGTGCAGGAGCTGCGCGCGCACGGCTTCGAAGCATGGGACATCATGAGCAATCCCGACACGTTCATCGTGCTCGTGACCGCTCAGGCCGTGTGGAAGGACGTGGGCTGGGGCTCGATCATCTTTCTGGCCGCGCTGTCGGCGATCGATCCCACTCTGTACGAGGCGGCCGCCGCGGACGGGGCCGGGCGCTTCAGGCGGCTCTGGCACGTGACCTTGCCGGGCATCGTGCCCGTCATCATCCTGCTGCTGATCCTGCGCCTGGGCGACGCGCTCAGCGTCGGCTTCGAGCAATTCCTCTTGCAGCGTGAAGGCGTGGGGCGGCAAGCGGCCGAAGTGCTGGACACCTTCGTCTACTACCAGGCCATCGTGCCGCAGCAGTGGGGGCTGGGCGCAGCCGCCGGGCTGTTCAAGGCGCTGGTTGGGCTCGTGATGATTCTCGGGGCGAACCGCCTCGCGCATGCGCTGGGCGAGCAGGGGGTCTACTCGAAGTCATGAGCACCACGACCGCACCAGTGGACCCGCCGCTCGACACGATCCCCACCGTGCCGGCGGTGGCGCAGCGGGCCCGCCCCGTCTGGGAGGAGAAGCCTTCAGCGGCGCTCCAATTCGGCAAGGGCGCCGTGCTCTCGTTGGTGGTTTTGGCGGTGCTCTTTCCGATGTGGTCCATCGTCGTGACGAGCCTCGCATCCACGCAGACGATCAACCTCGCGGGTGGCATGGTGGTCATCCCGCGGGAGCTAGATTTGTCGGCCTATGTGCTGATGTTCTCGGGAGGGCAGGTGACCCGTGCGGTGGGAGTGAGCCTGTTCGTGACGTTCGTGGGCACCACCGTCAGCCTCGTGCTCACGGTCTTGGCTGCCTATGGCCTGTCCCGCCCCGGCTCCTTTGCTCACCGGCCGCTGCTGTTCTATTTCTTGCTCACCTTCCTGATCTATCCCGGGCTCGTGCCCAGCTACTTGGTCGTGACCGGGCTCGGGCTAAAAAACAGCCTGTGGTCGCTGATCTTGCCTGGCGCTGTCAGCGTCTTCAACTTGGTGGTGGTGCGTGCCTTCATCATGGGTATCCCCAGCGAGCTCTTCGACGCCGCGCGGGTGGATGGAGCGAGCGAGTGGTATGTGCTGACGCGCATCGTCTTGCCGCTGTCGCGAGCGGTGGTAGCGGTAGTTGGGCTATTTTATGCGGTCG
The DNA here is from genome assembly GCA_031407405.1 of Deltaproteobacteria bacterium. Taxonomy (GTDB): domain Bacteria; phylum Myxococcota_A; class Polyangia; order Polyangiales; family Polyangiaceae; genus SZUA-265. Next base: position 2,993 of record JANOIG010000337.1, read on the forward strand.
GCTATTGGAATGCCTACTTCAACTCGGTGCTCTACATCGACGACAACGACAAGTGGCCCATCCAGCGCGTCCTCCAAAGCTACATCCTGGCGGGGCAAACGCCCCAACTCGACGGCGCGGCGTTCGCGCTACCGGGCTTCAACGCCTACCCGCCGACGCTCGCCATCAAGATGGCCGTGGTGGTCGTGACGATCTTCCCCGCGCTAGTGATCTACCCCTTCGTGCAGAAAAATTTCACGAAGGGTGTCATCGTCGGGGCCGTCAAAGGTTAGCAGCATGCAGGTTCTGCATCGCCGGGGTGATTCAGCTATTTTTGGCGTCGGTAGTGCTTGCGAGCGGCGCCCGAGCTGAATCGGGAGACGGGGTGGGTGTGGGGCCCGTGATCGGGTTTACCTGGCACGATTCCTTCTCGTTGGGATGGGAGGTCGCCGGCTCGAAGGGGCCTGGGCCATTCGCGAGGTTTTCCGGCGGGGGCAGCTACCACCTCTCGCGGCATGAAGACGACCCTGCTTACTTTCATTACGTGGCCTGGGAACCATGGCTCTACGTCGGCGGAACCTTGGGTACTACGGTCACCAGCCAAGGTGACGTACGGGTCCTCTACGGGCTCTGGGAGGGTGTTGCGCTATCCATGTCTGAAAGCCTCTACGACGCTGACACGCTCCAGTGGGCAGTATCGTTGACCATCGGTTGGAGGGGCGCCGGCAGCACTCACCAGTTCTATCTGACACCTAAGGTGTGGCGAATACAGGGCTGGGATTTCTTTACTTAGTCTCCCGACAAATCCGTCAGTCAAGTGCCAACCCAGTGCACGCTGCGACCCGGTCCTCACGACTTCGAGCTGGACAGCGCCGCTATCACGTGGATGGATGGGGGCAGTGTGCGGCACTCATGACGTCCGGCCGGCGTGACCTCGAAGACCATGCTCGAGCGACGTGGCGCTCATTTGAAGCGCTGGTCGTGCCGAGCACGGGGATACCGGCGGACTACATTGGAGGCGATCTCAGGGCCGAGACTCGCGCTCGGTACACGTCTCCGACGAACATCGCCATGTACGTGTGGGCGACGCTTGCCGCACGGGACCTGGATATCATCTCGCCGGCGGCAGCAACCCAGCGCATGGGCACGCTGCTCGAGCGGTTGTCCGCCATCGAACGTCACGAGCTCTCGGGGCAGTTTTACAACTGGTACGACCCGGCCACTCTCGAGAAGCTCACGCACTGGCCGGAGCACCCGCATAGCCCGGTGTATCCATTCGCGTCGAGCGTCGACAATGGCTGGCTGGCGAGCGCGCTCATCATGGTGGCAAACGCATTGCCCGCCCTGCACGCCCCGGCCTGGGCGCTGGTGGAGAGCATGGACTTTGCTAGCTATCATGACGCGGACGCCAAAGGCGCCGCTGGTGGCCCCGGGCTCTTGCGCGGCGGGTTTTGGCGCAAGGGGGATGAGCCGCCGGGGTGTGCTGCCTTTCCACGCGGCGACTACTCGAAGCTGGGCGAGACACTCGTGTACACGGGCCACCATTACGGTGCCTTCAACACCGAAACGCGCATCGCGAGCTACGTCGCCATCGCGCTCGGGCAACTCCCGGCCGAGCACTACTTTGCCGCGTGGCGGACCTTTCCAGACGCCAGCGAGTGGTTGCAGAAAGCGAAGCCGGTCGGTGACTGGCGTACTTACCTCGGTGTGAGCGTCTTTGAGGGCGCCTATGCCTATCGCGCTCGACGCGTCGTGCCGAGCTGGGGCGGCAGCATGTTTGAAGCACTGATGCCGGCGCTCGTGGTTCCGGAGGAGCAATGGGGACCGAAGAGCTGGGGCGTCACGCATCCGCTGTACGTCGAGTCCCAGGTCGAATTCGGGCTCGCGGAGGCCGGTCATGGTTACTGGGGCTTCAGCCCGGCAAACGCGCCCAGTGGCGGCTATTGCGAGTATGGTGTGGCTGCCCTCGGCATGGCTCCGACGGGTTACGCCGCGGATGGCGTGGTGACCCCTCACGCGGCGTTCCTGGCGCTCGACTTTGCGCCCGAGGCGGCGCTGATGAACCTAGCTGCGTTGCAGCGCGATTTCCCCGCCGCATATGGCCCTGGCGGCTTCAAGGATTCGGTGAACGTGGCGACCGGGCAGGTCGCCGATTGCTATCTGGCGCTGGACCAGGGCATGGTGATGGCCGCGGCGGCCAACGCGCTCTTGGCGGACCAGCTGCAGGGCTACCTGGCGGTCACGCTCCAGGCTTCGCTTCAACCGCTGATGCGCTTGGAGGAGTTTGGGGCAGGGCGCGAAGGCCTGCCAGGCCCGCTCTGAGCGAGCGCGCCGCGAAGAAGGCAACGATCGCGAGCACGACGAGGCCGAGCACTCGAATCCGCAGCTCGCTATCGGGGATTAGGCCCGCGTTGTCCACGTGCGCACCCATGTGGACCGCGACCGCGACCGCCAGGCTGCGATTCGAACGCTCGAAGAGCCACGCGATCACGACCGAGTAAAGCGGCAACTCGATGAATGACACCATCAGCCCGGTGAGCCCGAAAGAGCCATCGACGGGAGAAAACGCGTACCCGAGGTGCCACAGTGCCCAAACCACCCCGAGCACCAGAGACCCGTTCACAGGTCCGAAGCGCTGGGCCAGGCTCGGGTACGCGAAACCGCGCCAGCCCAGCTCCTCGCCGAACGAAAACACGACCAGCGCGGCCATCTGCTCGGCTGTGGAGGGCGGATGGAACCACTCTGTCGGGTGGCCACCCAAGCCGACCTCGAGCACGTTGGCGACCAAGTGCAGTGCCATCGGGGTAAATAGTCCGAGCACGACCCACACCAGCGGTGCTCGCCAGCGAGCGAAAACGCTCCGAAGCTCGCCACGTGGCCACGCGATAGCGACGGCAGCCAAGGTGGGACCGAAGGCGCTCAGGCCCGCCATCGGCATTGCATACGCCGGCGGTACCGTCTGCTGTATCCACGAGTACGTGAGAGGAAGAGCAAGCAGCCACGTGAGGCCGCAGGCGAGGGAAAAAAAGGCGATCACGTTCTGATTGTGCTCGATTGCGCTGCAGAGGGCTTGACTCTACACGTCAGCAGCCTTGGCACGTCACGCCAATCGACACCAGATACCGTCAACGCGAGCTCGACGCGCTGCGGCGGTAGTCGCTGGGGGAACGCGACGTCCAGCGCGAAAACGCGCGACTGAAAGCGGACTGGTCGGCGAACCCGAGTAGGAACGCAATATCAACGAGGCTGACACGAGCATCGTGAATGTAATGGAGCGCGAGCCCGCGACGCTCGTCGTCCAACACGTGGCGAAGGGACGTCCCCTCAGCGGCAAGCCGACGCTGAAGTGTTCGCGAGCCGAGCCCAAGCTCCCGAGCAAGCTCGGCCAGTGTGAGCCCGCCCTCGGGCAACGCGCATCGCAGCTCATGACGTAGGCGCAGCATGAAATCGTCGCCCGTCGGCAACCGGGACAGCAGCTGCTCGGCGTGCCGCTCGGTGATGGACAGCAGCGTGCGTGATGCCTCTGGATGAGGCAGCTGGAGATCGACCGCCCGCAGTGTCATCCGATCCCGCTCCGCGTCGAAGGTGACGGGGCAGCCGAATGCTGCCCGGTACTGCTCGGGACGCCGGGGCGTCGGGTGACGAAACCTGACCTCCAACGGCATGACCGGCTGCTGGGTGGCGATTCGCGCGAGCATCAGGAGAGCCAGGCACGAGTCGATGAACGCCCCGGTTGGAAGCACCAGCGTGCTCTTCTCGTGATTCAGCACGATGTGCGCCCGCTCGCCGTCGAGCACGAGCTCGCTGACCGGCTCGTCCGCGAGGTCGAAATTCAAGCGCTCGTAGCGGGCCAACCGGCGTAACGCATCGCCGAGCGTGGGGGACGACAGGGCCACCAGTAGGTTCAGAGGTGGGTCGACGTGCACCACGTGCTCCAACACGTGCAAAGGCATGTCCGGATCGTCGAGCAGCACAGGAAGCTCGTTCCAGAGGCGTGTCAGAGTGGTCACTGGAATGCGGCCGTCGACGTCGTCGAGCGCGGCGGCGTCGATATCAAAGCGCGAAACCAGAGCAGCTCGCGCGAGGCCTCGCGAAGCCGCGTAGGACATCACGTACAGCACCGTGTGGCTGGCCGTGGTGCGCACCGGGAGAGGGGCGTGGACGTCGGGGGGACGGAGGGAGCGCACGGGCAGCGTATACTAGACGAGGACCACGACGAATGGAACGTCACGCTCGCCCGGCTTACCAGCACCCGGGTCCGTCAGGCGACGGTGGCCTCGACGTCGAGCACGCTCCTCAGCTTGCGTGCCAACTGGTCCGAGGTGAAAGGCTTCTGCAGGAAGGAGACGCCGCTCTCCAGCACGCCGTGCGCGACCACACTACCGTCCGTATACCCTGACATGTACAGCACCTTCATCCGGGGGAAGCGCTCGGCGAGGCGACCTGCGAGCTCCGCGCCGCTCATACGCGGCATCACGACGTCGGTGAGCATCAGGTCAATGTGGGTGCCCTTCTGCTCGGAGAGGGCCAGTGCGTCGCTTGCGCTTGCCGCAACGATGACCCGGTAGCCATTGCGCTCGAGCATGCGCTGGGCCACGGCTCGCACCGCAGCCTCGTCTTCGACCAACAACACCGTCTCCGTTCCGCGCCGGTTCAACGGGAACGACGACATGCGCGGAACATCGATGCCGGCTTCGGTACGTGGTAGATACACCTTGAAAGTGGAGCCCCGACCGGGCTCGCTGTAGACCCACACCCCACCGCGGCTCTGCTGCACGATGCCAAAGACGGTAGACAACCCGAGCCCCGTGCCCTTGCCCTGCTCCTTGGTGGTGAAGAAGGGCTCAAAGATGCGCAGGCGTGTGGCCTTTTCCATGCCGACGCCCGTGTCCGTGACCGCCAACAGCACGTACGGCCCAGGCTCGGTGCCCAGGTGTGTACGTGC
>JANOIG010000369.1:0-14808 GCA_031407405.1 Deltaproteobacteria bacterium
ATGTCGAAGCTGTAGGTGCTGCCGCCGATTGGTGTGTCACTAGCGGCGTTACCTTTCGCGCTACTGGCGGCGGCACCGCTCGAGCTCATTCGGTTCAAGCGCTGGCAAATGGTCTGCACCACCGCCTGCAGGTGGTCGAACACCGCCGCCTCCCAGCCCACGGGCGAGCCCAACGGGACGACGAAGCTCGACGCCGTATACTCGCCGCCCGAGCGTTGCACACGGCCATCACCCAGCAGGCGACCGAGCGCGGGCTGCAGCTGGTCGGCGGGGCGCGACAAGCGCTCGCCGAGGGCGCCATCGCCGAGCGGCCCTTCACGATAGATGATGACCCATAACAGCTCATCGAGGCCCTCTTCACCCGACAACAGCGACAACTCACCCAGCTCGCTTTCGCTCGCAGCCCGGAACACGCTGCGGTCCCCCGAGCCCGAAGCGAACACCAGCCCGCTCTCGGTCAGGTCGTGCAACACCGACGAGAGCGAGAGCTCATCGTCGCGCGAGAAGCGGCTGAGCACCCGCGCGCGTGACACCATCTTCTCCTGGCGAATGAAGTCGAGCAGGGCCTGCCACAAGGTGCGGCCACGTTCGGTTTGTCCCTCGCTCAGGCGCCGGACCTTGCGGATGTAGGCCCGCAGCGCCATGCCGAACATGTCCGCGCTGACCTTTCGACTCACCCCCTGGCTCTCGAGCTCCCGGGCGAGCTCCACGAACACCTGGTTGGCCAGGTGCGCCACGGGCGCCCGGATGCCACCAGAAGTGGCCAATTGCGCAATCAGAACGGTGATTTGCCGTACCACCGAATCTATCAAGACCTGGGCGTTCATCGTTTACTTCTTGCAGCTTCTGGTGAGCTTCAGCCGCGCTTCGATGTCCAGCATGCCCTGCCTTTCGACCGCCGGGTAGGTGACCCGACGGTCATCCACGCGAGCCCTTCGAGGGCGATGAAACGCACGGTTCCGGGTCAATGCTCCGTTCTGCCGAAATTTTCAGCGATCCCGGACCCCGCCGGGGTGACTCAGGTGTGCCTCGGGCAAGCCGTTGCCTAAGTGCGGGCGGTCTGGAGAGTGCCGGTGGGGGTGCCTTTTCTTGGGGCGCTTTGACGGCTGAGCCCAGGCGCTTCGCACGTGCTGCAGCGTGTACCGCAGCAGGGGAGTTCGAACCGAGACATGAGCGCCAGGCCGTGGAAGCAAGCTGAACCCATCGAGTATGGGGCGGGTTCCGGAGTCAGAAGCATCGATCTCGGTCCAACTGCTCCGCGCGACATGGCCGTCGCCACTCCGCACCTCAAGCTGAGCTTCGGCGCACAATCGGCGACGCTGCTCCTCGGTTGTCCCAACTCGACCGACGCCGCCACGAGGTTCATCTCGGCACTGGCTCTTGCCGGGGCGCGCGTGCTCGAGTCCGAACAGTATACGGATGCCGAAAGCTCCTACCTTTTCCAGCGCGTACATGCCGACACTTCGAAAGTGCCGGGAGGCTCGAGCACAATCGAACGCTTGCTGGCCAACTTGGCGCGGCAGCGCGGGCTGCGCGTCGAGGTTCAACCCGGCACAAAGAAGCGCGTCGCGATCTTCGCGTCCAAGTACGATCACTGCCTCTACGATCTCCTGCGGCGCCAGCAAGCGGGCGAGCTCGATTGCCAAATTTCGGTCGTCGTCAGCAATCATCCGGACCTCGAACGTGTGGCGGGTCAGTTCGGTGTCGACTACCAAGTGATTGCCAAGACTAGCGAGAACAAGCTCGAGGCCGAGGCGAGGGAGTGTGAGCTGCTCGAGAACCGCAACGTCGATTTGGTGGTGATGGCGCGCTACATGCAGGTGCTGAGTGAAGGCTTCATCAGCCACTGGCAAGGGCGGGTGATCAACATTCACCACTCATTTTTGCCTGCCTTCATCGGGGCCAAGCCCTATCACCAGGCCCGGCAACGCGGCGTGAAGTTGATCGGAGCGACGGCCCACTATGCCACCGCAAATCTGGATGAAGGGCCCATCATCGAGCAGGACGTGGTGCGCTGCACGCACAAGGATACGGCGCTAGACTTGATCACCAAAGGGCGCGATCTCGAGCGGCAAGTCTTGGCCCGCGCCGTGCGCTGGCACATCGACGACCGCGTGATCGTACACGGCAACAAGACCGTCGTCTTCGACTGAGCAGCCCGCGCGTCTTCAGCGGTACTCGCCGAGTACGGCCCGGGGGGCCGAATGCCCGAAAGCCGGCCGGTGCCGCAATCTGATGGATGATTCATGAGCCCTGTGGAAAGACGCGAGCCCCACCCCGCGCGTGGGCGCCCACACCAACTCGCCATCCGCCCACTTTCCACCGCCTCGAACTGAGAACAGCAAGGGGTGTCGTGAGAGGCTTTCAGACCCACCGAGGCGTAGGCTCTGACCACATTTCCAAGGAGGAGCAAGCACATGCGTCGTCAAACGAGCGGGTTTGGAGTTGGGTTGGCTCTGTTAGCTCTCGGAGGGGCGTGCGCCCAACCGCCGCGAGCGCTCAACCGCGCGGTCGCCGCGCCACCGGCTGTGGCCACGGTAACTCCCGTAGCCGCCCTACCCGTAGAGCCAGCCATCACTGCCCCGGCGCCGCCCGAGAACCCCTTTCTCGGCGCGGATGCATACGTCGATCCGAGCTACGCCAGGAAGCTGGATTCGAGCATGGCAGCGAACCCTGCCCAGGCTCCGCTCCTTTTGAAGCTGAAGCACGCTCCCACCGCGCTCTGGCTCGACAGCATCGAGAGCGTGAACAGCGTGCCCGGCATACTCGATGACGTACACAAGCAGGCAAAGGCGACCGGGCGCCGCCTGCTGCCGGTGTTCGTCGTGTACAATTTGCCCAACCGCGACTGTGCGGCGAAGTCCTCGAATGGCGAGCTGCAGATCGACCAAGGCGGCGAGCAGCGCTATCGAGCCGAATTCATCGACCGCATCAGCGCCGAGTTTGCGCGCCACCCCGACCAGCGTATCGCGGTAATTCTCGAGCCCGACTCGCTGCCGAACCTAGTCACGAACCTGAGCATCCCCAGGTGCGCCCTGTCGCAGCACGTCTACAAGAGCGCGGTGGCCTATGCCATCAGCAAGCTATCCCTGCCGAACGTGTTCCTGTACCTGGACAGCGCGCACGCGGGCTGGCTCGGCTGGGATGGCCACCGTGCTCGAATGGTCGACGTCGTCAAGGACGTCCTGATCATGGCTGGCGGCCTGGATCGGATACGCGGCTTCGCCACGAACGTGTCCAACTACACGCCGCTCCACGGCAACGATGGCGCCCGGCTCGAACCCACCAATCCGTGTCCAAACGAGCTCACCTTTGTCCAAAAGTTGGCGGCGAACCTGGAGGCCAAGGGGCTATCCGGCAAGGGGTTCATCATCGACACCGCTCGCAACGGGAGAAGCGGCATCCGCACACGCTGGGGCAACTGGTGCAACGTGGCCGGCGCTGGCTTGGGTGAACGGCCCCGTGCGGCGCCGCAACCCTTGATTGACGCGTACTACTGGGTCAAGCCTCCGGGCGACTCCGACGGAACCGCCGACCCGAGCGCGGCGCGCTTCGACGAAAACTGCGCGTCCAAGGACGCTAGCCCCGGAGCGCCCGAGGCCGGGCAATGGTTCGAAGCGTATCTGCACACACTGGTGAAGAACGCAAACCCTCCGCTATGAGAATCAAGGGGCAATTTGCGAACTGGAGGCTGAAGTCTGAAGCCCGCTGTTCACGGTTAACGAAAGATAAGTTGGCGGGCGCTCACGCTACTCACGTTGAGCGCGTGCGCTCGAGCCGCTAGTATTCAGACGAGAGCCAGCTCCTGACATGGGCTGGCGACAACACGTAGAGGAAGGGCCAGCGAACACGGCCGTTCGCCGGTGAAGAGATGCGCTCTCGACGACAACCGGAACTCTTGTTCCGGTTGTCGTCCAATATAAAGGAAGTACCGAGTGCACGGGAGCACATCGGCCGGTTTCGACGCGGCCCCACACCTGTTGGGGGCCGTGGCGAAACCGGCAGTGAGCTCAGGGCAGGAGGTACTCGGACGGGAGGGTCGATGAAACCAATCGTACAAACCGAACGTGCAGCGACGCCGGTGATGTTCCTGCAGGTCGCAGGCGAGCCAGACCGAATTCGTCAGGCGTGGGATCAGCTCGAGCGCACGCTCGGGTCCCGTCGCGGAAGAAGGTTCTATGGCATCTTCAACTCCGCCGCGGGAACGTATCGTGCATGCGTCGAGCTTCGCGAAGGAGATCGCGCGGAGGCGCTGGGGCTAAAGGTGGGCGTCCTCGAAGGCGGTAGTTACCTACGCATGCGCCTCCGGCAAGAGCCGCCCGCGCTCTATGAAAGCATCCTCGCGGTGTTCGAAGAGCTACAAGAGGCCTACCATCGAGATCGCGGCCGGCCTCGCATCGAGTACTACCGCAGTCGACGCGAGGTGGACGTGCTGATGCCCGTGGCGCCACCTCACTTGCCCGACTGACTGCTGCCCCACTGACACTGCTGCCCGGCTCACGCCGCCGCCCGACGCACGCGGGTGCCGGATTCAAACGCTGCTCGTAGGGCCGGATGAGCCCTAAGCCTGCGCCGACGGCGAGCGTCCCGAATCACCGCTCGGCGGGCCCCAACGTGAGCCCGGCCCCCATCCTGCTCAAACCCCCACAAGGGAGCCCTTTCCGCCCCCGGAGCCGCAGGTCTTGGGGGCGCGGGGCGCCATTGAACAGCTGAAAGGCAAAACTGCAGCGCCACGGCTCGGGAGACCGCCGAGCGCGACAATTGCCACATCCGGCTCGGTACACTACCCTCCGAAGCCCCCGCGCCGGGGGAAAACGGAGGAAGATTGAGCCATGCAAGTCCGAGCTGCGGTCGCACACGAAGCAGGTAAACCCCTCAGCGTCGAGATGGTCGAGCTAGGGGGTCCCAAGGCGGGTGAGGTCCTAGTCGAGCTGAAAGCGACCGGCATCTGTCACACGGACGAGTACACGCTGTCCGGTAAGGATCCGGAGGGATTGTTTCCCAGCATTCTCGGTCACGAAGGCGCGGGCGTCGTGGTGGAGATCGGCCCGGGGGTGACGTCGCTCGCCGTCGGAGACCACGTGGTGCCTCTGTATGTGCCGGAGTGTAGGCAATGTGAATATTGCCTGAACCCCAAGACCAACCTGTGCCAGGCCATTCGCGCGACACAGGGCAAGGGGTTGATGCCCGACGGAACCAGCCGCTTCTCGCTGCGCTCGAAGCCCCTGTTCCACTACATGGGCACGTCCACCTTCGCCAACTTCACCGTGTGCCCGGAGATAGCGTTAGCCAAGATTCGCAAAGACGCTCCGTTCGACAAGGTCTGTTACATCGGCTGCGGCGTCACCACCGGCGTCGGCGCGGTGATCAACACGGCCAAGGTCGAGCCGGGCTCCAATGTGGTGGTTTTCGGCCTGGGCGGCATCGGTTTGAACGTGATTCAGGGCGCCCGCATGGTCGGCGCCAATCAGATCATCGGCGTGGACGTGAACCCGGGCCGGCGCGCCATCGCCGAGAAGTTCGGCATGACCCACTTCGTCAACCCGAAAGAGGTGGGTGGGGATCTGGTGCCTTACTTGGTCAACCTCACCAACGGCGGGGCGGACTACAGCTTCGAATGCGTCGGCGACGTCACGCTGATGCGGCAAGCCCTCGAGTGCTGCCACAAGGGCTGGGGGGTTTCGGTCATCATCGGCGTGGCGCCGGCGGGCGCGGAAATCAGCACGCGGCCCTTTCAGTTGGTCACCGGCCGAACCTGGAAAGGCACGGCCTTCGGCGGCGCCTCGGGCCGCACCGACGTACCCAAGATCGTCAACTGGTACATGGACGGCAAGCTCAACATCGACGATCTGATCACCCACACCTTGCCGCTCGAACGCATCAACGAAGGCTTCGACCTCATGCACGCGGGCAAGTCCATCCGCACCGTCGTCACGTACTGAGCACGGTCAGAGCCAAAAAAAGAGCACATGCGATCCAACGTTCTAGCCACGGTCGAGAGCCACCGCGCCTTCGGGGGCACGCAAAGCGTGTATTTGCACAACTCGGAATCCACCCGCAGCCCCATGCGGGTGGGGGTGTTCCAGCCCGAGGGTGAGGGGCCCTTTCCTGTCCTGTACTTCTTGTCGGGCCTCACCTGTACGGAGCAAAACTTCATCACCAAGTCGCACGTGCAGCGCTACGCGGCAGAGGTTGGCATGATCGTGGTCGCGCCGGACACCAGCCCGCGCGAGGTCGACATCCCGGGCGCCGACGAGAGTTATGATTTTGGCACCGGCGCGAGCTTCTATGTGGATGCGACGCAGGCGCCGTGGGCCGCACACTATCGCATGTACAGCTACGTCACGCACGAGCTGCCCAAATGGGTCGCGCAGCACTTACCCGCTGACATACACCGTCAGGGCATCTGCGGGCACTCCATGGGTGGCCACGGCGCGCTCATGGTGGGCATCAAGAACCCCGATCTGTTTCGTTCTGTATCCGCGTTTTCACCCATCTGCGCCCCCAGCCAATGCCCGTGGGGCCAGAAGGCGTTCCAAGGCTACCTGGGTGACGACGCTCAAGCCTGGGCGCAATATGACGCCGTCGAGCTGATCAAGGCCAGAGGCTATGCGCGAGAGCTTCTCATCGACCTGGGCTCGGACGACCCGTTCGTGGTGCTGCAGCTCAAGCCCGAGCTGCTCCAAGCCGCCTGCCGCCAGCGCAACGTGCGGCTCAGCCTGCGCCGTCAAGACGGATATGACCACAGCTACTACTTCATCTCCACCTTCATCAAAGATCACATCCGGTTCCACGCCGATCGGTTGCGTTGAAACCTTCAGTGTAGGGTGGCAGAGGGCACGCGTATGCCAGTCTCGAGCAACTTCGCGAACTGCTGCGGAAGCACTGGCCGGCTAAAATAGTAGCCTTGTGCCTCGTCACAATGATGATCCTGAAGGAATGTCAGCTGCTCCAGCGTCTCCACACCCTCCGCGACGACGCGTAGCTTGAGGCTTTGGGCCATGCTGATCACCGCCGTCACGATGCCGGCGTCCTCACCAAGAGGAGTGATCCGACTGACGAAGGATTGGTCGATCTTCAGGGCATCGATCGGGAACTTTTGCAGGTAGCTCAAGCTGGAGTACCCGGTGCCAAAGTCATCGACCGCCACTTGCACACCTTTTGCCCTCAAAGTGTGCAGGATGGCGGCGGCGGACTCGGCGTGTTTCATCAGGGCACTTTCGGTCAGCTCCAGCTCGAGCGAGCTCGGATTCAGACCCGTTTCGCTGAGGATCGCGATCAACCCTGCCAAAAACTTCTCATCCCGAAATTCCTTTGCGGAGACATTGACAGCCATGGTGGCCACAGGCAGGCCCGCAGCCATCCAGGCCTGGGCTTGCTCGCACGCTTCACGAAGCACCCAATTGCCGATCGACAAGATGAGACCGCAGTCTTCCGCGACGGGAATGAACTGTGCCGGAGGCACCGATCCCCGGGTGGGATGCGTCCAACGTATCAGCGCCTCCGCGCCGGTGATCGCTCCTGTCTTGAAGTTGATCTTCGGTTGGTAGTGCAGAGAGAACTCGTTTCGTTCCAAGGCGCGGCGCAGCGCCTCCTCGATCGATTGCCGCTCTACCGCCCGGGCGTTCATCGCAGGCTTGAAGAATTGATAGCTGTGACGTCCATCCTCCTTGGCCTGATACATCGCGGTGTCGGCGTTCTTGATCAGCGTCTCCGCGTCCAGGCCATCGTCGGGATAAACACTCACGCCAATGCTCGTGGTGATATGCAGCTCCTTCTGGTCGATGGAGTGAGGGTTCGCCACTGCCCGCAGCATTCTGCGCGCCGCAATGGCCGCATCTTCCGAATGTTGCACTTCGGAGAGCACGACGATAAATTCGTCGCCCCCCTGCCGGCTGACCGTGTCGGTGGCGCGTCCGCAGTCCACCAGTCGTTTTGCAACGGATTGAATGAGCTTGTCACCCGTCGGATGCCCCAGCGAATCGTTGATGTGCTTGAAGCCATCCAGGTCCAGGAACAGCACCGCGACTTGCTTCTCGTGGCGCCGCGCCAGGGCGATCGCCTGGTTGACGCGGTCGTTCAGCCGCGTTCGATTGGGCAACCCGGTCAGGGGGTCGTGCTCGGCCGAATGGACCATCTGCAACGACATCGCCCGAGCCGCGCTCACGTCGCGGAAGACGACGACTGTTCCTATCGAATGCCCTTCACGGTCGTGAATGGGAGCAGCGGACTGTTCAATCGGCACTTCAAAGCCGTCGCGCCGAATGAGCACACAGTTCAACGGGCGCTGCGAGGCGGGGTTTTTCAGAGGGGGCAGCGCCGCGGGAAACGGGGTGGGTTTGCGACTCATGGTGCCCAGAATCCGACACACTTCGGCCATGGGGCGGCCCGCCGCTTCTTGCCACAGCCAGCCGGTCATGTTTTCTGCGATGACATTCAAGAAGGTGATGTTGCCTGAGACATCCGTGCAAATGACGGCGTCGGCGATGCAGTTGAGCGTGACTTGCGCGCGTTCCTTCTCCGCGAACAAGGCCTCTTCCATGGCCTTGCGTTCGATGGCATACCGCAACGCCCTGAGCAGCCCGCGTGTCTCGATTTGGCCCTTGACGAGGTAATCTTGCGCGCCTTCTTGCAACGCGTGTAAGGCCAGCGACTCGTCGTCCAGACCCGTCAGTACGACGAGGGGGACGTGGGGTGCGGCGGCGTGTGCGCGCCGCACCGCTTCCAGGCCCTGCGCGTCAGGCAACCCCAGGTCGAGCAGAATGAGGTCAACCGTGTGCTTCTGGAGATGCTCCTCCGCTCCAATCATGCACTCCACTTGGGTCAATTTGGTGTTGCGCGAGCCGCGTTCCTGGAACATCTCGCGGAGCAAGCGAGCGTCCCCGGGGTTGTCTTCAACGACCAGGACGGTCGTTATCGAGTTCGTGATCATTTATTGGGGCTCTGCTGTGGCAACTTCACCTTTGTCAGCCAAAAATCATTGATGCTCTTCACCAGGCTCTCGAACGCTTCCAACTGTACGGGCTTGCTGAGGTAGCAGTTCGCCTGGAGTTGATAGCTTTTCACGATGTCTGCTTCCGACTCGGAGGTGGTCAAGATGATGGTAGGTATTGTCTTCAGGCTGTCATCGGCCTTGATCTGAGCCAGGACTTCCCGGCCATCCACTTTGGGGAGGTTCAGATCCAACAGGATCAGATCCGGACGAGGAGCATTGAGATGCGCCCCCTCGCGCCGCAAAAATGCCATGGCCTCGACGCCGTCAGAGGCCACGTGCAGATGGATGGACCGATTCGCGTCACGCAAGGCTTCCTGCGTCAGCCGGACATCACCCGGGCTGTCCTCGACCAAGAGAACCTCTATGGCCGTACCTTCACCGATGATGGCTTTCATGATTTCCTTTCAATGGCTGCCAAGGCAAAACGAAACGTGGAACCCTGCCCGAGTCGTGACTCGACAGAGATGCTGCTGCCGTGCCGCTCGACAATCTTCTTGCAGATGGCGAGTCCGATGCCAGTGCCGTCGAATTCTTCCCGTTTGTGCAGCCGCTGGAACATGCCAAAGATCTTTTCAAAGTACTGCGGCTCAATGCCGAGCCCGTTGTCCTGCACTGCGAAAGTCCACTTCCTGTCGCCCGCCTTACCAGCATTTCTGGCGGACGAGATGTGGACTCGCGGGATCCCGGGGCCTTGGTACTTGATGGCGTTGCCGACCAGGTTCTGAAATAGCTGAACCAGTTGGCCCTCGTCTGCCATGACGGTGGGCAGCGGATCGTATGTCACCACGGCACCGCAATCTTCGATCGCATTGCCTAGATTCGCGATGGCCTGTTCCAATGCCTCTTCGCTGGACGTATCCAGCAGATCCTTTGCCTTCGTGCCGACCCGTGAATAGGTCAGGAGGTCCTGGATCAAGCGCTGCATGCGGTTGGCCCCATCCACGGCGAACGCAATGAACTCGTCGGCATCGGCGTCGAGCTGGCCCTTGTAGCGTCGGGATAAAAGCTGAGTATAGCTAGCCACCATCCTTAGCGGCTCCTGCAGATCGTGAGAGGCAATGTAGGCAAATTGCCCCAACTCTTCGTTAGAGCGGTTGAGCTCCTCGAGCGTCTGGAGCAGGTGCCTTTCCGCCTTTTTTCGCGTGGTAATGTCGCGGATCGCCACCGTCATCAGCAGTCCCTCGGCACTCTCCAGCGGGCTCAGCATGATCTCGATGGGAAAGTCATTGCCGTCTCGGTCGCGTCCGTTGAGCTCAATCGCACTACGGGTCTGCTCCGCCGCGGGGGCTCGAAGCGCGTCCGCGATCAGCCGTTCGGTGAAGCCATCAGGAATGATGTTCTTCACCTGCTGCCCGACCAGCTCATCGCGTCGATATCGGAACTGCGTCTCGGCCTGTAGGTTCACGAGAACGACCTCCCCAACCTGGTTCACCAACACCATGGCGTCGGGAGCGGCCTCGAGCAGCCCTCGGTACCTGCCCTCCATCTGCGCCAGATGTTTCTCCGCGGCCTTGCGCACGCTGATGTCGCGAATGGCGGCCGTCACCAGAATGCCCTCGGCACCTTCCAACGGGCTGAGCATGATCTCGATCGGAAACTCGCTCCCGTCCTTGCGCCGCCCCGAGAGCTCGATGCCAGTACCGATCTGCTGCGCTAACGCCTCAGCCGCGGTTCGGGTGCCGTCGGCAATCAGCCGTTCAGCGAAGCCCTTCGGAATGATGTTCTTGACCTTCTGCCCGACAAGCTCGTCGCGGTGGTATCCGAACTGCTTCTCCGCCTGCAGATTCAGCAGCACGATCTCGCCCTGCTCGTTCACCACCACCATGGCATCCGGAGCTGCCTCGAGCAGTCCTCGGTACCTGGCCTCCATCTGAGCTAAATGCTTTTCCGCCGCCTTGCGCACACTGATGTCACGAATGGCGGCCGTCACCAGAATGCCCTCGGCACCTTCTAGCGGGCTGAGCATGATCTCGATCGGAAATTCGCTCTGGTCCTTGCGCCGCCCCGACAGCTCGATGCCTGTACCAATCTGCTGCGCCAGCGCCTCGGCAGCGGTTCGGGTCCCGTCCGCAATCAGCCGTTCGGCGAAGCCTTGCGGAATGATGTTCTTCACTTTCTGCCCGACGAGCTCGTCCCGGCGGTATCCGAGCTGCTTCTCCGCCTGCAGATTCAAAAGGACAATCTCACCCCCTTCGTTCACCACCACCATGGCGTCCGGAGCAGCCTCGAGCAATCCTCGGTACCTGGCCTCCGTCTGTGCCAGAAGTTTTTCTGCAGCCTTGCGCACGCTGATGTCGCGGATCGCCGCGGTCACCAGGATGCCTTCGGCGCTCTCCAGCGGGCTGAGCATGATCTCGATCGGAAACTCGCTCTGGTCCTTGCGCCGCCCGGAGAGCTCGATACCCGTACCGATCTGCTGCGCCAGCGCCTCAGCCGCGGTTCGGCTCCCGTCCGCGATCAACCGTTCGGCAAAACCTTGGGGGATGATGTTCTTCACTTGCTGCCCGACCAGCTCATCGCGGCGGTATCCGAACTGCTTCTCCGCCTGCAGATTTAGGAGGACGATCTCCCCACCCTGGTTCACGACCACCATGGCATCCGGCGCCGCCTCTAGGAGGCCGCGGTACCTGGCCTCCATCTGCGCCAGGTGCTTCTCTGCCGCCTTACGCACGCTGATGTCGCGGATCGCCGCCGTCACCAGGATGCCCTCGGCGCTCTCCAAAGGGCTGAGCATGATCTCGATCGGAAACTCGCTCTGGTCCTTACGCCGCCCGGAGAGCTCGATGCCCGTACCGATCTGCTGCGCTAGCGCCTCAGCCGCGGTTCGGGTCCCGTCAGCGATCAACCGTTCGGCGAAACCCTGGGGGATGATGTTCTTCACCTGCTGCCCGACGAGCTCATCGCGGTGGTATCCGAACTGCTTCTCCGCCTGCAGATTCACGAGGACGATCTCGCCTTTGGGATTCACCAACACCATCGCATCTGGAGCCGCCTCCAAGAGGCCACGGTGCCTGCCCTCGATCTCCGCCAAATGCTTTTCGGCCGCCTTGCGCACGCTGACATCGCGGATCGCTGCAGTCACCAGCATGCCCTTGTCGCTTTCCAACGGGCTCAGCATGATCTCGACCGGGAACTCCGTTCCATCCTTGCGCAGCGCGTACAGGTCCACACCAGCCCCCATGACGCGCACTCGCGAGTCGGCGAAGAAGCCTGTGCGGTGACCTGGATGCCTGTCCCGGAAGCGTGCTGGCACCAACATCTCAATCGCCTGCCCCAGCAGTTCCTCGCGCCGGTATCCAAAAAGCCTTTCCACCTGCGTGTTCAGAAGGACCATCTGCCCGTCTTGATCCACGACGACCATCGCGTCAGGAGCCGTCTCCAGCAGCCCCCGGTACGTCGCCGTGGATTCTTTGCTCATCTCACCGTAAATTCGCGTCAGCACTTTCCCCCCCGCTGCCATTTCAGCTCTGCACTCTTTCCAGTCGGCGTCAGCCCCACCCAGGCATTACCGTACGGAACGACGACGGCCAGCCGACGACACATGTCGGCAAACCGATACCCCCACCCCCATCCCCGTTCTCGGTGCGAAGCCCTTCACGCAAGTGTGGGCCCCTGCGAGCAAGAAGACCAATGCCTTCTCTCCTTGGATGAAAGAAGGAACTAGGCTGTCGAGGGCGAGATCGCTCAGGGTACGGTCCCGGGATCCGCGGAGTCGACGATGGCCCGATACTTTGGGTGGTCGAGCGCGACCAAGTTGCGTTGGACCAGCATCGCTGTTTGAAGCACGTTTGGCCCAGGATCGCGCGGTGGATTAGGTGCGGCCTTTCTGGCCGCGCCGTTTCATCGCGTCGCTACCGCTCAACACTGGCTCCGAACGCGCTGGCTCGGGTGCCGTAGAAAACAGTGCAACGCCGCGATGGCTTGATCTGACGAGGTTTCAATGACCGCCAATGCCGGAACGGCCAGCGGTCAGCCTGATGTAACGTGAACAGTCGCTCGACACATCACCCCCGCGGGTTCCATTGCCAGAAACCACAACAATAACCCTAGCCTGGTGGTTGGGCGGGCGGTGACGTATTCTGGGCAATCGACCCGGAATCGTTGTCAGACGGGTCGAGTCGACAGCACGTTGTCCACCGAGCTCGAATCAAGCAGCTGCGCGCAGTAGAGGCCCACGCGCTCTCCCGGTGACGAAGCGGCGATGAGGCTTTGCATGGCTCGGACGTGGTCGAGGTGAAGGTCTCGGGGCACCCCATGGATCCCTCGGCACCCTCTAGTAGCCAGGCACGTAGGGGTATGGATCCCGTGATCGGAACCGAGGTGCAGAAGACCCGCCCCGCCGGCATCGTGTCCAACGACGCCATGAACCAATTCTCGCAACGCGTCGTCGTCGTGCCGGTCATTAGCAACGTCGATCACTGCTACCCCGGCGAGGCCATGGTCACAGTCAAGGGTAGGCCAGCGCGGGCGCTCGGCGACCAACTCAGATCCATTGACAAGGCGCGCCTGCGCGGCAGGCTCGACACCCTGGTCATGGGAGAGCTTCAGCAGCTCGAAGCAGCCCTGCGCATCAGTCTGTCACTCCCATGACAGGGTCTCACTCGACCCCATATCGCGGCATGTTCGCGCACCCGACTTTTCGGCACATCGAATGGATTCTCCGCCCGGCCTCACGGAACTTCATGCCGCCGCGAGCGCCGGCGGCTTGCCATCGCGCCGTGACGGTGGCAGGTGCATTACTTCAAACCCCAAGGAAGTGAGATGCAGCGAATCCCCAATCGTTTTGCCATGAGTGTGTTGATGGCGAGCCTCGCGCTCGCGTGTTCACAGGAATCGCGTCCCCTCGGTGCGCCTGACAGCGGCATGAACAACGCCGTGAGCTTCACGGAGCTATCCATCCCATCCTGGCCGCAAAGTGTGGCCAGTGCCACGCAGCGGCCGAGGGCCCTGATTATCCGGGACACGGCGCTGCAGACGTGGGCGAGGCCTATGCCGCAACGCAGGTCATAAACAGCGCTGGCGTACCCATCTATGAGCGGATCTTGTTTCGAACGAATCCGCCTAACCCCGCTGAGATGATGCCGCCGCCCTACGCCAGTCCTGGCTGTGAGGGCGTGCTCGATGCACCGGGTTGTCTCACCACCGCCGAGGACCAGCGGCTCGAGGAGTGGATAAACAGTGGCACTCCGTTGTGACTGAGACCGCCGCAGATCAGAGCCGCCAATACGCACTTTGCACACGCACCGCAGCCGCAATCTCCGCTTCATGTCGCGCGCTACCCTCGACGGGAATTGACGGCTGCGGCGCGCTCAGCGCGTCCACAGTGTGCTGCACCGATTCCCGCACACCCTGCAAATCGTAGCCACCCTCGAGCAGAAAACCGATGCGGTGCCCGGGCCCGCGCCGCACCGTCTCCAGCAAACGACGCGTCATCCAGGCATAACCCGCGCCATCCAGCTGCATGCCGCCCAGCGGATCTCTGCGGTGCGCATCGTAACCGGCGCTGACCAGCGTCAGATCGGGCGCGAACTGTTCGATGACAGGCAACACCAAGCGCTCGAACGCGGCAGCGTACACGCCATTGTCGGCGCCGGCCGACAATGGCACGTTCACCGTGTAACCCTGACCTTCACCGCTGCCGACATCAGTGACAGCCCCAGTGCCGGGATACTGCGGGCTTTGATGCAACGAGATGTATAGCACCTCCGCGCTTTGCTCGAAGATCTCTTCGGTCCCGTTGCCGTGGGGCACGTCCCAGTCCCGGATCACTACGCGGCGCGCGCCGCGGGCCAGCGCATGCCGCGCCGCCACCG
>JANOIG010000356.1:0-16868 GCA_031407405.1 Deltaproteobacteria bacterium
TCCATGCGCTTCTGCATCAAGCTCCACTCGGCAGCGTCGATGTTTACTTTGATGCCAATGCTGAGCAGGTCTTCCTTGAAGATGTTCGCCGCACTGCTCCACTCCGGGTTTGAGCCGTAGATCAACAGCGAAAACTCGAACGGGCTGCGCTGGTCACCCGAAAGCACCTTGTCGAGCAGGCCGTCGCGGTCAGTGTCGGTCCAGCCCGCTTCGGCGAGCAAGGCAGCCGCTTGTTTCAGATCGAAGGGGAGCGCCTGAATCTCCGGGGCGAGATTGGGTGTCGTTTCGAGAAAGGGCCCGCGCGCTACCTGCCCCATGCCCGCGAACACCTTGCTCACAATTTCCTGGCGGTTGAGCGCAAGCGTCATTGCACGCCGCACGCGACGATCGGAAAAGAGCGGATTTTCCCCGTTCCAGCCAATGTAATAGTAGCGGGGGTCATCGACCACGTCGCACTTGATGTCCCCGTTGAGAAACGGATTGTTCTTGGGCCTCTGTGCCGCTGCAATCGAAGCGAACTGCAGCACCTCTTCGCGGTATTGACCCGCCCGCAGCTGGCCAAAGCTGAGCTCTGCCGACTTCAGCTTGAGCACGGTCTGGGTTCGATCCGTATAGATCGGATAGATGACAGTTTTGATGGCTGGTGGGTCCGCGTAGTAGTCTTGGCTTCTCTCCAACCGCAGCTCGACCCCAGGTGTGTACTTGACCAGGCGATAGGGGCCAGTACCGACCACTCCCTTGTTGTTGTACCAGTGCTGATTGAAGTTCAGCCCGATCGACGCCTCCGGAACTGGCGACCCGTCCTCGGCGTAGGCGTAAAGGAATTTGGGTAACGGCGAGTTCAGCAGTGAAAAGTCGACGTTGAGCGCCTGTGTTTTCCTCCATTTAAGCTGCAGCGTGTAGTCATCGAGAGCTTTCCAGCTGGCCAGTTCTTGGTAATAGCTCTTGATGAAGCCATTCTGCACCTGTGGATGGAGCAGCATGTCGAACATGAAGACAAAGTCGTGCGCGGTAAGTGGGTGCTCCTTGTTGAGCCAGGCGTAGCGCGGATCGTTAAGGTCGACCCCGCCCACGGGGTGCCATTTGACACCCTTTCTGAGATAGACGGTGAAGTCTTTGAAATCGTCCTGCACCTCGACGCGCCAGGCCAGGTCACCATAGTAGTTATCCGGGTCGGTCCAGCCGTTGCGGCGCACCAACGATGACTCCACATAATTCATCAATTTCTCACCGAGATCCCCCGCGTTTTCGAGGAGCGGATTGAAACCCTTGGGATCTCCCGTTGGCCAATCTATGGCAATCACACCATTGGTCTTGCTGCCCTGCGGCGGCCAGTGTGTCTCCTTGGGCTTCAAGAAATCCTTCACCTCGGGATGAAGCACACCCTCGAGTGAAGGCTCGGCGTATGCGCCCGACGCGCTTCCGCCGCCACGCACTCGCTCGAGCTGCGCAGCCATCCGCTCCGTCGTCTCGCCCAACGCGCGCAGCTGCTGAGACTGGGTCACTAGGCGTGATTCGACAGAATGCAATTGCAAGGCCGAGACCGCCAACAAGCAGGCTATGACGGCGGTGCCGACTAGCCGCCACCCCGATCGACGTTGGTCCATGGCGCCTGTATAGCGAACCATGGTCCGTCGTCGCCAGAGGACCCGATTAGGCCTCCGGCAGTCGCCAGCCCCCGGCGCTGCATTTCTTCGGCTAAAGTCGAGGTTCGGGGCTCGGCCGGCAACCCAAGACGTCTAGGCTTCCCAAACCGCGCCGCTGGCGCCGCGAGCTGGATCCGTGAATCATAGGGGATGACCCCATCGACTTGCCTGGCTCTGCCCATGCTATGGCTGGGTTTGGGGTGCCTCGAGGGCGGCCCTTTCGACGACGCTGCTTTGGGGTCGGGCGGCTCGACAGGGGGATCGGGCTCGATGTCGGGAGGCGAGACCGGGATTCAGGTTGGCATGACAGCGGCGCACAACGCCGCTCGCCGCGAGCTGGGGGTCGCTACGCCGCTCACTGATCTCACTTGGTCGGAAAATCTCGCGGCGTATGCTCGAGAATGGGCGGAGAACCTTGCCGGACGCTGCGGCGTCATCCAGCACCGGGCCCAGACCCGCTACGGAGAAAACATCGCGATGCGCGGGTCTTCACGCTTGATTGAAGCATTCAGCCCGGACGAGGCCGTCGCAGGCTGGGTCGCCGAAGAGGAGTGCTGGGACTTCGGCACCATCCAGGGATCGGAACGCTGCGACGCCCAGTGTACAGCCGCACTCAACAGCAATGGTTGCGGGCATTACACCCAGGTCGTTTGGCGCAACACACAGCGCCTCGGTTGTGGCTACTCGACCTGCCAGAACGCTGGCTTCACGTACGAAATCTGGGTCTGCAATTACGATCCACCCGGCAACTTCGTTGGGCAAGCCCCGTACTGATCGGCGCTCACGGTACCAGATAGGCCAGGTCGAGGCTCTGCGTGTCCCAGGCCGACAGGATGGCATCGGAGGTGATGTCATTGTCCGTCTCGGCCTGAAAGCGCAGCCGGTACTGAGTCATGACGCGGTTAGTGACGTCCGTTTCCACGGCCGACAAGACATTGACGCTCAGCATCGTGCCCGCATTGCCGTTCGTCGCAATCCGGCCAAGCTCCGACAGCGGCTCGGCGTCAAAAGCGTCTGAGCCGATGACCTGGAAGTCGGCGTGCTCGAGGAACAGGCCACCCAGCCCCCCAAAGGGGTTGCCCGAGGTACCCGTGATCTGCAAATTCAGCTGGGCCTCTGAGACACTCGCCATGGTCGATGGCAAGGAGCTCAGGTCAAAGGTGATGAAACCCTTGTATTGCTCGCTCGTGCCTCCCACGCGTGTATCACCCACACACATGTTGATCTCATTACGAGCGCAATCCCCGGCGCCGTACGTGTCGTTGCTACGCCAGCTGCCCGTCAAATCGCGATTCCGTACCGCGAAGAACGTGCCGTTGATCTGCCGCAACACCGAGAACGAAAACTCCTCGGGGCTGGCGAGTTGGTTTCCAGCCAGGTCTTCGGCCGACGCCGAAATGAAAAAACTATAGCGGCGGGCCTGGACGGTGTTGGGGTCTGTCCCCGTCGCGTACTCGAGCGGCTGATTCGGCGTCACCGTGAGCTCGGTCCCGTCCTCATTCCAACTGAACGTCACGCCGCTACTCGGTATGCCCTCGGACTGATAGGCGGCTTGGGTCGCCTCCTGATTCATGGGGGTGCTGAACGTGATCACCAGAGGTGTATCGCTGACCACCGCCGTGGCACCATCCTCAGGGGAGACCGCAACGATCCTCGGCACGTTTGGATCCTCTTCCTCGGGCGGAGGCGGCGGCTCATCGATCACTGCCGGTGGATCCGGAGGAGGCGGCAAGGGCGACCCTCCCGTCAGGGGCAAGTCGTCGTTTGGCTGTTCCGAATCCTCAGGCAACGGGCTCGTCGCGGGCGACATGTCGTCTGGCGGCACATTGCCTTCGGGCTCCGTTACCCCGGGATCCACCCCCTCGACAGGCGCCACTTCGGCAAACAATGGACCAGTACCATCACCACAAGCCAGGAACGCAAGGCTGATGGCAGCTCCGCAGAGACTGAGAATGGCGGGGTAACTTTTCATCGGCTCGTCCGAACGTGCCAACCGAGGACGGACACTCGAACGGTAACAACGACGCCATGGCCAAGCAAGGAGACTCAACATCACCGATGAGTCTGCCGCCTATCACCAAATCGGCACATGAAATCTGCACGAATCGCGATGCATTTGACTGACGCGCCGCGCGCGCCGCGTCAAAGCGTGGGGCTCGGCGAGCTGGTGTGAAGTATTCGACTCTGACAACAAATAGAACCTGCGTACGCGGCCGCGTCACGGCCGAGGCCGTTGCTGTATTGATCACTGTTGCGCCAATTGAAGTAGACACGGCTACGAATATCAGCATGTCAGCCGACAAACAGCCACGCCGCGAGCGCATTCAAGACACCAAAGGCGCCATGGCGCCTACCCAGGCCTACATGCCGGCGCTCACACCCAACGGTGTACCATCACGTGTACCACCGCCGTGACGCCGCCCTTAGGGGTGAATGTAGACGCGCGTGCCGTCGAGGTCGAACGCACCGTGCCACCCGTCCGGCACGCGTGGCGTGGTCCATTCAAATAGCCAACGCGCATCATGGGGTGAAAGGTTCACGCAACCATGGCTGCGGGGGCTTCCGAACGCATCGTGCCAATAGGTCGCGTGCAACGCGAAGCCTTCGTGAAAATACTGTACGTACGGCACATCACGCAGGTCGTACGCCTCTCCAACGCCGCTCGACCCCATGTTCCAGGTCACGTGTTTCGTATGAATCAGAAAGCTGCCCTGGATCGTGGAGTGAGTCCCACCCACCGACAGGCCATCTCGCCCGGTGGAGACCAGCGTGACGAACACGGGGTCCGTGCCCACGTAAGCGACCAGCGTCTGGTTGAGGATCGAGATATCCAGCCACGCTAGCCCCGGCTCGACCCAGCTCGGCGGACGCGACAGCGGCTCCACCACCACCAGCCGCCGATCGCGAATCCAATCGCCCCAGCGCGTCTCGCGGTACGCCGCGTCGCCTATCTGTACCCGGTTACCGCTGAGCGGAATGGCCTCTCTAAAGTCGAGTGGCCGCTTGACGCGGAGCACCGGTCCACGCGGATCCCCAGTGAACAGCTCGGCCTGCTTCGAGCGCACGAACGCCACTGGTAAGGTGGTCTGCTCGGTGAGGGGCAGCCCCCGAAACCGGCTCGGCTCGACGGGGGTGAGCCGATCCAGCGGCAGCACCGCGAGGTCACTGCTCAAACCGTATTGATAGCCGTCCATCTCGAACAGAGATAGAAACGCGAAGCCGCTGCCCGGTATGGCGCGTGCGTTCACGAGCGCAGCGCCGCGCTGTGTGTTGCCGTCGAAGGTCGGCGCCGAGCCGCCGGAGAGCAGCGTTGCCGGCACCTCGTCGAAAGCTAGCTGGCGCCACCCAGAGCTGCCCAGGTGACGCACGTGGTAGTGCAGCTCCGGCTCCTGACTGGCGCGCTCGGCGTAGCTCGGGATGCGAGTATACAGCGGTGGAGTCGGAAACCGAGACATGCCGTAGTGGAAGGGCAGCACGGCTTGCCGATCGGGTCGCCAGGGCAGCGCCTTCAACGCGGGGTGCTCGGGGTCGATGCTGGCCCAGTCGCCGACACACACGTAACCCTGAGGAGCCACCTCGAAGAAGCCAGCGTCGCAGCCCTCGAAGCCTGCCGCCTCGACCGAGCGGGTGACGGTTTGGCCCGCTCTCAGGTAACCGAGCCGGCGAGAGTCGAAGCTTGGCCTGTCGTAGATGTGAGTCGCGCGAGCCGTCGCCACCAGCATGGGCTCGGGCGCAGGTGAAGTCGGCAGCAACAGCGTGGACGCGGGCTGAGCGGCGGGCGCTTGACTCACGCCAGGCTGTGCCACGGGAGCGACAGCTTCGGGTCGTGGCAGGGGCGCTGCGGCCAGGACCAGCGTCTCGACGGGCCTCAGGCCTCCCCCCAGAAGCAGAGCGCCGACGCAAGCGCTCGCTCCGGCTACAAAGCCCAGCCCGAGCCAGCGCATTCCTACACCTCCGCCGCGCCTGTCCGGCGCCAAAGTGCTGGAATCGTTCAATACCACGGGTCTGCTCGGCCGAGCCCCTCAGGCCCGACGCCACAAGGTAAGGAGCACGCCCGCGCCGGGCAACAAATTCACCCAGCTTCGTCGTCTGGCTCGGACCCCACTGAGGGCGAAACCGGCACGGCACGGCGCCCGAGCCCCACCAGAAAAACCTCGCTGCTCTGGGAGCGCGTGGCGTCAGGGCGCACGACGCGGCATTCGGTATAACGAGCGGTGATGGCGCGCTTCAGCGCGGCGAACTCCGCGCTCATGAACAACTTCACCACGAAGTGAGAGTCCGGTGCCGCAAGCTCGTCCGCGACGGCCAAGGCCCGGGTGCAGAGCTCGTAGCTCAAGGCTTGATCCCGAGCCCGCGTGCCGCTGGTCCGGGGTGCCATGTCGCTCAACACCACGTGGTAGGGGCCAAACTCGGCCAGTTGCGCTCGCTCGGCGCTGAACACGTCGAGCTGGCGCGCCACGACATTGGGGGGGAGCGGCCCTGGAATCTCCGACAGATCGACGGCCAATACCTGGCCCGTGGGTCCTACCGATTGGCTCGAGTAGAGGGTCCACGAGCCAGGCGCGGCGCCCAAGTCGAGAACGCGCTGCCCGGGCTTGAAGATACCGTAACGCCGGTGGATCTCTTCCAGCTTGAAGACACTGCGCGCCGGGTACCCGGCGGCCTTGGCGGCGCGGGTGTGCCGGTCGGGCCTTTTATAGTCCCCAGGTCTGCGACTCATTGCAACCTGGCTAACACGCTCTTGGTGTCGCTGACACCCGGCAACGTCGGACAGTCCCAACCCCCCACCAAAGCTTCGACCTTGGCGCGATGGCCGCCGGACTTGCACGCCCCCTCCACGCGCTGGGCGAGCTCCGCAAGGCTGATCTTTCGGTGATGTGAGACGGCGAGCAGGCGACCCCGCGGCTCGAGTAACCCTAGTGCACCTGCCACCAAGCCCGCGTAGTCGCGCTCGGTGCTGAGCACGCCGCGCGAACGGGTGCCGAAGCTAGGCGGGTCGAGCACAATACAGTCGAAGCGACGCTGCGCGCGACGAGCGCGGGCAAGCCAGCTCAGCACGTCGTCCTTGAACAAACGGTGCTGCGGCCCCGACAAGCCGTTCAGCTCCAGGTTCTGTCGGGCGCGTGCGAGCGCTCGCCCCGCCAAGTCCACGCTCACGGTGGATGCCGCTCCGCCCGCCGCGGCGGCCAGCGTAAAGGCACCGGTGTAGCTGAATAAATTGAGCAGCGACGTGCCTCGAGCGGTATCGAACAACCGACTCCAATTGGCGCGCTGATCGAGGAACAAGCCCGTTGCCAGACCCCCGCCGAGGGTGACCCAAACACCGACCGGCCCCAGGCGCACGTAGAGGGACTCGGGCACCGGGACACCCCTGAGCGGCAGGGGCGGCGCCAGCTCGCTTTCGTCGGCGGCGCGCAAGTCGGTGCGAACGCGGCGCTTGAGGTACACGCCGCGAGCGCCGTGATCCATCAAGCAATCTCCGATCTGTTCTTTCAAGCCCCAGGCCTCCTCGGTCGAGATGGCCACGACCGCGTAGTCGCCGTAACGGTCGATGGTGAGGCCCGAAATCTCGCCGGACCCTTCGCCGAGCAGCCGAAAGGCTTCGTAGCGCGGCGACAGATCGAAGCGAGACAGGCCCGCCCCGGACAGCGCGGCCGAAAAGTGTGCGGGCTCGAGCACCGCGCAGCCGAGTAGCCAGCTCTCGAACTCCACGGGCAGAGGCGCAGTCGCGCTCACGTCGCCGAAAATGTGGCTGACATGCAGCATCAAGCGCGTGGCCACCGGCGCACCCTCCACATTATCTCCGACGATGGGCTGCCCCTTTTGGGCAAAGGCACGCGCCACCTGCTCCGGCGCCGCGCGGCCGCTGACTTCGAGCAGCGCTCGCGACCCCTGGCGTCGTGCCACGCGGTACTCGAGACGCAACGCCGCGTCGCCGTCCGGGCTCTTCAACTGACCCTGCGCCGGCAAGCGACACTCGTCGAGAGCGATGGTGTAGGTGAGCCCGTGGAGTGATGCGGGCAGCCGCCCCGTGCCGGGAACCGGGCTCTCGCCAGCGGCGAACGTCAGCAGAGTGGCGCCCGAGGCCCGCTGTGGCAGCGGCAGCAGCGACACCAGAGAGCCCACGCCGTGGCGAGCTAGACGTTGTCTCAGGTCCCCGGGCGCGACACCTTGGTCCGCTGGACCGAGCCCGCACGGCACCCCCGCGGGCTTGTCCACGATGCAGTGAACCGAATCGCGGTACAGCGTTCGTTCGCTGGACCACGCCCTGAGCAGGCTATCGAACGCCACCCACAGGCGGTTCTACTTGGCGCGGCCGCCGCCGCGCTTGACCGCCCCACGCAGCTCGACCAGCCCGTTCTTCGAGCCCGGCACGCCACCGTGCACCAGCACCAGGTGTTGATCGGCGATGACCTTGGCGACGCGCTGGTTGAGCACGCTGACCCGGCGATTGCCGTGTTGACCCGGCATCTTGCGGCCCTTCATCGTGCGACCCGGCGTCATGTTCGTTCCGATGGACCCGCCGTGGCGGCGGTACTCGTGGGTACCGTGGGTCTGGACGGAGCCGGCAAAATGGTGGCGCACGACCACGCCCGTGAAACCATGGCCGCGC
The DNA here is from genome assembly GCA_031407405.1 of Deltaproteobacteria bacterium. Lineage (GTDB taxonomy): Bacteria > Myxococcota_A > Polyangia > Polyangiales > Polyangiaceae > SZUA-265. The sequence goes on from JANOIG010000356.1 coordinate 8,260, forward strand.
GAGATGCCGCATACGTCGAGGAACTGCCCGACCTCGAACACCTCGTCCAGCTTCAGTACCTGCCCGACCTCGACGGTCGCGGCGTACTCAGCGGTGCAGCGAAACTCGCGCAGGTTGCGCAGGGGCTCCATCTTCTTGCTCTTGAACTCCCCGAGCTCCGCCTTGGTCATGTGCTTCTCTTTGACCGTGCCTATCCCCAGGACGAGCGCGTCGTAGCCGTGCTTGTCCGCGGTTCGCTTGCCCACGACCAGCGTGCGAGCTTCGATCACCGTCACTGGCGAGACCGTCCCATCCTCCGCAATCAACTGCGTCATGCCTAACTTGCGGCCAACTACGCCGGGGTGGTTGTTCATTTTCGCGCGCTCCAGTGATAAATGAGGCTTCGGGCTCGACGAGCCATGCGGCCGGACCGTTCCACAGGCAGTTGGCCGCGATCAACGCTGACCAGACGACGACCCGAGGCGGGCGCGTCAATTAGCTCCCTCGCTCCCGATCGTCAAGAACCAGCTGGTCCTCGTGGCCTGAGCAATGCCAAATACTCGAGGGCCGCAGTGACCGCGCAGCGCGAAGGGACACTCGAATCTATCGGCCCATCGGCTCGTGTGCGACGCCAACGGATTGCGTTGACGGCTTGGGCTTCCCCGGCATAATGCACGCCCCAATTCGGCCGCATCCTTGGTGTTGAGGCTACTCTTCTCTCTCGAGCAAAGACGCTCGCAAAGACCCGTGACCCGATCGCCGGATCGGTCTGGTAAGTGACGATGACGACAAGTAAAATTGCCCAACTCGAGGAAGCCAATCTGCGCCAGGACGTGCCCGCCTTTCGGGTCGGTGACACGGTTGCAGTGCACTATAAGATAGTCGAGGGCGACAAGCTCCGCGTCCAGGTGTTCAAGGGCATCGTGCTCAAGCGCCATCGGGCGGGTGCACGCAGCACCCTGACCGTGCGAAAGACGAGCTTTGGCGTCGGAGTGGAGCGCACCTTCATGGTCCACACGCCGCGCCTAGACAAGATCGAAATCATCTCGCGCGGTGTCGTGCGGCGCGCCCGGCTCTTTTATCTGCGTGATCTGCGCGGCAAAGCCTCTCGAGTGCGCGACCAGCGCGATCGCTGAGGGAGATCGTTCCGGGGTCTGTCGGCGGAGGATCGCTCCAACGACGAGAAGGTCCGCTCGCCTACAAGTGTGAAAACGCAAGCGGGGGTGGGGCCCCGCGCGCAGCGCCCGCAGTATTGCGGGCGTTGTTGGGTGGGGGGACCCGGTCCTTAGGACCGGGGGGAGGGTTTGCACCAAACCCTCCCCGGCAACTGGGGATGGGACTCCTGATGCTTGGATCCAGCTCATCAGCTCGCCTGGCACTATCCCCACGACCATGCCCCACCCATGAGCGGACCCGCGCCCCCACCCCAACTGAGCCACATACTACCAGCGCTTGCCCGAGGCCCGCTATGCTAGCGCTCGATTCCCGAGAACGAGCGAGGGGCACCCGGACGGGGCTGCTGTTTATTGATGCGTGAATGCCAGCAATGCGGTGAACAAAACCAGGCGACCGCCAGGTTTTGCGTCGTTTGCGGTGCGCCTTTGCCCATAGCCGTCGGTTCCGTACAGCCTGCTGCCCCCGCCGCGGCCCTGGAGAAAGTGGCTGCCGAATCGCCGAATGGCACCGGCCGGCCCCAACCCTTACCAGGTCCCGGGGCGAGCCTCTCCCCCCGAGAATTGGGCGGGGACTTCTCCCTCGACGGGCCGCGGATTTTGGTGGGGTTTCTGGTGAGCTATGAGAGCGTGGAGATCGGGCAGTATTGGCCCGTCCATCAGGGCCGGAGTGTGCTCGGGCGTCAGGGAGCAGCGACGGGGCTGGATATTGAAATAGCCCACCCGACGACGTCCTCGTTGCATGCCGTGCTACTCGCCCAAGCTAGACCCGGAAGAATCGTGGTCGAAGACAGCGGCAGCACGAACGGCACCTTCGTCAACGGCAATGCCCTCTCGCCCGGTCAGCGCTGGGAATTGCGGGACGGAGATCAGCTGCGGTTCGGTCTCTTCAAAACCATCGTCAAGGTCATCCAGCCTTGACTCCCAACGCTCGGCCTTACCGAGGAGATGGGAACTTGCCCTCCTTTGATTCCTTTGCCTCAATTTCCTTGGCCCCGTTTCCGTAGAATCGAGGGGCCAGCACCTCGCGCCAGGATTGTGCCATGCAGCTTCGATCGGCTTCGCTTCTTCCAAACTTCGTAGTCCAGCTACTGGTCTCGGTCCTGGTCTTGTGCACTTCGCTGCTCGCCTGGGCAGCGCCCGAGGCCAAGCTGCTGCGCATCGATCCGCGCACCAGTCTCGAGAGCGGACACCCCATCATCACGACCGTAGTCGAGCTCTCGCAAAGCAAGCGCGTGAGCGAGGCCATCGCCGATTGCGCGGGACTGGGCTCGGACGCTCAGCTGGGATGCATGAGCGCGGCGCTCGAACGGCCGAACTCGCTGTACACGGCCATTCCTTTCCCCGCAAAAAACGCCATCTTTGCCGTCAGCGTGGACGACATGGATCGGCCCGCAAAATACATCAGCCACGCCAAATGGGGCGACAGCGGACGTGAGCCTTCGGTGGGTACCGCTTGGCTCATCTTGATCGACGCCGATCGCCGCATGGGCGCAGCCTTCCAAGACGCGCGGCAACTGGCAGGGCGCTTCGTGGCCGCCATGGGTCCGAACGACATCGTGAACCTGATGTTCTTCAACGACCGTCAGGTCGTGCGCGATTCACAGTGGCTACCCACATCCAAGCAAGCTCAGGCGGCTCGCCTCATCGACGCGATGAAGGACACGTATGCGAGCCAGGGACGCAACCGGGCGCTGCTCACCATCATCAAGACGGCGGCCACCGATGCTTTCAAGGCGCTCGGCAACGTCGGAAACAACGTCAAGGTGCCCATGCACCAAGCCATGGTGGTGCTCTCCAGCGGGTTTGGCGGCACCGACCCTTCCACGAGTGGTCCCGGCGCGCTCGAGCTGCAGAAGTACATGAGCAATGGCCGCTTCCCTCCGGACAACACGGCGCTACCCAAGACGCCCGTCCCGGTCATCAGCATCTATTTCCCGCATGCCACCTACGACGAGTTCAAAAACAACTCGCTCGATTTCATGCAGAACCTGGCCAACCCGCAGATCGGCGGGTTCTTCAGCGTCATGCGCAAAGGCGAATCCAAGCGGTCCGACGACATCGTGCGTGCCGTGCGCACCCGCTTCTCCACGATGAACATCGTCAAGTGGAAGGTCAGCTGCATCGCCCCAAAGATCACGCAGTCGTTCAAGCTGGTATTCAATAACGTAAACCCTCCCATCGTGGGGGATACGACCTTCGAGGAAGTCCCCATCGGCATCGACCCGACAATGTGGCCGCTGGATGTCGACACCGTGCAAACCTCAGCCGGCGTCACTGATGGTGTGTACCCCGGTGGCCGCTTCAAGGTGTTTGGGGACTTTTGCTGGGGCGGCGACAAGACCCGCGCCGAAGTGTACTTCTTGCCCGCTGGCAGCAATCCACCCAGCGACTTGAAGACCACTGATATCGAGTCGGCGCGGCGCGCGCAAAAACAGCTGATCGCGCAGGGCATGCGCGGCACTGCCATCGAAACCGCAGATGCCTTCGTGGAGTTTGAGGCCCCTAATTCGGAGAAAATCATTCACGGGTCCGGGCCGAGGGCAGTGGCCAGGCTGGTGGTCTTCGACAATAAAGCCTCGCGGACCAGTGGGGTCACCGCAGACTCGATTTTGGAGCTCAAGGCGACCACCGCGCCGTTCCCGATCATGTGGGCTCTAGGCGGAATGTTCGCGGTCACGGTAGTGGCGTTGCTGCTCGTGGTGTTGCTGCGCGGCAATGGCAAGAAGCGGCGGCCGCCCGCCGGCGGAGGCCACGCGCCAGCCGGAGCGGCTCCCTACGGAGCCCCTGCCCAGCCGGCCTCGGCATCACAGGCCACTCTGCAAGGGCCGGCAGGCGTTTTTACCGTCGAGGGCGGCGCGGAAGTGCGAGCGGGGCGCGACGAGGCCAAATGTGTCGTGTTGCTCAATGATCCCAGCGTTTCCGGGGTCCACGCCGCACTCAAGATCGACGCCGGGCAGTTCTGGGTGCGTGACGAAGGCAGCAACAACGGCACGTTCGTAAATGATACACGCCTCGCGCCCCGCGTTTGGACGGTGCTCAAAAATGGCGCCCAACTCCGCTTCGGGCCGGTCGGCTTCAACGTCCGCCTGGAATAGCCTCTAAAGCCAGCGTTTGCGCTGGTCGTCCTACGAGCATGCGCGCTCGGCCTATACCTCGCTGCGGGAGGGGCTGAGCCCCAGTGTCCGCCAGCGCCAGACAGAAGCCGCGCGTCGGTATTTTCCTGCGCGGCGGAGACTACACCTACCAGAACGAGATCGTCCTCGGCGCGCACGACGAGTGCCAAGAGCAGGGGGTTGACCTGTACTGCTTTGCGGGTGGGTTGGTCACGACTCGAGATCCGAGGAACCTGGTCTATGACCTGTGCGGCCCGGATGATCTGGATGGGGTGATCCTGGTCCCCGGCACCATGGCCAGTGAAGATAGTCCGGAAATCGAAAAGCTGTTCCAGCGCTTCGCGTCCCTGCCTGTCTGTACCATTGGCTCACCGGTGCCGGGCGTTGCGTCTCTCGGCGTCGACAACACGACCGGCGTGCGAGAGCTGACGCTGCACCTGATCCAACGTCATCAGCGCCGGCGCATCGCGTTCATCACCGGCCCCAACAACGAATCGAAGCGGCGCCTGACGGGCTACCGCGAAGCGTTGGTCGCTGCGGGTCTACCGTACGATGAAAGCCTCGTCATTCAGGGTGATTTTACCCCCCGGTCGGGAGCGCTGGCCATCGGCTTACTTTTCGACCAGCCGGGCGGCTGTGACGCCATCGTCGCCGGCAACGATTGGATGGCGCTGGGCGCGCTCGATGCACTGAGCGCACGCGGCCTTCGCGTTCCAGAGGACGTGGCGCTCATCGGCTTTGACGATATCGAGCAGGCACGCTTCGTCACCCCTGCCCTCACCACCGTCCGTCAGCCGCCACGCCAACTCGGCATCCAGGCCATTCGCCGCGTGCTTGCCATGGCGGAGGGAGACGAGGACAAGACGCCTCTGCTTTTGGCGACCGCCACCGTGATTCGGCAGTCGTGTGGCTGCAAGGTCCCCAAGCCCGACCTGGAGCTCGACGTCCCAAGCCCCGGCGAGTCGCTGCTCAGCGCGCTCGGAAACAGCCGGGAAACCTGGATCCGCGCCGTCGCGGAAGCGGCACCACTCTTGGACCAATGCGCTCCGGATCAAGCGCTCGACCCGAGCTTCCCCGCGCTACTCGTGGATGCGCTGCTGCGTGACTTCCAGCGCGGAACGGATCACCACTTCGTGATGACCTTGGAGGGAGTGATCCTCCAAGCCGCGCAGCTCGGCAGCATCGCTGCTTGGCACCACACGGTCTCCAGGCTGCGCTGCGAGAGCGTGATCACGCTGGCGGGCTCCGTGCGGGCCTGGCTGCGCGCGGAGACCGTGTTCGAGCAGGCGCATCTGCTGATCAGCGGGCTCGCCGAACACGCCCAGGCCACGCGCCGGCTGGAGAAGGAGACGCTGATGCGTAGCCTGGAAGAGATGAGCGTGACGGTTCGAACCGCACTCGACATCCCAGCGCTCAGAATCGCCCTGTCCAGCCATTTGCCCAATCTCAGAATCTCCAGCCTGAATATCGCCACACACACGGGCTACCCGGGACCTGATGATTACTCGGAGCTCGTCCTATCCTACGACGACGAAAGCCAGATCAAGCCCGCGGGCAGCGACCGCCCCTTTCGCACAGGCGACATCATTCCACCCGACCTTCGGCCACCTTGGCGGCACAGCGTCATGGTCCAACCGCTCTTCTTCAAAGAACAACCCCTGGGCTTCTGCGTGATCGAGATCGGCGCGCGAGATGGCTCGGTGTTCAAGACCATCCCGGAGTTGATCAGCACAGCGCTCACGGCGATCGGGCTCGCGGCAACGATCGTCGTGGAGGCCACCCGCCGGCAACAAGCGGAGCAATCTCGCATGTCTCAAGAGCTCGAGATTGCGGCCCGCATCCAGACCGGCATCCTGCCCACCGAGACAGCCGTGCCGGGCCTGGAAATCGCGACCAGCATGTCGCCAGCGACCGAGGTGGGCGGCGACTATTTCGATATTTTGCCCTGCGAAGGGGGCTGCTGGTTAGGCATCGGCGACGTGGCCGGACACGGGCTGCACACGGGCCTGGTGATGTTGATGATTCAGAGCATCGTCGCTGCCACGACGCTGGCTCAACCGAACGCCACACCCGCGGACGCCTGGGCCGCGCTCAACTCGGTGCTGCATGACAACGTGAGGCGGCGTCTGCAGCGAGACGAGCATGCCACGCTCACCCTGCTTCGCTACTACAGCGACGGTCGCCTGATATTCGCCGGAGCCCACGAAGAGCTCGTGATCTACCGCGCGGAGCAGCAGGTGTGTGAGGTGGTGCCGACCCCAGGCCTGTGGGTGGGCATCCTACCCTCCCCGCCACCGGACAGCATCATCAATACCGAGTGTCGACTGCACAAAGGTGACGTGCTGCTCCTGTACACCGACGGATTGACCGAGGCTCGCAACGCGGAGCAAGGTTTGTTTGGGGTAGAACGCTTATGTCAGTGCCTGAGCCAAGTCGCCGATCGTCCGGCAACCGAGATCCGGGACCATATTCTGTGGCACCTGCGCGCATGGACGACCCAGCAGCGGGATGACCTCACGCTCGTGGTGTTGCGCCATGGCCCTGGAACGGACTCACCGGGGGCCGCGAGAATTCTGTAAGGAATCATGGTTACAGGGAACTAGTGCTCTGGAACGGAAGTTCCAGGCACAAATGTAGAAAGCTAGCCTGGAACAGAGTGGGTCTTGCGAAGAATTCTTGCGGCCCCCACCCCGCTGGGGCCGCGAGAATTCTGTAAGGAATCATGGTTACAGGGAACTAGCAGGGGGCGGTATAAGACCGGAACGCCATGATCCCAGGTTTCGGTAAGCAGAGCATCAACATCGGAAGTGGCCCCAGCTGTGACGTCCGGCTCGGAGGGCCCGGTGTCCTGCCGCTGCATGCCCGCATTGAACGCCGGGGAGCGGGAGCCCTGGTGCTGGTGAATGCAGGCAGCGGCGCCACACGCGCCGAAGCAAAAACCTTGGGCGTGGGGGAAGAACAGGCTTTCGACTTCCGAACACCTTTCACGCTGGGTGAGGCCACACCAGTTCCCATCAGCCATCCCGCGATCACCCTGATGCTGCTCGGGCGCGGCCAAGCGAAGCCCCAGCCGGGCGGCATCCGTATCGGCCGGGACCCAGCGCAGAACGACATCGTCGTCCAGCATCCAAACGTTTCGGCCCAGCACTGCACCGTCGGCCGTTCCCCCCTGGCGATCACTGACAACGGCTCGACCAGCGGAACGTGGCTCGGTAAGCAACGGCTCGCTACCGGAGCCCGCTCCATTCTCCAGGCGGGTGCGGTCGTCCTGCTTGGGCCAGTACCGTTTGCCTTCACGCTGCTCGAGGAGCTCGCCGCCGCGCTGCCTGCCGTGGGCGGCGCCTCGGAAGCTGCGCCTTCGGTCGTGGCAGACTCGACAGAGGCGCTCAAAGAGGCCGCCCCGCGCGCACGGCACAAGACAGTGGTAGGCCAATTCAGCGTACAGCCCGGCACGGCGCAGCAGACGAAAACAATCGGGCGCACGCCGGAAAGTGACATCCAGGTCGCCCATCCTCAGGTGTCGAGTGAACACGCCTTCTTGCATCAGATGGGGGCCGACCTCTTCATCGAAGATCGGGGCAGCGCCAACGGCACGTTCGTGCGCGGCAAGCGCATCCCAGCGGGCCAGCGCATCGCAGTAAAACACGGCGAAAAAGTGTTCATTGGGCCCATGCCGCTGCGCATCCACTCGGAGGCGCAGGAGATCGCGGTCGTCATTGACGACGCCGCCTCTTGGGAAGGGCGTCCGTTATACGAGATCGAGGCCTGGGATTTGGTGCTGGAGGTGCCGGATCGGGACCGAGCAGGGCAAACCAAGCTCCTGCTCGATCACGTGAGCTTCAAGGCTTTGCCGGGTGATTTCATCGCGCTGATGGGGCCCAGCGGCTCCGGCAAGACCACTCTCTTGCTCACGCTGAACGGCTACCTGCGGCCCACGGCCGGTCAAGTGCGGATCAACGGCGAAGATCTGCACAGCATCTACGACGCCCTGCGCGGTTCCATCGGCTACGTGCCCCAGGACGACATCGTTCACCCCGAGCTGACGGTCTGGGAAGCGGTCCGGTACAGCGCGAAGTTCCGCTTGCCTCCCGACTACTCCGAAGAGGAAATCGAGCGGCGCGTGCTGACCACGCTGCAGCAGCTCGGTCTCGAGGGCGTCAAGCATCTACAGATCGGCAAGCCCGAGAAGAAGATCTTGAGCGGTGGCCAGCGCAAGCGCGTCAACATCGCGATGGAGCTCGTCACGGATCCCGTGATCATGTTCCTGGACGAGCCCACGAGCGGCCTGGCCGCGGACGACACGACGGCTCTCGTGCAACTCCTGGCCGATCTGGCCCGTCAG
>JANOIG010000357.1:0-3441 GCA_031407405.1 Deltaproteobacteria bacterium
GAACGAATTTGAAGTCCTTGTGCGCGGCTGAGAACTGGCAGCCGCCGTCACCGAAATCCATGCCGGCCGTGAAGTCGAGATGGTTTGGCTTCGGGCCGAAACGTTCGATAAATGTGTCCTCGTCAATCGTGCGTAATGTCCAGTTCTGCGGGTTCATCGGGCACCGCCTACCACGTCGTCTGGACGGGAGCGGTGAAGCACGAACACGGTCTTCAGAAGTGCATCGGTATCAGCGATATCTTCTTGCAGCGGCACGAGCGTGCCCACAGCGAGGTTCTGCTCACCTCGGCATATCGCATGTCTTGCTTCAACCGCGAGAGCGAGCGCACGTCTCAAGCGTTGCACCATAAGAACGATATCGGCGCGAATGGCATCACGAGTTGGATTGGTCATGAAAATCTCCTTGGGTTCGAGTGGTTGAGAGAATGTTTGACGTCTGGCGCACGGAACTCCGCGCTTGAGAGCCACCAGAAGGCTGGTGGACCGTTGTGCTCCGGCGTCCAGACAGCCCAGACGTAGCGGTGCTTGGTGAAGTAGTGGGGTGCGGGTCCGTAGCGGTCTTCCGGCCAACACACGATGTCGTCGATGGCGTAAAGGCGTGCTGGTGGCGAGTGCTGCCAATCGGCTGTGCGCAGCGGGTGACAGAGCGATGCCATGTTGAGCAGCATGGCCACCTTGCCGCCGGTCTGCCGCGTGAGCGTCAGCGCGTGGCGGACGAAGCGGTCGGCAAGCCCCCGGCCGTAGGGCGGGTTGGTCACGATGTGTTTGGCTCGCGGAGTTCGGGCCTTTAAGAAGTCGATTCCAGATTCCCCGTGACCGTACGCGTGCAGGTCCGTGCTGACCACGCACTGGCCGTGGTCGGAGAGGACCTTCGCTATGCGGCCGTCGCCACAGGCTGGTTCCCAGATAGGACCGTCGAAAGTCTCGACCGAGAGCAAGGCACGGGTGGCTTCCGGTGGTGTCGGGTAGAACTCGTTCGGCAGGCGGCGAGGGACGTGACGTTCAATGTTGGCCTGAGCGGACCAGCTGGCGGGGGCTGCAAAGGCGGTCATGGCTGGCCACCTTCAGGCGCCTTAAAGCTTTCGACGATGTCCCAGTGGTCGCACGCAGTGCAGCCGCACGGGCTGGTGTTGCACCATTCCTCATCTCCGGCGCTTTCGGGCGATCTTCGTCAGGAAGCCCAACGGCAGCACGACGCTACTCTGGCGTTCATGGCGATCGCGGTGCGCGGGATCAAGTTGCTGAGCGATCGATGCGTCTATATTCTGTCTATCTGATCTGGAGATCCGCCCATGCAGCGCGCTCGCCTAATCGTTCTATTTGCTTTTCTTCTGCCTCTCGCGGCCCATGCGGAGGAACCGGGCGACAAGCTCGCGGGGCTTGGGTACGCGCGGACGAACTGCACGGAGTGCCATGCCGTCGTGGCGGGTAGCCCCTGGTCGCCGAATGTCAAGGCGCCGACCTTTGAGGCTGTGGCGAGGACGCCGGGCATGACCGGGCGTGCGCTGGCTGCATGGCTGCAGACGTCGCATCCGTCGATGCCCAATATCATTCTTGGCAAGGAAGACCGGGACAACGTGATCGCATACATCCTGAGCCTGCGGCCGACGCCGGCGCAATAACGGCGGCTGACGGTTGCGCAAGAGCCGGAAGCAGTAATTCGAGAGGTTTACCGATCTGCACGTCGCTCTAGTAGCAATCGAGCCAGTGAAGCGCCGAGTGACGCCATGATGATGACAAAGCAGTAGCTCAAGTCGGCGCGGTCCATCCGCTTGAACGCCTCGTTGGCAGAGGAGGGGCGCATGATGACCGCGCCGACATCTACTATGGCTGCGATCTTGCTTGGTTCGATGCGGTGGCCGCGTGAACGAGCGACCGGACCTTTGCTCACATCATGCAGCCCATGCCAGTCAGGAGCGGATCGGCCTTTTTGGGTGTTTTGGCCATGACAGAAATCGCTGTTGAAGAAAGCGCGGAAGCCGACGCGCTCTACGCTGCGGTCCGCAATGTTGCCGAGAGACGGCAGTTACAGTCCGCTACGCTACCGACAGACCGTCGAGCAGCCAACGAGAACCAAGGCGTTATCGCAGGCGCGTGATGAGCAGTTCGTGGGTCGCTGCGTCGGTGGATTTTTGCAGCGCGCAACGAGAAGTGTCATGCTCGCAACATGCGGGCACCGTGACTGTTGCGCGCAAACAGAGAGTCCGTTCAGGGTCAGGATCGACGGTCTCCAACACATAGCAACCTTCCGCTCGATTCTCAGGAGCTGACGATCAGGCGACGGACCGCGAACGTCGACGCGATAGGTTCGATACCGACCGTCACTCGGACGGAAGCCCAGGGCCATTAGTAGACGTCTAACACCTCGCCAGCCCGCTCATTGTGGTGGTCCACCGAGCGCCCGCAAGCCGCGTGGCTCGATGCTCACGGGGCCCCTTCGGTGAAGCTGGGCCGCTCAGAGCGCCGAAGCAGGTTGGTTCGATCTCTGTCGCTTTACTCCTTTTCGAGAAGCCTACACACGATCGGGGTTGCGATCATGCGGCGGCGCACTCGATCGGCTCAGCCTGAAGAAGGCGTAGAAGTAACTGAGCCAGAGGACGACGGAAAGGCCATAGAAGACGATGGTTCGCACCGACCAAATCGGCCAGGAGCCGGCGGGGCCGATGGCGATCACGTTTGGGTACCAACTGAAGAGCGTGGAGCGCCACCGATTCCACATGAGGGTCATTTCCGTGTTGCGAGATTGCGCGGTCTTGGCGTCGTTGAAGACGCGCTCGCTGTTCCGCTTCAACCACCACCAGGAATCGTCGTTGACCAGCTCGAGCCCCCTGTCGGACCGATTACGCATGTAGATGTATTCGATGTCGGTCGTATTGCCGTGGGCGTCGGGATCGCTGCGGCGCACTTCCGTTCCTGTGATGACGCCGGTTGTCCATGTTGGACGTGCGTATTCCCATCCAAACCAGAGAGGGATACCCGCCACGAGTGCAGCGATGGCCAGAACGGGATTCCCCCTGCGCCCTAAGCTAAAGGCAAGCACGAGAATCGCGAGGATGAAGATGTAACCGATCGATAGCCAAGCCTGGAGCATGGCTAAACTTCACCACAAATGAGGCTCGAAACGGTCGATCCGTCGAATCTTTTGCTCATCTCCATCTTCCTCTTCGTCTTGCGGGCTGGCTGAATGATGTTGGCATAGCCATTTAGTTGAGGCGAAGCAAATGTCCGCTTTGGGTCTTGGTCGTTTAGAAACGCGACTGCGCCTCGGCGTCTTAGAAAGCAATTCTATAGATCGCAGCCGCCTTCGCGTCTCGCGCGAAAGGCCTAAGTCTCGTGCATTCGATTGATGTTGGCGTCACGTTGACCCTACCCCCTGAAACGCCCTCGATCTGATGTAGAATCCGTCCCAAGACGAGGAGACGGACGTCATGCATAAGAGCC
>JANOIG010000383.1:0-27677 GCA_031407405.1 Deltaproteobacteria bacterium
CGGGGGCCATAAGCACGGTGCTAATCAGAGACATAGGTCGGACCCGATTCTTTTGAGCTAGCCAGCGGCCTGAAAAAGGGGACGGCCGTAGCCGTCGCCATGTAGCATGCCAACGCCGCGCTTCGCAACGCGGGAAGGGTATTTCGCGACCCTTCATTTTCAGTCGACTTCCGTCCCTTTACCCGCGGAAAATCGGGTTCTCCCCCGCGGCGCGACAGCCGCCCCGAGCCGGTCCGGGTGGCTCGGACATTTTGGCCCGAACGGGCGGGGTGCCGCAAATTGGGCGTGGTAGAGCGATCGATGAATCCTGTGCGGAGCAAGGCCCTGCAAGTCAGACTGGCTTCGCTCCGCTTCCTAAGACGCAGCTCAGGCTGTTTTGTCGCAGCGATTCTCTGGGCGCGGGGGGACTTCAGGCTCCCGTTGTTTCACTCGATGGAACAGTTAGTCGAGAATTGGCGCGTTGTTCGTCCCCATGGGTGTCGAGGGGACTCGGGTCTCCGCCAACACCTGCTCCTCCTCTGGCCCCAGCCACTCGGGTTTGCCCTCAGAGTCCACCACGGGCCTGCGCACGGCAGAGGAAGCCCGGCCACGACTCGCCTGCGGGCGCTCACGGGTACGCGCTGCCACCCTGCCGGCCTTGTTCGACTTGCTCGCCTTGAGCGCGCGACTCACCTTGGCAGACGTCGTCTTGGCCGCAGGCGGCTCGTCCGCTACTTCTTGCTCCGTCTCGTTCTCCGCGGGCGTTGCCTCTTCCGCGGCGGGCGGCGACGCTGCAACGGTTGCGCTGGGATCGAGCCCCGGCATGGCGGTGAGCTCGCCCACCTTGGCCTCGACCTCCACCCTGGGTGGCTGGGCCTCCTCCGGATCGGCCGCCGGATCGTATGCGTTTCGCGGTGGCGACAAGCTGCGAGTGGTCTGCGACTCGGCGGGCATTCGGTCGGCGTCCAGCGCGGCGATGGCGCCCGAGCTGCGGCTGAACCTGTCGCTCACACCCGGCACGAAGAAGTAAACAGCGGCGCCCGCTCCAAGCAACAGCAGAAGCGCTTGCGCCGCGACCAGGCCCTTCCGACGCGGACGAAAATTGACGTCGCTGTTCTGCCCGTACACGGTCATGTCGGGTGCCGCGGAGCCCGCGGCGCGGGACAGCGCGGCGGCGCGGTTCAATTCGCCAAAGCTCAAACCCCAGGTGATCCGGGTGCGTTGCCCGGCCAAGAGTAGCAGCTCCCGACCCATCTCGCGCAGGTCCTTGAAGCGCTTGTCCGGGTCGAGGCTCATCGCCCTTTCGATGATCTTGCACAGGCGTTTCGGGATGATCGGGACGTGCTGGCTCGGCGGGAGGTACTTGCCGGTGGCGATCCGATTGACGACCTCGGGAAACGAGCTCGCCATGAAGGGGTTCTTGCCGGTCGCGCACTCGTACAATAACACCCCGAGCGCGTACTGATCGGACCGCGCAGTCATCTCATGCCCCTGAATGCCCTCTGGAGACATGTAGAACGGGGTGCCCATGAGCAACCCGTTGGCCGCTGTGAGCTTGAGCTGATTGGGGTGAATGGACTTGGAAATGCCAAAATCGAGCAGCTTCGGCTCGATCTCGTCGTTGCGCCCCTTGGCCAGGAAGATGTTGCCCGGCTTGAGGTCACGATGAACGATGCCCGCGTCGTGCACCGCCACGAGGCCGGCAACCACGGGCACCATGATGTCTACGATGGTGCCTTCGTCCAACGCGCCCTTGGCCTGGATGAGGGTTTCGAGATCCTCACCCTCGAGCAGCTCCATCACGAGATAGGTGACCCCTTCGTGCACGCCCACGTCGAAGATGTTGACCACGTTCGGGTGCTTGATCGCGGCGGCGATGCGCGCCTCGCGCAGAAAGCGCTCACGCCCCTCGGTGTCCTTGGAGAAACCGTCGCTCAGCACTTTGAGCGCCACCTGCCGCCGCAGCCCTTCGTGCTCGGCCCGGTAGATGCGGGCCATGCCCCCCTCGCCGATGCCGGGCCCAACGATGTAGACGCCGAACCGCGACCCCTCGGCGAGCCCACCGACGAGCGCCCCTGCGCCGTTCACGACAGCGAAATTGGGGCTTGCGGGCGTCGTCGATTTGCCGTTGAGCACATCAGTCTCGATGTGCGCTGCGGCTGCGGCTGCGGCGCGCTCCGCGGGGAGCTCCCAATCGAGCTCGGTTTCGGGGTCCTCTGCTGGCGGTTTATTGTCCAAGGTCGAGCCCTCGCTTAAGGCACACCCCAGGGGGACGCGCGTGCTGCCGCAGCGGCCCTTTGGGTTTCGGGACGAACGTTAGCGCCTTATCGCGCCGCTGACAATGCGGGTGCCGCGACCGCCCTCCCGACGTGGGCGTCGGCGGGCACTGGTCCGCAGGCCCGCCGACGCCCGGTAACATTGCCCGCCCCCCGTTTCAGCGCTTGCCTGGGCAATTTAGCTGAACGTGGCGACCGCGACCTCAAAGATAGCGCCTCGCATGCGAGGATGGAGGGCCGGGCCTACTCCGAGCGGGACGTTCGGCACCTCGGGACTCGGGTGTCCGAGCCACTCCTCATCATCAAACCGGCGCGTTTTGGGCCTCAGGCCGCTCGCCGCCTTTTCTTGGCGTGCACCATGGACTCCGCGAGAGCGACCAGAATGGCGTTGATGCCTTCCGGACCGCCGAGCGCGGCCGAGACCTTCTTGTCTACGACGACGGTGTCAAATGAGCGCTGCGCCTTCTCGACATACTTTCCACGGCTGCCTCGGCTCAGATCGTAGCGGCTCAGGTCGGTCTCACTCTTTCGGGCCATGTTGGTACACCTTGCGTTGAAGCGGCGATGCTTTTCGCGCGCTGACAATCCGGATACGGTCGCCCACCTCTGTGGAGATGACAAAGAGTACCCGAAGGCGCCGCGACAGGCCAATCAGAACGAATCGTTCGGGATAATCCTTGTCCGGAGCAGTGAAGGCCTGTTCATCAAGAAAGCAGGTGACCGCCTCAGCGAAAGACACCCTGTGCTTACGTTCGTTGGACCTCGCCTTCGCTTCGTCCCACTCGAAATCGCCGAACCGAAACGTTGCCATTCTCGCAGAGAGTACCGCACCACCCGCATTGGGCCTAGATTTCTCGAGGCTACCCCGCTCATCTGAGAGTTCCCCGCCTGTTGAGGTGGAATGGCACCGAGGATCTTAGCCGAACGTATACGCTTCTTCGTCGAGCAGCCGCTCTCCAATGCCTCGTTGCTCCTCCAGGATATCCGAGAGGATATTGACGGTCGTGAGCGGGTTGGCGAGCACGACACGAAAGACGGTCAGCACTTGCCCCCCATGCGCGGCAGTTTCGAGGCGCGTGCGCGATACAAACGTCTTACCCCCCGCGCGTTGCTCCTTCTGGATCGATTCGTTCAGCGAGCTCAGTGTGTCGTTGGCCGACCGCTTTTGGCCCGGCGAGCCCTGACTGAGGACGGCGTGTGCGGCTCTGGGCACGTAGCGATACGTGAGCAGGTTGAGCACCGGCTCGGTCGTGAGCTCGAAGCACGAGGAGCGCTGGATCATGCTGGCAAACTGCGCGGCCTTGTCGATGCCCGAGTCGATCAAGAGCTCGTAGCCGCGTTTGCCGATGATGCGCAGCGCTGAATGGACGAGCATGGCCATGCCGGGGCGTGTCCCCTCGAGCGTGTGTTTGCCGATGTCGCGGGAGCCTTTGCGGATGACGTAGTTCGCGTGATGCTCCACGGCGTCCAACGCCTGAACGTCCTTGAACACGACCATGCCGGCGCCGACGGGCACATACAGCTGTTTGTGAGCGTCGAGCGTCACCGAATCAGCGCGCTCTATCCCTTTGAGCAGGTGGCTGTGACGGCCAGAAAATAGGGTGGGCCCGCCCCAGGCCCCGTCCACATGGAAATGGGCGCCATACTCCGCAGCAATGTCGGCGAGCTCATTCAAGGGATCGACACTGCCCGTCTCGGTCGCGCCAGCAATGCCCACGATGGCCAGGATGCCGATGCGCTTGGCGCGCAGCGCTTGGAGCTCCAAGAGCAGCGCCCCCACGTCGATCGTATGTTTGGCTGTGACCGGAATGGACACCAAGTGCCGGTGGCCGAGGCCGAGCACGTCTGCGGCTTTGCCGAGCGAGTAGTGGCCGCGCTTCGACACGAGCACGGCCAAGCCATCGAGCTCAGCGTGGCGCAGCGCGGACGCTAGCCCCTCGGCCGCCACACCGGCAAACTGCCCATTTGGCCCGAGCCGGCGGTTGCGCGCCACCCACAGCGCCGTCAAATTGGCGATCGTGCCGCCCGAGCAAAAGACGCCGAGCGAGTGCGAAAAGCTCTGCGTCCATTGCGCATAGAAGTCGTCGCCCTGCGCATACACCAGCCGATGCAGCATGCCGACCACCTGCCGCTCGAGGGGAGTGAACGCCTTCGACGTCTCGATCTTCACGACGTTCTGATTGAGCGTCATCATGATCTTGGCGAGCGGGAACATGAAATACGGCAGTGCCGAGGTCATGTGCCCGATGAAGCTCGGCGCGGAGGTGTGCACCGACTGCGCCACGACCTTGTTGAGCAGAAACTCGACCTGCTCGGAGACGAACAAGGGGTCCTCCGGGATCACGGTATCCAGGAAATCCTGCTCGAGGTTGGCCGGGGCGATGTCTCCCGCGACGATGCGCGAGCCGAGAAAACCCAGCAGATTCTCGGAGATCTCCCGGTCCAACCGGTTGAGCGTCGAGTGCTCACTCTCCGGCACCGTGAAGATCTTGCGCAGGGTCTCGAGGGTAGCCTCGGCCTTTTTGGCTTGCGACGGGGGATCGAGCACTGTCGAGTCTCGGGAGGGCAACGTGCGTCTGTGTATATCAGGTAACACGCGGGGCGACCGGATTCGCGTCTGCGGCAGGCTGAGCCCCGAAGCATCGAGCGCTGCCGCACCAGCGGAGGCCCGGCCCCACTCCCCTACCCCATGCCGGCCAACGGGCGGCCCAAAAGCCCACGCTTCAAAACAGCGCAAGGCGAGACTAGGATGAAGCGCAACCATGATTGCTGACGAGCTGACGGCTCAGCTGGGGCCCTTGCAGGTGCTCTGTGACGAAGCCTCGCGACGCGCCCACCGCCGCGACGCCTGGGTGCTGAGTGAGCTCGATGATCTGGAGCACGTCGAGGCGGCCTTACCCGCCTGCGTGGTGAAGCCGCGATCGGTCGCGGATGTGGTGCGCGTCGTCGAGCTGTGCCGAAACAGCGGCACCGCGCTCGTACCCGCAGGCCTGCGCAGCGGGGTGTGCGGCGGTGTGTTGGCGGTCTCGGGCAGCGTGCTCTTGGACCTGAGCTCGCTCTGCCAGGTGAGGTCGATCGACACGCAGGATTTGATCGGCAGGTTCGACGCAGGCGTGCGGGGCAGCGACGCCGAGGCGCGCGTCAACGCCGAAGGCTTGACGATTGGACACTTCCCGCAGTCGATCGAGCTGTCCTCGGTCGGCGGCTGGGTGGCGACGCGGGCGGCTGGGCAGTTTTCGACGGGTTACGGCAACATCGAGGACATGCTGCTCGGGCTCGAAGCGGTGTTGCCCGATGGCAGCGTGTTTCGAAGCTCGGACGCGCCTCGCGCTTCCGCGGGCCCTGATCTGCGGCACTTGCTGCTGGGCAGCGAGGGCACTTTGGGCGTCATCACCGGCGTGGACCTGGCGCTGCGGCGGGCGCCAGAAACCCGAGTCTGTGCGGCGTACTACACACCGACCATGTGCTCGGGCTTCGAAGCGCAGCGCGAGGTTCTACAAGCCGGGTTTCGTCCGGCAGTGCTGCGCCAGTACGACGCGCGCGAGGTGGGCAGGCTGTTCGGAAAATACCGTCAGGCTGATCAATGCTTGCTCTTGGTCGTGCACGAAGGCCCACGCGAGCTGGTCGCCGCCGAGCAGGCCGCCACTCGAGAGCGGTTGCTCGCGAAGGGCGGCGCGGTAGCGCCCGCTGAGGCCACCGAGCACTGGCTGTCCGAGCGCAACCGCGTGCCCACCTTCAAGAGCTTTCTCGAAAACGGCGTGGTCGTCGACACCATCGAGGTCGCCGCGCCCTACAGCAGCATCGACACGCTGTACCAGACCGCAATCGCGGCGCTCGGCAAAATCGAAGGCATCTGGAACGGCTCGGCCCATAGCTCGCATGCCTATCGAACGGGCATCAATCTCTATTTTAGCTTTGCCGTGCAGCCCAAACACAAGGCCCAGCTACGGGAAGCGTATCGCAGCTGCTGGCAGGCGGTGATGGAGTCGAGCTTGGCTCACGGTGGCACCATCTCCCATCACCACGGTATCGGCCGCGTACGGCGAGAGTGGCTGGGTCGCGAGCTGTCCGAAGGGGGCCTCACTGCATTGCGGGCGCTCAAGCGGGCGCTCGACCCGCAGGGCATCATGAACCCAGGCGTGCTGCTGCCGGATGAGCCATGACCTCTGCATCAGGTAGCAAGAACTGACGCGCACGCTCGGATTCTTCGGCCGTGCTCACCTCACCGAGCCACTTCAAAAGCTCGGCTGCGTCGCGAAACGCGCGACGTGCGGGATTGTCGGTCGCACGGATGACGCGTTCCACTTGCAGATTAAAGGTCGCGTGCCCCCCGATCAACGCCGCGCTGCGCAGCACGCGGGCATTCGCAGCTTTCATCATGCTCGACAGGGCTTCCGCCACGTCGGGAGCCAGCACCTTGAGCTTGCGCCAGTCGGCGCAGAACAGGAGCTCTCCAGCGGTTTCGCGCAGCACCTTGGCGATGGCGGAACGGAGCGACGACACGGTCTCCACGGAGTCGAAGGCCTCGGGACGCACCTCGACGAGCCGCCCTACCCGACACACCACGTGAAATTTGGCTCCGGCCGACATGCTGTTCTGCAATGGTTCTCCTATCTGAGCGCCCTTATCGAACCGGATTACTCACGCCTCGGACGTCGCTCGTAGGGACGGTCCGAGCGCCTTTGTCTTGAACCGTAGACTACCTCACAGATCCGATCGAGGGCAGCCGCGTCGACCCAAGCCGGCATCACCGTGCGTTGGGATGTGCTCGATAGCCGTACACTGCCGACAGCCCTCGGACAGGGTGCGACACGGGTAGGGGTCAAGTCCGCTGGGCGTGGGCCGTTCTGCCTATGTGTCGAGAGGGTCTGCCGGAGACCCGTCGCTCCCCCGAGCCCCGCCCGGGTATGAGGCACCCAAATACCCTGAAGGCGCGCTAATACGATGGTAACAGTCCTCCCGAAAGCCGACGGTCGCGGCATCGAGATGCAGGACACGCGCATCTCTTCGGAGCCCGCGTCCGAGCTGCCGGCGGGGTCGCGACGCCCCTATGGGCCTGGCGACCTCATCGACGGCAAGTACGAGCTCGAAGCGCTGCTCGGTCAGGGCGGCATGGGTGAAGTCTGGACGGCCCGTAATCAGACGCTCGGCGTGCGGCGCGCGGTCAAGCTGATCCGCGCGGACTCGGGCAACGCGGAAAGCACGGACCGCTTGTTACATGAAGCCCAAGCGGCGGCACGCCTGGTCGAACCTGCCATCGTGCGTGTTTTCGATTTTGGCAAGACCGCCTGGGGCGACCCGTACATCGTGATGGAGATGCTCGAGGGCGAAGACTTGATGAGCGTCATCAATCGCCGCGAACGGCTCAGCCCGACCAAAGCCGTGCGGGTGCTGCTGCCGATGATTCGAGCGCTCGCCGCGGCGCACGCGCACGGCATCGTGCACCGTGACATCAAGCCCGAAAACATCTTTCTCGCCAAGCTGCCCGAAGGCGGCGTTCAGCCCAAGTTACTGGACTTCGGCATTGCCAAGCTGAAAAATGCGCGTGCGTTGCGCCTGACCACGGCCGGTGCGGTCATGGGCAGTCCCCTGTACATGGCGCCCGAACAAGCGCGGGGCGAAGAGGTGGATGAACGCGCCGACATCTGGGCGGTCTGCGTCGTGCTGTACGAAGCGATCACCGGCGCTGTACCCTTCGAGGGCGACGATCGAGCCCAGGTGACGCGGGCGGTCAACGAGCTAGAGCCCAAGACATTGGGCGAGCATGGCGTGACCGACATCTCGTTGTGGCCGATCATCGTGTGCGGCTTGAAGAAGCGTCGCGAAGATCGCTGGTCCTCCATGGATGAGCTCGGACGAGTGCTGGCTCGCTGGCTCCTCGACGGCGGTGTCATCGACGACATCACCGGTGCCTCGCTCGAAGCGGGCTGGTTTCGCAGGTCTCGTCAGAGCTTGTTCGCCAGCAGCGTGCCCCCCGACCGCCGCTTCGGCAAGACGCGGCGCAGGCTCGGCGGGCTCCTCGCTCGAGCACACGAGAGCCTCGGGCCCTGGCAAGTGAGAGGCGCAAAGTGGCTCGCTGCGGCGAGGCGGCTCGAGCCACGGCGGCGCTGGGCGCTCGTGGCTTTGGTCGCGCTGGCCGCCGCCATTGGGTTCGGCTCCATCGTTGGCGCGGAGCCTGAAATCGAAGTCGTAATACCCGCGGCGTCGAAACCCGCGCCGGTGTCGAACGAAGCGCCGCCCCGCGAACCCGTGCCCCTAGCCCCCGAGGTTGCGCCTTCAGACGTCATGGGGCCCGCGCCTGACCCCGCCGTCCCGGTCGTCGAGGCAGCGGCGCCACCCCGTGAACCGAGCCGCACCGCGCGCAAAGTCCAGCGTTCTCCGGGCACGAAGCCCCGGGAGACCGCCAAGGAGCACCGGCGCGCCAAGCTGATCGATCCGTATCAATGAAGCGCACGCGCTTTCACCACTACGCGGGCGCCCTGTACCTCGCGGCTTCGATTCTGGTCGCCGACCTGAGCTCGGGGCGGGACACTGCGGGCCCAGCCAAATCCGGCGCGGCTCCGGCAGCCGAGCCAACCGCGCCGGTGATCGCGCCGACCGCGCCTCCGCCGGTAGCAGTTGCCCCCCCACCCTCCCCACCCGCGCCCGCCGAAGCCGCCAGCTCTGCTTCACGCCCGCCCGACGCCGCCGAGCAAGCGAAACACCTCTACCGGCTAGGTGCCGAAGCCTTTGCTGCGCAACGCGAGGAGGAAGCCATCCGCTACTTCCGGCGAGCCGCCGAGATCGTCCCGAGCTCCAAGCTCACCTATAACATCGCGTTGGCTTACGAAGAGATGGGTGACACGGGCCGAGCGCTGGCAGAATACCGCAGCTACCTCCGCCAAGAGCAAGACGACGAACGCCGCGAAGAGGTGCTCGGCAGAGTCCGAGAGCTCGAAACGAAGCTGGCCGAGGCTGGCGTGCAACAGCTGTCGGTGCTGAGCAAGCCGGCGGGAGCGACCGTCAAGCTCGGTCAACGCGTCGTGGGCGTGACACCGTGGTCAGGCGAGCTGCTGCCAGGCCTACACCAGGTCAGCGTGGAGCTGACGGGCCACCTCCCTCGCCAAGCTGAAGTGGCCGTGACGCCGGAGCATGCAGCCGAGCTCACGCTCGAGCTCGAGCTCGAGCCTGAAATCCAAATCGAGAAACCCCAACCGAGCGCTCTCGGGCGCGTCGCTCCACTGACGTGGAGCTTGCTCGGCGTCGGCGTTGGGGCGCTCACCGGCGGCATGGCCTTCGAGCTCTCGCGCGCCGAGTCCGATGCACGCGCGGGGCGAGCGACCTCATCCATCGCCGCCGCCGAAGAGCGGGGCGCCGCGGACGCCAAGCAGATGGCTTCGCTGCTGCTGCTCGGCTTCGGCAGCGGCTTTCTGATCAGCGGAGGCGTGCTGATGATCCTCGATCTCAACAGCGCTGAAACCCCGCCCAAGGCCAGCGCGCCAGGCGTTCGTGCCGGCATCGAATTGCCCTGCGCCCCTGGCTTTTGCGGCGTGTTGGCTCGAGGCAGCTTTTGAACGCGCCCGGGCGCGTAGCTGTCACAGCGGAGTGAACTCGAACTTGCGAACTTCGATCCGGGCCCCTTCCGCCTGAAGCCCCACGTGCCCGCGCGGCATGGGGCATTCCGGCCACGTCACCGTAGGTTTGCCATTGACGGCGAGCTCGATGCGCGGACCACGAGCGGTGATGTCGAACACATTCCATTCGCCAATGGGACGAGCGGGGCTCGGCTCGCTTTGAAACACGTTGATCCGTTCGGTGCTACTCGGCACCTGCGCGATCAAGTCCCCGACGACCGGCGCTTTGTCTGCATGGGCCACCTGCAGCTGTACCCAGCTCTTTCCATCGAGCGGCGTGCGCACGTAGACGCCACCGTTATAGGCGGGGGGCTCTTCCGCCGGTTTGGCGGTACCCGGGACGGCACTGCCGGCTGTGGCACCGCCCGCGGCTGCGACGCTCGCAGGTTGGACACTGCCGGCTGCAGCACTGCCGGCTACAGCACTGTTCGGAACGAAACGCCATTCCACGTGGAGCACGCCATCGCCGAGCTCGGTCTCGTAGAGCAACATCTCCTTCGCACCCGCACCGTCGATGCTGAGCAGCTCACCGCCCGAGCTGACCTGCCACACCGGCTTGTCCGCCAAGGGCGAGATGGGGACGCGCCGAAACCCCGCGAGGCTCGCCGACGGCATCAAGTTGAGGGTGGCGCCCGGGGCGGCCTTGTCACGCGATGTAATACCGCTTGAAGGGGTGCCGGCGGGAGCGTTGCCGGCGGGTCGAGCAGCAGCCGGCGATGAACCGTCCGTAGGCGTGGCTTTGCAGCAGAGCAACGTCAGCGTTGCAGCCACAGCGCCAACACGCAGACCCCTGACCATCGAGCGCGGGATGCTTCGCGTCACCATGGGAACAGCCTACCGCCATTTGGCGCTACCGTTGACCCGCTTTTCACCGAAAAAGCCGCACCGAAGACGAGCTGTGATTGCACGTGGTAGCGATCGATTGCACGCAGGCTCAGACGGCTGTGGGCGTCCGTCGTTTTGCAAACTGCATTCTCAAAGCTGACCGGCGAACGCGCCGGCGGATGCCACACACCGCCGGCGCCTCTCCAGGCCTCACGCAACCTTCACCTCTGCCGCTCGGGCCAGGGATCCGGAGACCCCGTGAGGGCGACATAGTTCGCCGTTGCAGACGGACGGGCGCGACGGTCGCTTAACGGCAGTATCGTTCGACAGACCGACAGACGGGCGTTCCTCGCGGCCGACGACGCTCAACCCTCGCTCGCCAGCTTCAGCACGGCGTCCCGAGTCTGCGCTGAAAGTCGGAAGCCGAGCTCCGTCAGGCGTGTCACCAGCGGCGCGATCCGCGGAATGTGTCCGTCAGCCTTCGCCTTGAGGAGTATGCCAAGGGTACCGGTCACCGTGACGCCGATCAGGTTGGCATGACGACGTGCAAGTGCGTCATCCAGGATGAGCAGGGCATTGCGCTCATGGGCGATCGCAATCGCTTCGGCCTCACCCTTCCCGAGATCGGTGGCCAACGCCAGCAACGCAAGCGTAGGCGACGACACAACCTCCGCCCAAGAAAGTGCCGCTACACTGGGAACGTCGTGGCCACCAGTTCTCCCGGAATCGAGCTCCTCGACGACGCTCTTTGGTATGAGCACCTTCGAATACAGCGTGCCGAGCAGAGCGATACTGCCCAGCTGATGCAGATACAGGAGCGGCGACGTGTTGGTCACGACCTCACGCATGGGCGAGGTCATTCGTAAGGTCGCTCTCCGTTTGGTGGAAGGTCTCAACACCAAACTCGCTGAGCTTGGCCAGGAACGCGACGCGAGACACTCCCGCGAGCTCGGCGGCAGCGCCCGATGACAACCGCCCAAGCTCGAACAGCTTCATCGCTGCCGCCATTCGCAGCTGGACAGCGGCGCTGCGAGCGTCGAGCTTGAGTGCGACCAGCGTGGCCTCTGGGATATCAATGGGCACCGAGCTCATGGCTAACAGAATAGCGTGGCGAGCATCGGACTGGTAGAAGACCGGCGCGATTCGGGGCGGCCCGACGGCCAAGCCTGAATTCCTTGCGGGAACATTGTTACGCTAACGCCGAGCAACGTCCCTCGTGCTCCTTGCGCGCGCGCGACCCAGCCACACGAGCGCGACCGCCGCCACGAGCAACCAAGGAAGCATGATCGCGTTCATGAGCCGCCACCCGAACGCCTCCAGCATGGGACCCGCACTCAGGGCTGACAATAGCCCAACAAGGTAAACAAAGAGGTCGTTCGCCGCCTGAGCACGGCCTCGTTCCGCTGGAAAGTAGCTCTCGGTCAGCAGCGTCGTGCCGCCGATGTACAGGAAGTTCCAACCCACCCCGAGGAGCACCAGCGCCGAGGCAAAGGAGACAAATCCCTGGCCCGCCAAGCTCAAGGTGATGTGTCCCGCCAGAAGGAGCAACCCGACGGACATGATGCGTAGGATCCCGCATCTGGCAATCAGCGTGCCGGTAAAAAACGACGGAAGAAACATGCCGAGCACGTGGAGCTGGATGACCAACACGGTCGCATCGAGCCCGTGGTGATCGTGCAGCATGGCCAGCGGCGTCGCGGTCATGGCCAGCACCATCACGCCCGCTCCCGTCGCCGCAGCGAAGAGCGCAACGGCGTACGTCGGCTGACGCAGGATGACCGAGAGGCGGCGCGGCGGCGCGGCGCTTTCGTCCGGCTGAGGCATCGGCACGCGAATGCCGAGGAGCAGCCCAGCTGCCAGCAGTGACGTGAGAGCAAGGAGCAGAAACGAGCCCGCGTACATCGGCTGGAGCAGCGTGGCACCGAGCTTGCCAAGAGCAGGCCCGAGTAGAGCTGCAGCGACCCCCCCGGCCAGCACCAGCGAGATGGCACGCGAGCGAAAGGCGTCGTCGGCTACCTCCGATGCTGCAAAGCGATAGAACTGGGCGACGCCCTGATACGCTCCCACCAGGAATGTGCCGAGCGAAAACACGAGCAGAGAATCGAGAGCAATCCCAGCTGCGGCGATGAGCCCGCCCAGCGCACCCACGAGGGCCCCGCCGACAAACCCCGGCCGCCGGCCCCTCGCTGTCATCCACAACGATGCGGGAACTGTAGCGATCGTGGTTCCGAGGAACATCGAGGCTATGGGCGCGGTAGCGAGCCCTGGCGCGCGAGCGATCTCTGCACCCGCAAGTCCGCCGACCGTCACGACGAGCGTCGAGGCCGTCTGAAACAGCGCCTGCGCGATCGCCAGGATCAGCACTTGTCCGTGCATCTTCTGCAAGTCTAAATGCTTTCGTTTCACGACACCTAATGCAAGTTTGTGCGGGAGCGGAGTTGATCCGATTTCCCCCACACCTCAATTCTTTGGCGAAGGATCGTCCGACGATATCCTGGCCTCTGGGAGGCCGAGGCTTGATGTGGTGCCGCCGCTGGACTGGAGTTGCGAAGCCCCAAGTGCGTGCTGATTCGCAAAATAGCCCCGAGCGACCATGTCTTGCCTTGACGGGTTGGCTTAGGCAGAGTGCGAGCCCTTGCGCTTCCCCGGACTTACAAACTGATGCTGCCCAACGGAGGACAGGCCATCATTCCGGCTGAAAAGGTGCGTGACTACTTGTTGTCTCCGGTTAATCCGCGGACGAAAGGAAAACCGGCGTTCTTCCACGCACTTGCCTTCGGTCTGGAGAATTGGGAGGCTTTGCGAGTTGCGCTTGCTGAGGTCGCCAGAACGGGGACGGCCACGGCCGGGCAAACGAGTGAATTCGGAACCAAGTACGAGATCCGTGCTACGATTACTGGGCCAACGGGTCGGCGCGCAACAATCAGAACCGTGTGGATTGTGAACGCTGGCGAGACCCTTCCACGTTTCATCACTGCCTTTCCCGACTGATGGCTCCGCAACTCCACGAAGAAGTCGTTCTCGCCAGCGATGTTTCGCAATACGGCTTGCGTGCAGGCGACATCGGAACGGTCGTGCATGTCTATCCGAAGGGTGGTCTCGAGGTGGAGTTCTTTACTGCCTCGGGAAAGACGAGAGCCGTTGCCACACTGCGCGAAGCTGACGTGCGAATGACAACCGACGATGACGTCGTTGCTGTTCGCAAGCTCGACGCGACTGGCTGACTCGTGCTCGCTCATCGGGCTACGAGCACGAACACGTCTGTGCGCAGTTTGCTCGAATCGTCATTCCAGTCGCCGTATTCTTCCCAGGTGGGTCCGACGATCGGGTGATCGTGCGTCCTGCAAAACTCGTGGAGCGCGCTGCTCGCGCCGCCGAGCTTGTCGTAGGGGCCGATGTGCACGGTGGTTACGACCAGTCCGCCCGGAGTCGTGACGGGCACGATCACGCCGTTGCCGGGCAGCGCAGACTCGACTTGCACGCCAACGTCGATTGTCATCACACCGGCCGCACGATCGAAATCGCGATACACGACGACGTTGTGACCGGTGTTGGCCGCGTTGGCTCGAAGATAGGGCCAGACCTTATCCAGGTTGGCAATGATCTTCCGCGGAAGCTCGCCACCCCTGGCCTGATCGTGAATGGCCATCAGCTGGCGCTCGGGAGTTTGCAGTACGCGAAATTCGTAGCTCATCTTGGCCTCCGGGGTCAAAGCTGCCCCGACTGAAGGGCTCACCGGGACGGGCGGTGTCGGCTCGCGCGTCGCTGCGCCGCCACACGCGCACGCAAACCCGATCACCAGCAGTGCGCAGCGACACCCGTGCATGCTCAAACTCTACAACGCCGCGTAAGCGCGCCGCAATCCCGAACGATCCGCGACCTCGCGGCGCGCCCGCTGACACGCGCGCCCTCGCCGCCACGACGTGCTATTGAGTTTAGGCTACGGAGTAGAGTGACATGCTACGAGAAGTGCGGGAGGACGATCTGCCAGTCTTCTTTGAGCACCAGGCGACTGGCCCTCCGGGACGCGCCTCGACGCCGACTTCGGACGCAGTCATGGAGCTTATCGCCCGTGGAATCGTACGAGGTGACTTCCATGTCATGGCAGAAGTCGATTCCGTCCACGCCTTGATGAAGAAGTTTGCGACCGTGCCCATGTCTCTCTCCGACGCTTGCGTCATCAGGATGACGGACCCTCGACAGCGACTTCAAGGCCTACCGCCGAAACAAGCGCCAAGTCGTTCCCACACAGATGCCCAATTGAATGGTTGTCCACCAAAGGGGTAATCACGGCATATCCGCACCGCTGCCCGCATCCGCGCCGGCGTTGCCACTGGCTAGGTCCGCTTCCGGTATACACGCCCCGGCGCTGCCGGGAGGGCCGCCCTGGCTGGTGTCGCAGGCAAAATCGGGCTGGGCACAGTCCGCGCTGGTGTTGCACAGCTCGATGCAGAGCCCGAGGTCTTGCCGGCCCTCGGTGACGCCGCCTTCATTGAACCACGACACCGCGCACGAGGCACCGCGTGGGTTCGCGTCGCTAGCGTAGCCACAGCCCAGGCTGGTGAATGCACAGGGCGCGGTACAGAAGCGAGCCCCGGAGGGGAAGGCAGAGCAGACGCGGCCCGCGCATTCGCTTTCCACGCTGCAAGCTGCACCAATGGCCAAACCCGTGGCGGGTTGGTCCACGCAGTACCCCGACGCGAGGTCGCACACGCGGCCGCTGCAGTCTTCGTCGCTGCCGCAGTTGGGCAAACATGCGCCATTCTGTCGGGTCGTGGTGCTGAAGGGCTCGAGGCCGAGAGCAGCCGTGGACAGGCAAATCTGATCCACGCGATCGAGGCATTTGGCTTCGCCGGACAACGGGTCTTTGGACAAGCAGGCTCGAAGACAAACCCCGGCGCCATCCGCGCCAGGGGTCGAACACACGCCCCGGGGATCCAAACCGGTGCAGTCTTGCGGGAGCCGGCAGGTTCGCGTGCAATAACCATGTGCCGCTCCACCGACGAACGCGGCTCGGCCTTCGGCCGAAGCTGACCAGCACTCGAGATCGGGCCCGCAGTCTGTGTCGACTTCGCAGCCCGTACCGAACGTGTTGACGGCGAGGCTTTGCACCGAACAGTCGCAGTCAGCAAACTGCCCGTTGGCGCCACACACTTGTACTCCTCCGCAGCCCGCCTCGCCATAACACACGCGGCGCTCACCCTCGCTGCACACGGGGCCAGGCTCCACGGCAGCTGCGCTCGGCGTAGGCCCGCAATCGCAGACGCCATGACCCTCACCGCTGTCGAGGCAGGACTGGACACCGGCACAACGCCCCGGGCCATTGCACAGCTGTGTGGTGCCCGGGATGCACACGCGTTCTGCCGAGGCTGGCTCGTCTTCACAGGCCAAGCCCAGCGCGCCGACCACCAGCGCCCAAACCGGCAGTTTCACGGATCCCACACTAACGAGCTTCACGGCCTACCTCCTGGTTGCAAGCCAGCTCGTCACTGCTGACCCACGAATTGACACACACTGCGGCCACCGATGAGCCCTGAGCCGACCGCACATTCCCAGTCGGGCAGCGTGCAGTCACCCGCTTGGTCGCACAGCTCGAAGCAGCTTCCGACATCGCCGAGGCCTTCGCGAGCTCCACCCTCCGACAGCAGCGGAGCCGCGCAGGCGGCCTCACGGTTCGCCGCGCCTTCAGGAAAGCCGCACCCGAGCGCGCCGAAGGCGCACAGGGCCGAGCAATAGGACGCGCCTCCAATCGGCCTCAAGCAGGCCCCGCCCGCACAATCGCCGTCTACGCCGCAAGCGGCGCCAATCGGGGCACCCTGGCTCGGCTCGTCCCGACAGGTGCCGGAGACCAGATCACAATACCTGCCGGGACAGTCTGCGTCGCTCCCGCATGCCGGTTGGCAGAACCCCTGTTGCCGTGAGCTAATGCTGAAGGGTTGAATGCCGAGGACCGCCGTCGACCAGCACGCGAGGTCGGTGCGGTCGAGGCACTTGCGCTCCAAAGGCTCAGGATCTTTGGAAAAGCAGCCGCGCAGGCACATACCCTGCTCCATTCCATCCACCGCGTTGCAACCGGCGCCGGGATCGACGCGAAAGCAATCGTCGGGCGTGGTGCAAGCCATGGTGCAGTAGCCCCGCGCCGGCCCACCCTCGAACCCGAGCAGACCGACCGCGTCCGCCGACCAGCAGACGAGCCCGGCGCCGCCACAATCCACGTCGGCCTGGCACGGCGCCGCAAGCAGGTTGGGGACCGCGCAGGCAGGATCTTGTCCGGTACACTCGTCGACTGCCGCTGCAGCGCCAGCAGGCGGGTTCGTACCGCAATCACATGCGCTCAAGGCCTGACCGTCGAGCGAGCAGGCCTGTGCCCCTTCGCACCCGCCAGGCCCGTTGCACAGGCGTGTTTCACCCGGCACACAGAGCTTGGCCGGCGGTGCATCGGGTTCGCCGCAAGCGACGCAGCCGACCACGAACGCGAGCAACGACCGGCCCAGCTGGGTGTTGAAGAGGCTCACGGTGGCCCGCCTTGGAAACCCGCGTCGGGCATGAGAGAGGCCAGAGCAGGAGCGCAATACCCGGAGCGGCCGCGGACTTCCGAATCCGGCACGCATTGCCAGCCCGACTGCGAGCAGTCCACCGCGCCGTCGCACACCTCGAGGCACAACCCCACGTCGCCCAACCCCTCGCTCCCGTTTGCGTCGAACACCGCCACCACCAGGCACATGGCTTCGCGCGGCTCGGCGTTGCTTCCGTAGCCACAGCCCAGAGTGCCAAATGTACAGGGCGCGGTGCAGAAAAAAGGGCCCGCCGCCGACTGCTGGCAGATTCTACCGGCGCACACCTCCGCGCTGTCGCAGGCAGCGCCGATGGGCGCGCCGGGCGTCGCTGTGTCGACGCACAATCCAATGGCGAGATCGCATGAGCGACCCCCGCAATCTTCGTCGCTGCCGCACGCAGGCAGACACAGCCCCGATTGCCGGACCGTGCCATTAAAGACCGCTATGCCCAACGCCGCACCCGACCAGCAGGTGACATCCGCGCGGTCCAGACACTTGCCTTCACCGGGCCGCGCC
Organism: Deltaproteobacteria bacterium; assembly: GCA_031407405.1. Lineage (GTDB taxonomy): Bacteria > Myxococcota_A > Polyangia > Polyangiales > Polyangiaceae > SZUA-265. The sequence goes on from JANOIG010000383.1 coordinate 17,767, forward strand.
TCACCCGAGAAACATCCGAGGTGACACAGCCCATCCCCGCAAACCGCGAGAGGATCCAGCGCGGTGCAGTCTTCCGCGGTAACACACGCCGCGGTGCAGTAACCCCCAGCGGCGCCACCGGCACGATTGTAGAAGCTCTGCGCCGCAGCAGGCCAACACGCGAGGTCCACACCGCAGTCGCCATCTGTCTCGCAGCGCGCCGCCAGCTGATTGACTCGAGAGCGACCGACGCCCGGTGCGCCTGCATCGAGAGAAACGGGTGCCGTGCCACAGTCGCAAGCGCCAAAGCGTTGCCCACCGGCTTCACACGTTTCGGCCCCCTGGCACGCCAGAGGACCGTTGCACAAGCGTGTTTCACCGGGGAGGCACACCCGTTCGGCGTTCGACCGCGCCGACTCGCCGCCGCACCCGATGAGCAGCAACGCCAGCGCCAGAACCCATACACGCCGACCCGCTTCCATCGCCCCAATCAGCCTTTCGAGGACCGAAGGGGTTAACTTGATTTGCACCCGAAAACTAGTGGGATTGTGTGGGGAGGCTGCCCAATGCTTCGAGCGGCGTTGAATTTCCAGCCGTCGTCAGCACCCGCGCGCCTGAGCCCAGGGCCCCGAGGCGCCGCGCAACGACGCAGGCCGCGAGCCCGGCCCCCCATCTGGGCTCTAGTGGGCTCGCGGCGGCTGGAACTGGACTCGGGTACTAACGCGAACAGCTGCCGAGCGAAACGGCGTTGCCATCCGAGGTGACCGCGGCGTTGAGCGCCAAGGCACGACCCGAGAGCGTGCTGCCACTGACCAACGTGATGCTCGCTGCGGCCAGGATGTTGCCCGCAAAAGCGGTTCCTATTCCGAGCGTGGCAGAGCTACCGACTTGCCAGAACACGTTGCAAGGGCTACCGCCACCGGCCATCACCACGGAGGAGCTCGGAGCAGTCGTGATCGCAGTCCCAAGCTGAAAGATCCAGACGGCATTCTCGTCTCCACCCCCGTCGAGGGTCAGATTGCCAGTCAGCCCGGCCGTGGTATCGAAGCAGTACACACCCGGCGCCAGCGTCTGACCACCGAGGTCTCGACCTGTGAGATCGTGCTCACACACGGAGGCCGCCAGGTCGTCGAACGCGGTGAACAGATCTCCGTGCGCCTGCTCGGCGGCGCCGTCTCCGGCGTGAATCGCTCCGCTGAGCGTGCAGCTCGGATTGAAGCCGGTGATCGCAGTGCCGGGGCTGACGCCGACATCACCGGTGATGGCAGACGAGTTGGTGCAAGTGACCGTGGAGGCACCGAGCACAGCGAAGCCCGCCGCCGAGCCTAAGGATGGCATGGCTGCCAGGCCTTGGGAGAGGTCACCCTCGGATGCCTCCTCGGGTAAAGAGCCGCAGGCGGCGCACATGAGCACTGCGAGCGGCGTGATGAAACTGAGACGTGAAGCAACTTGAGTGATTCGTGTCATGGGTACACGTTGGACCGTCCCGCACAGATAGAGTATGAGGAAGTTTCGTCTCGATACTTCGAGAAATTCGAATTGGCTGCCCCGGCTCAACAGGCACGCCTCGAGTGAGGCGTAAATGTCCCTGGCAGCCCCCCACACACCCGCTGATTCCGTCAGTGGCTTTCAATCTCCAGCAAAACCAGATGGGTTCCCGCCACCATGGAATGGCTAAATTATCATCATCTTTTTTATTTCTGGGCGGTAGCTCGCTATGGAAGCGTGGTGCGCGCCAGTGAAGAGCTCAAGCTCTCGCAGCCCACCGTCAGCGGGCAGATCCGAAGGTTGGAAGAGTCCCTCGACGTGAAGCTCTTCGACCGCGTCGGCAGAAGCCTCGTCCTCACCGAGGTCGGGCGTAGCGTCTTCCGCTCTGCGGACGAGATCTTCTCGCTCGGGCGAGAGCTGGTGGGCACGTTGAAGGGGCGGCCGTCAGTGCGGCCCTTGCGTCTGACCGTCGGCGTAGCGGACGTGCTGCCCAAGGTGCTGGTGCAAAAGCTGCTCGAGCCGGCGTTTCACATTGGCAAGCCGATCCAGCTGATCTGCCGCGAAGACCGGGTGGTCGAAGACTTCTTGGGCGAGCTCGTAGGCCAGGAGCTGGACATGGTGCTGGCGGACAGGCCCCTGGGGCCCGGTATCAAGGTGCATGCGTTCAACCACTTGCTGGGAGAATGCGGCACGACCTTCCTCGCCAGCCCCAAGCTGGCCAAGATTTGCCGCACAGGGTTTCCGCGCTCGATCAATGGAGTGCCGTGCCTTTTGCCGAGCGCGCACGCGACGGTGCGCAGGGCGCTCGATCAGTGGTTCGAGGGGGTGAAGGTGCGCCCGGCGCTGGTCGCGGAGTTCGACGACAGCGCCCTGATGTACGCGTTCGGCGAAGAAGGGAAGGGCATCTTTCCTTCACCGACGGTGTTTGAGGAAGAGTTCCGTCGCCGGTACAACGTGCAGGTGGTGGGGCGGGTGAAATCCGTGCGCCAACAATTTTACGCCATCTCGGTCGATCGAAGAATCCAGCACCCTGCCGTGATGGCGATCGTCACGGCGGCTCGTCAGGAAATCTTCAACTGATGGGGGCAGCGCGCCCCGTCGCCCCGTTTTCACTCGACACCGCGCCGCCTTGACAGGCGCAAGCCCATATTGTCACGCTAACCGGGCAACAAGCAACAATGGAGGCGTGACGTGGAATATCGCAAGCTCGGTAAAAATGGTGTCTGGGTGAGCCCGCTCTGTTTGGGGACCATGAATTTCGGCTGGCACACCAGCGAGAAGGACAGTCACGCGCTCATGGATGAGGCGATCGGTCTGGGTATCAATTTCTTTGATACGGCCGACGTGTACGGTTGGTCCCAGAACCGCGGCGCCACCGAAGAGATCATCGGGCGCTGGATCGCGCAGGGGGGGCGGCGAGATTCTATCGTGCTGGCCACCAAGGTCTACAACCTGATGACTCGCTCGGACACCCGCCCCGAGCCCAATCGCGACCGTCGATCCTTATCGGCGATGAAGATCATCCGCCATTGCGAGGACAGCTTGCTGCGGCTCCAGACCGACGTAATCGATATCTACCAGATGCACCACGTCGACCGCGATTGCCCCTGGGAAGAGATCTGGCAAGCCATGGACACGCTGCGTACGCAGGGCAAGATCATTTACGTGGGGTCCAGCAACTTCGCGGGCTGGGACATCGCTCAATGCAGTGAGCTCGCGCGCCAGCGCTTCATCCAGCCGCTCGTGAGCGAGCAGAGCATCTACCACCTCGACAATCGCATGGTCGAGCTCGAGGTCGTGCCGGCGTGCCGTAGCTACGGCATGGGTTTGATCCCCTGGAGCCCGCTCGCTGGCGGGCTGCTCGGCGGCGCCTTGAAGAAGCGCGCGGAGGGTCGCCGGTCGGGCGAGGACTTCGAAAAGAATGTCGACAAGAAGCGTGACAAGCTCGCAGCCTTCGAAGGTCTGTGCGGTGAGCTCGGGGAGGAACCTGCAAATGTCGCGCTCGCCTGGCTGCTTCACAACCCGGTGGTCACCGCGCCCATCATTGGGCCACGCACTCTCGAGCAACTGCGCTCGACGCTCAGGGCCACGGAGATCCGCCTGGAAAAGGCCGCGCTCGACCGGCTGGATGTGATCTTTCCGGGACCTGGCGGCGAGGCACCCAAAGCGTACGCCTGGTAGCCGTGCAACATTGATGCAACACCCGTGCTGCGCCGCAGAGCAGCACCAGCAGCACAGCCCGGCAGCCTCGCGGAGTGGCCATGGCGGGGTGACCCGACACCCCCAACAGCCTCGGGTCGCGCCCTTGTCGGCTCGACTCGAGCTGAGCCGGCGCGCTACGATTTGCGACGGCGCATCACTATCAACGACAGTCAACCGCTTGGGCTGGATTGTTACGCTGAAAGCTTGGCCTCGACGCGTGATGGCGAACAAAAAAGCGCTCTAAATTGCCCCAGAACTTTCCGACGCCAACGGCGAATTGCCCTGCATCAGCACGTTGCGACGCGTCGTGTGCTTTTTGGGCTAACAGTATTTTGTTAGCAGCACTGATGTTGCCAACGGCTCCAGGCGCAGCGCGCATGAGCCGCGATTGAAGCCAAATCACCAGCGTTTTCGCGGCATGCGAGCACGGAAGCCCGCATGGAGGCGCACTCGAGCTGAGTCTGCCCGAGCCTCGAGCGCACCTTGAACCACTAGCCGATAGGGGTGCGCGAGGCGCCCTAACACGAGCGCTCGGAACGCGGTCGATACCTAAGTAGTGAGTGAGTCGATCAAAGCGACGGGGTAAATCGCGCGGTTTCAGGTTATCGTGCTTTGCGACACGGTGGGCTTCGAGGCGGTGGTTCCGCAGCGGTCCTCCAAGTCGCTGCCTCGTTTGCCGTTTGCGGCCTCACTCTAACGCCAGGGATTCATTCACGTGAAGTCAACACCTGCCCCCCACCGGTCGTTTCACTTCTCCCGCGGGAGACTCTGCGAGGTAATGAGATGACGGATACTGCACGAAACGATAGCCCCCACAAGAATGGCGCAGCCACCAACGGCAGTCACCGTGGCATAACCCCGAGTGGCATGACCCCGAGTGGCATGACCCCAAGTGGCATAACCCCAAGTGACATTGGGGTGAGCGACATCGCAGGCACGGGCAGCGTCATGAACGGCAGCACTGCCCACGGTGACGAGCGAAGCCGTGGCGAGCCGGAGAGTGGCGTGCATCAAACGGTCATGCTGCCGCCGCGCGCCGCGCTCGCTCCACTCGTGGCGATTACGCCGGCAGGTGCTGCGCCGGTCTTTGGTGCGGATGTCTCCGGCGTCGCGCCAGCGCTGGGCGAGCTGATTCTCTTGAGCGTTACCGAGACGCAGGTGCCGACGGGCTGGGTCTCGCCAGAAGAAGAGCTGTCCTATCACGAGCTCACGGTGATCGTGCGGGGCAGCCAGGGCACGACTCGCGAGGACGGCGACGCTAGCTCGGGCCCCGTGGAGGCCATGCTGCTCAAGGCCGGCGTGCGCCGGCAGGAGCGCAACGCGGGCGAAGTGGATCTGCATCGCTTGCGTATCGGCTTTCATTGGCGAAGCGCACCCGCAGAGCTACCCGAGACGGTTCAAGACACCTGTGGCCGCCTGCACGAGATTGCTTCATGGTTGGTGGCCGAACGCGACGCGCAGTTCCCCAACGTGAGCGACTACCGTCAAGGCCTCTTGCGCGCGCTGATCGGCGAGTACCTGCGGCTCAGCGTGGTGGCCGCCAGCCGCATCGAGGAAAAGACCCGTACCTACATGCTCCGGCACCTCGGCGAGCCGATCACGCTGGAAGACCTGGCCACCAACATCGGCATGAGTCGCTACTACTTCTGCCGCGTCTACAAGGAGGTCGCGGGCCACACGCCCATGGAGCACCTGCGCGCGCTGCGCCTCGAGCGCGCCAAGGACCTGATACGATCGACCGCGCTGCCACTGAAAGCCATCGCACCCGAAGTCGGCTTCGGCAGCGCGCAGCATTTGTGCCGCCTGCTACACGACAGGTTCGGCGTCGGCGTGCGGGAGCTACGCGGCGCCGGGACCCTGGAGTCACGCGGCGTGCTTTCCGACCGGAGCCGGGACTCGGACGACGCCGCCTGAGGGGTCGCGTCGACCTCCCGCCAAGCACACGAAACGTCCGCCTGGGTCGGCTGGCGGGCTCTGAATTATATATTTACCGCAAATCCGCTCCAGTAACTGATATTTGGGCGCGGTAACCCATGGCCCGCGGTCTCGCGAACATCAGCGCCCCTGCACCCACCCAGCTCTCTCACCTCCGGCAGCTCGAGGCGGAAAGCATTCACATCATCCGCGAGGTGGCGGCCGAGTTTGAGAACCCGGTGATGATGTATTCCATCGGCAAAGACTCGTCGGTGATGGCTCGCTTGGCGCTCAAGGCCTTACAACCCGCCAAGCCCCCGATTCCTTTCCTGCACATCGACACGACCTGGAAGTTCCGGGAGATGATCGAGTTCCGGGATCAGTTTGCGCAGGACAACGGCCTCGAGCTCATCGTCCACACCAACCCCGAGGGCTTGCGCGAAAACATCAATCCGTTCGACCACGGTAGCCAAAAATACACGCACATCATGAAGACCCAAGCGCTGCTTCAAGCGCTGTCCAAAGGGGGATTCGATGCGGCGTTCGGGGGCGCGCGCCGCGACGAAGAGCGTTCGAGGGCCAAGGAGCGGATTTATTCGTTCCGCGACCGCTTTGGCCAGTGGGACCCCAAGAACCAGCGGCCCGAACTCTGGAACCTGTACAACGGCAAGCTCAACAAGCACGAAAATATCCGGGTATTCCCGCTCTCCAATTGGACGGAGCTCGACGTCTGGCTGTACATCCACCTGGAGAACATTCCGATCGTTCCGCTCTATTTCGCCAAGGCTCGTCCAGTGGTTCAGCGAGACGGCGCCTGGCTCATGGTGGATGACGCGCGCATGCCGCTCGAGGCGGGCGAAAAGCCCATCGAAAAGAGCGTGCGCTTCCGCACCCTCGGCTGTTACCCGCTCACCGGCGCCGATGTGTCCACGGCGCAGACGCTGCCCGAAATCATCGCCGAGATGCTGGCCACCCGGCACTCGGAGCGTTCCGGTCGCCTGATCGACCACGACGAGGACGCTTCGATGGAGAGCAAGAAGCGTGAAGGTTACTTCTAATGGCTCGGCTGGATCCCACTGACATCGACACTTCGTCCATCCAAACCCAGCTGCGGCTCCATCAAGAGAAAGAGCTGTTGCGGCTGGTCGTCGTGGGCTCGGTCGACGACGGCAAATCCACACTGATCGGGCGTTTGCTGCACGACACACACGGCGTCTACGACGACCAGCTCTCGGCCGTGAAGAGCGCCTCCAACCAAGCGGGCATGGAGATTGACTTCTCGCTGTTCACGGACGGCTTGAAGGCGGAACGCGAACAGGGCATCACCATCGACGTCGCTTACCGCTACTTCTCGACGGAGCGGCGCAAGTTCATCATTGCCGACACACCGGGCCACATCCAGTACACGCGCAACATGGCTACCGGCGCTTCCACCGCCAACGTGGCGCTGATCTTGATCGACGCCCGCTTGGGTGTGCTCACCCAGTCGCGCCGGCATGCGTACATCGCCTCGCTGCTCGGCATTCCGCACCTCGCCGTCGCCATCAACAAGATGGACCTCGTGGGCTGGAACCGAGAGATTTACGAGAAAATCGCTGACGACTTTCGGCGCTTCTCCAGAGAGCTCGAGTTCAAGGACATCAGCTTTGTGCCCGTGAGCGCGCGGGACGGCGACAACATCGTCACGCCCAGCACACAAGCCCCTTGGTACGACGGCCCGAGCATCCTCGCTTATCTGGAGACGGTGCCCATCGCTCTCGATCGAAACCTGGACGAGTTTCGCTACCCCGTGCAGTACGTCCTCCGGCCCCACCTCAACTATCGCGGTTTTGCTGGAGAAATTGCCTCCGGAACAGTCAAACGTGGCGACCCCATCCTGGTCTTGCCGTCGCGCCAGCGCACGCGGGTGGCCAGCATCGACACATTCGAAGGCTCGCTCGAGAGCGCCGCGTCACCGCTCAGCGTCACGCTCACCCTGACCGACGAAGTCGATGTCAGTCGCGGTGACATGCTGGTTCGTCCGGATGCCGTACCCAATGTGGATACGCGTTTCGAGGCCACGCTGGTCTGGATGGCTGCGCGCCCGCTCGACCTTCAGAAGTCTTATTTGCTCAAACACACGACCGTGCTGCAACGGGTGGAAATAGAGCAGCTCGTGCATCGCACCAATCTCGATACATTGCTGCCTGAAGCGTGTGACACGCTGGAGCTCAACGATATTGGTACGGTGCGGGTGCGTTGCAATCGGCCGTTGTACTTCGACGCGTATCGCAAGAACCGGCGCACCGGCGCCTTCATCCTCATCGACTCGCTCAGCAATGGCACCGTGGCGGCGGGCGTCATCCTCTCTCGTTCCAGCGCCGAGCCCAATCTCGACCGGCCCAAACATGGCACGACCAGCATGGTCAGCCCGCGGGAGCGGGAGGAGCGTTTGGGGCAGCGCGGCGCGGTGGTACTGATCACCGGCTTGCCGGGGGCTGGTAAGACCGAAGTGGCGTACAGCGCCGAGCGCCTCCTGCTCGATCGTGGGCGGCTCAGCCTGGTCATCGATCCCCGAGACAGCCTGTCCCAGCTCAACGACGAGCTGCAAGCGCATCCGGAAAACCTTTCGGCGAGCGCGCTCGAGCTCAGCCGCCGAGCCGCCGACGCCGGCTTCATCGTCCTGCTCGCCTTCGCCGCCCCAAGCGCCGAAAGCCGCGGGCGTTGGCAAACGGCCGTCGGTGCGGAGCGCTGGCTGGAGGTGGCCGTCAGCACACCGCTCCCAGTGTGCAAGCTGCGGGTGACTGGGGATTTCTACACGCGCTACCCCACGCCCCCTTACGAGGTGCCGCAGGGCCCGGCCGCGGTCGTGGACGCGAGCCGTCAAACGAGTGAAGTGGCAGGTCGGCTGATCGTGGATTTGCTGGAGCAGCGCGGTTTCCTTCGGGCGCCCTAGCGCCCGCCCGGCTCCTCGGCTTTCCGAACCGCTCTTCCGGTGTTAGCGTGGCGGCCACCATGATTCTCGATTTGAAGGCCCTTCGTCTCGGTGCCGCCTTGTTCATCGCCGCCCTGTTCATCCCCGCCCTGCTCGGGTGTGGCTATTCAGAGGACGAATGGCAGGCGCAGCTGGCCAAATATTCCGAGCTGCATTCGCAACACACTCGTGAGCGAGCCGAGCACGATGCTGATCGCGCCGCGCTGCTCGAAGCAAAGGCCCGCGTAGCGACGCTGAGCGATGAGCTCGGCAAGATGGGCGTCGACGTCGAAACCCTCTCGCAAAAGCTGGAACAAGAGGGCACAGAGAAAGAGCGGCTTTCGGCAGACGTGGACCAGCTCAAACGTGCCGTGGAAGAGTACCAAGCTCGCGCGGCCCAGCTCGAACGCATCCGCAGCCGGTTTGAGGTGTTGCGTGGCAAGCTTCAAAAATTGACCAAGCTGGGCCTCAAGGTCGCGGTCCGCCACAACCGCATGGTGATTTCCCTGCCCGGAGACGTGCTATTTCCGTCCGGCAAGGATCAGCTGCGCGACGGAGGCAAGGAGGTGCTGTTGGCCGTTGCCGATGTCATCCGCACCGACGCTACGCTGGCGGAGCGTTTCTTCCAGGTCGCGGGTCACACGGACGCACAACCACTGAAGGGCGGTCCCTTCAAAGACAACTGGGGCCTGTCCGCCATGCGCGCCCGCACGGTGCTCGTATTTTTGATTTCCCCCGTCGGCGGCAAAGAAGGCGGCGGGGGCTTGGATCCGACTCGCCTGCACGCAGCAGGTTACGGTGAAACGGACCCGGTGGCCCCCAATGAAGCTCCGGAGCAGCGCGAGCACAACCGCCGCGTCGAGCTGGTGCTGATGCCCAACATCGAGGAAATGTTGGACCTCAAATCGCTGATCTGAGCGCAGCCCGGTGCCCGCGTGCTCTCTATCGCCCGCCCAGTTCATGACCCGCTTCCACCAACCGGGATACAGTCTGTGGTCAACGCGACGCCCAGGCAGCGCACGCCAGGATCGAATGAGAAATCCGGTCTCGGGCGTGCGCCCCTGGTAGGACAAAGCTGGAACGGTCGCTGGGTGGCACCGGATCGCTCGATAAGCTAGGTGTGAAAGTCGATGATGTTTGACGCCCGTAAGCTGAGCCGTCGAGCAGGCCGCCAAGGCACGCGCTTTGCTCTTGAGTGGCGTGCGTTTGGGCACCTGATATTGGAGACACGCAAGCGTGGCATCACACGATCTGACCGACCCGACGACGGCCACCCTGGCCATCGCGAAAGCCTTGAGGACGCCGGCTTCCAGGCGGCGGCCTACGGTGGTCTGGCCCTGGCCGCGTATGGCGAGCCACGTGAGACCCGAGACGC
>JANOIG010000009.1:0-4014 GCA_031407405.1 Deltaproteobacteria bacterium
CCTGGTGTTTCGCTCAATGCCTGATAGGCCACGTGGTTGATGTTGAGGCGATTCATTGATGCATTCGCAAAAAGGGCGCTAAAGTGACCGGTTGTCAACCTTACCAGACAGGGTGTCCACGATCACGGACATTGGCTCTGCACACAGCTTCCGGGATACAGGCGTGAGTTAACGAAAAGTGGCGGGGCTGAGCCGTCGCGGGCTACTCCGACGCGCGACTTTCGTCCGTGGCACGGCCCCTGCATTTGATGATACGGCGAGGAGCCAAACTCGGCAAAACACCCTGGGAGCTCTGGTAGCGCAATCCGCGCACGATGGTTGACCGCCGATGTTGCAACAGGTTCATCGCAGTATGTCCGAACGGGAGCTCGAGGCCTACCTGGAGCAATCGCGCCAGGTCGCCCTCGACGAAATTCGCGCTCTCATTCCCAGGGATGAAGTCGCTCGGCGTGCGCTGTACGACCTGGTGCTGGACTATCCTTTACGTGACGCGAAAGGCTTGAGACCCGCACTTTGTGTAGCGGCCTGCCGAGCTCACGGCGGCGCTCTCGAAGCCATCGCGCCGTCGGCCGGGGTGCTCGAGCTTTACCACAACGCATTTCTGATTCATGACGACATCGAAGACGAGTCGGAGCTGAGGCGGGGCCGGCCCACTCTGCACCTCGAGCACGGGGTTCCCATCGCCGTGAATGTCGGTGACGCGATGCTGGCCCTTGCATTACAACCCTTGCTCGACAACGCGCGCTTGCTCGGCCTGGGTCGGTCGCTTCGCATACTTCAATCCATTGCGCACATGGTAACGATGTCGGTGGAGGGCCAGGCGCTCGAGCTCGAATGGATCGCACGCAGACGTTGGGACCTTTCGGACGAGGACTACTATGGAATGGTCGTCAAAAAGACCGGCTGGTACAGCTTCATCACTCCACTGCTGGTCGGCGCCGTGGCGGCTGGGGCTCCTGCACAAAACCTGGAGCCTCTCGCGGAGTTCGGCCGTTGCTTGGGGGTTGCCTTTCAGATTCAGGACGACGTCCTGAATCTAGAACCGGCGGGCGGCGCATACGGCAAAGAGGCCAACGGGGACCTCTGGGAGGGCAAACGCACGCTGATCTTGCTGCATTGTCTGCGCTCAGCCACGGCGGACGAGCGCAGCGCGGCGGAAGCGGCGCTGGCCAAGGCCAGGCCCAATTTTCGCGCGGCGGATGCGGCGGCATCTGGTCTGGGCGCGTGCATTCAGCGTTTGGTCGATGAGGGCGAGCTGAGCCCGAAAGGGCGAAGTATCCTCATCGCTGAGCTCGGCCATGGCAAGGCCGTGCAATCCAAGGCAGAGGCCGACATCCACACGCTACTCGGTTTGATTAGAAAGTACGGGAGCGTGGACTACGCGCGAGCGTGTGGCCGCCGCTGGCTCGAGCAAGCGCACAACGCGTTGCAGGCATGGTCAGCTGAGCTCGAGGACTCACAGCACCTGCGCTTTTTGTTCGGCGTCATGGAATATGTGGCCGCTCGTGCCCGTTGACCGCATCGATTGCTCATTCACTGACACACTTCGTTTCGGATCTCTTCTCATGCTTGACGATGACACCTTGCGCCACCTTCGCTCGCAGTCGCTCGAAGGCCTGGTGGGCTCGCTGGAACGCCTGTACCAGCGCCGCAGTGAGCACTCTTTGCCGCTAGAGCTGAGGAGCACGGCAGCAGACGCGGGAGCGGCGTCGACCCGAGTCAATGACTGGGGCTCTCCAGCTGCTCCAATGCCCGCTGCCCCCAGCTGCCCGGACCTGGAGCCTCGGGTCGAAGCGCCGGGAGAGCCCCAAGCCGCCAGCACGGACGTAGATCTCGCGAGCACTTGCAGCGCGGTGCTTGCGGAGTACGAGGGCCTGCTGCGCAGGTACAACGAAGATTTTGATCGTCTTTTTCATCGGACCCACCCACAGGTCACCCCCGCCGACGCTGCGGCCGAAGCGCCGTTGGCAGAGGACTCGGATTCGACGGCAGCCATCATCGAGCGCCTCCGCCGCGCACAACTGCTCTTGTTCAAGTTCCCCATTGCCGCTCAATCTGCTTTTGCGGCCTTCGTGGAAGAGGGGCGGCGCTACGGCAGAAGCATCGAGGGAGCCCGCTGGAAACAAGCCCTCGAGGGCTCGCCCTTGCTCGGTGAGGTCCAGGGTATCCTGAACGCGCTCTCCTTGGGCACGCTGCGAGAAAGCCCGGATACGCTGATCCCAAGCGCCATCGTCGATCTGCTGACATCGGCCGCGTCCCACAAGGATTTGCGCGCCATCCTCGCGAGGGCTTTCACGCCAAAGGCGGGATGATGTCCCTAGAAAAAATGGACGAGGCGTTTCGCCAGAGCGATACCACTTTGCACCTCGTTTTGGGGTTGCTGTCGTGGTGCGACGACCTGGCCCACGCCGTCGAATCGATCGAACCTGCACCGCCAGCCTCGGACCTCTGGGAGGCACCGCCGCTCACGGGGGCTCGGGCCAACGAGCATGCCCTGCTATTCACGCTAGGGCTACTGTCCTTCGAGCGCACTCTGCGTGCGGCGCTTAGCCGTAAACAGGCACCGTCCGCGGCGCCTGTGGAGCCGCTGCCAGGTCCTAGTTTGGAGCTTTGGCGGTGAGCCTGATGGAAGACAGGACGGGGGAGCCCCGCTCTCGGCTCGATGGGCATCATCCGCTGAACTCGATAGGTGTGGAACGGCAAGACTTTTTTCGCTGTTACCCTCTCGCGCAACGGCCAACGGAGGTGCCCGGCTACAAGGAGTGGCACCACTTCATCGTGTACGCGCCAGGGCTGCGCTTGCTAGTGAACTTCAATCTGGCCGAGGCGCGTCGTGCCCCGGCCAAGGCAATGGGGCCCTCGGAGCTTGCCGCAAGACTCATCGTCATTGCAGATACAGGAGACTGGCAAGGCGACATCGAAGACTACTCCCAGCACGAAGTCGCGGTTGTCCCGGGCGCACTGAGCGCGCGTTTTGGCGACAATGCGATGTGGTTCGACCAGGGTGTGTACCACGTGCAGGTCCGCCTGAGAAATGGAGCCATCGCGGCTCAGCTTCGGCTGACTCCCCTCACCCAGCCGTTGCTGTCCAATCACATTCAGCTCGCGCCCGGCGGTGAACTGAGCTGGCTCATTCTACCGCGCCTGGAAGTAAATGGCAGTGTCAGCGTGAACGGGCGGCGCGTCGAGCTCAACCGTGCGCTGGGCTATCACGACCATAACTGGGGCCGCTTTGATTGGGGCAGTGACTTTGCGTGGGAATGGGGCTCCATCATTCCCAACCGACCCGACAACCCATGGACCGCGGTTTACGTCCGCATGTCGAACCGCCGGCGCTCCTCGGTAGCCACCCAGGGGCTCTTCATATGGCACGGCGAGCGTTTCTACCGGGCGTTTCAGGACGACGACCTGCACGTCTCCCTAGAAGGTTCCAAGCTGATGCCGGCAGTACCCAAGCTCCCGCGACTGATGGGCCTTTTGGCGCCGGGTACTTGCACGGGTGTCCCCAAACGCGTCGTAGCTTTTGCCAAGAAGGGCAGCGACGAGGTGCTGATGACATTTACCACGCGCAGTGTTTCACAGGTCGTGATCCCAGATGAAACGAGCACGAGCTCGACCACTTCGCTGAACGAAGCGATAGGCTTTGTCGACTTGAGCGGCACGATGGGCGGTCGGCCCATCGAAATGGAGGGTTCCGGTGTCTTCGAGTTCATCCGCTCCTGAAAGCGTACGCGGCCTGCTCGCTCGTTCGCTCGAGGCCATCCGCGGCGCCGTTCCAGAGCAATACCAAGCCCTCTGCTCGGCGCTGAGCGGGCTGGGCGTACAGCTGCAGATCGACCACGAAGACTTTACCGTGCAGGCGGCCAGCGGAGGCCTGCTGCTTGGGGATGGCGGCGCACCGCACAGCGTGCGGCTCAGCACAACCTGCGGAACCATCGGTGCGCTAATGAACGGGCGCCTGGAGCTGATCGACAGCGTGCTGAACGAAAGCATCGCGCTGTTCGGAAGCGTGAA
>JANOIG010000380.1:0-12834 GCA_031407405.1 Deltaproteobacteria bacterium
CCGCGGGCGGAAAAAACACATCTCGGTCGCCGGCCGGCTTTTAAGTGACGAGCTTTGCCAAGCGCCGTATCTCATCCTCGGGCAACCCCAGCTTCATGCCAGCCGCCACGATTTCCCCCCAGGTCGTCGTGTCCACCACGATGCCTTCCGCCTCGCAGCGCACACGAGACGCACGCTCCAGATCACCCGCCAACACGATGCCCGGGGACCCTTCGGGCACGGGCGATTGCTTCAGCCACTCCAGATAGGCTTCGGCTTCGGCAGCAAAGTGCTGCGCCGTCCCCAGTCGATCCGGATCGATAAGAATGGACAGCATGCCGTTGATGATCGCGCGGCTGCCCGGCTGGCGCTGCCGGCATGTCGCGCCGCCGGTCAGCGCTCCGCCCAGCAGCTCGGCAGCCAGGCTCAATCCGAAACCTTTGTGCTCGCCGAAAGGCAAAATGGCACCAAAGGGCGGCACCACCGTGTAACGAGGCTCCGTCGTGGGCTGGCCGCGGTCGTCGATGATGGTGTCTGGGGGCAGCGGCTGCCCCCGGTTGTGCGCAATCCGCGTCTTGCCCTGAGCGATGCGGCTAGTCGCAAAATCGAGCACGATGGGCTCCTGGCCCCGCCGCGGAATCCCAATGCAGATCGGGTTCGTGCCCGTTCGCGCGTCTAGCCCACCGAACGGTGCCACGATGGGGCGCGCCACCACGTTGACGAAATGGAGAGAGATCAAGCCGTGAGCCAGGCACTGCTCTGCCCAGTGGCCGATGCGGCCCAAGTGATGCGAGTTGGCGAGGGCGACGACACATACGCCGTGCTCCCACGCGCGCGCGATGCCCAGCGCCATCGCTTCTAGCCCCGCCACCTGCCCGTAGCCCGAGCCAGCTTCGAGTCGCAGCAGGCTGCCCGTATCGAGCTCGACTTGAACGTGTCGATTGATGACCAAGCCCCCCTCGAGCAGCGAATCCACATACCGCGGCAACATGCCCACGCCGTGTGAGTCGTGGCCGCTCATGTTGGCCAGAACGAGGTTGTGCGCCACGAGCTCTGCCTCGAGCCGCTCGGACCCGCCGCGCGCGACGATCGCTTGCACCACCGCGCGTAGAGCGGCCGCCTCGAGCACGACCCCGTCTGATCGAGACCGACCACTCGCTGACGACACGCCTCCGCTGCTCACGCTGGTACGGCGCTGAACGCTAGCGCAACTTTCGACCGCCGGTGTGCATAATCGCAAGGTTGCGCGCCAATCGGGCCCGACTCACGGGGGTTGGTCGGGCGGCAACGTCGGCGACACCGCAGCCGGATGGGCGTGAGCGACGGGCCTGCCTCGACCGCATTGGCACTGATCCGACGGGTCCACGCTGCGCATCGTGCTCCTTGGTGTCCTCGCTCACCGCTTTCCGTCACCGAAAAGGCCAGGTTAGCGGCTTCTCCGCTTACGGTGGCTGGCGCCGCAAGCGCAGCAGGGCGGCATCGACGTTGCTCTTGAACCAGAGTGACCCCGAGAGCTCCTGAGCGTCGTTGGAGAGGCTTAGCCCCACCTCGATGCCGGAGTAGAAGGAGGCAAAACAGCCGTCAAACGCGCACTTGCAGCGCTCGAGCGCGTACATCAGGCTGCAGTCGATGGGCTCACCATTTCCGGCTGCGTCGACCTGCTCGCAACCCGTTGCCGCCCAGCGTTCCATCGACAAAGGCACGATGTCCCAGGAAAAGCCGCACGGCTGCGCAGCGTCGGCCCGTTGCACTGGCGTCTGTAGCTCGCACCAGAGGGCCCACGGATCGGCGTCCAAGAGCACAAATGACAACACTCTGTCGCGTGCCACCACGCCCTGCAGCTCATACTCGAAGCCCCCGACGAAACCGGATGGCGTGCCGCAGATTCCACCCGAGACACTACCGTCGCAAAGATAACCCTGGCTGGGATCATCGGGCCTGGGCGGCGGAGCTTCACTCAGGAACTCGAAAGTACCAGTATCGTTCGAATTCAAGATCAGGAGCACGTCCGAGGCAGGAAATCCGCTCGCGGCGCTCCCGCCGAGGCTGCCGCGCCAGCGGCCAACGTGGCTCTCCCCCGACTTCGAGCTACCGTGCCACGTCGAACGGGTTGCTAGTATCTGCTCCATCCCAGCACACTCGTGCTGCACATTTACCTGTGCGCCCGGGCTCGCCGACGGGCCCTCCACAACAGCGCGAGCCTCCTCCTCGGCGATCACCGAGCGTGCACCATCGCAGGCTCCGCACGCAAAAACCATCAAGGTGGGTATGATCCTGTCCAGGAGCAGTGGCTTCACGGTCCGGACTCCCGGAGAAACTCGACACGCCCTGGCCTCTGGTTTTGGGCGAGCGGCACGTAGGCGCCTCGCAACGCCTGACCGTCTTCGGACATGGTGAGACTGATCGGGAGGGACTGCCCCACGACAAAGCAGCCCTCCGCACCACACTTGCGGGGGGCGTCGGTTTGCCAGGGCTGGCCGAGTGGAATGCCGAAATACAGTCGCTCACCGATTGGAAGGGGAAGCTCACCCGTGATGCGCGAGTTGGGTTCGACGTCGGCGTCGAGCATTTCGATCTGTTCGAGCGAATACACGAAGCCTACGATGATCTGCAGGGGCCCGAGGCACCCCGCCGCGGGTAAAGTCCCGGCGCACAGCGGAGCATCACCCGCTGCCGTGGGCGGTGCCGGTGGAGCGGCGGCCCCAAACGTCAGGCTGCCGCTGCCCCCGAGCTCGAGCGTGAGCACCAGATCACCGAGCGGAAAATCTCGGACTGAGCCGTTCGCGAGCTCATAGCTGGGGTTGCCCATGAAGAATCCTCGCCAACGACCGAGGTGGCGGGTCGGCCAGCAACCGAGAAGCGCTTGCCGCTCCGCCGGGCTAGGCGGGCACTCCGCCACGAGCGCCACGGCGGCGTTGCTCCCCGCCGCAGTAGCAGCGGTGGACTCACTCTCTCCGCTGCCCACGTCTCCCACTCGCGCCATCTCTTCACCCACGACCAGCCCATCCCCACCGCAGCCCAGCGCGAAGCTGATCAACGCCGATCCAGCAGCGTACGACACTCGACCCCGCTGCCCCAAGCGCGGCCCATCTCGTCGGAGGCCGAACACCCGAGCTTTCATTCTGGCAAGTCAGCGACGCACGATTGTCGAACCCTCTGTGCATATACGGAGCCGGGATGACGATCGAGGAACTGGCCGGCAAACCTTCGGGCTTCGACAGCGCGCTCGAGCATGCATAGACTCAAGATGCGTGTGGCGCTGCGCTCCTCGACCAGGAGGCCTTTCGGAAAGCGCTCATCCAGCTCCTGGACGATACCGAGAGCCAACCGCCCATTTTGTGCGTTGAGCGCCCGCCGAGCGCGCTGCAACATGGCCAGCTCCACCGCCAGCGACGATTCGGGCGGGCCCGCTGCTTGGCGTCGCCCGTCCTTCGAACGCGCGCGCGGTGGCAGGGCCGCGCGGGGCGAGGCCGCTCTGGGCGCCGCCGGCTCGGACACGACCGAGTTGATCGGGACCAGTGCTTTCAAGCTGCGCTCCGAGCTCGACACGCGTGAGACCGCGCCGGGGCCCGACGTGTGGCCCACTCGAGCGCTGGCATCCGCATTCAGGACGGCTTCGTCAGGCTCCACAGCGCTCTCTGCACTCCGCCCCAATCCGAACCCCAGCACGCCGCCCAGCACCGCACCCACGACCAACCCCACGCACAACGACTTCAGCCGGGGCCACTTGGCGGCCGCCGGCAAGCGGGCTACGACGCCGCTCAGAAAGGGTGCGCGCGCGCCATCGTTTTCGGCGCCTCCGGGCCAACGCAAATGAGCTTGCCAGGCTGGCGCTCCAGCCATGCGCGCCAGCAATTCCACCTGGTGCCGCTCTCGGTCCACGTCGGACGGAGCCAGCTGATTGCGAGCCGCGTCGAGCAACGTGCGTTCCAACTCGTTCAAGCTCACGTCGCCTCCTCACCCGGAGCAAAACGCTCGAGCGCCGCACGAAAGGCGGCGCGAGACAACCGCAACCGCGAGTAGACCGTGTTGAGCCCGACCCCGAGGATCTCGGCAGCATCGGGCGCGGTCATCTCTTCCAGCACACACAATACGAAGACGTCGCGGCGTTCCGCCCGGAGCTGATCCAGGAAACCCAGAACGAAGCGACCCGCCTGGGCCGACGCCAGACGCTCTCCGGGGCCGGGCTCACCCGACACCAGGTTCGCGTCCAAGGGACTCGTTTCCCGCCGCCGCACCGCCCGTCGGTGGTTTTGTGCGGTCCGATACGCGACCGAGTAGATCCAGGTTTTTAGCGACGAGCGGCCCTCGAACTCCGGCAAGCGCCGATGCACACTGATGAAAACCTCCTGAACGGCGTCGTCCAGCACTGAATCCGGCACGCCAAACGAGCGCAGCGCGCGCCACACGAAATCGAAATGTTGGCGAAAGACTGCAGTAAACTCCAGCGGTTCTGCGCACGTGCGCGGGGCTGAAGCAGCCAACAAAAGCGACAAGTCAGAGTTGGCCATGGCTCCTTTGTGCCTTAGTGTCCAGAGTCGCCCCATTCCGTCACGTCGGCGGCAACACCCACCTGGACTTGCAGGCTAAGCCACGGCAACTCGTGCACTTGGCTGCCCTCTGACAGCAAGAGCTGGTGCCGCACCAGAGGTGTGACTGCTCGCAGGCGAGCGAACGCCCGGAGCCAGTCTAAAGCCGCGAATTCGGGTCCGGTCAGCGCCTGTGCGGCCAACCACAGCGCCTGTGTGCGGCGTTGCTGCCCGCCGAGCTCTTTCGTACCGAGAGAGCCCAGCTCTCCCCCCGCGCAGCCCAGCCACACCAACCGCTCCGTCAGGCGCGCGTCGTAGCAAGCTCGCAACCCGCCAAATAGGCTCCAGAAATTCACCGCATGCTGCGCGCCGGCAAACCGAGTGCTCTCACTTGCGAGCACATCGGCTTCGATTTCGGCGCGCGCTGCGCCTGTGCGGATTGCCGCATGCGCGCCAGCGCCGAACTGAGGCACAGGAAATATGCGCAGATCCGTGAGCGCCCCGACGCCCACCGTGAGCGTCGACCTGGGCCCGCCAGCGCCAAAGTCCGGCACAGCGAGCGACGCGGCGTCCGCAGCGTCGACAGCAGGCGCCGGGGGCTGCCCCGTAGGTGCAGCGGAGATGGACATGCCGACGGACGCCGTCGTCGAGGTGTCGGCGATCTCCCCCACCCACGCGGATTCAGCGGTCACGCTAGCCGGGTCCTGCCCCTCCACGTCCAGCGCGGACGGCTCGGGTGCCGCGAAATCCGGGTCCAGAATCAGAGCCAGACTGAGCGCGACGACATCGAACGCGTCGGCACAGGACGGCGCGTCGATCGCCCGCTCCCGCTCACCCGTGCCGAGCTCGACGGTCACCCGCACAGCCCAGCCGCGCTCGGCGCTCCAACCTAGCCGCACGCGGGTCGGCGGCAGCTCGCCCACCTCCACCGCGCGGCCCAGCAAGAACTGCAGGCGCCGCTCGACCTCGGGCGTATTTTGGCACTCTGCGGGTGCGCTCCAATGCAGCCACCCCGAGGCGTCACTGGCGTGCGCCGACAGCGCGAGCAACCACGACCCGAGCACAGCGCCCACGGCACGGCTCGAGCCGTGCGGCGCGGACCACACACCCTGCAGCACCCCACAACGATAGCGTCATTTTGCCGCAATGCCATCCGCCGCGTAGGGTCCCATGGCCGGCTAGCCCCTCTCGCCTCGGACGCCGCTCTGTGTCACGGTCCGCGTCATGACGCCCGCCGACACCCCCCTGAAGACCCGCAATCAGCGCCCCGGCATGCAGTATCGCCGCTTCGGCCGAACCAACCTCCCCCTCAGCGTGATCACGCTCGGAGGCATGCGCTACCACGATGGCTGGTCGTCACCCCCCGATGAGCTCTCGGCGCGGATGATCGAACAATGCTCGGAGATGGTACGGCACGCATTAGCCCTGGGCATCAACCACATCGAGACGGCGAAAGGCTACGGCAAGAGCGAGCACTGTTACGGGCGAGTTCTGAACCAGGAGCTGAACGTTCCGCGCGACAGTTACTACTTCATGACCAAGGGAGCGCCTGAAACGGGCGACGCCATGCACCGGGAGCTCGAGGCACAGCTCAAAGCATTGCGCATGGACCATATCGATCTCTACGCCTGGCACGGCATCAACACTCCGCGTCGGTATGCCGTCGCCGTGGCCAAGGGCGGGCCCCTGGAGGTCCTCAAACGTTACCAGGAGCAAGGGGTGATCGGCAGCGTCGGCTTCAGCACCCATGGCAGCGTACGCACCATCAACGATGCCATCGCCACCGACCTCTTCGACTTCATGAACGTGCACTATTACTACTTCTGGCAGCGCAACTGGGGCGCCGTGCTACAGGCCGCGGCCCGCGACATGGGCGTCTTCATCATCTCGCCCAATGACAAGGGGGGCCAGCTATTCAACGCGCCCGCGCGCCTGCGCGAGCTCACCGCGCCTCTCACGCCCATTCAATGGAATGCCCGCTTCTGCTTGAAAACGCCGCTGGTGCACACGCTGAGCTTTGGCATGACCGAGCCTGCGCATGTCGAGGAGGTGGCAGGGGCGCTGCCCGTCAGCGTTCCCCTGTCGGACCACGACCTGGCGATCGAACGGCGCCTGGACGCCCAGGTGGATGCCCAGAGCAGCTATGACGGCTACGACTTGGATGGCGACCCGAGCGGGATCAACATCCCCGAGGTCTTGCGCTTTCGACGCTTGCTCAAGTGCTACGACATGCGCGAGTTTGGCCGCTACCGCTACAACATGTTCAGCCCGGGCAGCGAGTGGTTCTGGGGCGAATTCGCGACCGAGGAGAACATCGAGAAGATCGACCGCTCGCGCATCCCGAACGGCATCCCGGTGATTGAGATGCTGCGAGAAACTCACCGCGAGTTGTTTGTGCCCAAGGGCACCTGAATGGCCTACCCGGGGGGCGGCGAGATCGGCAGCTGTTGATTGGAGCGCGCCTACGGATTTGGCGGAGCAACCAGGCAACCTGCCGGGACAGACGTGTAGCCCGCCGCGCGCGAAGCGTTCCCCGTGAGCAAGAATCCGGCGTCACCCGGGTCGACCTCGATGCGATCGCCACCCGTCCAATATCCCCCCTGCACCGCCGACGGTTCGCGCAGCGGCTGTGTTTCACCCCAGCTCACGAACGCGCGATAAAAGTCTGGCGTCGTAAAGCCGCCCGTTTCCGAGATGATGCCGAGCTCTCCGCCCTCGCGTGCGAGCTCCCATTCGCCCATCGTGTTGTTGACGGGGATGAAGGCGAAGGTTTCACCCGGCCCGAGGACCACGTTGGTCTCCGACAAGATGAGGTTCCAATACGCAGGGAAGTTGCACCACTGCCAGCCCTGTCGCCCGCCCCGGATCGTTTGGCTCGTCCCGGAGACGTTCTTCAGGACCACTTCACTGGTGGTGAAGTTGATGCTGTTGATCGCGATCACCTGGTTCGGCGCCGGGATTGGCGCTGCGGTCGGGCAGTACGAAGGAAGCCCGGTCGTTCCCCCTTGGGTGCCCCCTGCACCACCCATGTCGAGCCCCGCGTCGGCCATCACCAGGGCGCCGCCCATGCCGCCATTGCCGCCCATCCCACCGCGCCCAGCACCCCCGCCGGCGCCTGCGCCTCCGGTCATTGCAGAGCCGCCACGGCCGCCATCCGACGAATCGGAGATGTCTCCGCACCCGAGTGCGACAGTTAGCGAAATTCCGAAAACTGCTGCCGCCAGGGCCGTGCCAAAATGCCGATCGCCGATCATGAGCTCCGGCTCGTGTATTATGCCCCAGGCGCGCGGCGGGCAAGGTCCATGACAGCTCGGCCTTCTGCCTGCGCTGCGCGCCCGCGAGTCTGGCTGGATTTGTAGCAATTTGTGTCGTTTTGCAGCGCGACCGGGTGAGTATGCCATGATCACTCATGAGTCGGGATCGGGTCGGATGGGCCATCGCCTGCGTGTGCGCGGCATTTGCGTGCAGCGGGACCATCAGCACCGTTGAGGGCGAGCCACTCGGCACTGACCTTACGGATCCACGTGGGGGCAGTGGCGGAGGGGGCTCCGTGAGCGTCCCCGCCGCCGGCGCAGGCAATGCGGCTTCTGCAAATGCTAGCGGGGTTGGTGGATCCATGGCCGGCAGCGCGGCCAGCGCTGGCACCTCGAGCGGGGCGGAAGGGGGGAGCGGCGGAGCCACAGTGGCCGGACCCGTCTGTGACGCGGTGACTCGGGTTCTGACGGCGAAGTGTGGTGGGGGTTCCTGTCACTCCAATGAGAACTCGAACATTGGTGCTTTTGCAAGGGGCCGTGAAGAGGCGGAGTCCATGCTGGACAAACCTTCGTCGAAGCTCGGTTGCGGGTTCATCATCGATTCAAGCAACCCTGCCGACAGCCTGCTACTGACCAAGGTGAACGGCACTTTTCCGGATCCTTGTGGCGGACCGATGCCCGCACCGGCGGCCGGAGAGACCACGGAATTGAGCGCTAGCGACATCGACTGCCTCGAAGATTGGTTACAGCAGTTCCAGCAGTAGTTCCCGGTCCAGCTACTGGTACCCTTCATGCCGGCATGAGCCATTGGCCTTCATGAGATCTGCGTCCCACCCACGCGCCTCGTCGGATCGGACTGCCCGTACACACCTACGGCTCAATCTGCCGATACGGTACGCCCGCGGGCCCACTGGCGGAGCGCCTGCACCTGCTCGCCAAGCGTCACACTGAGCGGCTTGGTGGTGACGATCTCGCTTTCGATCAGCTCGGTGGTCAAAAGGCCCCCGGCATTGAAGGCGGTGAACAAGGCCGAAGTGACCGCTTGCGCTAGCTCGCTGCCACTGAAGCCGTCGGCCACGGCGGCCAAACGGGACAGATCGAAGTCATTGGGATCTCGCCCTCGTTGCGCCAAATGGAGCGCCAGTATCGCCTTGCGAACTACAACGGTCGGCAAGTCGACGAAGAAAATTTCGTCGAAGCGACCCTTGCGCAGGAGCTCCGCGGGCAAACGGGCAATGTTGTTGGCCGTGGCCACGACGAACACGCTACCGCGCTTCTCTTGAAGCCAGGTCAAGAACGTTCCGAGCACGCGCTGGGAAACCCCACCGTCCGAGTCCCCGCCCGAAGCCAGCGCCTTCTCTATTTCGTCTACCCACAACACCACGGGCGCTAGCCGCTCGGCGGTCTCGAGCGCTTTGTGCAGGTTCTGTTCCGTGGCACCCACGTATTTGTCATATAGGCGCCCCGCATCCAGCCGTAGCATCGGCAAATTCCAGCTGGCAGCCACGGCCTGCGCCGTGTGGCTCTTGCCGCAACCCTGTACGCCGAGCAAGAGCACACCGCGCGGAGGAGTCAGCCCAAACTCCTTGGCGCGATCGGGATCACGAAACAAGGCGGCGCGTTTCTCGAGCCAGGCTTTCAAGTTAGCCATGCCGGCGAGCCCCTCGAAGCCCGATGCGACCGGAAAGTATTCGAGCACGCTGCTTTGCGCGACGCTCTTACCCTTCGCCTCGGCAATGCGCAAAATCGCGCGCTCGTCGAGCGCCTGGTGTTCCACCAGTGACGCAGTGAGCAGCCGGCGCACTTCCATCAGCGTGAGACCTTGCAAGTGGGCCAAGAGCTGGCGGATTTGCTCCTTGTTCAGTCGAAGCGCCACGTTCTGCCGCGTGCGCACGTCAGCCAGAATGGCGCGCAGATATTGGTAGTATTCTTCGCGCGTCGGCGGGCTCAGCTCGACTTCCGCAAAGGCATGGCTCAGCTCAGCCGGCAGAGCCTCGACAAAGGAGATGACGATGGCGCCGGGTTGCTTCCTCAGGTCTTCCCCGAGCTCGAGCAGCTTCGAGATGGCGCGCCCGTCGTCCAGTGTCTCACCGGACAGGTTGAAATGGTAGATGGCTCCGAGCTTGCTCGCGTGCACGTGGGCCAACGCGGCCAACAGCCCTTGCGTCCCATACACCGCGCCGGGCTGGCCCTCGCGGCGCAGGCCGCTCGAGGGGGTCCATTCGAAGTAGGGCAGCCCGAAGCAGCCACACAAGTACTCGAGTAGGACCTCTACGCGCTCCGGCTCTTGTGCGTCGATGCAGATGAGCGGGTGGTGAGCTCGGATGAGCAGCGCCAGCTCGTCGAATTCCTTGATGGGTAGAGGTGCTCTGGGCACATCCACCGTCTACGGCGCCCGCGCTCGGCCGTGAAAGGACGCCAGGGTGAAACGCCAGAGGGCATCGCCCGCCCGGAGCCCGAAAAGGAGCACCGAGCGGGCTGCGCTCAGCGGCCCCTGTCAGTGGGCGTGGTCATCGACGAGCTGCCCGCCGATCGTGTATCGCACCTCGTCCGACGGCGGCTCCGCGCCGGGCATGCCAGGTTGTGGCGTGCCTTCTCCGCCACCCGGCGGAGCGGACGGGTTGCCCGAGGGCGGGCGCGTTCCAGGCGGGGTCATCACGGGTGGGACTGGCGGATCGACCTCCGGAGGAAGCTCGCCGACACAGGCAGGGCCGTCGAGCAAGCTCTGCGTCACGCGCTGGCGATGCGGTAAGAAACTGTTGCGCAGGGCCTCGGAGATACCAAAGCACGTGCCGCCGTTGCCGCACGGCTCGAGCTGGAACTCGTTGACGTGCACGAAGTCGAACTGGAACGGAGCAAAGATCCCGTTACCGAGCGACGAGCCCCCCGCCTCGATGTGGCAGCCCATGCACGAACCCGCAAAACGAGCGCGGTTCGCCAACTCGTCGGCGCCGATGCCAAACGGCGCGCCAATGTTCGCCAACTGATCGAGGAAGGAGCCGCTACCGGACAAGAGTTGACCGGCATAATCCTGAGAAAAGTCATTGCGGCTCTCGGCGTCCTTGCAGGCTTCGTCAACCGGGAAGGACATCGCGGCCAGGTTGTCCGTGAGCAGCCCGAGCTCGGCGCCTCTGAGGAAGCTCTCCCGACAGGCGTCACCTTGCGGCAAGCCTGACAGGTCGTTCCACAGGGCCCCGTTCGGTGATTCCGCGACCGGCACCGGAATGGGCGGGGCGGCCACGTCCGCGAACTGGAACTCGCGCAGGGTCCAGGGGGAGTCATTGAAGTTGTTGGTTCGGATCTGGCCCCCCTGCGGTCCCAGGTGTGATGCGTTCATGAAGGGGGGGAAGCCCGCCTCCAAGAGCTCCGGAGACCCGTTCAGGAATGCATCGCGCAGCCGCAGGCCGCGCTCGAACGGATCCTGTATCTCGCCGAGCGCAGTCCAGAACGCGGCGATCGGAGCACAGGCGCTCACGCCGCACGCTGGATCGGGGTTCGGGATCTGGCTTTCCACGATCACGAACATGCGGCCGTTGCCGATGAAGCTGTTGTTGGCGAAGATGAGGCGTTGCTGCCCGCAGTTCGCGCCATCGGCAGGCGCCAAGTCCAGGCGGTTGACCGCCGCCAGAGGGAACCAGGCGTCGATGTTGTCGAACTGCTGGGCCTCGAGGCGCCCACACTGCAGCGGAAACCCATTCAGGGTGGGCCCGCCGTTTGTGAGCTCGTCATCGCAGTGAATCGCGCCGGGGTCCCGGCCGTCAGCCGCGGTGGCATAACTGTCGATGATGCCGTGGTAAGCCTCGATGCCTTCCAGGCTCGAGCCGGCATTGGCCAGCGCCACCGAGAGCGCCTCCCCCAGGCTGAAGGGCAGCGCATTGATGTCGTTCTCCATCACGCCACGCCGAGGATCGGCGCCACCGCCCCCTTGAACCTCATCGACTTCGATGTCGACGATGAGCCGTCCTTGTCCGAAGTCGACGATCTCACCGTTGGTCTCGAAACGGTAATTCACGAAGGTCTCGTCGTTGGCCGAGATGAAAAAATCGAGGGTCTGAGGCGATACGAGCCGAGCGTCGACCACTGTCACCTCGCCGCCCTGGACCCGCTCGAGGAACCAACCGTCGAAGAGCGTGATGATGAACTGCCCTGTGGGTAGGTTGGTCTCCAGCGTCGTGGACTGCGGATCATCCTCGCTGAAGAGAAAGGCAAAGAATCCACCGCCTCCGCCAGCGCCCGCCACGGGCACGGACCCCCCAAATCCACCGGCGAAACCGCCGGTCGACGGCGAGCCGCCGCTCGACGTCCCGCCTCCAATGTTAGAGGAGCCGGCGCTGCCGGAGCTACCGCCCGTACCGACCGGCATATCGTCGAGGATCACGTCGGGCGGCACTGGCCGCGGTCCGGGAAAAGGCACGGGAAAGGGCGGCGGCTCGATGGGCGGCGGCGAAACCCCACCCCCATCGCTCAGCTGCTCCACCTGAAAGGTGGCCTGACGCAGGCGGTAAAGCGCGCCGGAATTGCCGCGCGCGGTGAGCTCTAGACTCAGGCTGCCGGTCTCGGCAAGGCTGGCTTCCTCCGCGGAAGGCCGGCCTTTGCCGTCACTCGAGCAGGCAGGCAAACAGGTTGCTCCGCAGGCCAAGAGCAGGCAGGCACGCGAACAAAAAATGGAGAGGGGCGATGATTTCAGTTTGGACATGTTCCTCCGGACGAGGTGTGGGATGGACGGGCGCCCCTAAAGCAAGACGTGCGCCAGCTTGACCCCATTTGCCACAGTACGCCTAACACCTGGACATTATCTGCTTTTATTGGTGCGATCGGGCGCATCTCAGCTGGAGTTGGCGCTTTCATTCAGCCTAGTGGCACACCATGGCACAGTGGTGACTCCGGGGATTCACACCGGCACATCGCGCTCGGGAAGGCGCAATTCCTTGCACCGGCTTACCGGCTCGACGGGGTCTCGAGTGACAGCACCCGCCGAGCAACTCCATTGCTGTGCTTCGGGCGCTGTATTATGAACGTGATACAGTGCTCGAGCTCAAGATCGACCCCCAAGCCAAGGTCCCCGTCTACCG
>JANOIG010000074.1:0-29032 GCA_031407405.1 Deltaproteobacteria bacterium
CCGGAGCTTCCTGCGCTGCAGGCTCCGGCTCGGCTCTTTGCGGCTCTTTTGGCTTGGCTTCCGCTTCGCCGCCGAAGATCTTGTAGCTGAAAGCGTGCACGAACCCGATCCCGAAACCGATGGTGTCGGCACCGGGGGCAATCTCGAGGATGTTCGGAAGGCTGGGGTTGGCCGCGCTGCGAGACTCGAGGAAGGGGAAAGGCGAGTAGCGCGCCGAGAAGTCGTTGATGACGGCGTAGCCGATCGCGTACACGCCCGATGCCTTCGTGAACGAGTAAAGATAGCCGCCCGTGAAGTACGAAGCGCTGAGGCCGGTCGTCGTACACGGGAAGTTGCCGGTGACGTTGCAGTCACCTTCAGTGGACTGGCCGTACGCCCCCCACAGGTTGTGGCTGCCGAAGGACTGCTGGATCAACGCGTAGAAGGCGGCCCGCGAGTATTGGTTCATGTAACCGCCGCCTTCTGGCGTCACGTCGTCCGTTCCGTATTTGAGGAAATCTCCGGTCGCGACGATCCGCGTCTCGTAGTCGGTATCTGCGTTGACCTTCACCGAGACGAGAGCCAGATGGGCGACGTCCTGGGAGCTCGGGGTCGTCAGCGAAGGGCCGCTGCCCCCCACGTTGGCCGTGCCAAAATAGTCGTTATGAAGCTCGGCCGCGTACCGGAGCCGAAGCCAGGCATTATCGTAACCGATGGATCCGGAGAGGAGGTATGGGTTCAGCCCCTCCTCCGTACCTGGAATCCCGAACGTCCTGCGCTCGTTGGCGGAGAACATCACCCGAGCGGAAAAGCCCGCCACGTTCGGGCTCCAATACTGGACGGCGTTGGTCTCATGGCGAAAGAACCCGGCCCTGTTCTTGAAGATCTCAAACGTGGCTTCCAGGGTCGGGTCCGGGTTGAGCGCCGGCGTGGAGTGCCCGGGCGACCCAATGATGGGAATCATGTCCGCCACGTACCCGCCGCGGATGGGATTGACGCTGGTGCTGGTCACGTACTTCATGGGCGTGTCCCAGTTCCCGAAGGTGATCGTGCCCCAGTCCCCCGTGAAACCGACGTGGCTATTGCGGCTGGCCCAGCTATATGGCCCCTCCCCATCGATCGGGGTGGGGCTCTCGACCTGCCAGATGAGCTTTAGGCTTGCGAGGACGGGCAGGTCGCCGCGAAAGCCGAAGTTGGACGTTCCCGACGTCATTCGGAAGCGCCTCTCGTGGTTGATGCCCGTGAAGATGGAGACGGGTACCTGGGTGGCCCGCGACTCGGTGCCGAGCGGTGTCGCGCCCTGCGTTCCAACGCTTTCGAAGAACGGTAGCAACGTGGCGTAGACCTCCAGGCTCCCTTCCTCCTCGGCAAAGGCAAGTGACGGAGCCAGGATGGCGGGCGCCATCAAGCCAAGAGTTGCTAGCCTTCTCATCGTACTCCTCGGGGCGTAAGCGCCTCGTCCAGCCCCTTTCGAGCGGCAAGGCATCAGGATGTTCGGTCGCTCCCAGGTGGGGCGACGACCTGCAACAGTCGGCGCTCACGCTGGCTACGTGTTTCTAACAGCAGGGAACGCCGACTTCTACTGTGGCCACGCCATGGCGCTCGCCTTTACGTACTAAGGGCTCGGGGGCGGGAGGGTCTGGATCCACGATTCGATCAAGTCGAGACCATCAGGATCGACGATCTCGGTGCCGATGGGAGGCATCTGATCTTCGATCTGGCGCAGGGTCATGCGAAAAGGGACGGCGCTGTCCTCAGGGTTGCCGCCGAGGATGCGAAAGTCGACGGACAAGTCGCTGGACGCCGTCGAGAGCTGATTGATGGCCGTCCGGTAGGTGCCCGTGTCCTCCACGGTCTGGTCGTTCACCGAGAGGCGCAGCAGCATCTGGGGCTCGGGGACGCTTTCCACGAGCAGGCCGGGACTGTCGTTGTGGCAATTGCCACAGTTGGCGTGCAGGTAGCCGAGCGCGTCGCGCGTCATCGAGTCCTCGCCGGGGACCCGGATGTCCAGCGGCACGGGATCCGAAAGCCTCGCCTCGTTCAGGAGCGTCTCGAGATTGAGCCCGCCCAGGTCGTGATTGAGCTGCAAGGCGCTGAAGCCGAGGGCGCGATCTCGGAGCCGGCCGTGGCACGCTTCACACATCATTCCGTTCGGAATGTCGTGTGTGGTGCCGGCAGCGTTGAGCAGTAGGTTCCTATATTCCATCTTGACCGCATCGCTCGCACCCGCCGTCATCCAGAAATAGGTCGCAAACCGAAAGTCGTTCGGGCCGTCGCCGGTGCGCTCGATGAGGCGAGTCTCGACCAGTTGTCCGTTGTTTATGAAGCTCTTCCAGAGCTTTGTCCCTGCCGGAACCACCCAGTGGTCAGGATCGCTCGTGTCGATCTGCGTGCCGGGCGGCAGGTACACATAGCGGCGCTTGTCGGCAGCGTCGGACCAAAGCGTGTACAGGGGCTGGAACTCTCGAACGCCCTCGGAAAGCGCGAGCTCGCCGTCGACGCCGCGTGCCGAGAAGAGCCCCGTCTCCGAGAGCATCGCGGGCGCTTCGGGCGGGGCTCCCTCGGTCCCACCCGTCGAGTCAGTGCCGCCGGACCCCGAAGCACCGGTGAACCAGGGCGTGGGCCCTGCGTAGGGCGGCACGTCCGCCTCCGGGTATGGCACTTCGTAGCAGCCGATCAGCGCCGCTGCGCCGACGAGCACGGCGACAAACCTGGCGGTCGCCTCACTGAGCATCGACGCGCAGGATTCTGCCGCCGTTGTAGTCGCAGACAAACATCTCGCCGGCTGCGTTCTCACCAAAGCAACTGGTGAAGACGCTGAGGTTGCCGAACTCGTGCGGGCCGTTGACGAGCTGGCCATCTTCGACCTGGATGGCTCGAACCTTCCCCGAGCCGTTGTCCGCGTAGATGTACGTACCCTGAAGAGCCGGGATGGCCTGACCGCGGTAGACCTGCCCGCCGATGATGCAGTTGTCCGCGCCCGGAGTGCCCTCGGCACCGGTGTGCCCATAATCGAAGACGGGCGGCTGACAGTTGTCACCATCGCAGGAGAGCGCCATGTAGCTCTGGAAGCCCTCCTTCTTCGGAAATTCGTAGTCCTTGTGGCCGTCGGCGTAGAGCTCGACGCTGATCTCTTCCCAGCTATTTTCCCCGACGTCTCCGACGTAGACGTCGCCTGTGTAGCGGTCGATGCTGAACTTGTAGGCGTTGCGAATGCCGATGCTCGCGACGTAGGGGTCCGCACCCGGGTAGTTGCCCGCCGGGAGGACGCCTTCACCGCTGATGTCGAAGCGCAGGAGCTTGCCGTTGAGGTTGTTGAGGTCCTGCGCGCCCGGGTTGTCGTAGGGCGGCGGGTCGCCGGTGCTCGCCCAGAGGGAGCCGTCGACGCCGATCTGGAGGGCGCCGCCGTTGTGCTGAGAGCACTGATCACAACTGCCCTTGTCGAACTGCAAGAACACGCTCACCGGCGTGGGATCGAAGCGGTCGGGGTTGTCGGCGCTGCGACGGTATTCCGCAAATGTCAGATCGCCGTCGTCGAAGAGGTTGTCGTAATTGACGGTGCCGTATCCAGGGATCCCCTGGTCGGCCGTGTACATCACAAAGACACGACCATTTGCCTCGTAGTCCGGATGGAACGCGAGCCCGACCAGGCCGCGTTTCCCGTTGCCAACGAACTCCGGCCCCGTAGCGCCGTAGGGCCCGCCTTCGAGCACGGTTCCCTGCATGTCGAGGACGGGATCCGGCAGCAGAACGCCGTCTTTGATCACGCGAATCACGCCGCGTTTCTCGGCGAAGAACAGGCGTCTCGGGTCGCCGGGCGGCGCAGTGATGACGGTGGGCTGCGTTGCCGTCGAGACCGGTGTCAGCGTG
This sequence comes from Deltaproteobacteria bacterium, assembly GCA_031407405.1. Classification (GTDB taxonomy): domain Bacteria; phylum Myxococcota_A; class Polyangia; order Polyangiales; family Polyangiaceae; genus SZUA-265. Next base: position 3,850 of record JANOIG010000074.1, read on the forward strand.
ATGTTCGGCGGAGGCCAGCTGCCCCGCGGGGGCGCGGTACGGGGACCGTCAAACCACCAATCGGCGGGTGACTGCTCGCCCCCCGTGCCATCGGGGTTGCCCGGCTGCGCCGATGGATTGCTTCCTCCGGCTAACCCCATTGGCGCGGGACCCGATTCGCCACCGGTCGACGGGGACAGGCCGTTGGGGTCCGCGCCGCTGCCACCACTTGCCGGAGGGTTTACACCGTCGTTGGGAGTCGGATCCCCGGGGTTCCCGAATACAGGTAGGTTTTCGTGGCTCGGGGGCGAAGCCTCCGACGCGCAGCCGAGTGCAACGAACGCGAGCCCTCTGAGCAGCGCGACAGAGTGGACATTGACGTGTCGGAAGCAGCGCATGGTACTCCGTGGGTGCTCGCGAGCGCCGAAGCTGACGACGCGACGGAAATGTGAGAGATTCTCGAGAGAATAGCAATCTTCCCTGCCGTATGGAATCGGTTCCAGTCCGCAGCGCGTCGCGTCATGCTGATTTCGCCGATCGGCTCCCGTAACGGGGCGCCCGCGGTTCCCCGGGATTCGACGCAAAAGCGAATGCCGCAGCGCGGATTGCGAAGAGCCGTGTCCCCGCCGCGTGGGGTGGGAAGCCGCGTGGTCGCGAGCGCGGACCGGACCTGCGTCACTCCTCCCGAGTGAGGATGCCCACCACTTCCGCGACGTACGTCTGCGCGGTCTGGTAGTTCCCGCGGAACCACAAGAGCGCCGTGTTTTGCGCGTTCCACTTGGGCACGACGGGGCGGAGATTCTCGTTGGGCGAGTTCATGGTCAGCGGCGTCCACTGGAACGAAGCGCCGTCGTCGCAGGTCACGCCCTTCCAGATCTCGTGGTTTGCGTAGGTCGTCGTGTCGTCGCGGGGGTCGATGGGAGTGGAGACGTAGATCACGTGGGGATCGTCCGGGTCGAGCGCGGCCCCCCCGAGATAATCCTCCTCGTACCACCCGCTTTCGTCCCGGTAGAGAGTCCGGCCGCCGCGGACGAGGTACGTCGACGTCCACGCCGTGCCGTCGAAGCGGGAGTACGCGATGCGGTGGTTGGGGTTTAGGTTACCTTTGCCGCGAGCGCCCTCGCGACCCTGCCACAAGACGCCGATCGTCCTGTCCTCGTAGCGCGCGATGTCGAAGTTCCACAGCGCGTTCAGCGTGGCTCCGTTGATCGTCGTGCCGGCACGGAACACCGTTGTGAACTCGGTGATCGCGGGGGCGTCGTTGTCGAACAGGTTGGCGTCGCGCTCCTGGCCGAACGAATCGTAGCTTTTGCTGCCCTGGATATAGCCGTGGTAGACGCTCGTGTCGGCATCTCGGGGGTGCGCTTCAGTGGCGAAGAAGTCGATGCGATCGACGCCGTTCCCCCAATACTTGTAATATCCGGCGTTGTACCCCTGCTGCGCGCTCGCAGTGAGGCGCCCTCCGTAGGTCCAGTTCTGCCCGTCGTCTGTGGAGGTGAGAAAGGTGGGGCTGGTCTCTACCGAGCGAACGAAGTTGTAGTATCGACCCTCGGAGCTCAACTTCCAGGGGTTGTTGTAGGTGATGTCGTCCGGGCGCGTCCCCCAGGGGCAACCCTCGCCGCCCCACTGGCGCGTGACCTGCGGCCCCCACGCGCCGTTATCATAGTTGCGCCAATAGGTGTTGCAGTCCACGTTGTGGTGCGCCCAGGCGACGAAGTATTGTCCCGGAGCCTTGACCACGATGCCCCCGTTGTTGTGGTCGTCGGCGTAGCTCAGCGAGCCCAACACCATCGGGTCGTTATTGCCCGTGGCCAGGTCGTGAATCACGGCGTCGATGTTGCTCGAGCCGTTCGACGCGGCACTGCTCACGACGATTTTGCCCGCCTCGGCGTCCACCACGACCCGCTCGTCGTTGTACCAAGTCCAGCCGCCGTTGGCGTTGAAGACGGTGACCTCGCCGCTCGTCCAGCTCGGGGGGAAGGCGGCCGGGTCTTCCGGAGGCAGATAGGGGCAGATCGATGGCCCCGGCGGCTCCACCTGCCCGGACCCACCGGTGCCTTCCGGCGTCGTGCCGGCACCCCCGAACCCGGTCGCACCATCCAACGTCGCATTGCTACCGGGCACGGCCTCGGAGTCGCCGCTCGAGCCCCCCGCTGCCGGGCTCTCACCGGGGGTGATGGCTGTGCCGCTGCCGCCCTCGGAGCCGCTCGTGCCAGGCTGGTTGGCGAAAGGAACGTTTGCGCCACCCGTATTCCCACCATCGCCGCAGGCGCTCAGCAGCACGGGGACCAAAGCTAGAACCGATCCATTTATCCGCATCTCAGTCGTTCCCTGGAGGCCTTGGTTGAATGCGCGGACGCCACGATGGCAACGCTCCGACTTGGCACCCGTGAGCCCGCGCCCTCGCTGAATCTCTAGGCCGACGCCCAACACCCATCAATACTACTTTGTGACCCGGTCGGCACCCGTCGGCAGCGCTGAGCTACAAAAAAAGGAATCGATTCCAGGTAGCAAGGAATCCTGATTTCCACGGGGAACGAGGGGCGTCACGCGCCCGCTGCACCGAACGCTGGCGCCCCTCGGTTCTGCGTGCATTTCCCTTTCCAAATGCCGATCCCCCCACCTTAAGAGATCGAAATCACTAAGAAATCAAGTTGATCGGTGCCCTAGGCTGCATGGAATGCAGCGCCCACGGCGCCCTCGAGCGCGGTAACCTCTTGATCCGTGAGGTCGGAAAACAACTTCTCGCGCTTCGCCTTGCTCAGCGTGTAGCTGTGGCCTTCAGCAAAATTTTGCATGCACAAACGGATGAACAGGTTCTCGCGCTGGTCCGGCATTTCGACGATAGCGCGCATGGCCTCCTTGGCATCATCGATTGCGCGCAATGCGTGCAACTCTTCAACGAGTTCGGTGCGCACTGCGGCCTCGAACCAGCCACAAAGCGCCTCGACCTGCACGGTGAGATCCGGATAGCGGTAGAGGTCAGCGGTGTCGTTGTGAATCGTCATGTCGCCACCGGTGTCGTCGATCATGTAGTCGACCAACGGAAGGATCCGCGTCGAAAAGTCTTCGAGCGCGGCGTCGTAGCCGGCCAGGTCGTGCAGGATTGCCGCCGAGGTGGGGATCACCAAGCCCGTAGGTGTGAACTCGGTGACCGACAGAATGCGATGCAGCATCAAGCGATGAAGGCGGCCGTTGCCGTCATCGAAGGGGTGGATGTAGACGAAGCCGAAGCTGAGGCAGCCTGCAACGACGAAGTCGACAAACGGTGTGCCGCTCGAGCTGCGAAATGCATAAGCTTCGCCGTTCGGGCCTGCGATGGCGCCTGGAACCGGTCGCGGCAGCTCCACCAAGTGGTGGGCCGCCCAAGCGTCGATGAGACCTTGCATGAGCGAAGGCACGTCAGCGTGGCGCGCTCCGACGAAGTGGACGCGTTCACGCGCGGCGAGCGACCGTTGCTCGGAGACGCGCACCTCGTTCTTGCGATAGCCTGTCGGTGCAAAGCGCGGATCGTTGATGATGAGGCCGGCGATTTCGACGAAGTCCTTCTCCGACCACCACACTGCACCGTCTCGTTGTGCTCCGTGAGAGAAGAGCGCTTCGACGAAACGCTCCATTCGATCTGACACCGTGGCGCGTTCGATCTCGAAGCTGGCGCGCGTTTCCTTCACGTAAAGATAGCGGATGGCGCGCTGGAGATCTCGCGGACTGAGGTCCTTGACGGCCGTTTTCGCGAGCTCATCGAGCCGTGCCGCTTCGTAGCTGCGGAGCTTGTCTGTCCTGCGAACGATCGGGCACCAGCGAGGAGTTGGACCGAGCAGGTTGAAGTTGACGCGATAGCGTCGCAGCTTCGGGCCCTGGCGAGTGATGTACTCCTCGGGATCGAGCACATCGACATATGCCCCGGCCTCTGCGTCAGGAACGTCGAGCCGTTCACTCAGAAGCAACTCGTAGAAGAACCAGAGGCGGCGCAGGTACGCGGAGCTCGGCTTTTCGCGGAGCGCGGCTGCCAGCTCCGCGCCGCCAATGGCCGAGAAGATCCGGAGCAGAGCGAGCAGGTCGACGCCGTCGTACTTGAGCGCAAAGACGAGCTGCCCAATGTCGCTCGTATCTCTTTGAAACTGCTCTGGAAAATATTCATGTGCGCCGTTGGTTGTGGTGACGCGGGTACGGGCGCCCGGCCCGATGCTGGAGAGGTGCCGTGGCTTTGGAGCTCGCCAAGGTGTTCCGGCACGCTCAATAAAGGCTGCATACCCGACCGGGCGGTCCATATTTTCATCACGAGCCACGTATTTTTATAACACGGCTCCGCTCGGTGAATAATTTTTGAATCAGACGTTTGGCGCCCAGGTCTGGCAGCTTCACCGCCCCGGCTTCGACACCGACTTGCTCGTGCCCCCAGGGTTGGCGCCCCCTGCGAGGCGACGCCGCGTCGTCGGTCGAATCAGAAGAAGTGCCGGTCAGGCGGGGCGTGATCGGGTTCCGCGGAGTCTAGGTATTCCAAAGCGATGCAACTGGGCAGCGTTTCACTAAATTGACATGACCTCCAGACTGCATAAAGGTCGAGCTACAGCGACGACGGATTCCGGTCATCGCTGGCGGTCCTGACAGGGTAGCAAGCCTGGGCGGGACCGAACTCGTCATGGCGGTCGAGCGGTGCGTAGTTGATTTCTTCCTCGGCGAGACGCCCATGAGCCCGCTCTTCCCGTCCATACCGTCCCTGCGTTGAGGCAGGAGCCGGGTGCGACCGTGTCCGGGAAATGCGAAAGCTCACGGGACCAATTTGATGGGGCGGGCCATGACGGCATCGGCGTCGTCGAACTCTCGAGAGCGCATTGGATTGAACTCGAGGACGCAAAGAGACACCCCATACAGGCACTCGTTCGGCCCTTCGCAATCTGGTTTGAACATGGAAGGATTGTCGATGAAGAGCCGACTGGCGCAGCGGGTGCTTCTCCCGGTCAACCCCGCGAACGCTACGTCGGTTCGAGACCGATCGCGCCGCTGGCGTGTGAGGATGATGGCGGCATCCGCGGTCTCCGATGTCCAGAGCGCGTGCTGCCAGTGCTTCTCGTAGTAGTAGTAGATCCCCGGTTCGGAGCTCGCAACCCAGGAGGGCCCTCCAGATCCTCCACAACAACTTTCGATCGAGTCCCCTCGTGAAGGAAAGCGGAGGAAAAACGGCAAACCTCTTTTCATGGTCTGCGGCGCGCGAAAGGGCGTACGGCTGAATAGATCGGCCACCAAGAGCTCGGTCAGCAAGTTGGCACGGGGTGAACCGACCATGATGTTTACCCCTCGATGCTGAGCGACCTGATTGTACATTCGCTTCGCCATTGCACGATCTACTGGGCGTTGACTGTCATCGCTACCGTCGGACACGTGGAGCGGAACATAGGCGGATGCGATGGTCCTTCGGGGAGAAGTGGCGCGCGCAACGGCCGTCGTCACCTCGTTCACGACCATGACGTCATCCAGCGCAACCCAACGCTTCGTGAAACTCGGACCTTCCCTCTGCCGTTTCTCTCCCAGATGAAACGTGACAGGCTTGCCAGAGATGGCGCTCCAGAACCAGTTTTGGTGAAACAGCGCGCCGGGTAGCTCGGTCGAGTTCACGTCCTTCGTGACGAGCCATTCGCAGAGTCGCGACAGGTCCAGCATGGCGATCCGCGAGGCTGTGCCGTTCAAGAATTTCGTGACTGTTCGCCGATCGATGTCCGCGCCCTTCGCGATCGCAGCCGCGCCAAGCTCTTCGCGGTAGTCATGCTGCTCCAGCAGAGCGCCCAGGTCGATGCGCATGATCTCAGCAGGTTTGCGCCTCGGCTGGCGACGCTTTGGTCGTGCTTTCGCAGTGCCACGAGTGCTCATCCGAACTGAGCGTCGTTGGCCCCCCTCGCTCCCGCTTCGTGAACCCTTCATGCTGACGAGTCTAGGTGATTGTCGTCCGCCTTCAAGGCCTGCGACAATTTTTGATCTAAAGATGTACAATTATTGATCTTCGCCCTCAGCCGAGCACCTCGACGGAGTCGCGTGGCCAGGACAAGCTCAACAGGCGATGGCGCGCTCGGCACGCCATCGCAGTCCACATCACCCATGCAGTTCTCGGTCTCCTCACGGGATCGAGGTCAAGAAAGGTGTCTCCATGTTTCGAGAATCTAACGACGCTCCGCGCGCGCTTGCCTGGAGCTTGATGGCTTTCATTGCCCTCTCTGCGTCGTCAGCGCACGCGGGCTGGGATTGGTGGGAAAAGAATGTTCAAGAACCGTTCCAAAAGTGGTGCAGGAGCGACAAAGCGTGCCGCAACACCGCGGAGAACATTTGCCGCAGTGGCTGCAACGACGAACTCGAAGGATGCCCGCTGACTGATCGACAGTGTGACATTCAGCACAAATTGTGCCGCGCCGGCTGTATCAGGCAGCCGGCCCCGCAAACCGAGCCTCCGCCTTCGTTTGCAGCAGTCATCACCGCGGGTGGCTCGCCGCGCGACATCGTACACATCAGAACCGATCACGGCGGCGACCTGATCGCCGTTTCCAACCACGCGAGCGGCAGCGGCGGGTTCGCCGTGGGCGCAGTATACGCTACGGGAGTCCACCTCCACGGCGGTGAGCCCACCCACTACGGAGTGATCGACGCGGACATCACTGGCGACGGTCTTCGAGACATTCTGCACTACAGGACCGAAGGGGGGAAGCTCATCTTCGCCCCTCATCTGTACGACGCCGCCGGAAGTTTTCATGCCGCGCCGCTCTATCACACGGGGGTTCACTACAACGGCGGCGAGACCGCTCTCATCGGCATCATCGCTGCAGACATCTCAGGCGACGGCATCGATGACGTCACTCACGCCCGAACGGATAGCGATGGCCAGCTCATCCTGATCCCCCACATCTCGGACGGCACTGGCGGGTTTGCTCCCGCGCCCATTCATTACACCGGTACTCAGTACGGGGAAGGCGGCAACGCCCCCTCGAACGTCATCGCCGGCGACATCTCGGGCGACGGCATCGACGATTTCGTTCATGCGCGAACAGACAACGGTGGCGAGGTCATCTTGATCCCGCACATCTCGGACGGGAATGGCACGTTCACTCCTGCGGCTATCTATCGCACCGGTGTTCAATACGGCGAAGGCGGAAAGACGCTCTCCAACGTCGTCACCGCAGATGTCTCCGGCGACGGTATCGATGACATCGTTCACGCTCGCACCGATGGCGGCGGCGAGCTGATTCTAATCCCCCATGTTGCGGACGGAGCCGGTGGTTTCAACCGGATGCCGATCTACCGGACGGGCAATCACTTTAGCGGCGGCGAGGCGACGATGTTCGGCGTCACCGCGAAGGACTTCTCCGGTGACGGAGTCGATGACCTCCTGCACTACAGAACGGATGGCGCGGAATTGATCTTGCTGGTGCACATTTCGGAAGGCGTTTCTGGCTGGCGCCCCACGGGCATCTATCGAACGGGCGTGCACTTCAACGGGGGAGAAAAGACCCTGTTTCGAGTCATCGCCGCTGACGTCGATGGCAATGGCCTCACGGACGTCGTCCATGTGCGCACCGACGACAACGGCAAGGTCATCCTGGTCCCTCATCTCGGCGTGGGCGGTGGCGCCTTTCAAAAAGCAGGCATTCATCGAACCCAAACAAACTTTGGTGAGTAGGAGAAGTTGACTGCCAGCCAACCTTCAGGAGCCTGGCGTCCCGTCAAACCGCCGCCGCAATAGACGGCGGCGGTGAAGGAGCCAAGCAGCTGGGCGTGGCTGTGCTCGGCCGGCGTCTGGCGCAGGAATGCGCGGACCAACGTCAGATCACGCGGCGGATTGCCTCGCCGGAGCTGGCACTCACAATCTGGGCATCGTCAGCCCGCCGTCGACCATCACGACTTGGCCCGTCGAATAGGCGAAGTCGCCGCGGGCGAGCGCCGCCACGGCTCTGCCGACGTCCTCGGGCGAGCCCCAGCGGGGCTGCACGCACAGGCCCTCGGCGATGAGCTTGTCGTACTTGGCCTGCACGCCTGCCGTCATGTCCGTGCGGATCACGCCGGGCCGCACTTCGTAGACAGGGATGCCGTGAGCGCCGAGGCGGGCGGCGAAGAGCTCGGACAGCATCGAGAGGCCCGCTTTGGAGATGCAATACTCGCCCCGATTGATCGAAGCGACGGTCGCGGAAATGCTCGAGATGGTGACGATGCAGCCGCTGAACGACGCATCTTTGCTCTTGGCCTCGAGCTTGGTGCGGGCGACGGCCTGAGTGAGGAAAAACGGCCCTTTCAGATTGATGCCCAGCACGCGGTCGTAGCTGTCTTCGCTCATCTCCAGCAGGTCCTTGCGTTCGAGCGGCGCGACGCCAGCGTTGTTCACGAGCAGGTTCGGCGCTCCATGGCGGCCGAGCACTTGCTCCAGGATCGAGTCACGACCCTGTTTGGAACCGACATCGCCGCGCGCATAAGTCACCTGTACCCCATGCGCGCTGAGCCCCTCGAGCGCAGCCCTGGCCTCTGCCTCGGCGCGCACGCCATTGATGATCAGATCCCAGCCCTCGAGCGCCAAGCGCTCCGCAATGCCGAGCCCGATGCCTCGGCTGCCGCCAGTGACGAGTGCCGTGCGTGCCCCTTCCATGCGTGACATTGCCGATTCGCCTTCGTGCCGACGCCTTCAGGGCAGCTCGGGTACCGAGACCCAGGCGCGCTTCGACCAGCTCTCCAGGCCCTTCTCCGCGAGCTGGATGCCCTTTGCGGCTTCACGCAATGACCACGGAAACGGCGACCCGCTGACGACGTGACGCAAGAACAGCTCCCACTGCGCCTTGAACGCGTTTTCGTACGTCTCTTGCTCTGGCACACGCTGCCAGCCTGCCCGAAAATCGATCGGCTGCTCGATGTCGGGGTTCCAGACGGGGCGCGGGGTATTGCCGTAGTGCTGTGTCCAGCACTCGCGCAGGCCGCACACGGCGGAGCCTTTGGTGCCATCGACATGCAGCGTGAGCAAATCGTCGCGGCGCACGCGAGTAGTCCACGACGAGTTGATCTGAGCGATGACTCCGCCGTCGAGCTCGAAGGTGGCGTAGGCGGCGTCGTCGGCCGTGGCGGCGTAGGCTTTGCCCTGCTCGTCCACGCGCTCGGGGATGTGGGTGGTGCCGAGGCAGCTCACGGCTTTCACGGCGCCGAACAAGTTGTCGAGCACGTAGCGCCAGTGGCACAGCATGTCGACGATGATACCGCCATCGTCCTCTTTGCGATAATTCCACGACGGCCGCTGCGCAGGCACGCTGTGCCCCTCGAACACCCAGTAACCGAACTCGCCGCGCACGGATAGGATGCGTCCGAAGAAGCCTTGCTCACGCAAGCGGCGCAGCTTGATCAACCCCGGCAGCCAGAGTTTGTCCTGCACGACGCCGTGCTTGAGCCCGCGCGCCTCGCAACGCTTGTGCAGCTCCAACGCCCCCGCGGTGCTCGCAGACGCAGGTTTTTCGCAGTAGATGTGCTTGCCGGCGGCGATCGCCTGGAGCACCGCTTCGTGCCGAGCGCCGGTCACTTGCGCGTCGAAATAGATCGACATGCTCGGGTCCGAGAGCGCCGCGTCCAGGCTCGTCGTCACGCGGCCAGTGCCGGCGAGCTCGACGAGCTCCTTCAATTTATCGGCGCTGCGCCCCACGAGCAGGAGCTCCGGCAGGATGCGCTCGCCGGGCGCGATCTGCAGCCCTCCTTGACGGATGAGGGGTACGAGCGACCGCATCAGGTGCTGGTTCTTGCCCATGCGCCCGGTGACGCCGTTCAGGATGATACCGATCTTGTGCACTGTCATGCTGCTCTCTCGTTCCGATGCTGGGCGGCGCCGCCGCCATTCTCGCTTTGTTCGTGTCAAACCTGCCCGGGTTGGGGCGCCCGCGCTAGAAAAAAATGCGCGCTTCAAACGTGTGCGCGGTAGCTCTGAACGATCTGATTCAGGAAATGCTCTTGCTCGCTCGCCCAGTGTGTTTCGGAGAAGATCTCGACTTCGTTGTAGCCCGAAAACCCCGCCCGTTCCATCCAGCCGCGAATGCGGCGGACTTCGATGCAACCCTCGCCCGGCAGTCCGCGGTCGAGCAGCAGGTCGTTGGTGGGCGTCTTCCAGTCACACACGTGGAAGGCGAACAGCTTGGCCGCGCTGCCACAGCGCGCGATCTCGCTCTCTAGCATGGGATCCCACCACACGTGGTACACGTCGACGGCCACGCCGAGCGCCTCGGAGCCGATCGCGAGCGCCAGGTCGGTGGCTTGTGCCAGAGTGTTGATGGCGGAGCGACTATCGGAGTACATCGGGTGCAGCGGCTCGATCGCGAGCCTGAGCCCGTGCTCCTCGGCATACGGCAGGATCGCTTCGATGCCGGCGCGGATCTGTTCGCGCGAACGTTCCAGCGGCTGGCCCGGTGCGGCGCCGCACACCAGCACCAGCATCGGCGCGCCGAGCGCCGCGGCTTGTTCGATCGCGGCGCGATTGTCGACCAGCGCCTGGCGCCGGGCCGCCTCGTCGACATGAGCAAAAAAGCCGCCGCGGCACAGGGATACGATCGAGAGGCCGTGGCTGCGCAACAGCTCGCCGGCACGCTCTGGGTCGCGCCCTTCGAGCGCTTCCCGCCACACCGTGATGCCTCGCACACCGGCGCGGGCGTATTCGCGCGCGGCTTGCTCGAGCGGCCACGGTTTGGTCGTGATCGTGTGCACGCACAGGCGAGACAAGTCGGCGGGAGGGGTCACGGCGCTGCCGCTCCGATACCCGAAAAGAAGCTGTAGTAGGCCTGACCCTGGATCAGACGCTGCACGTACAAGGCGACTTCCCGCAGGTGATAGTCCCCCCACATGCTGGATTCACCGCGGGGCACCTTGCTGTCGGGCGGCAGGTGATCCCAGCCATTGGGGCGGTGGTATACGGAGTGCAGCAGCAAGCCTTGATGATCGGGATCGAGCGACAGATAGGGTTCACCGAGGAGCGTGTCGAGAATGGTCAGCCCCGCCTGGTAGTAGCGCCGGCCGGCTTGATCCTCAGCTCCTAGATGACCTCCTAGATAGTGGCCCAGCCGTAGTAAACCTTGTGCGGCGATGGCGGCGGCAGAGCTGTCGACGGGTTCGTGCGGGTTGAACGGATCGGCGGGGCGCTCCAGGTAGTGACCGAGCTCAGAGAGGCCGGGCGCCCCCGTGTCCCAGTAGGGCACCCCACACGCCGGGGTGTGGCTGATGTAGAAATCGCAGGTGGCCTGGGCGGCGCGCAGCAGGGTTTGGGTGAGCTCGGGCCGGCCGCCATTGGCTTCGAGATCGGCGTCGGGGAGAGCACGCAAGAGCTCGAGCTGCTCGCTGAAGCCGCACATCGCCCAGGCGAGGCCGCGGGTCCAGGTCGAAAATGGGCTGTAGCCCTGTTGCGAGCTCGGGCAGCGGTAATTGCCGTCGTTGGTGTTGAAAATGCTCTCGTGCGCGGCGCGCCCCCAGACGTCGTAGACGTCTCGCCCTTCACCGTAGTAGATGGAGTAGCGCGCCGTCGCACACAGGTGTGACAGCGCACGTTGGGCGAGGCTGATGGCGCGGTCACTCTCGCCGAGGAGCCTGTGGCCGAGCCGGTGCGCCAGCATCAGCACGCGACAGGAACGGATCGTGTCGACGAACAGCGAGTGTGGACCATTGAACGAGTAGATGAAGCCGCCGTCCCCGAGCGGTGTCCAGCGGCTCGCCTGCACCGCGCCGGAAACCTTGATGGCTAGCTCGTAGAAGTTGCGCTCCCAGGGGTTTTCGCTGATGCGCCCTTCCCCCATCAGGCGCAACAGGTTGCCGTAGGTGCTGACGTTGTTGAAGCCGTGGTCGTGCACGCCGGTGTGGCTGAGGTGCGACGCCATGCGCGTGACGGTGTTGTGCCGCCCGACTTCCAGGAAACGGAGCTCGCGAGTGGCGTCGAAGTGCAGCAATGCCGACCCGTACTGGAAGCCTTGCGTCCACTCGGTCCAGCCGCGGTTCGTGTAACGCCCGCGCACCGTGAACACCGGCGCGCCTTTGGCGGAGGTGTAATCTCGTTCGATGAGCTCGATCTTCTGGCCCGATAGCGCCCAGAAACGCTTGAGTTTTTCGCGCAGGCTGGCGGGCTCTCGCCTCTCATCGATGCTGATCACGCTGCTGCACGTCGAGGCGCGGCGGCGCCCCCGATCAAAGGCCGCCGTCCGTCGGGTGAAAGCATGGCCGGCCGGTAGCACATTCCTCGGTTCCGAGCCAGCACCGTGCCGAAGGGCACGAATCGAGGCCATTTCTGCCCTCTCCGGTTGGATTGAAACCTGCAACTCGGCGCAATCGCCGAGCAAGCCGACGCGCTCGGCGCTGAATGGCTGCCCTCACCACTCCGCGAGCAAACGAGGGAGCGCTCCGATCGGGAGCCGCAACCAATGCCGGGCTCCACCACGCTTTCGCTATCGTCGCAGCGTAACGTGCAGCTGACCGTCGACGAAGCGCTACTATCGACGTACCCCAGTAGCCGGGCCGCGCCTGGATTGCGCCGTCGGCGGCGCCGAAGTCCTTTGATGCGGAGCGACCGCCGGTGTAAGTCCTCCGCATGACAGCCGCTGTCGACTCGCTGGCGCCCGGTAGACGTGTCCGCCTCATCGGCACTTCATTTTTCGCGCTCTTCGCGATCGTCGGTCTCGTATTGTACGGATTGCCGCTCTACTACGACTTCTTCGTCAAGGAGCTCGGCTGGACGCGGGCGGATGTCACCTCCGGCAACATGATCGGCAAGGTGCTGATCGGGCCGCTGTTCGGCTTCCTCGCCGGATCGCTCATCGACCGGGTCGGTCCGCGCAAGCCGATGATCGCCGGCATCGTCATCGCATCGCTCGCCCTCGTCGGGCTCGGCAGCGTCCAGACCATCGCTCTCTTCTATCTGTTCTACGCGATGAACGCGCTCGGCTACGTGCTCGCTGGCCCGCTGCCGAACCAGGTGCTCCTGTCGCGAAGTTTCAAGGAATCGCGGGGTAAAGCGATGGGCATCGCCTACGTCGGCATCGGCATCGGCTTCTTCTTCGTGCCGCAGATCACGAAGTACCTCATCGGCGCATTCGGCTGGCGCTCCGCGCTCATGTTGCTCGGCGCGCTCGTGGTCGTGGTCGCGATGCCGCTCGTCTTGCTGCTCCGCGAGGGAGAAGGTCCCGCGGCTGCGATACGGGCGGACGCCCCGAAGGCGCCGCTCGGAGAGCACCTCAAAGGCAAGAACTTCTACGTGCTCGCCCTCGGCAGCATGGCGTCGATTGGCGCGGTCGGCGGCGCCATGCAGCACTTCAAGATGATGCTCACTCTCGACAAAGGCTGGAGCCAGGACGAGGCGTTGAACATCATCTCCATGATCGCCGCCGTCAGTCTCGTCGGGCGGTTCGGCGCTGGCTGGCTGGCAGACAAGATTGGCCCCAAACGCGTGATGCTGATCGTGTACGCGCTGGTGACAGCGGCCATGTTGATCCTCGTGAGCGGCGCCGAGGGGGGAACCATCTACCTGTACGTGCTCTTCTTCGGTCTGGGCCTCGGCGGCGAGTACCTGATCATCCCGCTCATGGCCGCCCAGATGTACGGCACGGCGGTGCTCGGACGCATCATGGGCATCGTCCTCACCGCGGACGGCGTGGCGGAGGCGCTGTTCCCCTGGATCGTCGGCAAGCTTCACGACAGCACCGGTAGCTACTCGGCAGGCTTCCAGCTGCTCGCGGCGCTCGCGGCCCTGGGCGCGGTCGCCGTGGCACTGTTGCCGGGCAAGGCGGCCGCATCCGCCGCGACCAGCTGAGTCAGACGGCGGATCTGCTACCCTCCCGGCCCCGCCAGGAAACCAAATAGAGGCCCCACCACCAGCTCGCCCAGGGCGTTGCCGGAGGTCACCTGCGCCCGCGACCAACCGAGCTCTTTGTACTGCCCGAGCCGGCTGATATGCTACACATCCGCGTATGTCGGGCGGACTTGGTAGCGCGAAGCGAGCCATGCCAGTTGTGAGCAGATGACTTTCCAGCGCTTGTTACCGCGGTCACAGGCGGAGCTTCGCGCAGTCTTCGCTCAGGCGGTAACCATCCTGTATGTGGTGGGCGCGCTCGTTCTGTCGTTCCTCCTGCTACGCGACGCGGGGCCTGAGCTCCAGCTACGCTCGCTGCATTTCCCAGCAGATGGGGTGGTGGATTGGGGCGGCGGCAAAGAGCTCGCCGAAGGGAACGATCCTTACAGCGCCCCGAGTCTGCGCCGGATTGGTATGGAGCCCGGCTACGGCCTAGGCCATCCGCCGACCACGCTCCTCTGGTTCATCCCGTTCGCAAAGATGGACGCGATGACGATGAAGTACGCGTTCTCGCTGATGACGCTCGCGATGTTGTGCGTCCACATCGCGCTCGTGCTTTCCGAGTTGCGCCTCTGGCTATGGGGGGTGACGGCCGTGCTGACGGCGTCCGTCGTGTTGACCATGACGTGGATGCACGTGCACATGTCGCAGGTCGACTTGTCTGAGCCGATCGCGCTGCTCTATGTGCTTTCATGGTGGTTCTTGCGGCGAGGTCGCGACGGCTGGGCCGGGGTAATGGCCGGCCTTGCTTGCTCCTTGAAGCTGTATCCGGGGATATTGGTCCTCTATTTCGCTCTGACACAGCGTTGGCGCGCGTTCGCGGGGGCAGCCATCGCCTACGGCTTGTTCGCGGCAGAGGCCACCCGACGGCTGGGTCCCACGGTCTTCAAGGACTTCTTGGACTCGACGGCGAGCCATGCCCACCGCTGGGAAAATAACATCCGCAACGCGAGCATCGCCGGCATCACCCAACGCCTGTTCTACCCCGCGTACGAATTTCCACACGGCCACGCCTTGTCTCCGGCAGGGCAAGCCTTGGGCGCGGTGCTATCGCTGCTCCTGCTATGGCTCACTTGGTTCGTGGTGTGGCCGGCGATGCGTGTAGGGCGCAGGAATCCTACCGCCATCGACATCCCGTTCGCGATCATCACCATCGTGACGATGGCTCCCGGGCCGTACCAATGGGAGCACTACAATGTCACGCTGATCTTGCCATTCTTCGTACTGTTGGCCTACGGCGCGCGGGCACGGCGGCCCGATGGCAACCGCTCCTGGTTGACGCTGGTCGGAGTGTCCACCGTCCTTTCCGCGGTCACGTACCTGCTGTACGTAGACTTCTGGACCCGCCACGATTTACCCGCTTTAGCCCAAAAAAATCCTGCGCTGCGTCCAAAGATGTACTGGTACGAGGTCTCGGCCTGGCTGCCCTGGGTGGTGTTGTTGGTAGCGTTGATGGTGGTGTGTAGGCGCGTGTTCCCGCGCTCCGCTCGCCAGGTACAGGGGATCCGCGCCTGAGCTCGAGATGAGGCGCAGGCGCGTCATCTGGGACAAGGACTCCCCATGAGATCAGCGAGCTCGAGCCAGTTCCGGTGCAAGGATTCGAACCTCGATTCAGGGATTCAAAGTCCCTTGTCCTACCCTTAGACGACACCGGAGCAGGGCGCCGAGCTTAGCAAAAAGCTCCGCGCGACCGACAGTATTCATTTCCGGCGGGGTTTACCCACATCCCCGATCTGATGGCAAGCGGTTGGGCCTCGGGACTACCGGGCCGTCCACTCGTGGACCAACTCAGTCACCTCGGTGACCGCATCCGGAGGCGTGTGGGGCATGATTCCGTGACCCAGATTGAAGATGTGCCCGGGGCCCGAGCCGGCGCCACGTAGCACCTCCCGCACCCCCGCGTGGAGCCGCTCGCGCGGCGCACTGAGCAGATGCGGATCCAGGTTGCCCTGGATGGCAACGTCCGTTCCCAGACGGCAGCGCACGACGTCGAGGGGGATCCTCCAGTCGGCGCCGATCACCGTGCCGCCCGTCTCCTTCTGCAGCTCGAGCAGGGTGCTCGTGTCGGTACCGAAGTGAATGACGGGTACGTTCGTCTGCTCCAGAGCGGCAAACACGGGCCGCAGGTAGGGCTGGATGAACTCCCGGTAATCGTGCGGAGAGAGCTGGCCCACCCAGGAGTCGAAAATCTGAACCGCCTGCGCCCCCGCGGCGATTTGTGCCAACAAATACAGACGGATCACCTCCGAGAGCTTGGTCATCAACTGACCCCACAGCTCAGGCTCCCCGTACATCATGCCCTTGGTCTTGATGAACTGGGAGCTCTTGCCGCCCTCGATCAGGTAGCTGGCGAGGGTGAACGGCGCACCAGCGAAGCCGATCAGCGGCGTCTTGCCGTCCAGCTCGCGGCGTATGCTCTTGATGGCCTCGAGCACGTAGCCTAGCCCCTCGTGGGGATCGATCACGCGCAGGCGCTCGACCCCCTGCCGATCGCGAATCGGCTCGAAGATGCGCGGCCCTTCGCCCGCCGCGAAATCGAACGGCGCCCCCATCGGCTCGAGGGGCAACAGGATGTCGGCAAATAAAATGGCCGCGTCGACGCCGTGGGCCCTGACCGGCTGCAGCGTGACCTCGGTGGCCAAATCGGGCTGTTTGCAGATTTCGAGCAGGGTGTGGTGCTCGCGAATCTTGCGATACTCGGCCATGTAGCGGCCCGCCTGGCGCATGAACCAGACCGGCGTGGCATCAACGGGCTCACGCCGGCAGGCGCGTAGAAATCGGTCCCACATGTGCAGGGAATACTCGCACTGACGCGTGGTGCGCTAGCGAATACCTTCGGCGCGAGGCGCGATGAACTCGGGCTTCGGTGCTCCGCCGCCGTGGTCGGGGCGCTCACCCATGGCCTGTGCGCTCTCCTTCATTTCGTATTTCGACGGGCACTTCGCGAAGATCTTGCTGGCCTCGAGGTGGCCCTCACTGGACAGGCGCCCTTCCGCGGTCACTTCGACCTGGACGCCCTTCACGTCTCGAAACTGATCGGGGACCACGCATTGGGCGTAGTGGACCTTCAACGTTTCGCCGGCCTTATCCCCGGTGTGCCTCAAATTGAAGCGGTATTCACAGGGGTCATCCCGGCGTGTCAACGTGCCCGATACGAGGTCCCCGATCACCCGCACCTGCCGCTCCCCCAGCTCCGCTGCCTTCGCATTCAAGTCCTTGACGCCGTAGGCGTACACGACCGCTTCGTCGGTGCTGTTGAACACGAGCACCAGAATCCCGGCTCCGAGGGCACACAGACCCGCGAGCAGACCCCAACTCCGCTGGCTGGGCTCCGCGTCGGCGACGACGGGCCGAGTGTCGTCCCCGCCAGCCCCTTGCCCCCCAGCTCCCTGCCCCGAAGTGCCGCTCCCACGCGAAGCGCCACTGATACTGGCGCCCGCCGGGCCGATACGGCCGCCGGGAATGTCCTCTTCGCGATCGCCGCCCGCGTCGCTTACAGCCTGTTCGAGTTCGTCGTCTATTCGGCTCATGGTATTGATTTCATCCTAACCCCGTCCGACAACTGGATCCAGCCTCACTCGGCGCTATGTCCAGCTTGGGTGTCGACGGTCTAGTCGTTGACTCTCAACCCCCTCGGGGTTTCACCCGCGGATCGGGATTTTTCCGCTGCGAGCAGCTGCGTTCCAGAACAGCGCGCGGTTTTTAGAGCTTGTGGCCTTAGCCTGCCCGGGGCAAGTGGCACGGCGCGTGGAATCTGACTTCTCCCGTGACTTCTCCCCCATTGAGCTCGATCGGCAGCTCGCACGGGCCTTTACCCAGTGGCGTGCCTGGCGCCTGCGGCTGCGAGATCGGCCGGAGGGCGGAGAGGAGGACGACCCGCTCACCTATTTCCATCCCGTTACGGGGCTAGAGCAGTTTCGCCGGTTGAGTGAGCTGCCCGAGTACGATCCGCTCCGCGGCCCGGCGCGCCGCTGGGTGTATCGTCTGGCCGAGCAACGCATCAATCATGGCGCGCTGACGGCCCTCGGCGAGGAGCGCCAGAAGGAGCTGCGGCTCCCGGATGCCCCCGGGCGCGGCGCCGTGAGCCTCGCGACGATGCTCGAGCGCTGCCTGTCCGATGCCCCGCGGGCGGAAGTCTGGATGCAGCTCTTCCTGGGCAACGCCGCGCCGGTGTCGACGCTGACGGTCGACCTATGGCAGCGGCGCCGCGAGATCGCGCGACGCATGGGCCTGGATAGCCCAGCCGTGATCGAATCATGCCTGGCCGACGCGGACACCGCCCATACCGCAGGCGCCAACGCGGCTGTGCTCGCGGAGCTCGTCGCTAGATCCACACGGGAACGGATCCGCGAGCTCGAGCTGGCTTCGCCCGCGGGCTTCGTCGAGGTCGCGCTCGGGCGTGACGTCCCCGGCAGTTGGCCCGCACGGTTGTCGCCACAACGAATGCTGGACTACTTCCGCGACGGCGACCTGCTGCGTTCACTCGATCTGAAGACACCGCCCTTGCCGAGCTCGCTCGGTGCGGCCAGCTTCATGCGTTCACTCGGTATCCTGGGCGGAGCCTGGTTGGAGGCGCTCGGCCCGCAGGATCAACCTTTTGTCGTGGCGCACGACCCGTATGGGTTGAAACGCCACGAAGCCTCGGCGCTCTTTTCACTACTACCGCTCAACTCCCGCTTCCTCGGTCGTCACCTCGAAATACCCCCACACGCGCTGCCCGACGTCAGGCGCCGACTGGCTCAGATCTGGCTGCTCGAGCTCGGCTTGACGGCATTCCGAGTCCAACTCAGGCCGCATGCGTTGGCGGGAGAGAGCAGTTTTAGAGAAGCCTTCGTCGAGCTCGTGCATCGGGACCTGGATCTATCGGTCACGCCAAACATTGCCGGCGCGCTCTTTCCGCTCGGTATCGAAGATGAGCAGCACCTGGTGGGGCAGCTGCTCGCGGTAGAGCGCGAAGAGGCGCTGCTCGAAGCTCACGATGAAGACTGGTTCCGCAATCCGAGGGCCATTGAACAGCTGCGGGCCGAAGCCAACCGGCCCCCTCTGACTCGAGCTGAGCCGAACGAGGTCAAGACGGCGCTCGCTCGAACCCTGAAACGCCTCGAGCTCTTGCTGCGATAGCCCTCTTGCTCCGTTGGGCTAGGCGCTCGCGCACTATGCGAGCACGAGCACCCAAACCGCTCCCACGAAAGCTCCCAACGTCGCGCCCGCGCCGGCAGCGAAACCGACCAGAAGCACACGCGTGAACCGGTTCTTGTACCAGTCAGCGAGCGACGAAACCTGGCTCAACCCGTCGCGATCGGCATCGCTCGGCCGGCGCAACCAGGCCTCGACCAAGGCGGCGACCATGCCAGCTCCAACCGGCGGGATGAGCGCCGCGACGGGAGCTGCCAACGCGGCGAACAGCACGGTGAGCAGCTTGGCTCGGGCAGCCAGGCTGAACGCGGCGACCCCCACCGCATTAGCGACCGCCCAAGCCACGAGCAACGGACGGAGCCCGTCCAGCTGCCCCTGGGCGTAACCCCAATAGAAGGCGACCAGCACGAGCGCGACGAGGAGCCACTTGATGCACCTACGCAGCCAACTGGGCGGCGGTATCTCGCTCAACAGCCGGCGATCGACCTCCACGTTGAGGTACTTGACCATGCCCCCGACGTGACCCGCACCTACGACGGCCACCACCCGTGGCCCCGGTGCCTCCCGAATGGCGCTCATCAAGTAGCGGTCCCGCTCATCGATGAGCGGCCGCTGTAGGCGCGGCATCACCTCTGCAAACTCCCGCACCAACTCGCTGATGGTGTTACGATTCTTTAGCGCCTCGACCTGCTCTTCCGTGATGTCGGCCTTGGCGAACAGCGCGCCCACCACGGTGCCGACGAGCTGTAGGCAATCCCACGGGCTGAGCGCGGCCCAAGTGCGCTTCAAGGTGGCTTGGATGTCGCGGTCCGCCAGCACGAGCCGCGCCCCCACCCGCTCGGCATGGGCGATGGCCGCCAGCATCTCCGCGCCGGGCCGCACGCCAAGTTTCTCGCCGAGGCGCCGCTGGTAGCTGCTCAACGCCAGGTTGGCGAGCATGAACACGACCCTGCGCTGCATGATCACCTCGAAGATGTCGAGCTTGCGCCAACGTTTCGGATCGACCAGCGCTTGGTGACGCGTGGCATCCAGCTCCACACACACCGTGTCCGGGCGAAGCTCGTTGATCACACGCCCCACGTCATCGACGCTGCGCTGGGAGACATGCGCGGTGCCCACGAGATAGATGTCGCGCCCCTCATAAGTGAGGTGGGTCACGCAATCCAAAGCCGCAGCCACGTTCATCCCTGCACCCGACGTACTCGTCGGCCTGAAAAGGTGCAAGCGGGCCGAATCGGCTAGCTCAATTTCTTTGGTGCCATCGATTCGGTAGAATCGAGGGAGCCCGTGAAACTCTCGAGCAGAAGTGCCATCGACGAACAGCCAAGCCGTCTGGCCGTAGCCCTCGACGCCGCGCGCAGCCGGCCGGACGCCATCGATCTGACACTTTCGAACCCCACCGAGGCGGGCCTCGACTACGCGGTGTTCGGTACCGGACAGGACCGCGTTAAAGAGGAGGCCCTCGCCTACGCGCCAGACCCACTGGGGCTGCCGAGCGCGCGACATGCAGTGGCCCGGCACTGGTCGAGCCAAGAGAGCCCGCCAGACCCTGAGCACGTCCTTTTATTGCCCAGCAGCAGTGAAGCCTATCACCACCTGTTCACGCTGCTGTGTGACGTGGGTGATGAAGTGCTCGCTCCCGAGCCCAGCTATCCATTGCTCGTGCACCTCGCTCGTTATGCGGGCGTGCGGCTCACGCCGTACCGGCTCGCCTACGACGGCGCTTGGCACATTGACGTCGACTCGGTGCGCCGCGCGCGGGGGCCAAAAACGCGAGCCATCGTGCTGATCAGCCCGAATAACCCCACGGGCTCTTACACCAGCCGAGCGGAGCTCGCCGAGCTCGCGGAGCTGGGCTTGCCTCTGGTCAGCGACGAGGTGTTTGCGCGCTATGAGCTCGAGCCAAGCGAGAATAGATTGCGTAGCGCACTGGGCGCATCGGAAGTGTTGACCTTCTGCATCGATGGGCTATCGAAGTCCGCTGGGCTGCCGCATCTCAAGCTGAGTTGGCTTGCAGCCAGCGGCCCCACGCCGGTCGTGCAAGAGTCCATGCAGCGGTTGGCATGGATGGCCGATACTTACCTATCGGTGGCTACGCCGGTTCAGCAGGCGTTGCCCAGGCTCCTCGAGCAAGCTCCGGCGTTCAGGGCGCCCCTGCTCGAGCGCCTGCGCGGCAACCTGAAAAGCCTGCGGCAATGCCTGGCGGGGTCGGCGGGCTCGGTGCTGGGCACCGAAGGCGGCTGGTACGCGATCGTGCGTTTGCCCGACCTGGCCAGCGAAGAGGAGTGGGCCGTGGGCCTTTTGGAGCGGAGCGGGGTGCTGACGCATCCCGGGTATTTTTACGACTTCTCCGAGCGCGCTCCGCACCTGGTCGTCAGCCTGCTCACGCCTGTGGCCGCGTTCGAGCGCGGCGCCGCAGCCATTCGACACGAGGTCGACCGCCGGGTGGACAAGGCGCCATAGTACGCCGATTCCAATGAAGCGATGCCTTGCTGTCAGTCTGAATCGGCTACCTCAATTTCATTTGTGCCATCGATTCAGTAGTATCGAGGCACTAATCGAGGGTTTTTTCTACTTTGTCCCCGGCCTTGTCGAGCGCCACGTTCATTTGTTTACCGAGGTGGGCGAGGCGGTCGTCGAGGTCGCGCTTGGCCTCCTGCCAATCGGCGCGGCTGTCCGCCTTCAACTCGGCCAGCTTGGCGCGGGTTTCCAGAATCTCACCCTCGAGCTTTTGCTTGGATGCGCTGAGTCCGTCTGTGGCCTTCGATTCGAGGGCTGCCGCGGCCACGCTCAGCTCCTCGAGCTTGGCATTTGCTTCCGCTTTGAAGCTGCTGACCTCGCTCTCGAGAGTGCCCCTGGCCTCGTCGGCAGTCTTGCCGGCATGGGTCGCCAAGGCGAGGGTGTCCTCTTTGACGCCCTCCGCAGTGCGCTGGCACCCCAGGCTTGCTGACAACAACAGGGGTGCCACCCACGATTGTTTCCACATCACACGGCTCTTGGACATCGAGGGTTCATAGCAGCGGGTCGCTGGAACGGGAAACTCCTACAGGAGGTTTGTCCGACCGTGCGGTAGGTACGGTGACGCGGGCCAGCGTATCCGAAGAGGACCCCTGGGACATTTTTGCCACCCACCTTTTGGACGCTCGTGCCAGCGCTAGCACGTCGGCTTCGTTAGTCCGCGCAATTGCCAGGCCTTTGATCCTCGCCCCAGTTTGCTCGGCTGCCCTGCCGTGGCGTTTGGCCCAACCTATGCCTCGCTCGGCCCAGCTACCTCTCCGGCAATGTGGGGTCCCGAAATGACTCAAGTCAATTTTCATGACGCGGGCTTTGGGCGCGCCAACAGCCCTGCCCAACCCTCGCAGCTGACCAAAGACGTGCTTTTGCGCAAAGGCCACAAGCTGGTCAATCGCGTGCTCGACTTCGGTCAACGCAAGTATCACGGCGTCCTCGGGCGTGCCGCTGCGGTCGTGCCAGAAGGGCCAGTGGGGGGCTTGTGCGGTTTGACGGCGCGATTCCCCTTCACCTCCGAACAAATCCTGCTCGGCTATGCCCAGGGCATGTTCCCGATGGACAAGGCAGGCCGCATCGAGTGGCATTGCCCGGACCCGCGCTGCGTGCTGCCGCTCGACCAGCTACACGTGCCGTCCCGTATCCGCACCTACCTGCGCAAAGGCTTGTTCGAGCTGTGTTTTGACCGGGACCCCGCCGGCGTGCTGAGCGCGTGTGGGGACCGTAAGGGGACCTGGCTCAGCCCGCGCGTTCAGGCGGCATATCGAGCGCTGTTCGATCTAGGGGCCATGCACACCGTAGAAGCTTGGAAGGGCGACCGCCTGGTGGGGGGCGCCTTTGGCGTGGCGCTCGGTACCGTGTTCACAGTGGAGAGCATGTTCAGCCACGAGGACCATGCCAGCAAGTTGGCTTTCGCGCATCTCTGCCAGCACCTGCTCGACCGGGGCTTCACGATGATCGATTGCCAATATCAGCAGGTCCATTTCGAGCGTTTCGGTGCCATCGACATGCCGCGCGACGAGTATCGTGAGCGGATCGCGCGGGGCATGGTCCACCCGCCCGCGTTCAAGGCGGCACAAGCTACGTAGCGGCAGAGATCCAGCTAGCCACGCCTTTCGTAGGCTCGAACTCGCTATTTGGTACCTTCGCTCGCCGGTAAGCTGTCGGGTGCCGTGGCTGCTGCAGCCGGGCGCGCGCGCCAGCCCCGAAATAGGCTGAGCAGGCGGCGAACCCCGGTGCCGATGGGCCCGCGCAGCACAGCGTTTAATACATGCTGCCATGCCGCCCAGAGCAGCAGTTGCTGATGGTGCAAGTATTCGCTCAGACTCCCCGCTGAGCCCTGAAGTGAGCGGCGTTCGGCCCAGAGCAAACGCATGAAGGTGGCCACCTCGCGCTCGATACCGCGCTGCCGGATCAACATGCGCGCCACAAATTGCTCCTGCTCGGCAGTGCCCTCGAAACGGGCCTTGGCGTAATGCATGAAAATGTTTACAAGCTCCGCTTTAGGCAGCCTCCGGATCCGGCGCGCCTCGGCCGACAGCATCCAGAGCGGCAGTTGGACCTTGCCGGCGACGTAGTCCGCATACAAGAAGGTACGCGCGTTCGGCAGCGCCGCGCGGTATTTGGTAAAGCGCGAGAATTCGGAGCGGCCTTCCGAGGAGAAGGCGCGATCCCAATCGATGTTGATGGGCAACGCCAGGGGGCCCAATAGCGCATACTGGCTGGTATTGGTGTCCATGTTGTCGAGGAACCACTCCCAGGCGTGCTCGAGCAACATCACGGCCCGCTGCTCGTCACTCCACGTGGTCGTGTCCGCGGCGAGCTCGGCGCTGACCTGAAAATCAATATATGGCTTGAGTAGGCCGAGCATCGGTGGCTGGCCCGCTAGCTCGATGCTCGTGACGAGCGCCGGCGCACCGGGGCGGCCGCCGAGTTGCCTCAGCTTGAAGGCCGCCTCTTCGGCCGCGCCCAGCGCCGGATCGCAGTGCTTGAAGACATAACCCGCGCCGTCTTTCGCGCGCAGCGAGATCAGCGGTTTCGAGCCGCTACGCTGTTCGTCCGCTTCGACCTGCTGTAGCGCTTTTGTATCGAGCTGGCTTAACTGCCCCGTACTGAGCTGTTGTTGGATGTCACCGAGCGCCCGCTCGATGCGGGTTCGAAACCGGTCATTTGCCCGAAAAGCGTGTAGCATGGCTGGGTATCGTTCTGGGACCAAGGGGACTCACACTGGCTTAGCAAACTGCGGGCCGCCTTGCTGGCAGCGCGTGCCGGAGCATATCCTGTGCGCATGCGACGCATTGCCCACCTCTCCGATTTGCACTTCGGGACGGAAACCTCCGGGGTGCTCACCGAGCTGGGCTCGAGCCTCATGCTATTTGCTCCCCACCTGGTGGTGGTCACGGGCGACCTCACCCAGCGGGCGCGCTCGAGCCAATTTCGGCGTGCCCGGCGCTTTCTCGATGAGCTGCCATTTGCTCGGCTCGTGGTCCCCGGCAACCACGACATCGAGCCGTTGTACCGGCCCCTGCATCGGGCATTGGCGCCGTATTCGCGTTATAAGCGCTTCATCACGCCCGAGCTTTGCCCGGTCTGGCACGACGACGGGCTGCTCGTGCTCGGGCTGTCGAGCGTACAGCCCTGGCGCTGGAAAGAGGGCAGCGTCTCGCCCCT
Source organism: Deltaproteobacteria bacterium (assembly GCA_031407405.1). Classification (GTDB taxonomy): domain Bacteria; phylum Myxococcota_A; class Polyangia; order Polyangiales; family Polyangiaceae; genus SZUA-265. The sequence continues at coordinate 28,469 of JANOIG010000074.1, forward strand.
GCAGCTGGACCAAATCAAAGAGACGGCCCGACGTTACCCGAGCACGCTGCGGATATTGGCGGCGCATCATCCCGTCGTTCAAGCAGCGACGAGCCGGCCGACACGGCGCCTACGCCGCCACGACCAGCTCTTTTCCGTGCTGGAGGCGGCCGACATCGGCGTGTGCATGAGCGGCCACTTACACCAAAGCTTCAGCGGTGTGGCCGTCCATCCGCTCGAGCGACCGCGGTCGGTGCTGGCCATTCACGCTTCCACCGCGACCTCTACGCGGCTGCGCGGGCACGCCAACGCCTACAATCAGCTCACGATCGACGGCACCACGCTACAAGTCGACGCCACCGCCTGGGACGGACGCGCCTTCGCGCAGCTGAGCCGGGAGCGTTATGAGCGCCGCCAGGGCATTTGGCACACTCGCGCGCATGCCGACGACGAATGCACTGTCCCAGAACAATCGCCAGTCTAAATGGGTGGGACAGAGCCCGGCGCGGAGCGCCGCAAGAAAAACAAAAAGTGTCGCGTCTAGAGGCCAACCCAGCGAGGACCGAACCAGCCCTCACCCAGCTG
>JANOIG010000119.1:0-32716 GCA_031407405.1 Deltaproteobacteria bacterium
TGATCAGCGCGCCCAACCCGAAGCTCAGCAGGGCGAGGCCCAGCGTAGTGAGGTCAGGCGGGAATTCGATGCCGCCGAGTGCGAGCGCAAGCACGGCCAATACCAGCAGCATTACGGCGCCTTCGAATAGCGCCACACCGAGGATCTCGACCAAGCGCGCGGCCTGGAAGTCGAGGGGCTTGAGCAAGTCAATGGCCACACTGCCATCGAGGATCCTGCCCACGACGGCCATTTCGGAGTGCCAGCCGATCACCACGTTGGTGAAAAACGTAAGCAGCAGATAGGTCTTCAGCTCGGGCCAGGTGAACCCACTGAGCGCGGGCCGGCCCGCATACACTGCCTGCCAAAGGTAGATGAGGGACAACGCCACGAGGAGTTGGCTCACGACACTTAACAAGAACGCGTTGCGGTAAGCCATGCGCTGCTGCACTGCCGCCGACGCGAGCGCCGCGTAACGTCCGACGAGGCTCATGTGAGCCCGGCTCCTAGGAGGGTCCCCGCGTAGACTTGGCGGATCACCGCTTCGATCGAAGGCTCTTCAATGTGGAAATCGACCACGGTGGCATGATTCATCACTTCGCGCGTGAGCGCGGCGGCTGAATGCTGAAAGCGGTCGAAGCGCAAGGTGAAGCGCCGTTCGCTCTCCACTTCGGTCGTCACTGCCGGCAACGCGGCGAGCCGTGCCTCGATATCCCCGAGCGGGGCTTGGAGCTGAAAGCGGATGGCCCGCTCGCGCGCGAAGCGGTCTTTCATTTCCTCGAGGCCCCCGTCAAATATCTTCCGCCCCTTGTCGATGATGACGATCCTGCGGCAGATTTCCTCCATGTCCACGAGGTCGTGGGTGGTCAGCATGATCGTGGTGCCGCGCTCTCGATTGAGCTCCTTGAGGAACGCGCGAATGCGCTCCTTGGCAGTGAGGTCGAGGCCAATCGTCGGTTCGTCGAGGTAAACGATGGGGGGATTATGCAGCAGCGCCATGGCCAAGTCGGCGCGCATGCGCTGACCGAGCGAGATCTTTCGAGCCGTCAGCTGCAAGAACTCGCCGAGGCCCAACATGTCCGTGAACCGAGCGAGAGTGGCCCGGTAGTCCGCGTCAGAGACCCCATAAATCTTGCGTTGCAGCTCGAGGGAATCTCGCACCGAGAGGTCCCACCAAAGCTGTGTCCGCTGCCCGAACACGACGCCGATGCCTGCCGCGTTCTCGATGCGCCGACGATGGGGGACCAGGCCGTTCACCGACACTTCGCCGCCGCTGGGCACGAGAATGCCGGTCAGCATCTTGATGGTGGTGGACTTACCGGCACCGTTGGGCCCCACATAGGCCACGGTTTCACCCGCGTCGATCATCAAGTCGAGCCGATCCACGGCCAGCTTGTCCTCATGGCGTGGCGCAAACAGGTGGCGGAGCGCGCCCCCGATGCCTGGCCTTCTGACGGCGCTTCGGAAGTTTTTGCTGAGCTGATGAGCTTCAATCTGTGGCATTACTGAGTCCGGCAGCATGCTACCCTCAGAATTGGGCGAGGAGGAAGGCTTGAATGTCGGAGCACAAGGCGCTAGTCGAATGGTCTTTTGCGGGGGGCGAGTTTCTGAAGGGCCGCTACTCGCGTGAGCACCGTTGGTGCTTCGATGGTGGGCTGGAGGTACCGGCCTCGCCGTCACCATCGGTCGTGCCCGCGCCTTATTCCAATGCCGCGCATGTCGACCCAGAGGAAGCTTTTGTGGCGTCGATTGCGAGCTGCCATTTGCTCACCTTCCTATGGGTCGCGTCGAAGGCTGGTTTTCATGTCAGCCATTACCGGGACGCCGCGGTGGGCAGCATGACCAAGAACGACAAGGGCGTGCCCTGGATCAGCTTGGTACTCTTGAGCCCTAAAATTCAGTACCAAGGCCCCGCTCCCAGCCGCGAACGGGCTGTCGAGTTGCACGAGCAGGCCCACCATCAGTGCTTCATCTCCAATTCGGTGAAGACTCAGATCACGGTGCGGCCCGCCGAAGAATGACGTGTTTAAGCCTCGCGCTATCGCTCACATGGGAGTGGTCTTGCGCCAAACCGTTTCCGTCAGCCAGCGGCGAGCGCTTTCGAGCTCCGGCAGATAGCTGCACGGGTCGAAATGCGAGCCGCGGCTTTTTTCATGCAGCCTCACGTCGAAACCCAGCGCCTCGAGCTCTGTCATCCGCGCGCGGACCTCTGCGATACCAAACAACTCGTCTCTGTCTCCGTGAATCGCGTAGACGGGGATGCTGCTTTCTCCGGCGATGCTGTGGTTGGAGGCGATAGGTATGGCCGCTGAGAAGCTTTGCGGATACCGGCGTGCAAAAAACCAGGCGCCGATGCCGCCATTGCTGTAGCCGACGATCACCGTGCGTTCTTTTTCGACGGGCCAGGCCTGGGCCGCTGCCTCGGCGAGTCCGAGAACGACGGCGGTGTCGTTCTCCGTCCACCACTCGCCGCCGTCGCTGCGGGGACCGAGGATGATAGGCCTGAGCGAGCGCAGCGCGGGCTCTACCAAGCACTCGAGCATGCGCTTGGCGTCACCTCCGCCGGCACCATGCAGAAAAACGACGAGGGGAAACCGCCCCGCGCCAGCGGGCACTGAAATGTATGCCTCGCGTAAGCCTTGCCCTTCGACCGTCAGGCTGTGGTTCGCCAAGCCGGGTTTGAAGGGCACACCGCGCAGGTCGACGCGAGCCGGCGACACTAGAAACGCGGGCGGCTGGCGGACGCTCGAGGCCTCGGCGTTGCCAGCCCTGCGACTCGAGCGGGGGCCACAGGCAGCTGGCGCGCTGCCGAAATACAAAGCGGCCCACACCAGGGCCACTCGCCATGAGGTCCCGACGCGGTTTTGATTGGACATATGACGAGCTTCGCCGAAGTGCGAGGCTCGCGCATCACCTATCCCGGTGAAGCGGGCCTGCCAAGTTGCGATCGCTGACCGGCCCGAGTAGGGTTCAGCTCAATGCAGCGCCAGGTGAAACGAGGCGGTTTATGAGCACATTGGGGACGGCAGAAACGCTTGCAGCGCTGGCCCTGTATGCACAGCGCTGGAATGCGCACCCCTCGCTGCGTTCCATGGGCGTGACTATCGCATTTCCAGATACCACACGGGTCAAGCTTGCGGTCGACTACGTCCCGATCAACATGCGGGGTGGGTTGGGGGACGATGCGGTGGTCAACGGCGGCGTGCTTTCGGCGCTGTGTGACCTTGCCATCGGGTGCACCGCCGGTTTGGTTGACCCGGAGATCCACTCGGCTACCGTGCAACTAGCCATTCGCTTCGAGCAACCGCTCAGGGGAGCGCGCATCGAGGGCGAGGCAAGGCTGGATCGCGCCACGAGCCGCTTGATCTTCGCGTCCGCCGAAATCTGCGATTCTGAGGGCCGCGTGTGCGTGCGCTGTCAGGGTATCGCAAGCCTGCTCGAGAGCCGCCGCGCGCTTGCCACTGACTAGGTGACGACTTGGACCGTTTGCAAATTCTTAAAACGGGGGTCTAGGAGCAAACATGATCATTTTGGCGGGTACAATTCGCATCGTGAACGGTAAGCGCGCGTCCGCGCTGGCTCCCATCCAGAACATGGTGGAGGCCACGAGGACGGAGCCGGGCTGCCTTTCTTACGCGCTCTCGTTCGACGCGCTAGATGACCACTTGGTGCGCATTTTCGAGGTCTTCACCGACGAGGCGGCCCTGGCTCTGCATCGCGCCTCGGCGCACATGGCGGCCTGGCGTGCGGTCATGCCAGAGCTGGGTATCTCGGGGCGAGACATGACTCAGTATGAGGTGCAAGGCTCGCGCAAGATTTGACTCTTTCACCGCTCAATTTTGGAAGCGCTGCCGCAGGTGGTGCACGAACGAGTAGAACGTCGGGAGCGCCAAGAGCGTGAAGGCCGTCGACGTGACGAGGCCACCCACCACCACGATCGCCAATGGCCGCTCGACTTCCGTGCCGTGCAGGCGCAAGACCAAGAGTGGCAAGAGGCCGAGGATGGCCGTGGCCGCGGTCATCAGCTTGGGCCGGACCCGCCCGATGCAGGCCTCGCGGAGCGCGTCATCAAACGGTTTGCCGTCAGCCTCGAGCGCACGGGTCTGAGTGACCAAGACGAGCCCGTTTTGGACGGCGATCCCGAACAGCGCGATCAAGCCCACGAGCGACGACACATTCCAGGTCTCACCGGAGATCCAGAGGGCCACTATCCCGCCCACGAACGCATCGGGGAGAGTGGCCAAAATCACGAGAGTGTCCAAGACTCCGCCCAAAGCCAGGTAGAGCAAGAGGAAGACGGCGACGACCGCCACTCCTATGGCGAAGGTGAGTGAGCGGGTGGCCCGAGCCTGGCTCTCCACCCGTCCGCCCACGTCGAGAAAATATCCGGCAGGCAGCTCGAGCTGGGCTGTCAGCTTCTCACGCAGCTCGCTGGCGGTGCTGCCCAGGTCGCGGCCGGCTACACTTGCCTCGACCGCGATGCGCCGGCTGCCGGCCTCGCGGCGAATCGCGCCGGGACCGAAGGTTTGCTCGATGCTGGCGAGCTGACTGAGCGGAATGCGCGTGCCGTCGTGGCCGTCGATCAGGAGCGTGCGCAGGGCGTTCGCGTCGGCTCGCCGCGCGTCCTCAAGGCGTACGATCAAGTCGAAGCGCTGTTGGCCCCTCCACACCTCGCTCACCTTCTCTCCCACCATGCCGATCCGCACTGCACGAATGGCGTCCCCGGGGGTCAACCCGACGCGCGCCAGCGCTGCGCGGTCGACCGAGATGCGGAGCTGCGGCAGCCCCGTGACCTGCTCGACCCGTACGTCTTCCAAGCCGGCCACGCCGCTGGCGATCGCACTCGCCTGCTCGGCGAGCTGCGCGAGCTGCTGCAGGTCCGGCCCAAAAATGCGGACGGATAGGTCGGCGGGCGTGCCTCCGAGGCCCTCGTCGATACGCATGCCGAGCGGTGTCGTAAACAGCACCGATACGCCTGGCACGTGTGCGAGCTCGCGCCGCATGGCCGCGCTGAGCTCGTCCATGGAGCGTGCGCGATCGGGCTTCAGGACGACGAGGACGTCTGACACCGTGTGCGGCATTGGGTCTTCGGTGCGTTCGGAACGACCTGTACGCCGGACCACGTCTTCGACTTCTGGGAAGGTTCGGAGCACGTCCTCGACCCGATGGTTGATCCGATCCACCTGGTCGAGTGAGGCCTCCGAAGGCAGTACCGTCTGCAGCAGCAGCGCGCCCTCATCGAGCTCGGGCATGAAGTCTGTGCCAATGGCGAGCCCGACCACGATCGCGGGGAGGGTCACCAGCAGCGACAGCACGCGCACGAGCCCGGCGCGCTTCATGCAAGCAGCGAGCGCTGGCGCGTAGGCACGCTTGATCTTTCGCACGATCCAGACGTCCTCGGCAGCATCCGCCCGGACGGGGCGCAGTAGCAGGCCAGCCGAGACCGGAGTCAACGTCAATGCCAACACGAGCGAGGCCGCCATGGAAGCAATGACCGCGACCGCCAGCGGCCCGTACATGCGCCCCTCGATGCCCGTCATGCCCAGCAGCGGCAAAAATACGGCGATCACGATCAAGGTCGCGAAGGTGATGGGGCGCCCCACCTCGACCGCGGCCGCGAGGGCGCGGCTCAGACGCTCCGCGGGGGACCGGCTGCCTTGAATGCGGTGAAGCACGTTTTCCACGACGATGATCGAAGCGTCCACGAGCAGCGCCACCGCAATGGCCAGCCCGCCGAGCGTCATGGTATTGAGCCCGACTCGGGCTCGCTCCAGCAAGAGGCCGGCGATGGCGATCGACAGCGGAATGGTCAAGGTGACCAGCAACGCGGCGCGCAGGTCCCAGAGCAGCGCGAACAACACGAGCACCACGAACGCCGCTCCCACCAACACCGCTCTGCCGACGCCGCCGAGGGCCGACTGTACGAGCTCGGCTTGGTCGTAGGCGATGCGCAAGTTGACGCCTTTGGGCAGCCCGCGCTGGAGCTCTACCAGCGCCGTGCGCACCCCCCGGGCGACCTGCACGGTGTCTGCGCCGAACTGTTTGACCACCCGGCAGCTGACGATTTCGCCATTCAGCCGGTGGGCAATGCCCCGGCGGACGGCGGGCGCTTCGCGTATGTCGGCCACGTCGGACAACAGCACCGGCGTCGCTCCTCTCACCGCTGCCACCACCGCGCCGACTTGCGCGGCCGACTCGACCCGCCCGATCGCGCGGACGTTCCATTCCATCGGGCCCTGGGTGATGAAGCCTCCCGAGGCGTTGAGGTTTGCACCTTCGAGCGCGTGCAGCACATCGCTCAACGACACGTTGCGGGCCACCATTCGGTCAGGGTCGAGCAGCACCTGGAACTGACGCAAGTAGCCGCCCAGGCGCTCGACCGCGGCGACGCCAGGCACCGCCAACAGACGCCTCTGAATCTCGAGCTCGGCCAGGTCTCGCAGCGTCATCAGGTCCGCCGCTCCGGCGTCGGCCTCGAGCGTCAGCTCCATGACTTCATTCAACCGACCGGTGAGGCTGGATAAGAGCGGCGGCTCCGTGCCGGGCGGCAAGCTCCCAGCGACCTGCTGCACCTGCTCTGCAACCAGCTGCCTGGAACGGAAGTAGTCGGCATCGGGCTCGAACTCGATGGTCACCTGGGACACCCCGAGTTGATTGGTGGAGCGAATGCGCCGTGTGTCCGGTAGCCCTGCCAGTGCCGTTTCCATCGGAATGGCGATGGCGGTCTCCAGCTCCTCCGCTCCCATCGAGCTGTTTTGGACGATGACGTTGAAGATGGGCGCAGAAAGATCGGGGAATACATCCCGCCGCAGACCCGCAAATGCGCTGGCGCCGGCCACGGCCGCGCCGAGCACGAGCAGCAGCGCCACGAGGGGCCTGGCCGAGGAAGCACGAATGATGCGTTCGATCATCGTTGTGCCTAGTGGTGGTGTTCCTCGCCGCCACCGCTCGCCTTGTCGGCCTCGGCTTTGAGCAGGAAGGCGCCCTCGACGACCACTCGCTCCCCCGCTTGCAAACCGGAGAGCACCTCGACTTCGCCTCCGAGGTCGCGCCCGCGGCCCACGCTACGCAGCTCGAAGACGCCTTCCTCCTTTTGCGGCAGGAAGACCGCCCAACCCTGGCGCACGTGTTGAAGCGCCTCGACCGGGACCGCGACCACGGTTTCGCCGGCGCCACCCAGCCGCACGAGCGCGCTGGCGGACATGCCCGGGCGCAGCACCCCCGACGGATTATCCAGCTCCAGCCGGACGTCGAGTGTGCGCGATGCTGCATCAACGCGGCTGCCCACTCGCGTCAACGTGCCCTCGAAGGGCTGTCCGGGTAGAGCGGCGAAGGTGACGCGGGCGCTGGTATCCGGGCGCATGCGCAGCGCATCCCGCTCGAAGGCATGTGCGACCAGCCATAGCCGTGTGAGGTCACCCACGATGAAGAGGTGTTGCTCGGAGCTCACCATTTTGCCGAGCAGGGCGGTGCGGTCGATCACCGTCCCGGCAATGGGCGACGCGAGCGCAAAGCGTGAGCCGGAGCCGGGCGTCCCCCCGAATGCCGAGACCGAGAGCTCGGCGGCGCGTTTCTCGGCTTCGGCCTGAGAGAGCTCGGCCTCGGAGGCCTGTAGCTCTCGCTGGGACACGATCTGGCCGGCCGCGAGCTCGCGCCGACGCGCGAGCGTCTGTCGAGCTAGCTCCCAGCGAGCGCGGCTCGACAAGAGCGCGGCCCGGGCACGCCCCACTTCTGGGCTCTCCAGCTCGACGAGGGCCTGGCCCTTGGCGACCAGGTCACCTGGACCAGAGAGCACGCGCGAGACGCGCGCGGGGATGGGCGAGCCTACCTCGGCGTACGCATTCTCGTTCACGCGCAGCTCTCCGAGCACCGTTACCGTGTCGCCAGCGGCGCGTGATTCGGCGGGCTGCGTCGTCACGCGCAAATCCCGAAGCATGCCGTGCTCGATGCGGATCCGCGTGTCCTTGGCTTGGGCCGACTCTTCGTGTTCCGTGTGAGCTTCGGCGGACTCGTGTTGATGCTCGGCCTGGCTCGGCTCGTGAGTGGTGCAGGCGAGCGCTATGCCCAGCCACGCGCCGAGCCCGCTGCGAATACCCGAGCGCCTCCTCATTGAGGCTCCGCGTTGACGGCGCCACGGCTGGCGCCCTCGAGCGGCCCGCCCAGGGCGCTCTCGAGCTCGCTCAGGGCGGTGACATAGTCGGCGTGGGCTGCCAGCGCGTCGCGCTCCGCACTTAGAAACCGCTCGCCCGCTAGCGCAAAATCGCGAGCGCCGATTTCGCCGGCCTCAAAGCCCCGCTGCAACGACGTGAGGCCGGTTTCGAGCGCAGGTTTGATCGTGGAGTTGAACAGCTCGATTCGGGCGGAGGCGGACTCGAGATCGGAGTGGGCGCGAGCGATGGCAAGTCTCAGGTGCTGCGCGCTCGCAGCCGCTTCGATGCGGGCGACCTCCGCATCGACCCGTGTCCGGGCGCGCTCAGCCTGGTTTGACTGCCACAAGGGCAGCGGCAACCCCAACGTACCGAGGACGATGTGGTTCGCGGGGCCCGCCAGTGATCCTTCGCGCGTGTACTGCACGCCAAGAGTTGGAGCGGGCCATGCTTCGCGATCCGCCAGCCTTGCACGGGCGACGGCTTCGGCACTCGCGGCCCGGCCCGCGCGCAGCTGCGGGTGCTGCTCGTTCGCCCGGCTCAGGAGCTCCACCAGGGCAGGCACGGCGCGCCGGGGCTCGAGCGAACCGCCGACATTTGGAGGCTCCTCGAGTGGCCAGCCCGACACCTCGCACAACCGGAGCTGCACGGCGCGCAGCTCCTGCTCTGCGCTGAGCATGGCCTGCCGCGCGTGAGCCGCGTCTACCTGTGCGATCGAGAAGTCGATGACGCCAATGTCACCCACTTCCAAGCGGCGCCGTGCGATGGCCAGCATTTCGTCCGCGAGAGCAACCCAGCGACTCGAGGCGGTGACTCGAAATTGGGCGACGCTGGTCAACCGATATGCCAGCGTCACCTCGCGGCGGATGTCCCAGCGGGCTGCCGCTGCCTCGGCATCGAGCTGATCCCGCAAGTGACGCGCGGCATCGAGCCGCAGCCCGCGCTCCCCCGCCACCTCGATGGGTTGCCCGAGCGCCGCCTGCACATCCAAGCCCCGTGAGTTGCCAGCAAAACGCGGGCCGATACCGAGCTGGGCCGTTGGGTTCTGAGAGAAGAGGGGGTCCGCGCCGGAATGAGCGGCATCCGCATACGCACGGCGACCGGCGGCAAGGCGCGCGCCGGGTGCGTCGCGCTCGGCAACCGCCATCAGCTCAGCCAGCGACACTTCGGGCGCAGGTCCCCCAAACATGGGCGTGCCGGTGTCGGCTTGCGCCGGCACCGCCAGGGCAACCAGCCCTGCCACGCAGCAACAAGCTCGGACACGCCGTGAGCGACGGCGAGCACGGGCCGCCTCTCGAGGACTTGACTTCTCCATTCGAAAACTCCTTACAGGTGCCGGCGAACGCGCAGCAACCCCGCACGACACCCCCATGTGTAGGTAGTGGCGATCGCGCAGGGCCAAGGGCCTCGCGCTGCCAATGCTTCCTGTGCCCTTCGGGGCGCGCTCAGAGCGATGGAGGTCTAAAGGGAGGGACCGAATACCCAGGCGGATACGTGCCGCTAGTGTGTGCAGCAAACCGCAGGATGACGGGAGCAGGCCCGAGCAGAAGCGCCGCCAGTAGCGCCGGCGCCGCATTCGGGTGGGCGCAGCACGCACAGTGCGCACATGATCCGGAGGACGGCCCGGGACAGCAGCCTCCCGCGCCGAGGTCACATGGCTCGCCTCCGCAAGGGCTCCCGGCACACCACTCAGGGCCTGCACCGCAGTCGAGATCGGCGAAAGTGCCGCCCTGGACCGGTCGATCATCGGGCGCAGGCCCCAATGAGACGGGCGCGAGCCCCAATGCAATGGCCACCAGCACAATGGCCACGAGCTGGCAGAGCCAGATCATATTGATGCACATCAGACTCGCCCGCTTCACGACGATGGACAGCATCCGTGCTCGCGTGGCACGAGTCCAGGAATTTTCTCGGCACCGGCGGCCATCGGCGCTGGCGTGATCGCGTCGGGGCCCAAGTCGAGTCGCGTCGTGGGCGACGCGACCGGCGTGGCGCGCCCCGACATTCGTGCAATAAAGCAGTATGCACGTCTGGCCTCGTCGGGGGCTCTTGGGCGCCGTGTGGGTGCTGTGCGCGGCGTGCGTCTTGCCCTTTGGGAACAAGCAGGGGCGGGCGCCTGCGTCGGGCACGCTCGGCGCTGATGCCGGGTTCGCGACGGAGCCTGTACCCCCGGCTGAGCCTGCACCTGAAGCCGAGCCTGCGCCCCCGCCGCCCCCGCTGACCTTTCCGGACTACGCCGGTCATCCCGATGACGCCGACCCCGTGGACATTGGGCTCGAAGGCATCGAGGGCCTCGACTACTACTACGGAAAGCTCACCCTCACCGAGCTCCGCCATGCGGGCGCCATCACGCGCGCTAGCCATTGGGGGGATTCTGTGATCGGTGGCGACGGGTTGACCGAAGCGATTCGCCAGCGGCTTCAGCAGCGCTTTGGTGACGCGGGGCATGGCTTCCATGCCATGGGCAAATACAACCGCTGGTACGGGCACCGGGGCGTACGTTACGAGGAGCGCTCCAAGTGGGACACGTGCCTCATCATCTTCAAGTGCCGGTCCGAGCAGCGTTACGGGTATGCGGGGGTGAGCAGCATTTCTCGCGGCAGAGCGCAGAGCCGCTGGCGAACCACGACGGACGGGTTCGGCCAGCAGGTGTCGCGCTTCGAGCTCTGGTACGAAAAGCGACCCGACGGTGGAGGTTTCGAAATTCGAGTGGATGGGCAGGTGGAGCGAATCGTCGACAGCCGCGCACCGGTGGCCAGCGACGAGGTGGAAATCGTGCGCGTACCCGACGGGCCGCACGAGTTTCAGGTGACCGCCCTGGGTTCAGGGGTTGCTCACGCCTATGGCGTGGTTTTGGAAAGAGATGTGCCCGGGGCGGTCTGGGACGAGCTGTCCATGATCGGTAGTTTCACGCAGCGCCTCGACTATCAAGATCCCGAGCACGCGGTCCGTCAGGTCAAGCACCGAGACGTGGACCTGCTGGTGTTCATGTTCGGTGGCAATGATCTGATGCGAGAGAATACCGATTTGAAGCACAGCATGGAACGCTACGAGGCGGAGTACACACGCGTGATCCGTAAGCTTCGTGCCGGCAAGCCACAAGCCTCCTGCATGATCATGACGCTCACCGACCACGCGAAGCGCGTGAACGGCGTCATCGTCTCCCGCCCCATGGTCGGGCGACTGGTGGCCGCGCAGCGCCTCGTCGCCAGTCGCGAGGGTTGCGCCTTCTTCGACACATTTGCGGCCATGGGTGGCCTGGGCGCCATCGAGCGCGGGCGTAAAGCCAAGCCGCCGCTGGCTGCGCCCGATCTGCGGCACCCCACGCTGGCCGGGCAACGGCGTATCGGGACGCTGTTATATGGCGCAATGATGAAAGGCTACGCGTCCTACCGGCGCCGCCAAGTCGGGCAGCCGCTGCCGGGCAGGTTGAAATAGTCACGGGCGTGCTTGCACCGAAGCTGGCCGCGCCTAATCTCGGTGCATGGTCGAAAAGCTGCAGCTGAGTGATGCGGAGTGGCGCGCGCGCCTCACTCCGGAAGAGTATGATGTGCTCCGGCGTCACGGTACCGAGCGGCCGCATGTGGGCTGTTTCGTGGGGACCAAGACACCGGGCATTTACGCCTGTGCGGGCTGCGGCCAGCCGCTGTTTCGCTCCGGCGACAAGTTCGAGTCCGGGACGGGTTGGCCATCGTTCACGCGGGCGGTCTCGGATGACGCGATCGTCACCGTGGAAGATCATTCACATGGGATGCTGCGCGTGGAAGTGCGCTGCGCGCGTTGCGACGGCCACCTCGGCCACGTCTTCCCGGACGGCCCGGCGCCCACTCACACGCGCTACTGCATGAACTCGGTGGCCATGCGCCACGTGCCCGACTGACTGCGGCCCGCCGCGCCCGTGGAGACTTAAATACTCGACGAGGTACTCAAGGCACTTCGGGCGGAGGCTCGCGCATGGGCGGTGGATCACGCTCTAGCGGGGGGGCTTCCGGGGGTGGGCTGCGTGGCGGTGGGTCTTCTCTGGGGGGCAGCTCGGCGGGGGGCGTACGTGGAGGCGGATCAGGCGGTGGCGCGGGGACTTCGGTGGGCCTCTCGTCGGGCTCGAGCAGGGACTCTCGGGGGTCGGGCATGGTTTCTTGTCTTTCCTGGAAGCGCAGCGCAAGCACTGCCTCATAGACGGTGCTCATGCAGGAAAGACGCAAGCAATTGTCGAGCCAGGGCCGCGGGTTGGGGCGCCCGCCCACCAAAGAGGGGGCGGGTTGGGGCGCCCGCCCACCAAGGAAAAATGCGGCTCGAGAACGTTAACGGGCGAGTACGCGCATGTCGGGAACGGGCGGCGCGGCCATGTCCGCTCCGATATGGAAGCTCGGGTGCGGCGGCTGGTTGTACGCCACGTTCTGCCAAGAGATGGCGGCGCGGTACTGGGGGTCGTGCATGAGGGTGTAGATGCGCCGCTGGGTCAAATCGGCCGTGGTGTAGATGCGCAGACCCGTGTTGTTCGTCTCACGCCAAATCACTTCCTCGCGCCAATCGCCGATCAGGTCAGCCACGAGGTTGGGGACCGATTTCGTATCGTTGTTCGACGAGCACTCCTCGCAGTTCAATAACCCGCCTGCTCCCACCTTGGTGATGGCTGTTCCGTTCTCGATCTCGCGGAGCTCGTCAGCGTCCCACCAGATCAGGAAGTTGATGGCGCTCGGTTGGGCGCCGCCCAGCGTTTGCCCCGTGGCCGCGCTACTCAGGCCCACCCCCCTCGAAGCCCAGAATTCGAAACCCGGATTGCTAGCCACCACGTCTGCGGCGACACCCCGGCCGACATCCGCCCCGGTCTGGGTGCTGGTTTGAATGATCTCGCACGTGTTGCCGTCGCGAATCGACCAGTAGGGTTGGCTCGTGCTCTCCGCGGGCATGAAGACCTCGATGCCCGGCCGATTGGGCAGGAGATCGGTGGCATGGAGCGCGTCCCCATGACCTCGCCCGCTCGAGCACTGGCCCGTGCCATCGTGATCGACGGTCATGGCGCCGTAGATGATCTCTTGCTCGGGGTCGTCGTCCACGTTGGCCACGCTCAAGCTGTGTGCACCCTGACCGGTGTAGGGCAGCCCGGCTCCCGCATTGGGGGTCTGGTCGCTGTCGAAAACCCAGCGCTGAGTCAGCGCCCCGTCGCGCCAGTCCCAGGCACCAAGCGTGGTGCGGGTGTAGTAGCCGCGCGCCATCACGAAGCTGGGCAGGCCCGACGTGCGGTCGAGATAGGCGGCCGTGGCAAGATAACGATCCAGCCGGTTGCCATAGTTGTCGCCCCAGTCGTTCACCGTGCCCCGAAGCACGTGGTAGTTCGCCGTCGCCAGCTCGCGCCCGGTCAAGCCGTCGAACACGGTGAAGTACTCCGGCCCACTCAGCACATACCCATCCGCGTTGCGGAAAATCTGGGTATCGTTGTCGTTGCTGGCTGGCCCGGTGGATAGAAAAGCGCCGGTACTGTCCGCTGTACCCGGGGCCGTCTTGACGCCGAGCTCAGCGCGCCCATCGCCGTCCGCGTCGATCACCACGAACTGGTTGTAGTGCTCACCGGCGCGCATGTTCGGGCCGAGGTTGATGCGCCACAGGCGCCTACCGTCCATACGCAAACCGTCGATGAATACGTCGCTCGTCACTCCTTCATTGGCGTTGTCTTGGGCGTTGTTCGGTTGCCAGAGCAGCACGATCTCGTACTCACCGTCGCCGTCCAGATCCCCGAGGCTAGAGTCGTGTGCGTTGTAGATGGCACCCGGAGACTGCAGCGGTACGCGCAGGAAATTCTGAGCCCATGGCTGGACTGCGGGTGACAATGGGCCCTCGACGCCGTCGATGACGACCGAAACCCCGTAGCTCGACTGTGGATCACCGTCGTCGTCCTGAAGGTTGGTGCTGTCGGTGACGTTGGCGATCAACTCAGCATTTCGATACACGTTGTAAGAGATGCGGGCAGGGTCATCCCGATCGTATTCGTAGCCGAACATGCGCCAGCTCACGAAGATGCCGCCGCCGGCGGGTGTTGCTACCACGCCGCGGTTCAGGTTCTCGAGGATGTTGACGCCACCGCCAGCTGGGGGGGTGACAACAGGTGGTTCTTCGCCCGGCGGTATCTGCCCCCCAGCGCCGGCCCCGCCCGGTGGCACGATGTCGATGGGCGGCAGAGTTTCACCGTTCATGCCCGTGCCCAGTGGATCGGTCGATCCGGCGCCGCTCGAGCCTGGGTTGCCGGCGCCCGAAGCACCGGGGTCCATGGTACCGAGGTAACCAGGCACACTGTTCGGGTCGAAGACGCCGGGCCCCCGGTCATCGAGGGCGCCGCAACTCGTGGTCGCCAACATCAGCCACACCACTGAGCCCAGCGGGCTCGAACCGACAGTAGCGCGCGACGTACACGGGTATCTGCGATGCATGTCTTGACTCCTCCTCGATAGGCAGCTCAGGCGTCGCCTGTGATCGAGCATTGCACTACGCATCGTCCCCTCCTGCCGACCCCGCGTCAATGCAGCTTGTAAGCATCATGCTGGGCGTAACGACGGACTAGAGCCGTAGTGACGTAGCTCTCATTTATGACCGACTGAGGAAGCCCCGTTTCTATCGAAGCGAGTTAGCCGGAGGCGATCAGGCGTTCGACGGCGAAAAAAAGCCCCGCTATTGCAATCGCCGCCGAGCCAGGAAAAATCACGTATCGTTGTAGATGCTCCGGGCTGCGTATCCAATGCAGCGCAGCAAACAGCCCTGCCACGACGGTGAGTTGGCCGAGCTCGACACCGAGGTTGAACGAGAACAGCGTCAAGAGCAGCGCGGGTCCTTCGAACGCCATGTCGGTCAAGGCATTGGCGAAGCCCATGCCGTGGACCAGCCCAAAACCGAAGACGACGGCGTGACGAAGCCGCGCTGAGGCTCGCGAGGGTGGCCTTTGCCGGAGATTGTCGATGCCGACCATGCAGATGGAAATGGCGATCAGCGGCTCGACCAGGGCTGGTGCGAAGCGAAGCGCTGCCACATTGCCGAGCGCGAGGGTCAGGGTGTGCGCGGCGGTAAACAGCGTGAGCGAGATCAACACGTGCTGCCAGCGCCGTACCGAGCCGAGCACGAGCCCAGCCACGAACAGCATGTGGTCGATGCCGTCCGGCAAGATGTGCTCGAAACCGAGCGTGACGAAGCGCCAAGCGAGCCTCCAGGTGCTGCTGGCCGTGGCCACGCCGTCCGGTTCAGATGCGCGCTCACGTGCCGCCGCCGCGGGCGGGGGTGCGTTGGCGGCCGCCGCTGGGGGTGTGCTGCCCGGATCGGGGGCTGTGAACAGCTCAGGGCCGCCGCGTTGCCAGCCCGAGGACTGAGCCGCTGACTCCAGGCTGTAACCGGGAGTCCATGTGCTGCCCCGGAGCAACCAGCTGTTCGTCGCCGAGGCATCGTCGGGCGTCGAGCGTTGAACGGACACCACGAGCGCTTTGAATGCTGGGCCTGCAAAGACGCGGAGCCTACGCGAGCCGGGCGGGAGCGCGCCTGAGAAAACCACCAAGTCTCCCGCGGTAGCGCCACCCGCGACCCAGAGCTCGCGAATTTCGTAGTCGACGCGCAGCTCGCGCTCATCCAGCTCGATGCGCAGGTTTTGTGCCAAAAACGCCAGGACTCCGGCGCGAGCCTCCGGGCTCGGTCGGGCGTCTTTGGCTCGGGTGAGCTCGGGATCGAAAGTGAGCTCTCCTCGCAGCTGTCCCCGCATGAGGTCGGGCCGCATCACGAGCTGATCGATGGCCAGGTCATGGGCGCTGAGCGGAACCCCCAAAAATAGGCTGCCCAGGCCCACACACAGCGTCAGGAGCAGGCGCCTCGCGTTTTGCATCCGAAAGGCCGCAAGCATGGGCCACGAGCCACGGAGATGTCGAGTCAGCCTGCTGGCCACCTGCGAATAGTCTCAATTTTACACTAAGTTAGGCGCAGGCGCGAAATACTGGCAAGGCGTGCGACGGGTTTTGTCGTCCTGGCACGTCGAATCTATCGAATCGCAAAAATGTCCATGGCAACTGTTCTGATGTGGCAGCCGCTCTCGCTGGGGTTCGATGCAGGCTTGGCCTGGCACTCCGTCGAGCAGGCCGCTCGGGTCAGCCCGCGGCAGGTGAGCGCTGGGGGTGTCATGAGCGTTGCCGCTGACGACGCCGAGCTGATCGAGCTCGTCGCGCGTGGGGACCACGGCGCGTACCGGGAGCTCGTCAATCGCCACCTGCGTGGCATGCACGTATTTGTGTACCGAATGCTGGGCAGTCGAGCCGAGGCCGAGGAAGTGTGCCAGGAGAGCTTCCTGCGCCTCTGGAAGCAGGCCAGCAGCTATGTTGCGCGGGCCAAGCCCTCCACCTGGCTGTATCGGATCGCTCACAACTTGGCGATCGACCGGCTCAGGCGGCGGCGTGAGGGCCAGCATCCTATGGGTATCGAGGAGCTGCCTGATTCCGGGCGTCCCAGCCTGCACCTGCACCAGAAGCAAGTGGCTCAGGCCGTCGAGCGAGCGTTGGGTGAGCTCCCCCCCCGGCAGCGGGCGGCCATCAGCTTGGTGCATTACCAGGGGATGAGCAGCGCGGAGGCGGCTCAGGTATTGGGGATCAGGCTGCGCGCGCTCGAGTCGCTCTTGGCGCGCGGGCGGCAAAAGTTGCGTGAGCAGCTGGCCGCTTTTCAGTCCGAAGAACGGAGAGAAGAATGAGCACCTCGCAGCCGCTCGATTTGGCCACCTTTGAACGCATGTTGGACCTGTACGGAGCGCGGCTCGAGCGCTGGCCCGAGGAGCTCCGGGGTCCCGCGCGCGACCTCATTGCGGCCTCCGAAACGGTGCGGGCGACGTGGTCTGCGGCTCACCGGCTCGACGCCGTGCTGGAAACCGCTCCCGATGTCCTGCCTTCGGCAGAGCTCACGGCGCGGGTGGCGGCCATCCCGGCGCGTCACCCTCACGCCCCACACGCCGCCTGGTGGCCATTCGGCAACGTTTTCGCGCCGCTGCTGGCTTGGGGAGCGGCTGGGGCCTTGGGGCTGATCGTGGGCACGCTGGCCGCTCCCGAGCTCGAGTTTTTCGAGGGCGAGCCGCAGCAGGTTAGTGCCCAGAACGACGACTGGAGTGAGCTCTCGGAGCTGGTCTTGGGTGCCAATTGGGCGCTGGAGGATGAATGATGAGCCGGCGTGCGCTATTGATCATCCTTGGGGTGTCCGTGGCACTGAACCTATTTTTCATGGGCGTCGTCGCAGCCCGCGCCTGGCAGCGCGTGGAGTGGCGGTCGCATCGCGAGGTCCATGGCCCGGCAGCGGCGGGCCCGCGGCGGCACAAGGGGGCACCGCACAGCGAGCCGATGCAGTGGCTTTCGGAGCCTGAGCGCGCGGAGCTGCGTCCCCGGCGCAAGGCGTTGCGCGGGCTGCGTCGAGAGGCCGAACAAGCATTGCGCGCGGAGCGCTTCGATGCCCAGAGGCTTCAGAGCGCGCTAGAAGCCTTCAGGCTCGAAACGGACAAGATCCAAGCGTCCGTAAACGAGCTCTTGATCCGTCAGGCCGAGACGCTCGACTTCGCGCAGCGTCAGCGCCTGGCGGATTCGCACTGGCGGTCACCTGGCGGTAAATGATGGAGCCTATCCCCATGTTTCAAAACATACTCGTCCCGGTCGACTTTTCGGAGCACGCAAAGTTGGCCTTTGCGTATGGCGCATTGTTCGCGCGCACATTTGCTGGCCGCATCGAGCTTGCACATGTCGTCGAAGACGTCGTCACCTCACACCCGCCGTTCTGGACCGGTGAAAAGGCCTTAGCGGACGAGTTGCACCAACAGGCCCTGGCAGGCGCGAAGCTGTTCATGCAGAAGCTGCTGCCGACGCTGCCCAAGCCTGCTGGGACGGAGATCGGCACGCGCATCTTGTCGGGCGCACTACCGCTGACCCTCGTAGACCACGCCAAGGAATCCAAGACCGAGCTCATCGTGGTCGCCACGCACGGGCGCACCGGTTTCTCGCGCTGGTTGATGGGTAGTGTGTCCGAACGTCTGTTGCGCTCGTCCCCGTGCCCCGTGCTGGTGGCTCGCGGCAGCGCAGCGGCGGCGCAGCCCCGCATCGCGCGCGTGCTCGTGGCGGTCGACCTCTCGGAGCACAGCCGGCGGGCGCTGCACGTGGCCGGGATGACCGCGGAGCGGTTCGGGGCGTCGCTCGAGGTTCTCTACGTCTGGGCAGCGCCGTTCTACGACCCCGCAACGCAGCAACACGCGGGGCTGTTTGAACGTGTTCGTCAAAGCGCGCGGGATGAGCTCGACGAATTCATTGGCAGAGCCCAGCTACCGGCCAGCGTGGCGCTCGAGCGCACCATCGTCTCCGGTACCCCCACGGCGAAGATCAGCGATCGCGTTCAGGAGAGCGCGCCGGATCTGCTGGTACTCGGTACCCACGGCCATGGTGGTTTCAAGCGCATGGTTCTCGGCTCAGTGGCAGAGGCGACCGCCCGCTACACGGGCTGCGCGACGCTGGTCGTCCCCTGATTGCAGTCCCCTGATCGCAGTCTCCTGATCTAAAAGGGGCCCATCAATCCGCGGTTTGCAGCGCCGAAGTGCCTTGGCCGCTGTGGTAGGCTTCCTCGCCGTGGAGAGAGACGTCGAGGCCTTCGCGCTCGGTGTCTTCGGCGACCCGGAGGCCCATCGTGGCATCCAAAACCCTCAAGATGACCCAGGTGACCCCGCCTGCATAGATGCCGGCCACGAGCACCCCGAAGGCCTGTTCACCGACCAAGCCGACGTTCCCAGCGAATAGCCCGTCGATGCCGGCCGCGGGATCTGCAGGATTGTTCCATACGGCCGAGGCAAATACGCCGGTCAGGATGGCGCCGAGCGCGCCGCCCACGCCGTGGATGCCAAACGCGTCGAGTGAGTCGTCGTAACGTAACTTCGTCTTCATCAAGACGGCGAAAAAGCAGACCGGCGCAGCGATCGCGCCGATGGCCAAAGCCCCCATGGGGCCCACGAAGCCAGCCGCGGGCGTGATGGCCACCAAACCGGCGACCAGCCCGGAGGCCACTCCGAGCGCTGTCGGCTTGCCCTGCCGAAACCACTCCACGACAGCCCACGCGACCGCGGCTGCGGCTGCCGCGATGTGGGTATTGACCAGCGCCAGCGCCGCCTTGCCCCCCGCGGTGAGCGCGCTGCCGGCATTGAAGCCGAACCAGCCAAACCACAAGAGCCCGGCGCCCAACAGAGTAAAGGGCAGGTTATGAGGGGGCTTGGGGTTGACCCGTTTGCCGAGCATCAATGCGAACACCAGCGCGCTGACGCCTGCCGACAGATGCACCACCGTGCCACCGGCAAAATCCAGTGCACCGCGTTGCGCGAGCCAACCATTCGGCCCCCACACCCAATGGCAGATAGGATCGTAGACGAGAGTTCCCCACAGCACGATGAAGACCGCATACGTCGAGAACTTCAGGCGTTCGGCAAAGGCTCCCGAGATGAGGGCGGGGGTGATGATGGCGAACATCATCTGGAACGCCATGAACAACAGGTGTGGGATGGAACCCGCCGCCGGCCCTGGCTCGAGCCCGACCCCATTCAGCAGCACGTAGTCGAAGCCCCCGAGCAGCCCGCCACCGACGTCGGGGCCGAAGGCCAGGGAGTAGCCGACGACAATCCACTGCAGGGTCATCACCCCCATTGCAAAAAAGCTGTGCATGAAGGTGGAGAGCACGTTCTTGCCGCGGACCATGCCACCATAAAAAAGCGCCAGCGCCGGGGTCATCAAGAGGACCAGCGCGGTGGAGACCAGTATCCATGCGGTGTCTGCGGGGTCAATCTTGTCCATGGTTTACCTTCGGTGGCGGTTCGGGCGCGGGACCATAACCCAGACTTTGGCGATGTTGTGGCCTTTGCGGCCGGCAACGCCAATTCTTTGCCCGGTGGCCCACGCGATGGGGCGGGTTAGTCCCTTACCCAGCGGGGCCGGGCCAGTGCAGGTCACGCCGCGGTCTGGGGCGGTGACCGCGCGGAACGCTCGCCCCGGCAGATCTGAGAGAGTCCACCCAGCTCCGCTTCTGACGCACGACCTCCAATATTCGATACAGAGGTTGAGCCAACGTCTCGATCAGGCGGGACGGAAACCTGAACCATGTATCTTCGGTGCAACTTTCGCGTGCCCACGTTCAAATGCTCGGCTCCTTGCTGCTTCGTTCCCGAGGACGTACAGTACCCCACGACGATGCCGTTTTGGCGGTCCACTTGCTGGTTTCAAAGCTTCCGTACAAGCGCGCTTGGCGAATATTCAGCACGCAAATATTCAGCGCGCGATGTCTGTTGCCCCCGTCGAGCTTGGCTGGTCCTCCTCGCGATGGGCGCGTGCTCTGCCCCGGATGGAAGCGACCTGTTCACGCCGCTCGAGTTAGTGGATAACGGCGCAGCCGGAACCGGCAGCTTCGGCGGCAGTGGGGCTGAGCCGCCGGCTCCTATCGTCAGTGCGGCGGGGCGAGGCGGGAGCATCAACGAAGGTCTGGGCGGGAGCAGCTTGAGCTTTGCTGGGGCAGGCGGCGGGGCCGGTGACGGCAGTGGCAGTGGCGGCAGCAGCGGCAGCGGAGGTGTAGGGTCAGGTGGGCTGGATGCTGGGGTTTCGGAGCCGCCTGCAGACGCTGAAGCTGAGCCCGACGCAGCAACCGATCCGCCCGACCCACCCGATCCCCCCCTCTGCGAACCGGATACCGAGGTTTGCGACGGGCTCGACAATGATTGTGATGAACAGGCGGATGAGGCCGCGACCTGCCCGGCGCCCTGTGACGGGTTCGTCATCGGCGAAGGATCGTACATGTTCTGCGCGGAGAACGTGACGAGGGCGGTCGCTCTGAACCGGTGCGCCGCGGAGGGCATGCGTTTGGCATGGCTCGAGACCCCGGAAGAGAATGAGGCAGTGCGGCAGAGCATCCTCGCATCCGATGTGAACTTGCCTGTCGGGGAGTTGCTGACTCAAATCGGTGCCAGCGACGCAGCCGATGAGGGCGAGTGGTTCTGGGTGGGAAACACCGTCGCCCCGAACGGATTTCAGTTTTGGGAGGGCAGTACTGCGGATAACGGCGGCGAGGTCGTGAACGACTCGTATGCCAATTGGGATGACACAGAGCCCAACAATTCCCCGAATGAAGACTGCGGGGCGATCTCGGTTCGGGGCACTGGCACGCGGAATCCGGGTGAGTGGGACGATCGCAGTTGCACCCAAACGAGCCCGTACGTCTGCGAAACCCCGTAATCCGGTCAGTCACGCTCGCGGAGCGTCATGGCAACTCGCTCCGGTGCTGCCGCGGGTACCAACCCGCGATGCTGACGCCCCAGGTGAGATAACGTCGGGCCACATCCACGCTACCGCCGATTTGCCACATGAAATCGTCCGGCCATAGGCCGAACACATCCCAGCGAAACAACCGGAGGTCCATGCCGAAGGTGGCGTGCATGCGGGCGTGGCTCGTTTCGAAACGTGTCGGTTCGAGGTACGTCCCGCTGCGCGCCTTCAGCCGATTTTCCCAGATCTCCGACTCCACTCCGAGCCGCGGAGAATACACGATGGCTGTACCCGAGCGGTTGACGACTTGGTCCAAGAACGATTCGACGCCCACGGCGTCGCGGACACGCCCGGAAATCAACAGCGAGGTCGACACCAGGACGTAAAAGCGGCCCACCTCCGCAAAGCTTTGCGCCAGCGCAAGGCGCGCGTCGCCCAACGCCCGTTGCAGCCGCTCGGAGTCGCGCCGTTCCTCGGCTGCCAACTCTGACTCGATGGCGTCTCGTTCGGACAAGGTTTGCGCCTGGGCGAGCCGGCGCTGGCGCTCTTCGTCACGGTCCAGTTGACGCAGCCGAAACGACAGAGCGGCGCGCTCCGAAACGCTCTCTACGGTGCGTGACAGCGGATTGAGCGGGCGCTTTCCAAACTGAACTGCAGCGCCCACGTTGACGTCCCAAGGCAGGCTCACGCGCTCCGGCAGGTACAGCGTTGCTCCGTTGCCGCCCACCACGATGTCGCCCTCGCCGGTGGGCAACAAGCTCTTCGAGAAACTCGGCTGCGTATCGATGGCGGTGCGGAACGCCACGCCCAGTCGATAGGGCTCGAGGTTAGGTCGCCACACCGCGCCCATTTCGATGCCGTAGCCACTCGTATTGAACAGGGTCTGCGCGTCCTGATCGACCGGCGCGGCCTCCAGCGTCATCGTCACGTATCGCACGCCAGCGCCGGCCACGAGCTGGCCCTCGAAAAAGGAATTGGCGAGCTGCACGTGAAACGTCGACAACACTGCCGCGAGCGACGCCGGTGATTCGAGCGGAGCCTCCGCCACCGCAGCGTTTTGGAATTCGTAGTTCTGCAGCTCGGCGGTCACGCCAAAGCCCAGAGTACCCCACTGCAGGTTGAGCGCCGGCGTGACGAACACGGGCTCGTCCGCAGAGCCACGGAAACCCGTTTCGGACCCGCTGTTGAAGAAATCGATTTTCGAAAGCCGGGCAGGGAAGGTCAAGCCCAATCCGAGCCAGTAGTCGAACTCTTCGATCGAAAAGTAGGGCCGCACGGCGGGCGCGGCCGGATTCTGCAGGTCACCATCCACGTCTTCGGCTAGGGCGACGTAAGCTCCACCCAGCCCCATGACCCGGTTGCCTGCAAATACGGAGCCTTGATACAGATCGATGGAGTAAGTGCTGGTGGTGATGGGCTCGCCGTCGGCGGCGAGCGGGCCCGCCGCGAGTGCCGGGGTTGATGTCAGCAGGCTGGCAAGAAAAACGAGCGTACGCCCAGACATCACCGCCGCTACTTATCACCGCCCATCATTTCAGGCCCCCGATTCTGTCAAATCCGCGGGGGATCGTCGTTTGCGGAAATTGGTCGGCTCTCGCGCTTGCCGTGCGAGTCCTCTGGAGTAATAAGTAGGGACTCGGCCATGTACACGCCCAAGCCTCCCGACGCGTCTCCCCTGGATCAGCCCGTGTCTCTGATCATGACGACTGGGGAATTGATCACGGCCGACGCCGCGGATGATCTGGCCGTTGCGCTCGAGGTGTTTCGGGAGGGGCGTATCAGCCACATTCCCATCTTGAGCGAAGGCAGCAAGTTGGTGGGAGTGGTCAGTCCTCTCGACATTCTCAAGTTGTCCGTGCCGCCGCAAGCTTCGAAGCGGGGCAAAACGGGCATTCGCATCGCCGAAGTGATGACCAAGAACATCGAGACCATTCGCCCCACCGTCCAGCTGCGGCAGGCGGCGCAGCTCTTCATCTCGGGCGGTTTCCACTCCCTTTTGGTCACAGCGAGTGATGGCGAGCTGGTGGGCATCGTCACCAGTAGCGACATCATTCGTGCGCTGATCGGCGAGTATGCCCCACCGTCGAGTGACTGAAGATTAGGTGCAAGTGACTGAAGATTCCGCGCCTGCCGGGCAGTCTGGCAGTAGTACGGAGCTTGCCGACCGGCGTTTCGTGGAACGCCCCAATCCCGGGGGCCAGGAGCCGCCGGGCCTGGACCCCGCGCGGCTGGAACGGCTGCTTGCAGCCGTTTCCCGAAATTTTCCGGAGCCGTACGCCGGGGCTCCCTCGGGTGAAGAGCTGATTCGGCGCGCGGTGGCCGTGGTCGAGGCGGCCCATTCGCCAGCGGGCTCGGATCTGGAGCTTGGCCTGCGTGCAGCGCTCGCGCTCGCTGAGCTGCGCATGGACCCGGCGACCGTGGCCGCTGCCTTGTTGGTCCGGCCGTCGGGGGCCGCGCTGTCCATTGCCGAGCTCGGGCTGGCCCTCGGCTCCGAAGTTGCGACACTGGTCGAAGGCGCTTCGCGTCTGGGGCAGGTGCGTTGGGATCGGCTCGAGGAAGAGCGGGCCGAGACACTGCGCAAGATGTTTCTGGCGATGGCCAGGGACGTCCGTGTCGTGCTCATCGTGCTCGCCCTGCGGCGTGAGCAGATGCAACGTCTGAGCGGGGTCCCGTTGGCAGAAGCTCAGCGTTTGGCGGAGGAGACCCTGGCGGTACATGCGCCGCTGGCCAACCGCCTGGGTATCTGGCAGTTCAAATCGCAGTTGGAAGACGCAGCGTTCCGCGTGCTGTCGCCGGAGGCGTACGCCGAATTGTCGCACGCCCTTCTGGAGAGCCAGGAGCGGCGCGAAGCCTTTATCGCCTTGGCGGTGCGCCTGCTGCGAGAGCGGCTGGAGGCCGAACAGATCAAGGCGGAGGTGTCGGGTCGACCGAAGCACGTCTACAGCATCCGCAAGAAGATGCAGAAAAAGCAGGTCAGCTTTGACCAGATTTATGACATCAGCGCCGTAAGGGTCATCACCGAACGCGTTCAAGACTGCTACGCGGTGCTCGGGCTGGTCCATTCCATGTGGACCCCCGTCCCGCACGAGTTTGATGACTATATCGCCATGCCCAAAGGCAACGGCTATCAGTCTCTGCATACTGCCGTGGTGGGCCCCTTGGGCCAAGTGGTGGAGGTTCAGATCCGCACTCGGGAGATGCACCGCTTCGGCGAGTTCGGGGTGGCCGCTCACTGGGCTTACAAAGAGGGAAGGAAGGCCAATCCGCCGGGTCAAGACCGCTTCATGCTGCTCCGGCAGCTCCTGGATTGGGAGCGCGAGGTGGTCGACCCCCGTCAGCTGGTCGATTCGCTCAAGACCGACATCTTTGAGGACCAGGTCTTCGTGTTTACGCCGCAGGGCGACGTCATCGACTTGACCCAGGGGGCGACCCCGGTGGATTTCGCCTACCGGGTCCATACCGAGGTCGGGCACCGCTGCCGGGGGGCCAAGGTCAACGACCAGATGGTACCCCTCGACTATCAGCTGCGCACCGGAGACCGCGTGGAGATCCTGACTCACAAGCTGGCGCAGCCCAGTCGAGACTGGATGAACCCCGCGCTCGGCTATCTGAAGACATCGGCGGCGCGCTCGAAGGTGCGTCACTGGTTTCGTGAACAGGGCAGGCCTGAGGCGATTCACGCGGGGCGGGAGCTCGTCATCAAAGAGCTGGCCCGGCTCGATCTGTCTCGGGTTTCGCTCGAGCAGCTAGCCATTGAGCTGGGTCATGACTCGCTCGAGGATCTTTTCGCCGCCGTGGGTTACGGGGACCGGCGCCCCACCGCCGTGACGTCCACCGCCCTGCAGCTCGAGGGGCGGGCGGCCCCCGCCGAGGTTCCCGCTCTTCCGCCAGTGGTCGCGCGCCCCGGGCCTCTCCCGCGTGGGATTTCGCTGGATGACGTCGGAGACATACTCGGTCAAAGAGCCCGCTGCTGCAACGCCGTCCCGGGCGACGACGTCGTGGGCTTCGTCACGCGTGGTCGAGGCCTCGTCATTCACCGGCGCAAGTGCCCCCAGTTGCGGGGCATTCAAGAGCCCGAGCGTTTGGTCGAGGTCCAGTGGGGTGCGCTGGGCAACGAGAAACACAGCGTCGAAATCGAAGTCACCATCACGGATCGGCCGGGTGTGCTCGGTGATCTGCTCAAGCTCGTTGCCAATCAGGGCGCCTACATTGCCAGCGTCGAGGCGCACAGCACTCGAAAAGGCGACACGTCTCTGCGCCTGAGCCTCGACTGCCGCGACGCGGCACACATTGCCCAAGTCCTCGAGCGTGTCGGCCACCACTCCGAGGTGATTGGCCTGCGCCGTGTGAGTCGCTAGCGCGGCGCGCGCTCATGGGCGGGGACGTCGCCTCCGTCGCCTGAGGCTAGCTTGATGAACCACCGGGGACGATGCGGACGGGCTGTTCGTATAACGCGCCGCCCTCGCCCAGGTCGGTCATGCGCGCTTCGAGCAGGCTGTTGGCACAAGCCGCCAGGTGTCGGTGCCCGCCCTTGGGCAGCAGCACGACGTCTCGGCGCTGCCGGGCATCATGCCGCAGCACGACCTCCAAGCTGCCCAGTCGCGACTCGAGCCGGCAGCGCGACCCGTTCTCGAGCCCGGGCGCCGCGTCGGGATGCAGGGTCGCCTCGAGCGGGCAAGGCGCTTCAAAGGCCCACTGCGCCGATTGAGCTTGGCGGGTCGAGAGCGCCAGCAACGTCAGCGGGAAAGAAGCATCCCGTGGCGGCGCGGGCGGCGGAGCGGTAGTGAGCAGGTTGACGCGACCGCTAGCCGTCAAGAACTTGCGATCGGCGAATAGGACGCCAGGAGCCAGTGGGCTTTGCATAGGCGACTGCTCCAGCATTTCTAGGCTGATCCCATGCGGGCTCAATTTCCGTTCAATCAAGCGCCTCTTCCAATCTCGCGCGCTTCCCTGGAGCTGGGCGCCCAGCCCCACTCGCGAGGCCAGGGCCTGAATGATCTCGAGGTCCGTTTTCACGCCGTCGGGAGCTGGGACCACGGGTCGACTCACGCCAATGCCGTGATGCCCATATGACCCCAACAGGTCGTCATCTTCGAGCAACGTCGTGGTGGGCAAAACCACCGTCGCCAGGCGCGCGGTGTCGGTGAGAAATGAGTCGACCACCACACTCAGATCGAGCGAGCGTACGGCGCGTGCGCTGGTTTCGCTGTCCGGGAGCATCGCCACCGGATTGCCTGCCGTGACCCAAAGTGCTCTGACCGGAGGGTTCCGCAGGGCGAGTATCTCGGCGCCAAACCGCGGTTCAGCGATGCTGCGCGGCGCCACTTCGAGACCTTTGACGAAAGATGTGTCGAAAGCGTGGCGCCGCTGGAAATAGAAGGATGCACCCCCTCCGCTGATGCCGAGGTTGCCACTGATGGCGCTGAGCGCGTCCAGCGCGCGCACGATGGCGCCCCCGTTGCTGCGACGCCCCATACCCCAGCCCACCAGTATGGCGCAGGGTTTGCCGCGCCCAAAACGCTCGGCCAAATCTTCGGCCGCGCTCTCGGGCAGCTCCGCCTCGCGGCAAAAGTCCGCGACGCTACGCGAGCAGGCCAGGGCCCGAAACTCGGGCAGGTGATCGCAATAACTTTCCGCCGCTGGGTCGGCGTGACCCCGCTCGAACAGTAGACGAGCCACCGCCAAGGCCAGAGCGAAGTCGCCGCCTGGAGCCAGTTGGTAGTGACGCTCGGCGAGCCGGACGCCAGCATGTGCAACTGGGTCGATGAGCACCACGCCGGCACCCCGTGCCTTGGCCTGGTTGATGAAAGGGATGACGTGCGGGTTTGAGGTATGCACGTTCTTGCCCCACAGGATGATTTGCCGTGCGTCCACCAAGCTGGCCAAGTCACTGCTGTCGCTGATGCCGAAGTCGAGCGCCTGCGCGGCTTCACCGGCCCCGCTGCAGATGTCGCCCCGTTTGATGGTGACGGGCCCGAAGAGCTCGAAAAAATAGTCCGTGAGGACCTTCAGTAGGCCGAGCGAGCCCCCGCTGCGGTAATGGAATATGGCGGCAGGCCCCGTCTCCGCACGAATGCGCAGCAGAGTGCCAGCGACAAAATCCAGGGCTTCGTCCCAGCTGACCTTTGAAAGCTCGCCCGCCTTACGCAGCAAGGGCGAGGTCAGGCGCTCGGGCGAGTACTGGCGGCGCAGGAACTGGTTGGTGCGGTAGCACAGGAAGCCGCGCGTGACGGGGTGGTCCGGATCTCCCGCCAATTTGACCACGCGGCCCCCCTCCACCGTGGCCACGATGCTACACGTGTCCGGGCAATCACGATTGCACAGCGTTTTTCGGAGCTCGGGCGCCACGGTTCGGGTCTTAGCGCGCGGCGCCGGAGCTGACCAGAGGTGGGACGGCGAAGCCGAGCGTGTGGACGAATCTTACACCGGTCCCTTCAATGATGGTCGGGCGCCGCCGTAACCGTGCCTGGGATGTTTACCCGCCACTTCGAGGGCTACGGCCCGCTGAGCATGGGAGAGCGATGAGAGCTTGGGGTTGTCCGTTTCAGCTGCGCCATTGGGTGCTGTTGCTTACTTCGCTGGTGTTGATCGCGTGCGCGGGCGTCCTCGGGATCGAGGACCGCAAGCTCGATACGGCCGATAATTACCCGCCCGCGGGTTATGACGGATGTCGCCCCGGTGGGCGGTGCGATGGTTGCTTGGCTGTGCACCTCGTCAAATGCGAGGCGCGCTCAGTGTGTGCAGACAGCGCGGGGCTGGATGAATGCGTGAGCTGTGTGTGCCGGGAGTGCGTCGAGCCGCTCTCGGAGTGTCAAAACGACCCGCGCTGCGTCGCCGTTTGGCAATGCCTGCGCCAGACGCGTTGCGACTTGTCCGAAGGTGCTGACGGCAATTGCGTCGAGGCTTGTGGCGGCGTCGTCGCGGCCAATGGCGGCGTGAATGGGGCCCCGTTCAGGGCGGCCACCGCGATTCGTGCTTGCGCGGTGACCGAATCTTGTTTGAGCTGCCTGCCGCCGCAAGCAGCGCCGCCACCGGAGACGTGCCGCCCGCAAAACGGCTGCATGGAGTGCGCGGACTGCTTTCAACAGTGCCTGTGCTCGGGAGACAGCTTCAGCGCGTGCCGGGAGCTGTGCGGAGAAGAATCTCCCCCGGAGACCTGCTCGGGTGCCGACGGCTGTGCCGGCTGCAGCAACTGCTTTGACGTGTGTACGTGCCAGGGCGGGCAATTCGCGGCATGCGCCGACTCCTGCACCACTACGAACCCGACCTGCACCGCCGCCACGGGCTGCTTGGATTGCGACGGGTGCGTCTCGCATTGTGTCTGCAGTGGGGGAACCCCGGCGGCCTGCGAAACGACGTGCCAGACCCCGGTCAGTAGTGACAAGTGTTCAGAAGATTCGAGTGATTCGGGGAGTGCAAATTGCGGCGGCTGCTCGAGTTGCCTGGCCAGCTGTACTTGCTCCGGCACTGCGCTCGAAGAATGTATGGCAACCTGCAACCTGCACGGCTGCTGCGGTACGGATACCTGCGACCGTTTTACTGCCTGCACGTGTGGTAGCTCCGGCGATGCATGTGCCGCAACGGTCTACGGATCGTGCGATGTGATTGCGTCTGGTTGCAATTATTGCCCATGCAATGGCTGCGCCGGGAAATACGCTCTTTGCTACGAAACTGCGGGCTGCCTGGTCACCTTTGACTGCATGCGCTCGACCCAGTGCCAGGGCAGCGGGTGTGTGGACCGCTGCGGTGAGGTCGATTCTCAAGGTGGGGATCGGTTGGCCGCATTCGCGGCGGCGGAAGCACTCTGGGCGTGCCATCAGGGCACTGACTGCAGCTGTACGGAGGGCAATCCCGCTGTCATTCAATGCAGCCCCACCACACAGTGCAGCGGCCATTTCGGAGCCAATGCTTCGATCGGTGCTTGCTGCTCGTCCATGGGTACCGACCCCGTGGGTACTGGCGGTGGCGGATTTGGGGGAGGGCCCGCCTCCGGCGAGAGCGCCTGTGGATTGTATTTGGACTCCTACTACTACCCCTTCGGACCAGGCTGCGTCGTAAAAGGTCAACTCAACCCGCCGCGCGAAACGGGGCTCGAAGTCTGTCCCTATCGTTTGGCGCCGGGGCCCGTCTACAATGGGGCCAAGCTGAAGGGCTGCTGTCGCTCGGACGGGCTTTGCGGCTATTTTGACGACATCACCGGGTTGGGCTGTCTCGACACCTACATCTTTGATGGCGTGTCCTCTACGCAGTATTGTTTCTAACACTCATGCTGCGCCGGGCGCTTTTGCTACAAAAGCTGGCGCTTTTGGGGGAACTGATGGTCCGTACCCCTCGATCGCGCTCATCTGAGCAGTTGCGCGAAATCCACCGCTCGTGCAGCTTCTGAGCGCCGGGAGCCCGAATGCCGACCGAGGTGAAGTGCCCTATCGCAGCAACAGCGGCTTTGGCTTTGCTGAGCGGGCTGCATTGCTCACCTTCCGTCACGGTGGCGGCCAGTGCCACCCACGTCAGCCCTGGCCTTCAACTGGCGGGCCCTGCCATGGGAAGGGACGCAAACGGCCTTGGGGCTCTGCAACCCTCGCCCAAGCCGACGCCCAAAGCGACTCGAGTGACAGAGTACTGGCTTTCCGCAGGCCATGACTTCGAAGATACGTTGCGTGGCGACTGGGACACGTCGTCTGCGTTGCTGGTGGTGTACAACAGCAGCTGGCGAGTGCCGTTGAAGCGCCTGCTCTCATTCGCCAGAAGTGATTTGGCCGTCTACGTCCTGGCCACGCCCCAGGCTGCAGAGTCCCGCGAATTTCAGCGCTGGCTGGCCGGCATGCCCTTCGCTGGGCTGGTGAGCATCGAGCTGGATACGCCCTGGATCCGAGACTATGGGCCGATCGAGGTCGAACGTACGCGCGGCATCTCCTGGCTAGACATGATCTACGCGCCCGGAGACCGACCGCTCGATGACGCGGTTCCGACGCTGCTCGGGGAGGTTTTTCACACCTCGCAACAACGCGAGCATTTTCAGCTCGACGGAGGCGGCATCATCAGCAGCGGAGCCGGGCTGTGCGGCATCACCGAGGCTAGCTTCGAAGCTCTCGAGCTCGATATCCAGGATCCGGAACGGGTGCAGCATTTTCTGAAGACGGTGGGCTGCCGCACCTTGGCGCGCCTACCCCAGCTGCCGCTGGAGGCCACGGGGCACGTGGACATGGTCGCGCAGTTTCTTTCACCCCATCAAGTGGCGATTGCAGTCCCCGTCGAAGAGAGCCCCCCGGCGTTGAAGGAGGCATTGAACCGGGCGCGTAGCGCGCTCAGCGATGCCGGCAGGGCTCACGGCCAAGAGCTCGAGTTCGTGGAGCTGCCCATCGTCAGCCACGAGGACCGTTACTACTCTTACGTGAATGGGCTGCGGACCCCTTCACACTACTTCGTCCCTAGCTATTCCAAGGTGGACCGCAAGCTGGAGGCGGAAATTTACCGGCGCTTGGCGGGCGCCCTCCACGGTATCAAAGTCGTCGACGTCGACTCGGACGAGATGATCGAAAGCGGAGGAGCCATTCACTGCGTCACGCTCGGGCTCAAGCGGCCGCTCGTGCCGCACGCGGCCGAGGCGCGTACCCGCCTCTGAGCGGCCCTCCGAGGGTCTGCGAAAACCGAGCGCGGAACGGGGGCTGGCCGGCGCCTGGCAGGAAATATCCAAAACAAACGCCCCCTCGCATATTTATTGCTGCGTTTCCCGGCAAAAGCATGCATGACAACGATTCTAGGATGCCAGAAACCGTGGAGGCTCGCATTCTCCTGGTCAGCTCGGACCCTGACCACGTGCGCCATCACGTCGATCGCCTGAGTGGAGTCGGGTACGTGGTTCGCGCGTGCGGGCCCGATGCGGATGGGTTTTCGCTATTTGACCAGTTCGATCCGCAGGTGACCGTGGTGGATCTGAGCGCTGGCGGCGCGGATGCCGTGGATTTTCTGGAACGAGGGCGCCGCAGCTACCCCGCCTGTGGTTTCTTGGGTTTGACCGAGTCAGCGCAGCCCGCCGCCATGGCCGAGGTGCTTCCGGCGGGTGCCATCGCGGCCCCACCGCACGAGCCCGAGGCCTCTGACCTCGTACCCCTGGTCGAGCGGGCGCTGGAGCGCTCCCGGGCGAATCGTGAGGCCGCGCGCTTCAAGAACCGCGCCGAAACCATCCTCTCGCAGGCGCGTTTCGACGAGATCATCGGCAGCCACCCCAGCATGCAAGGCCTGCTCAAGAAGGTGGCTCAGGTGGCTCAGACGCGTGCCAACGTGCTGATCCTGGGCGAGAGCGGGACGGGTAAAGAGCTGATCGCCGCGTCCTTGCATCAAAATTCCAAGCGGCACGGGGCTCGTTTCATCAAGCTGAACTGCGCGGCGCTGTCGGAGTCGGTGCTCGAGTCCGAGCTGTTCGGCCACGAGAAAGGCGCGTTCACCGGTGCGCTCAACCGCCGCGAGGGCCGCTTCGAGCAAGCCAATGGCGGTACGCTGTTTCTCGATGAAATCAGCGAGGTGCCTCCGGCCGTTCAGATCAAGCTGTTGCGCTTCCTGCAGGAGCGTGAGTTCGAGCGGGTCGGTGGCAACGA
This sequence comes from Deltaproteobacteria bacterium, assembly GCA_031407405.1. Classification (GTDB taxonomy): domain Bacteria; phylum Myxococcota_A; class Polyangia; order Polyangiales; family Polyangiaceae; genus SZUA-265. Next base: position 31,999 of record JANOIG010000119.1, read on the forward strand.
GACTCTGAAGGTCGATGTTCGCATCGTGGCAGCCACGAACAAAGACCTGATGCATCTGGTGAATGAGGGCAGGTTCAGGGAGGATCTTTATTACCGACTGAACGTCGTGCGTATCGCGGTTCCACCGCTACGGGCACGGCCGAGCGACGTGCTTCGGCTCGCCGATCACTTTCTGCGTCGGGCCGCCGCGGAGAACGAGGTGGAGGTCTTGGGCTTTACGGAGCGAGCCAAGACCTTGCTGATCGACTATCCGTGGCCGGGCAACGTCCGAGAGCTGCAAAATACGGTGGAGCAGGCGGTCGTGTTGAGTGAAACGGGCTGGGTGGACGCCGACGACCTGCCGATCGCGACGGAGCCGCCCGCGGTATCCGCGTCGCTGAAGCTCATCGTCCCCGGCGCTACCCTGGCCGAAATAGAGCGTTACGCCATCACCGAGACGTTGAAGGCCGTGGGCGGGTCGACCACGCGCGCGGCGGAGATACTCGGGATTAGTCGGCGAACCGTGCAGTACCGGGTTCGCGAATGGGGGCTTGCGCATCTTTCGCAGCTGGGGGAGTCCGAGTCGGACCTTCCGCCCGGCGATTTCGATCCCCCGGACTGATCCCCACGTCGCTGAACGGGCTCATTTTGAGGATCGGCCGAGGTCGGGGGTGGGTTTTTCCGCTCGCGGGCCCCTTCCCGAACTCGCGCGCGGCGCTTCGCTTGCTTGCTCAGACAC
>JANOIG010000169.1:0-28316 GCA_031407405.1 Deltaproteobacteria bacterium
CCAGCGGCGCGGTGAGCCGGGCGGCTGAGTGAATGGCCCAGATGATGGCCAAGAGCAAAGTGAACAGGCCAGCGGCGCCAGCGATGAGAAATGCGCGCTCGAGCGCGGTGCGCGATTGCTCGCCAGCCAGTGCAACAGCCCGTTTTAGTCGTTCATTACTGAAGCCATAGAATATACTACCGAGCGGTTCACTTTCATCTCCCACGACCGGCGCGGCGAACTCCACTAGCTCGCGGCCAAACGCCACTACGTTACGCTGCTGGACGCCACTCACGGCGAGCTTCTCGGGGGTCAGGGCCACGTCCGTGAGCGCCCCGTCGGGGACCGGCTCCAGTGATTTCTCGGCCGAGTGAGTCGGTGAGACATAGGCCCACGGCTGACCCTCGGGGCTTACAAATAGTCCATAGACGATATCCCCGTCGCGCGCGACAGCGTGGCTCACGAGCTGGCGTACATCACTCACGGCATTGTCGGCTACCAGGCCTCGCAGCGCCAGGGCATGGCTCGTGGCGAGGGTTTCTGCCTTGCTCGAGATTGTTTCCCGAATCTGCCGTTCGATGTCGGATAAACGCTGCCGCTCTGCTATGGAGTTCGTCCAGGCGAAGGCGGCAAACGTGGCGATGCCCGCGCCAAGTACCGCCAAAATGATAACCTGCAGCAGCTTTCTCTTCAGGGTCTGTCGAGTCCGTTGGCGCAAGGCGGTTTTCCTAATGGGTGATAAGCGTCTGTCCGTTCCCCTCTCGAAGGGGTTGTTGAGCCAAGTCCATCGGCCCACGGTTCGCACATGCTAGCTCGAATCTTATTAATCGATGATGACGATATTACGCGCGAATTCTTATCATCTTTGCTGACGGCGGCAGGGCACCAGGTGTGGGAGCTGCCTTCTCCAATCGGCGCCACCCGCACCATCTTAAGCGAACGCATCGAGATCGTGATTCTGGACATTTTCATGCCCCAAATGGATGGGGACAAATCCGCGAAGATGTTGCGTGAAAACCCGCGCCTGACGAACCTCGCCATCATCCTGGTGTCGAGCTGCGATGTCGAGAAACTGAAAGATCTAGCGCAGCGAGTGGACGCGGATGCGGTGGTCCCAAAAGCGGACGCCCGCGAGCAATTGGTCCGGGTGGTGAATCGGGTCGCACGTTCGCCGCGCCGCACTAGGTCCCAGGCCCCGTGACAGTGGGAGACAAGCCACCTGTGCCCTGCGCGGCGCTCCTTACCTCTCATGTGTGAGGCGCTTAACCCCGGCCCCTTCGGGGCCGTTGCTCTCGAGCGTGCATCTCCCGAAATGGAGCATCTCCCACGGTCGTGCGTAATGTATTCGTTTGCCGAGTGACCCACTAGCATGAGGTCCAGCCGACAAGAGACACGCCGCGCGGTGGCGCGCTTTTTTGTCCGGGCGGGTGGCGCCTTGGTGCCTCGTTTCCACGGAAACGATGGCACAAATGAAATTGAGGTAGCCGATTCAGACCGGCGGCAAGGCGGGGTATTTCGACGCCCTCGCCCGCCGGGGCGGCGAAATACCCATCGCTTCCGAGGAATCGGCGCGCTGATGCTCGCCTTTGTCCTCTCGTCGACGCTGTTCGCCCAAGATCGTCCGCGCCTGGTCGTCTACCTGCATACGAGCATACGTTCGCGAGCCCTCGAAAGCGCCTTGCAAGAAGAGTTGCGGGCCACTGACGTGATGGTCGTGAGCCGACATCGCGACTTCACCCGCGAGCTTTTGGATCGACCCGATGCGGCCCTCGCCATAATGCCCGTGCTTCTCGACCAGGGCTGGGCTGGAGAGCTGCAGGGGAGGCGCGGCGGGCTGGAGGACGAGCCGTACGTGCTCATGTCGATCGGCGCTGCGATGGATCCGAGGCGGCTCGGTCAAAGTGCGATCGGAGCGGTCGATCTGCTCGGACGAGAGCGCACCGGCATTTTTGTAGCGCGCTTGCTCGGCCTCGACGTGCCACCCCCGATCAAATACGTCGTCAAGACGGAAGACTTGCTCGCGCTGCTCCAGTTTCAATCCGTCACCGCCGTCGTGTTGTCTCAGCGGGACGCCGATCGCATCCAGAATCTCAGCAAGCTGCAACTGCGCGCAACGCCGTTGGCGGTGCCCGTCGGCCTGCCGGCGGTGGTGTTCACCACCGAGCGAGGGCGGCAACTGATTAAGCCGGGCCTCCAGGCGCTGAATGCAGAGACCCTGCGAAAGTTGGGGGTGGACTCATGGCGATGATCAGGCATCTGCTAGCCACGCTCGTGCCCCGATTCCACGCAGGCGCTGGGCTAGCATGGCTCATCCTCTTCTGCGCAGGGTGCTCCGCCCCTCAGGCGGTGCCGCAGCTGGAGATCAGCGCACCGGCATACCAAGACATGCCTCGGCGCCCCGGCAAAGACGCCGTGTTGCTCTTCCTACCGGTGTCATCGCACACCGAACAAGCACGACAAAGCCTGAGCGACGAGCTCAGCGAGAGCTTTGACGTGATCACGCGGCCGGTGTCCACGGCAAGCGTGGTCGCAGAGCTGGAGCGCGAGATGGCGCTCATCAAGCCCCGCTGCGTCGTGCTCATGGGCAACGCAGCGTCGAATCTGTACTTGAGGTACCAGAAACAACATCAGGGCGCATTCGTGCCCGCCGTGGTGCTGATGACGTCATTTTTCGAGGAACAATACCCGCTCTTCCGCAACACGACCGGCATCGCATATGAGATTCCCGGTATCACCACCTTCGTGAACCTGCGCTCCTTCGTGTATCAACCCGTCCAACGGGTGGGGGTGCTTTATCGGCCGTTGTTCTCGAACTACGTGCAAAAGCAAGCGCGCTTGGCCGCGGTCGAGCAGGTACAGCTAGTGACTGTCGAAATCAGCCAGAGCCCCGGGCCTCGCGAGATCCGCAGAGGCCTCGACAAGTTGATCCGCGAAGAGCGGGTGGACGCAATCTGGGTTCTAAACGACAACGTCTTGCTCAAACCGGAGCTCATCGCCAAGGGTTGGCTAAAGACGCTGCACAAGAACCCGATTGCAGTGGTGGTGGGAGTGGGCAGCTTGGTCGACACCCGGCTCCATTTTGGGTCGTTTGCGCTGCTACCCGACCACTCCGCGCTGGGCGTGCAAGCTGCCACCCTGGTGTTCCGGCTCGAGGAGGAAGGTTGGAACGCCAGCCGAGTGCCGCTCGAGCTGCCGCTGTCGGTGCAGAGCGTCGTAGATCTCAGCTGGACGCGCCAGCACCTGAATTTCCGAGAAGACGCGCTCGATCGCATCGACCGCATCGTGGAATAGAGCGCAGCTCCCGATCTGCACGCTCGAAAACGCGCCCGCCCCGTTGGGCGAGGCGGTCGCGTTTTCCGCGGAAACGACCGACGATCGAAAGGCTACTGAGCCAGCACCTCGTCCCAGGTCGTCACCGTCCAACGGGTCTGGAACAACTGGTCGATGGCCGGTTTGGCCGCCGCACGAATCGCGGCCGCGTCGGGCGTGACCACAGTCATGCCTTCCGCCTCCAGCGAGGCGAGTAGATCTCCCTCGCGCGCCTCCATTTGTTGGCTGCCCCATTTGGCCGCGTCGCGCAGGGCGCGGCGCACTTTCTGCTCGTCACCGCGATTGAGGTCACCGAGAAAGCACTCGTTGGCCAGGATCATCCCGAAACCGACCAGGTGCCCCGTGAGGCTGAGGTGCGACTGCACCTCGAATAGGCGCAACGACGAGATCTGGGTCAAATCCCCCTCGGAGGCGTCCGCCGCCCCTGTCCGGAGCGCCTCGTAAATTCCGGTCAGCGGAACTTGCACGGCCTGGACGCCGAGCGACGTCCAGACCGCAACCCAATCCGGCACTGGCGGCAGCCGCAGCTTCAGACCGACAAAATCCGCGGGGGACTCGATGGGCGCGTTGGAAGTAAACTGCCGAAAGCCGCGATACACCGTATCGAAAGCCACGAGGTTACTATTTGCTGCAATCAGGTCGCGCGCTTCGCGCCCGAGCGGCCCGCGGTAGACGCGCAGGAAATGGTCATAGTCCTCAATCACGTACGGGCCGTTGAAGAAGAAATACGCGGGCGCGTAGTCTTGCAACGGCTGTCCCCCCGTGATCAAGATATCGGCCACGCGATCAGCGGACACGCAGGCTTGCATGGCGGGGTTGATGGTCTGCTCGTTGAGCACCGCGGTCGCCACGACAACGTCGATGCGCCCGTGAGTGCGGGCCTCGAGCAGCTGCTCGAAGCGGGCCGCTGTGTCCGCCAGTATGTGGCCCGCCGCAAAGGGCGTAGCCACTCGCAGCGTCACAGGCGGCCGACCGTGACCGTGCCCTCCGTGGTGCCCCTTCCCTCCGGCCACTGCACTCGGGCTGACCAATACAGCCAGACACAAAGCGTGCAACGCGGCACCCGGTCGCAACATTCGTTTCTTCATATTGACTCCTGTTCAATATCGTTGACCACCACTCACAGAATACAATACGGCGCGCTTGGCAGCCGCGCCAAATGGCCCCAATGACCCGCTGATTCGAGTGCAAGAAACGAGAGATGTCGTCCATTTCCCGGTCAGGCCGGCGCGCTGGTGTCCGCAACTGAAGCTTTTTCGAGCGCGCTTATTTAGAGCGTGACAGATTGACCGTTCGCACAATCCCAGATTGCGAGGCGCGCGTTTCTGGCGTAGCGATGCGCTCGGAGGTGTTCCACATGCTGTTGCGTCACGTCATTTCGAGTTTGTGCGCGCTCTCGGTCGTTGCCTGTGGGGGCATGGTTGATGAGCCGCTCGAGCAGAGAGCTCAAGACATCGTGCGGGGCTCCCTCGAGCCCAAGCGGCCGCAGGTCGTGGCCGTGCATGTGGGCAGCTTCTTCGGTCGAACGTTGTGCTCCGGGACATACATCGCGCCGCGAGTCGTGCTGACGGCAGCGCATTGCATGACCTCTGCCGTGCCTGGGCAGACGTTCGTGTACCACGGCCCCGACTACCTCTCGGACGTCGCCCTGTTGCCCAACATCCCCGCACCGGGCGACCCCTCCGTGTGGGCGCACGGGGAGACCACGACCATCCACCCCGCCTACGATCCGAGCCTCAATTATCCCGACCTCGCGGTGGTGTTCCTCGACCGGGAGCTGCCGTTCGCACCATTACCGCCGTTTCGAAAGCACGTCTCCGACTCGGTAAAAAAGGCCGAGATCGTCGGCTGGGGCGGCAGCCGTGCGCTGACCGCAGACATCAGCGTCGTCGAAGGCGCCGGCATCAAGCGCAGCGCGCAGGTCAAGCTCCTGGGCTCGCCCACGGAAGCCGACTTTCACGCCGACGATCCCAACCCCGGCATCCTGGTTCCAGAGATTCGCGCTGCTCTGCTCAAGACCAACGGCGAAGACCCGAAGGCCAACCCGTGCGCGGGTGACTCGGGCGGCCCCCTCGTCATCAAGCACCACGGTAAAGATCAGGTGGCCGGGGTCAGCATGTGGACCGGGTTGTTCTGCGAAGACTACTCCATCTACACGCGCGTCGATCCGTTCCTCGACTTCATCGACGAGTCCATCAGGCGCGGCGGGCGCGCGCCGATTGTGCCCCGGCTCGAGTGCCTGGAAGAGGCGGCTGGCGGCTCGCTCAGCGCGCATTTCGGCTACCGGAACGACAACGGGGTCAGCGTCGACATCCCGTATGGTCCGCGTAACCTGTTCCCGGCCGACAGCGCGCGCAACCGCCCGGCGGCGTTTGCGCCCGGTGACAATCCGTTCGATTTCAGCCTGGGTCTCGACGCCGGGGAACGCCTGTTTTGGTTCTTGGCACCGCGCAACGGACCGGTCACGCTGGTGCGGGCCGACGCGTCGTCGCCGCGCTGCGACCCGAATGATCTCTCGCTGCTCTGCGCCAATCAATGCAACGCTTCGCTGGCCGCCGAATGCAGCGACGGCACGGCGACCCGCGGGCAGTGCATGAGTGACTGCGCCCTCAACGCATCCTTCTTCGCCGACTTCGGCTGTGCCACCGAGTGGAGCTCCGTCCTCAGGTGTGTTGCAGCGGTTCCCCCCGACGCTGCCAATTGGGATTGCAGTTTCGCGGGTTTCCCGCCCTTCCCATTGCCTCCTAACTGCGAGTCAGAGGTCAACGCTGCGTTTGTCTGCGCCGGCTTTTAACCTCGGCGGCCTCGCGCCCTGCAGGCAGATTAGGCTCGCGGCACACATGTCGAGAACGTTTACTGTAGGCAAAGGTTTGCAACGCCGTGAACGCCAGCGCGCCTGGACGGCGATCGCTCGGGTATTCGTATGCACCTGGGTTGCGAGCGCGTGCGGCCCTGCCCAGCACGATGCTGAAAATTCCACTCCCGGCGAGGCGGGAGCCGTCGGATGCGTCTCTTCCGAGGCTGTGGAGGCGCCCAGCACCATCTCGGAGGTGGTCGGCCAGGTGAATGCCCTGCCCAAACCCGTCACCTTGCCGTGCTTTTTGGCCACGCTGCCACGGCCGCTCGAGGTGCATGCGTCGCAAAGCATCTTCAGCGCCCAGCCGGCAGCCGGTCGGCGTAGCCCTCGCATGTTCATCTTTAGCGGTGCGCTGATTTTGACCATCGTGCCCGGTGGCAGGGGTAGTCGCTTGCTGGAGTTCGGCGAGCGTCGGAGTGACACCACCTCGCTCAAAGGGGAAATCGAGTTTCCGATCGGCTCCGAGCTGGGGGAGGAGGCTCCGTTTGAGCGCTTGATGTTCATGGAGAGCTCTACGACTTGCTCGGCCTGCCACGCCGGAGAAGAGCCTGCCCAAGACATCACTTTCACGCGCGCTTTCGTGTCGCAGGCACTGCGGCCAGCACCGGGGGAACGCGTTGGCCTCGCTGAGCTGCTCTCGGAGGCTCGAGCGTGTGACACGAACATCGAGCCCGAACGGTGCGCCATGTTGAACGCGGTGTTTGGGCTTGGCGACGTCGTGGACACGGACTTCCCGACGACCCTCCCGACCTTCTACTGATGAGGCGCGCTGGCCGTGCGGGGCGCTTTTGCGCCACGAAAGCGGGCCGCGGCGCGATGAACCGAGGACGCAAAGCCTACGCCAGCGCTGCGTAGCGGGTCAGCAGCCCCGTTGCGTGGCTCACATGTTGCAAGCGCCGCATGCCGTTGCGGGCCGGGCCCTTGCGAGGTCAGGACGTGACGCCAAGCATACGAAAGCGAGCATCAGGATGAAGAACCCCAAGGGCGCACCGCGCCAGCAAGCACAGCTCGAAGAGCTACTCTACCAAGCCCTCGAAACCGAGATCGGTGGAGTGGCTATATATGAAAACGCCATCCGGTGCGCGCAGCACCCCGAGCTGAAAAAAGAGTGGGAGAAGTACCTCGAGCAGACGAAAAACCATGAGCGCATCCTGCGTAAAGTCTTGCACGCGCTAAATCTGGATGCCGAGCAGGAGACGGCGGGGCGGCGCGTCGTGCGCCACCACGGCAAGTCACTCGTTCATGCCATGGCCATGGCACAGAAGGACGGGACACCGGACGCAGCACAGCTCGTGGCTGCCGAGTGCGTGGTCATGGCGGAGACCAAAGACCATCAGAACTGGGAGCTCATTGGCGAGGTCGTCAAAGGGCTGGCCGCACAGGGCAGCCCGGCCCTGCGGCAAGCCTATGAGCAAGTCGAGGACGAGGAAGACGAGCACCTCTATCACTCCGCGGGCTGGGCGCGCGAGCTCTGGCTACAATCGCTGGGCCTGCCCGCCATATTGCCTCCGCCCGAGGAAAAGCGAGACGTGAAGACGGCCGCCGAAGCGGCGCAGGCCAAGACGGCGCGCAAGGACATGCTGGGCAAGGTGCAGCCGAGTCGGGGGGCTCGATGAAAAAAAAGACGAACGGAGCCCGAATCAACGGCAAGGGCCGGGACGCTACAGCCGCGTCCAAGGCTGCGCGTACGAAGCAAGCGAGCGCACAGGCCGCCAACGTCGACGCCGTCAGCGCCCAGGCAGCGCGGCCCGAGTACCTGGAGCAAGCGCCGGGCAACCCCAAGGCCGCCGACCTCGCGGTGGAACGCGAAGACAGCGCCGGCACGACACTGACCACAAACCAAGGCCTGCGCTTAGAGAACGATCAGGACTCATTGAAGGTGGGTGACCGCGGGCCGTCGCTGCTCGAAGACTTCCACCTGCGCGAAAAAATCACCCACTTCGACCACGAGCGCATCCCCGAGCGGGTCGTGCACGCCCGCGGCTCGGCAGCCCACGGCTACTTCCAGGTCTACGAGAGCTTGGCCCCGCTCACCAAAGCGGGTTTCCTTCAGGATCCAGCGCTCCGCACACCAGTGTTCGTCCGCTTCTCTACGGTAGCCGGCTCGCGCGGCTCGTCGGACATGGCGCGCGACGTGCGCGGGTTCGCCGTCAAGTTCTACACGCAGGAAGGGAACTTCGACCTCGTCGGCAACAACATACCCGTCTTTTTCATCCAAGACGCCATGAAGTTTCCGGACCTCATCCACGCGGTCAAGCCGGAGCCCGATCATGAGATGCCCCAGGCCGCCTCGGCGCACGACACGTTCTGGGACTTCATCTCCCTGATGCCCGAATCGATGCACATGATCATGTGGGCCATGTCCGACCGCGCCCTCCCGCGCAGCTTCCGCATGATGGAAGGCTTCGGTGTGCACACCTTTCGCCTGATCAACGAAGCGGGCAAATCCCGCTTCGTCAAGTTTCACTGGAAGCCGCTGCTCGGAGTCCACTCTGTGGCTTGGGACGAGGCCCAGAAAATTTCGGGCAAAGATCCGGATTTTTTGCGGCGCGACCTGTGGGAGGCGATCGCCTCGGGCAACCCCGCAGAATGGGAGCTCGGGCTGCAAATCGTGGAGGAAAAGGACGAGCACAAGTTCGACTTCGACCTGCTCGACCCGACCAAGCTCATCCCCGAAGAGCTGGTACCCGTGCGCCGCGTGGGGCGGCTCACGCTGAATCGCAATCCCGACAATTTCTTTGCCGAGACCGAGCAGGTGGCGTTCCACCCGGGTCACGTCGTGCCCGGCATCGATTTCAGCAACGACCCACTGCTGCAAGGCCGGCTGTTTTCGTACACCGACACGCAGCTGCTGCGCCTAGGTGGTCCCAATTTTCACGAGATCCCGATCAACCGCCCCGTCGCACCGGTTCACAATAACCAGCGCGACGGCTTCTCGCGGCAGATGATCAACCGCAGCAAGACCGCCTACGAGCCGAACTCCATCGGCGGTGGCTGCCCGATGCAGGCGGGCGCGAGAGCCGGTGGGTTCGTCAGCTTCCCCGAGCGCCTGGCGGGGCCCAAAGTGCGGGCCCGCTCGGACAAGTTCTTCGACCACTTCAGTCAGGCCGCGCTATTTTATAATAGCCAGTCTGAGCCCGAGCAGGATCATATCGTCGAGGCGCTGCGCTTCGAGCTCGGCAAGGTGGAGCGGGTCGCAATCCGGGAGCGCATGGTCGGCCTGCTCGGGCAGGTCGACAAGACGCTGGCCGCCCGCGTGGCAGAGGGCCTGGGGCTCGCCAGCACACCCAAGCTCGAGCTGCCCCTCAACCGCAGCATCGGCGCAGACGCTGACGTGAAGGATCGCGAGAGTAAGCGGCTTCAGGGCAGGGTCGGCAAGTCAACCGCGCTGAGCATGGCCAACACGGTCAAAGACACGATCGCCACGCGCAAGGTCGCCATCCTGGCGGCTGACGGAGTGGATGACGCGGCGGTAATGCTGATCAAGAAGGCGCTGGCCGACGCTGGGGCCCAAGGTAAAATCGTAGCTCCACGGCTGGGTTTCTTGAAGGGCAGCGGAGGCAACGAGCTCTTGATTGAGTTCAGCTTTCTGACCGCCTCCTCGGTGCTATTCGACGCGCTGATCGTGCCCGGCGGCGAGAAGAGCACGAACGCGCTGACCCACGAGCGGGACGCCATCGAGTTCATCACCGACGCCTATCGGCATTGCAAGACGCTTGCTGCCATCGGTACGGGAGGCGACCTCTTGCGGGCTTGCCCCGGGCTCGAGTCGCTAGCCAATGGCAAGGGCAATGGTAAAGCCAAAGCGGGGCTCGAAGGCGTCGTCGTGGGCGCAGACACCCAGGCGCAAGCCGTGGTGCAAGAGCTCATCGAGCTGCTCGCGAAGCACCGCCACTGGACGCGCAAAGCCAAGAACCGCTCGGCGCTCACGCGCGACAAGGACGACACGCGGGGCCGAGCAGTACCGTAAGGGAGCCCGCTTGGGCGGGTTGACCCGCTTCACCGGTGGGACAGTGCCCTACATGCGGGAGCCTCCACGCCCCGGCCACACCGGCCGGGGTGTGGTGATCTTGTTAGCGGAGCCTCCGCCCACCAAGAATCCGACGACAGCGCTCCAGAGCCGCTCCGGCCAAGAGTGCGGTCCACCAGAACATGCCGTTCCGCCCTGCCGTGGGCACGCTCATCGAGCAACTGACCTTCTCGGTCGAGCCGTCACCATCGGTGTCGACGCGGGTGTCTACGTCGACATCGACGCTCACGTCCAGGCTGATGGCAAGCAAACGAGAGAGGTCGGCCGCGCAGTCCTGTAGGTTCGCGGCATGGATGAATTGGCCATCGCAAAAGATCGCTCCACCCTTGTCGGTGCAGTCGGTGCGGCACTCCTCGCGCTCGGTCGTCTGGCATGTCTCCCATTGAATCGTCTGGCAGTCGACCTGGCAGCTCGTGTCCAAAGTCGAGACGCACGTGCCCTCGCAAGCGGTGGCACACTTGGGCGCGCACTCCACCTGCTGGTCGTCATCGCGGCAGCGCTCTTCACACCTGCGGTTGCAGGTATGCGGGCAGGCCCGGCGACAACAGGCCGGATTTTGCGCCGTCGCGCACTTTGCGTCGCAGTCCGACAGGCAGTTGCCACGGCAGATGTCGGCAGAGCTTTCGGCTTGCGTTACCGTGCACTCCTCCACACACACCGGCGAGCAAGTCTGGGTGCACTCGGTGCTGGCTTCCGCAGTGCATTCGGTTTTACACGAGGTGTATAGGTTCGCCGCGCAAGATTCCTCGACAGAAACCACCTCGCAGTGCTCTTCACAATCCTGGGTTCGTCGAAATTCGCACTGCGCGTCCCCCGACAGGAAAACACCTCCGCAGCTCTCGAGCGCGGCGTGTGCGGTGGCCGGCGCGGCCAGCAGTACCACCAGTGGAACGGCTCCAAAAACGTATGAAAAGCGTGGCTTCATAAACGAGTCCTTTGCGAGAGTAAGAAACGCTCGGCTGATCCAGCCTCCAGCACCGGCGAGCAAGGACCTAAGAGCAAGGAGCGTTCCAACGGTCGAGGCGATGTGCCGTTTTGGGGCACTCACCCCTACTCGAGGGCAGCCGCTCGAGCTACGCTGGACCGGCCGTAGCCAATTGCCCGGGAGATCGAAGTTGCTCATCTCAATCAGATTCGCCGCCCCACGCACGCTGGTTGTTCTGTTGTTCGCTACGGCGTGCGGTGGTCGCGCGGATCAAAGCTCGATTGCGCCAGCCGCTGTGGAGACGGACCACCCGATGGCGGTTGATCCGACACCTAGCGCCACCGAGCCGCCCACGGGCAGTGGCCGAAGCTCGCCGCCGGCTCCAACCCCACCCGCGCCGGCACCCATTGACGACAGCACGACCCCGCCAGGTCAACAGCCCGCTCAACCTCAGCCCGCTCAACCTCAACCAGCTCCCCAAGCGCCACCTGTTGAGGAGTCGATCAGCATCGACGGCTGCAGAGAGGTGGGAGGTTACGACCGTGTCTTCATCTTCCAGCGCGACGCCTCGACCGGTATCTGCACGGACTTCGTGCTGGTGAGCCCGGACGATGACGCCCCCGCTCAGCCCAACCTGTCGCTGCCTGAACGCTGGGCGGTGGAAGACATGTCTTCCTTTGACTGTACGCTCGACGGCAGCCTCGTAAGTGGCAGCACGCCCACCTTCTTCACCCGCGCGGACGGCAACATCGCGTTCGGCGGAAGTGAGGGGGGGTTGCCCCTGCATGTACAGCTGGACGTGGTGTTGAGCCTGCCCGCGGAAGATGTGGGCACGCCTGCTAACCAGCTCATCTTGCGGCAGAGGCTCGAGGCGGAGGACATCGCCCTGCTCGGCGGCTGTAGCAGCTTGCGGGACTGAGCGACGGGCTCTACTCTCGACACGGGCGTTTTGAACATGAGCATGACCATTAGCACGAGCGGGCTTTCACACGAAGACACCGAGCCGGGCGCGGGCGCAAGCCCTGCCAATGGGCAAACGTGCGTGATGCACTACACGGGCTGGCTCTGGGTCGACGGGAAGAAAGGTGCCAAGTTCGACAGCTCCCTCGACCGAGGCAAACCCTTCACGTTTCCGCTCGGCCAGGGGCGAGTGATCAAGGGCTGGGACGAGGGCGTCGCGAGCATGAAGGTCGGCGGCAAGCGCAGCCTCTTGATCCCGCCCAGCCTTGGCTACGGCGCGAGCGGAGCGGGCGGCGTGATCCCGCCTAACGCGACGCTCCTATTCGAAGTGGAGCTGCTCGAGGTCCGCTGACGCGCAAAGGCGCGCCAGCGGCGGCTCGACTGGCCCACGGAGCGTCAGGCGTGTGCTCAGTCGTGATGGGCGGTGGTGGTCGTATTCGATGTGAGCGCAGCGAATTAGGGCCCGAGGATGGCGCAACGCAGCAGTTCTGTATATTCCGTGTCGCAGACATCGTCGTTAGGGGTGGTCACGCCCATCAGGCAGAAGAAATCGCTATTCGGCCGGGGCAGGACGCACTCGAGCCAGTCCGCAGACTGGGACGGGCAAAGCTCCGCATCCCTTTCGCACGCCTGGAGGCAGTCTTCGACGTCATCGTTCTGGCACTCGTCGAGCGAACGCTCGCAGTAAGCATCGCAGCCGGTGGCGCCGCTGCCGGCGCTTCCCGCATTGCCGCCGCTGCCTGCCATGTTGCTCCCTCCAGAGCCTACAGCGTTGCCGCCGCCAGTCCCTGCCGTGCTTCTCCCTCCAGAGCCCGCGACGCTGCCGCCGCCGCTGCCGCCAGCAGTGTTGGCGCTGCCACCTCTACCCCCGGTATTCTCATCACCCCCATCGCCATCGTCAGAGCAGGCGTAGAAGGTGACGAGGAGAAGAGGGAAAAGCCAAACCGTTCGCATGCGAGCAGCTTAGGCCGAGTTTCGTTTCCGCCGCAATTGCGAACGCATTCGGGTGAAACACCGGACGATTTGCCCGACCGCGTCAGAGAGCCGTTTATCGTTTTTGCCCACGCCGCGGGACAGGCCGCAACAGTATGGTGTCTCATGGATTCCAACGAGGGAGCACTCGACCATCAGCTGCGGCAGGAAGACTGTCCCGATTCGGTCGTGCGCGCCTCGCCGACTGACCCCGCGGCTCAGTCGACGAACTTCGAGAGCAGCTTCACGTAGGCCGCCTGGTAGTAGATGGCCGGCTCGGTCACGGCCCATGACATGTCGTAGGGGGCTCCTGGGTCCCAAGACGTGTTGAAGTCCAGGTACGCCTTTTGCGCGGGCTGCTTCTTGAACTCCGATTCGTAGCACTTGTGGTCCTTCTCGCTCGAGCAGTAGCTCTTGTTCGGCCCACCCGGGACATAACCCGGCGCCGGGCCTAGCTCGGAGTCCTTGGCGCTGTCCCAGCGCTTGTCGCCGTCACGAAACCATGTGTGAAAGATCTCGTTGCTGCTGCGCTCCGCGCCGTACGCGCTCATCTGCGACAGATACACCAGCTGCATCGGGTTCATGCCGTGAAATGAGCTCAGAATGCCGGCCGCGCGGTCACGTGCGCTCTGGGCCTGTTCGCCGCTCAGGAGCTTGTACTGAACCATGTCGTAGTTCGTGCTGCCGAAGTTCGCGCGCGCGTTGTTGCTACCCCAGTGGTACGAATCCTCACGCATGAAGGCGCGGTACAGGTCCTTGTCTGGCTTCATGCCGTACAGGTCGACGCTCTCCCACTGCGAGAGCTTGCGCTCCAGGATTGCCTTCTTCAACTCGGGATCCGCGTTCGGCAGCGTGGTGTAGAAGAAGAAAGCGTCGCCCTCGGCCGGCTCGTAAATGCTCCAGCGATCCTCTTTGAACGGCCGGGTGAGGCCGCGGTTCTTCTTGATGAACTCGTCGAACTGCTTGTCCCCGGTGAGCGCGTACAGGTAAACGGCGGCCACGACCGCCCTCGCATCCTGCTCCGAGAGGTTCACGTCTGCGTCTCCGGACTTGATCGTGCCGTCGTCACAGGCGTCGCTCTTGGGGTGGCTTCCGTAGTGCGCCCACGCAGACAACGCGCGTTTCCGCAGATCTTGCGCGTAGCCCTTCAGGCTGTCAAACTTCGAGAGTGTAATCGAGGCATGCGCGAACTCGCCCGCCACAGTGATCGTCGCGGACGAGCAGGCCCCCGGGTAGTAGTAGCGCGGGAACTTCGACTCCTCCGGAATAGGGTCGCCGTGCTCGATGTTGCCCATCTTGAGCAGCACACCGCCGCCCAGATCCGTGGCCTGCATCTTCTTCAAGAAGTCGAGCTCGAGCTTGATCTCGTCAATCAGATCGGGAAGCCCATTGCCGGACTCGGGAATGTTGTAATCGTCAGTAAACGGGCTCGGGTTGTCCTCATACGCCGAGAGCAGCTGGTGCATCACCGAATAGGTGAACGTCGTGTACTTGTTGGTATCGCCCGCGTCCCACCAACCGCCGCTCAGGTCGCGGCTGGTCTTGTCGTTCTTCCTGTCGAGCACGCTGTGGACTTCCTTGTCCTGGCCCGGTCCCATGTAGTCCACAGCGTGCAGCCAGCACTTTTCGCCCACGCAGGCAAACGGCTTAACTTTCGCGAAGTTCGCGCGATTGAAGTAGAACATCCGAACGGCGGCCTTCAGCACGTCGCGGTACACCTCCTTGTTGATGTCGAAACGCACTGAGCGAACGCCGTTCGTGCGGTCGAAGATGAAGTAGGACCCGGGCTCGGTCACTTTCGAGAAATCGAACCAGAAACCGCGATCGCCCGAGCTCGATTGAGTCTCTCCATTCTTCCAACGCTCGGGCTTGCCGCTCAGCACCTGGGCGCCGTCGTCGAAGCGCCGAAGCTCGAGCGTATCCCCGGGCACGTACTCGTCGGCTGCATTCCAGCCCTCCTGTGGGTCGACCAGGACGGCGACCTTCTTCATGTCGGGGCGGTAGCCAAACTGGTCCACGACGATGTACTGGTTTTCCGGTACCTCGCTGCCATTCTTGGGCTCGCCCACGAATTTGGTGGAGGCGCTGACGGCGGGCCCGCTCTGGCCGGGATTGAGGCAGGCCTGAAGCGCGAGGGCAAGGACCGACAATGACGAGATGGACCGTTTGAGCATGGTGTTCTCCCTGAGCGGCTGGCGCCCGTGTCCGACCGAATTACTACGATTGAGAGGCGCTGGCCACCCCTACCGTGCTCGCTCCCCCGCGCGCGTTGGCGGAGGCGAGAACCATCTCCAGGTTGGCCAGCGTGTGGGGTTTGTCCAGAAAGGCGATCACGTTAGGCACACGCAGCAACTTGGACGCGTCGGTGGCCTGAAAGCCACTGGTGATCACCACCGGTACGTCGTCGCGCACGAGCCTCAGCTCATCGAGAATTTCCTCCCCCGATCGTTCCGGCATTGTCAGATCGAGCACGACCAGGTCGATGTCCTTGGATTGCTTGCGGAACAGCTCGAGCCCACTTTGCCCGCTGTCCGCGGTCATGACCTTGTGACCCAGCTCATTCAGCATCCGGGTTGTCACGACCCGCACGGCCCGTTCGTCATCGATGAGGAGAATGTTGCGAGCCGTAGACGGCAAGCTCGGCGCTGCCGTAAGGCTCGTTCGTTGCGGCGTAGACTCCTCTGCTACGGGCAACACGATGCTAAAGCGGGTCCCGTGCTCCGACGTGCCGTCGATGCCGAGCCAGCCGCGGTGAGCACGCACGATGCCGGCGGCAGCGGCCAAGCCCATTCCACGCCCAGCCGCTTTCGTCGAGAAGAATGGCTCGAACAGGCGCTCACGTGCCTCGACAGGGATCCCCGATCCGGTATCTTCGACCGTGATCTTCACGTAGTCCCCTACTTTCAACGAGTACTGCTCGGCACGCTCCGCCTCGAGCCGCACGGTCTCGGTATGCAGCGTCAGAACACCCCGCTTCCCTTCCATCGCATCCAGAGCGTTGAGCACCAGATTCGTGACCACTTGGCGCAGCTGGAAACGGTCGGCGGCGACTTGCGGAAGGCCCTCTGCCAAGTGGAGGACCAGACGGGCCTTGGATTCCACAGTGGAGTGCAGCAGACGCAGCGCGGCCGAAAGCTCCGAGTTGCTGTCGAGCGCCTCGATCCCCAGGCTCCGTTGGCCCGCATAGGCCAGCATCTGCTTGCTCAGCTGGGCGGCTTCGTTCGCAAAGGCGATGATCTCGGTCAGGCAATGCGAGAGTACGGGTGGCGCTCCGGCGGGTACTTTTCGTGTCGCCACCTCCGCATTGCCCACCACACCGCACAGCAAGTTGTTGAAGTCGTGGGCCACGCCGCCCGCCATGACGGCCAAGCTTTGCAGAGCCTGGCCGCGCTGAAGCTCTCTTTCCAGCTCCCGTTGCCGGCGTTCACTCACGATGCGCTCGGTGAGATCGCGAATGACGCGCAACGTCCGTGCGTCGCGCGCGCCACTCGCATCGAGCTCAGTTTCGGTCACGAGCAGCAGCGTCGACGCGTTGTTCTGGAGCACCACCTCGTAGCAGCGTACTGCCTGCGTCCCAGAGGTTTCCCGGTTGATCGGCTCGCCGCTCGCCTTGACCATGAGCTCGAAGAACCTCTTCCCAAGCAGCTCGTCGCGCGAGACGTGCAGCGTGCTCGAGAGCGCCTGGTTCGCAAAAACCAGGCGATCGTCCGCGTCGAAAAGCCCCACCCCTTCTCCCAGGCTCTCCACCAGGGCACGGTACAGCTGCTCGCTCCGCCGCAGCGACTCCTCATTCTTCGTTCTGACCTCGATCTCCTGGCCCAGCTGGGTGTTGAGCGAGCGAACGCGCCGGCGTGAATCCACGACCAGACCCAGCCCTCCAGCGAGCAGCAGCTTGACGAGCAGAGCGATGACTCCCGCAGTCCGCCCAGTTTCCGGTCCAGGCAGGGAAAGCGCAAAGCCTCGATCGATCACCGCGACGACCGCAACCATCACCAGGGCGCCGCGCAACCCCAGCCAGGCCGCCGCCCCAATGCAAATGAAGATGCCAAGCAGGAATGCCGGGTTACCGATCAGACCGTGCAACACGCTGAATGACAGCCGGTACACAAGCACCAGGGACGCCAAAACTGCGGACGCAACCGCGATTTTTCGCACTCCACGTTTGGCCCCCCCTAGAGAGTCGCCGGAGCCAGACATGCAACACCGGTCATAGGCCTTCTCGGCTACCCAAGCAAGCGTCGAGGGGCATTGATTGGTGGAACACGGGCGGCCGGGAGGGGGCCGGGCGGAACGAAGCCACCCAATGGGCAATTGTGTCGCCAAGTCGTGGCGGGCGCGGCGAGCCACCTCGGGACGTACGACGTACCGCTGCCTAGACTTCGTCTAGCGCGACCAGCTGCAGGTTGAGCAACACCGAGCGACATGGTCGAGTGCGTGTTTCTCGATGCCAGCGTGGTGGTGGAAAGTATCGGGAATGAGCGGCAGTATGTCCCAGGTTGACACTCTGAATTGTTGTGTTACATAAATGCAGCGCCCATGAAGTTTGAATGGGATCCAAAAAAGGCAGCCGCCAACCAGCGAAAGCACGGCGTCACATTCGAGGAAGCCGCCACGTGCTTTGCTGACCCCAACGGGTGCTACCTGCGCAACGAGTCACCCTCCTATGAAGACCGCCTCATCCTCATCGCGTTCTCGCACAGGCCGCGCCTCCGCTTCGTCGTCCACGCCGAGGTCGAACGCAACTCGATCCGTATCGTCAGCGCCCGCAAAGCGAGCCCGGCGCAGAGAAAGATCTACGAGCTGGGTTGATGAACCGATTGATTTGAGCGTGTGGAAGCCCGTCCCGGGCCATCCCTTTGCCGACTACGATCCGGCGGATGGCATTGCGCTCTGGTCCTTGTGGGAGATGCCCTCGTGCAGCGTTGGCAAGCTGATACGGCGCGGGCGCCCACCGAGTAGGCCCACTGCAGTGCGCAGTGTTCGTCTGCCGGTCGAGACGTGGAAGCGATTGGAGTCGGAAGCCAACGCCGAGAGCACGACCGTCAATGCTCTCATCGCGAAGCGCGTCGGATAGCCTCCCTGTGCTCGAGCCAGGCAAGTCGAAGTCAAAGGCCAAGGGCGGGAGACCCTGACCCGCATGCGGGCTCCGAGCTGCGGCGCACGGCACATGCACGACACCTCGGCGCGGCTTGCTGTTCGCGAAGGACGGCGTGCCAACGTGGCTCCCCGTTGCCCTACGCGGAGTGCTTCGTCATCTCAAAGATCACCACTCAAGCTCTCGTGCGCCGTGACGAGGACGTACGCGGCATCGCGGCAGGTCGGCCCATCAAAGGTCGCCGTCACCCCCCAACCGTCCTTTGCATTGTCGACGGCTACGCACCCGGGCAGCAACACACCACTCGCGTCATAGGCTTGCGCCTTGCCAGATCGCACCACTGTGGGCTCACGCGGAGGATCGAGGTCCATCGGTAAGGTGTTGTAGAGATACACGCTGATGATTCGACTTGCCGGATTCTCGCTTACGGTCGCGATGCCGCCCTGAACAATCACGGTGCCTTGCACAACGCCTTCGAACAGGAAATCGAGCCAGCATAGAGCCTCCCCGTTCAACCCCGCCCGCGCCTCGATGCTGCCCGGCACGGTGCTCGAAGGACAGACGCGAGTCGCGTTGCCAAACGTCGCTACATCCAGAGCGCATTCTCCATGCCCGTCGCACAGCAGGCCCTCGGCACAAGACAGCCCCGCTCCTCCATATCGCGGAACACAATGCTCGGGACCCGCGCAGGTGCCAAGGCCCGCGCACGCGCTGGCCCGTGGTGCGTCGTACGACAAACATGCCGTGTCTGGAGGGCAGGTCACAGCTTCGCAATGTGTATCGCTTTGGGGAAACTCATTGCAGTAGCCCTCGGCGCCGCAATGTTGGCAAGTTCCAGCGCAGGTGCTTTCGCAGCACACGCCGTTGGCGCAGAACCCGCTTTCGCACCCCGCCTGCGACTCACACGGAGCGCCCAGCGGAGCCAGCGCGAGCCGGCAGACGCCGGCGTCGCAGACGGCATAGGTGCAGTCCCGGTGTGGAACGCATTCTCCAGCCGGTGAACACACTTCACACTCGCCGCAGCCTCGGCTGCAGCAGAGGCCGCCGACGCACACCGCGCTAGCGCACTGGGCCCCATGATCGCATTGGGTGCCCAAAGGTGCACCGGTAGATGAATCAACGCCGGAATCGCGGCTCGTCATCGAGTCGTTCTCCTTTGGAGTATTTGGGCCATCCCGCGTCGAGCTCCTGGCAGCCTCGGGGAGGCCAGAGCGCTGCGTCGATGAGTCAGCGACGTTTCCACCGTCGAGCGCTCGGGCGAGCCGCCCTTCCTCACGCTCATGCAGCTGGGGCTTGGCAGGCTCTAGATCGACACACCCACCGAACAGGTAGGGAACGAGAATGGCCGCGAGCGACGACGCTCGTACAGCTCGTTCGTGAACGGCGTATGTCCCCATGGGCTAGGCCCATAATGTGGGACGAGGCCATCACAAAGTCTAGCCGCATGAAGTTGCGGCGAGCCGTTCACCGTCCGCCCCTGTTTTCGAGCCAATCCGGACAATGAGCACCGGTGCGGATCGCCCGCTTTTCGTGCCCGAGCTCACGCCCGAACAAAGCGGCGCGACCGCGCCCTCTGGAGCGCGCTCAGCTCCCTACCCGAGCCCGAACGGGCTCGGCACGAAGCTTGCGGTGCTCATGCGACAATGACCACCGACTCGCAAACCGTATTGCACGTAGAGGCCGACGGCGGCGCGGCTGTGGTCCGCGCCAACATGTTACGACGGCACGGGTATCTCGTGCAGAGGGCTCGCGACCAAACGTCCGCGCTAGAGGTCGCGGAGCATACGAGCTGCGACCTGGCGCTGGTCCATCGTGATGTGTCGGGCGACGATCACGAGTTTGGAGAGGCGCTGCGTCGGATTCAGCCGTCACTCGGTATCGTCATGCTCGCGCCGAGCTGGGAGCGAGGCGAATGGCGTTCGACCCTATCGGCCTTCGCCGATGATTGTCTGGACGACACGATCGAGGGCGAGAGCCTCATCGCGCGAGTCCGGTCGCTCTGCCGGCGTTCGTTGGGGGGCGCTCGTCCGGGTTCGGTCCGGTGCGGGCCGCTGCTCGTGGACTTCGTTGGCGCTTTTGTCGAGATCGGCGGCCGCGAGATAGCGCTTCAACCCCTGCAGCTCCGCATTCTCGGATACTTGATGCGACGGGTCGGAGAGGTCGTGACTCGCGAGGAGCTTCGGCGTCACGTCTTCCGTACGGTTCAGACCGCCGACAGCACGAGTGTTGCCCGCCAGGTGTGCATCTTGAGAAAACAGCTCGGTCCGTGGAAGGGATTGGTCATGACCGTGCGGGGCGGTTATTGCCTGTGCAGGTCGTCGTCGATGGGAGTTGCAAATCAGCGGCGCTCGTCTGACATTGCGCGCCAGTAGCGAGACGCGATGTGCTTTCCAGGACGCCGGAAGATTTGGACTTTGCTCGAAGCCCTGGTGTGGCTAACCTCTGCCGCTCGCGCGACGGTGTCGGTGCTTCGACGGCCGAATCGAAGCCTCCGCCACTGGGTGCTTTCGATGGCGCTCGTGGCTGCGTGGTCGGCTCGCGCGCTCGGCCAAGCCGAAGCCGAGCCGGCTCGGACCGCTGCGGCAGAGCATTTTGAGCGAGGGTTTTCTTTGGCGCAGCGCGGCGACTATGAAAGGGCCGCGCGTGAATTTGCTCTGGCCTATGACCTCGACCCCAAGGTCTCGGTTCTGTTCAACCTCGGTCAGGCCTATGCCGCGTCGGGGCAGCACATTGCGGCAAATGACACCCTGTTGGAATATCTGCGGCTCGCGCATGGGCAGATCGAACCCGAGCGGCAACGCCGAGCGCAGCAGCTGATCGAGGTCGCCGAGTCGCGGATCGGACGCTTGTGGATCGAGGTCGAGCCGGAGGGTGCCGAGGTCGAAGTCGATGGCCATGGCATCGGGAAGGCACCGCTCAGCGATTTCGTGCGCTTGACGGCGGGGCCTCATGCGCTCGTCGTACGCTCGCCCAAGCATGAAACCAGAGTCGTGAACGTGACCGTTCGCGCGCTGACAGACTCCCCGATTTTCGTGCGCCTCGTTCACGCCCAGCAGCCCGAGCCCGCCACGCTCCTATTTCATTGCTCCGTGCCGGACATGGCAGTTTGGTTGGACGGGCAAGCCATCGGCAAGCTCCCCGGGCGCGATTTCTCTCACGTGCCTGCGGGACGCCATACCATCGCCCTGCGACGCCCCGGGTATGTCGCCGAAACCGTCGTAGTCGACATACGTGCAGGAGCGCTGCACCGGTACGATTGCCGCGCTCGAGTCGCCCCTGGGCTCGAGTCGGCGCGCGCCGCTACACTGGTCATCGCCTCGCCGGACGCGGGCGAGGCAGCCGAGGCTCGGGCGTACGTCGACGGCCGGCAAGTGTCGCGAGGCCCAGTGCTGCTTCCGAGCGGCCGTCACAAGGTGGAGCTGCGTGCGCCAAACTACGACCCCTGGAGTCGCGATGTGGACCTGGCCCCAGGCACCACCTTGCGTATCGCGCCGGATCTCATGCCGACCGAAGAGTATCGCAAAGGCGCAATGGCTCGCCGCGAGCACCAACAGCTCTGGAGCAAGGTCGCGTTGGGCGCCGGGTTGACGGGCACGGCCACGGCTGTCGCGCTCGCGATCGTGAGGAGTGACAAACACGACGCCTGGCTCGAAGAACGCGACGCGCTCAATCGCGAGGATTTGGCGGCCGAAGGCGTCGCGTCGCGCCTGCAAGCCAATTCTCACGAGGCCTTGGTGATTGAGCGGCTGAATCTCGCCATGGTCGGAGCGGCGCTGATTGGCGGCGGTTCGTTGGCCCTCTCGGCCTATCTCTGGCTCGGCGCCGAACCGGTCCCGGGCCCGCGAACCTTGAGCGCCCACGCAGACCCTGACGGGCTACGAGTCGTCTACGGTGGCGATTTTTGAGTGTGTGACGTTGCGTTGCGCCTTAGCGCTGTCCCCTTGCCGTGCGTCACGTACGGGTTTGCTGCATCGAAGTTGGTTGCCGGCATGTCGATCACGCGATCGACATCGGTCCGAGGCCTCGCACCACCGAGCTGTTTGTCATGGCTCGGCTCTGGCGCTGTAGAATCCTTGGCCGGCTCCGGAAGGAGAGGCTCCATGACGCTGCCAGCTCGAGCCACAGCGGCGGACGCCGTCCTGTCGTGCTCGGACGCGCGAGGCGCGGGCGAAGCATGGTCCGCGGCGCTCACGCTGCGCGATGACTCGAGGGACAGGCGATGTCGTACTCGAGCGCCCCATAGAATGCCAAGTACGACGACGGCCACGCCGACCGCACTCGCACGGCGTCGCCATCGAGGCCGTGGCGTGGGCGCCTGAAGATTCAAGATCGGCGTCGCCTCACCCATCAGAGAATCGCCGTCCAGGTCCACGCTCGTCGGAGTATCCGAGTCGCCACGGGACGCGGCGGGCCGAGGCGTGCCGCCATCGACGTCGTGCCGCGAAGGCCACCCGACAAACGATTCGAGGACGCTCGCGAGCTCGCCGACGCTCTGATATCGCTGCGCGGGGTCGCGCGCCAGGGCTCGAGTCACGACCCTCGCAATCTCCTTTGGAACCTCGGGACACTGCATCTCGAGCGCTGGAGCGTCGTCGTAGGCGATCCGAAACAGGACCTGAGCCTTCTCACCCCGATGGACAGGCTGACCTGCGAGCATCTCGTACAAGATGAGGCCCAGGGAATAGATGTCTGAGCGTTGATCGACGTTCCTGCCGGAGATGATCTGTTCGGGGGCCATGTATCCGACGGTCCCGATGAGAGTACCCTCAGCGGTGCTATCTGCGGCGTTTCTGAGCTTGGCAACACCGAAATCGAGGACCTTTGCGATCTCGCGGGCGCCTTCACCGCTCGTGATGAAAATGTTGGCGGGCTTCAAGTCCCTGTGCACGAGGCCCGCCGCATGCGCAACGCCCAGGCCGCGGCAAACATCGAGCAAGATGTTCGCTGCGCGGGACACTGGCAAGCGGCGTGATTCGGAAAGCAGGTGGCGCAGATCCTTGCCGTGCAAAAGCTCCATGACGAAGTATGGCAGGCCCGACAAATCACCCGATTCAATGACCCCCACGATATGAGCGTTTGCGAGTGCGCCGACCAGGTTGGCTTCACGCAGGAATCGTCGCACCACGCGAGGCCGACCCGCGTACGTGGCATGCAAAATCTTGATCGCGAAATGCCTTTCGAGCACGAGGTGGCGAGCCTCGTACACGGTTCCCATTCCGCCCGCTGCCAGACGCCGCAAAATTTGGTAGCGCCCACCAATGATTTGACCATCACGCGGATCCTCCAGGGTCCCGCACACCTCGTCTTCCTCGTGACACCGCCGGCAAAGCGGACAGGCCGCCGCCCCGTCTGCTTCAGATTCCGCCATCAAAGCGAATCGCTTCTCAAATACTTGCCCAGCAACTTGGAGATCGATTGGCCATCGATCAAACGGTAGGCCCGTGCACGCGAGATTCCAAGCCGCGCGCTGGCATGGGTTACGTTGCCGCGCGATTCGTGAAGCGCACGCGCAAGCCGTACCAGCTCATCATGGCGAGCCGTCGTCGCGACGTCAGGCGCCGAGCTATCAAACATGTGCTTCGGAAGATGCGCCCGCCTCAGCGTTCCGCCACGACCGTGGCTCACCAGCAGTTCTCGCGCGAGGAGCTCGAGCTCCCGCACGTTACCGGGCCAGGCATGGAGACAGAGCCGCTCGACCAGCTTGCCTTCGACTCGAGGCGGCGCGCCCCTCGAATACTGCGCCAGAAAACTCGTAAATAGGAGCGGCACCTCCTCCACTCGCGCAGACAGTGGGGGAAGCTCAATGGTCAGGCCGCTCAGCCGCGCGCGCAAATCGGCCCTGAAGCGCTGTGCCTGCACGAGCTCGGCCAGAGGCTTCTGAGACGAAGTCACGATTCGAACGTCCACGGGCACCGCCTTGGTATCGCCCACGGGGATGACCGCTCGCTCCTGCAGAACGCGCAGGAGCTTTGACTGAACGACGAGAGGCAGCTCCGCGATCTCATCCAAGAATAGAGTGCCCCGATGGGCGGCCCGGAAATGCCCAGCGTTTGCGTGCTGCGCTCCGGTGAAGGCGCCTTGCTTGTGACCAAAGAGCTGGCTCTCGGCAACTTCGGCCGGAATGGCCGCGCAGTTGATCGCATGAAACGGCCCGGGCCTCCCGCTCGCGCGATGAAGGAAGTCAGCAACGCGCTCCTTTCCGGTTCCGGTGTCCCCGACGATCATGACCGGGAGATCACTGACCGCGGCGCGAACGGCAGGCTCGAGAGCCCTTTGCAGCGCAGGACCAGCGTGAAATCCGGGTACGAGCTCACGAAACCACTCCGAGGGCGTAGCCCCCGGCGGAGCCTGGCAGAATACACCCACCTGGCTCCCGATTCGAACGACGGAGCCCGTCTTGACCGGCACCTGCTCGATTTGAGCGCCATCGACGAACGTTCCATTGGTGCTTTGCAGGTCGCGCAGGAGAACGACCGGCCCGTCAAACGCAATCTCCGCGTGCTCACGCGATGCGCGCCGGTCGTCGACGAAGATCTGGCATTCAGCGCCACGCCCGAGGCGCCAGGGGCCTTGTCCCACCTCGAGCACGCGACCCTGGAGCTTGGGAAACACCCATAAAAAGGCGAAACGGCACCGTTCGGCCGTTTCGTCCCCGACGGAATCGTCGCCTTCGCACGTCGTATCGCCGGACACCGAACCTCCCTCTCGGCCAATGATACGAGAAACCCGCAAAGTTGCCAGGGACATCCCGGGCTGTCGGATACGCCGCTCAGCTCAGCCTTCGGCGTTGCCGTTGCCGCTGCTTTTCGAGCTGACCGATCCTCAGGAGGAGCTCAAAAGACCAGGCGACTAGGCGAACCGCGCCGGTCCCGCTGCTCGTCATTGTTCCGAGTGTCGGCAAGGAAGGGACATCGTCGCCCAACGATGGACGGGCAGGCCTGAGCTCGCTCGCATGAGGCGACAACCATGCCAGGCTTCGCCGCAGCTGTGGCTGCTCGCCGGTTGGGTCGAGACGGGTTCGGAATACGCTGCCAATCTTTTTTCTCGAGAGGCGGATCTGGGGAAGGCTGATCGGCGGAGGTATCTCGCGCAGCGGCGTCGTCACGTGCGAAGAGTGCAGCCGCTTCGTCTTTCGCACCGCTCCCGATCACGCCAGCACGACCAGGGCACACTCGATATCCGTGCTGCGCAAACAGCTTGGTTCAAAGCGAGTCTTGTTGTCATCGTTCGAGAAGGTTTACCGCTCGTGTAGCGTCATGCCTTTTTGAGGCGTGCGCCATCAACTGCGCATGCGGGATTACCATTTGGTAAACTCGACACATCAGAGTTGCACGAAGGTAACCTGAGGCTTATCACCAACACGTCGGTCGGAACGAGGATGGGATCGATAGGCACAGACAGGAGACTTCATGGTTTCATCGAATAGGTTCGGTGCGTTGACAATCGCCGTGGTTTTTGCAGCAATCGGCTGTTCTTCAATTTCAGAAGACGGCAAGGAGTGGGTAGCAACTCCCGAAGCGGCAGGTGACGACGCGCTTCAGATTGAAGACGAGTCGGGTGAGCTCGGCGTGGCAGCGCAGGCGTTGACCGGATCACCTCATCAAGCATGTTCGTGCGAGACCCCCAATGTCTTAGTCGACATGATCCTGGTGAACAACGCCTGGTCGCGAACCACGTGTCGCAACTACTGCAGAGACATCATCGGGACTACGACGTCGCAGCTGTTCTGCATCAACGCGAACTTCGTTACATTTGGTAGTCGGACGGCCGTCGCCTCTCTCCCCAATGTGCCACCGCTCAATCCGGCACCGGGCAATGACTGTGGTTGGTAGACGCGTGGCGTTGAGTGCGAAAATTCGGGAAACGATCTTGATACACATGCAAAGAACAACAAGGAGGGCTCAAATGCCTCTACTACGTATGCTGATTATGATCTGGCTCGCGAGTGTCATTGCTGGCATCAGCTGCGCCTCCGTGTCGGAGGACGGGAAGGAATGGATAACGCCACCCGAAGCGACGGAGGAATCGTTGGAGCTCGGCGTCAGCAAACAGGCGCTGACAGGAACTAGCAAGGGGTGTTCATGCTTTCGTCCGAGTGAATGGCGAGACACGGTCATCGTGCCAGATACCTGGTCGGGGGCCAACTGTATAAGCTACTGCGGCGTCAGGGGAGCTTCCCGCGCGCAAGCGCATTGCTTCCGCAGCACGGGCACTAAACACACTTACGGAGCTGCTGTTCTGCTGACTGCAGCTACCCTGCCGCCGCCGCCGCCGCCGCCGCCGCCGGCGCAACAGAACCCGAACCCGAACAACTGTGGATGGTGAACGACTCGACGGCGGTGTGACCCAGCGAGACGATCGCAGGACGATTGTGAAACAACACCCGTGCCCCCGGGCACGAGACAAGTCAAAGGAGGCCCAAATGGCGCTAGTGCGTATGGTTATCGTGATCGGAGTTGCGAGCACGCTCGCTGCGGGTGGCTGTGCATCTGCAGACGATGCCGATGGATCGGCAATGGCTCATGAAGATAATGAGCTCAGCAATGGTGATGGAACGCTCTTGGGTGTGAGTCGACAAGCAATAACGGGTACCCACCAAATGTGCTCCGTCAGCTTGGGGGGGTGGCGCGACACGACCCAAGTGCCTGATGCGTGGACGCGAGCGGACTGCAAGGCATTCTGCAACACCGTCGGCGCTGGCATTGTCGAGCTTGCTTGCCTCACAGATTCGGGCATGGAGTTTTTTGCACCGGCGAGTTGCAGTGGTGGGTCGTTGCCGCCCGTTGCCTTCCCCAATAGCTGTGGCTGGGGAGACTGAACCTCACGGGAGCGATCACGGTGAGGGCGGAAGCGGAAAGCTTCCGCCCCTCGTCAGTGCCGGGTGTAGGCAGTCACACTGCATCGTGATCCCCGGGTCGGGCACCAACGAGCGGTGCGTGCATCGACGACGACCATTTGGCAATCGCGTCAACTCGTGCTTGTGCGATTGCAGGGCATAGGTGACTTGATCATCGGGTGAAGTGTCGCGCGAAACGAGGCAGCGCTGCGCCTCGTCGTGAGCGAGGTCGCCGTCGCTCGCCTTCGCCGGGGTGCATTTCAGATCTGGGGCGCGTCTCGCCAGAAGATAGGCACCAGACAATGAACAGCGGAAGTCCAAACGGGACAGTGGGTTCTCATCCAGAAAGGCTGGAGCGACAACATCAGGGATGACAACAGGATAAAGGTTGGTTGGGTTCCATAGCCAAACAACGTTCTCAGCAGCCTGTCAAAAAGGCTTTAGAATAAATCTGCCATAGGCGATGAATACGCAGATGGCCGCCACGACGAGCCAATAAATCATCGGGCCGTAACTCGCGTCACCGGAACGAAGATGCAGCCCGCAAAAGATCAGCATCTCCGCAGCTATGCAGCCCGCCGCGATCGGGGCCAGGATCGCCAGGGGTTTGTTCAGTGCCGGGAGGATCAGGGCCAGGCTGCACAGCAGCTCAAAGACGCTCATCGCCAGCCAAACAGTGTGGGGAATCGCCTTCAAGGAAGGAACGGTTTGCTCGGGGTTCGAAAACTTCCAGACCGCGCCCACCGCGGTATGCAGGGCGAGAAGGACTTGCAGAACCCATAAGAGAATGTTCATGGTTTGCTCCGGCTCATTTTGGATTTCGGACGGTTGGCGATGAATGCCGCCAGGTGCTCACCGGTCAACGTCGACCGCGCCTTCACCAGGTCGGCCGGGGTGCCTTCGAACACGAGCCGCCCGCCGTCGTGGCCCGCGCCCGGACCGAGGTCGATGATCCAGTCGGCGTGTGCCATCACCGCCTGGTGGTGCTCGATCACGATGACCGACTTGCCGGAGTCCACGAGCCGGTCCAGCATCTGGAGCAACTGCTCGAGGTCGGCCAGGTGCAGCCCCGTGGTGGGCTCGTCGAGCACGTAAACGGCTCCGTCGCCGCCCATGTCCGTCGCGAGCTTGAGCCGCTGCCGCTCGCCCCCTGACAGCGTGGTGAGCGGTTGGCCCAGCCGCAGGTAGCCGAGCCCCACGTCGGCCATGCGCTGCAGAATTGCGTGCGCGGCCGGCGTACGCGCCGCGCCAGCGTCGAAGAAACCGACGGCGTCTTTGACCGGCAGGTCGAGCACCTCGGCGATGTTGAGCTTGCCGAGCCGGTAGCCCAAG
>JANOIG010000195.1:0-6983 GCA_031407405.1 Deltaproteobacteria bacterium
AGTGGTGAGCTGTGTGACGCGCGCGTTCTACGACATCGGCTTCCCGAAACCGGAGAGCGGGGTGGTCACCGTCACCTACCCCATCCTGTTTCAGGCGCAGTGATCCTCGTGGGGACGGTGCGCGCCATTGCGGCGTGCATCCGGGGGGACCCTGCCCACCTTACTCCGCGGCGGTTGCGGTCAACCGCCGCTGGATCACGATCTTCCCCGCGCGTCCGCGGACCACCACGCTGCTGCCCGACGACACCTCACCCCGCAAGATCAGCTCCGCCAGGGGCCCCTCGATGAGCCGAGAAATGGTCCGCTGCATGGGCCGAGCGCCGAGAGTCAAGTCCACCCCGCCCGCCGAGAGCAAGCATTCGATGGCGCTCGGCTCGAACCGCACGCTGACCCCTCGCCCTTCCCGCAAACGTTCGCCGAGCTTGACCAACAACCGTTCGGCGACCTCACACACTTGCTCACGTGTAAGGGGCGCAAATACGAGCACCTCGTCGATGCGATTGAACAGCTCCGGCGCCAAGGTCTCGCGCACTCGGCGCAGCATGCGCTGCTCGTAGTCCCCGCCCTCGATCGCTTCGCAACGTTGAAAACCTAGCTGCCGGCTGCTCGTCACCTCGTTGGCGCCGATGTTTGACGTCATCACGATCAAGGTGTGAGAAAAATCGATGGTTCGGCCCCGACCGTCTGTCATGCGCCCCTCGTCGAACAAGGCCAAGAAGCTTTCGAGCACGTCGGCATGCGCCTTCTCCAGCTCGTCGAGTAGGATCACCTGATAGGGCCGCCGGCGCACCGCTTCCGTCAGTTGACCCCCCGCCTCGTGCCCGACATAGCCGGGTGGGGCACCAATCAGCCGCGCCACGGCATGCGCTTCGCTGTACTCGGACAGGTCGATGCGGGTCATGGCCTGATCCGAGAAAAACAGCGCTTCGGCCAGGGCCTTCGCTGTCTCCGTCTTGCCCACACCGGTCGGTCCAAGCAATAGGAACGTGCCGATCGGGCGCTTGCCGCCCAGGCCAGCGGCGTTACGCCGAACAGCGCCCGCAATGGCCCGCAAGCTCTCGGCGTGACCCACCACGCGAGAGGCCAAACACTCCTCCAGCCCCAACATGCGCTCGCCGTCACTCTGTAGCAAGCGCTCGGTGGGGACCCCGCAGAGCTCTGAGATGACCTCTGCCACCTGCTCCGGTGTCACCTCGCCGAGCCCGCGCCGCTGTGCGCGAGCGCCGCTCAAATCCAGCACTGAAATGGCCTTGTCCGGCAGTGCCTTGCCGGGCACATATTGCACCGACCAGGCAATGGCCAGAGCCAACGCCTCTTCACCATACTTGACCCCGTGATGCGCCTCGAACTTGGGCGCCAGTGACTCGAGCACCAGAAACGCCTCTTCGCGGCTCGGCTCATCGATTTCGACCACGGAGAAGCGACGGCAGAGCGCCGGATCCGCCTCGATGGAGCGGGCGTATTCTTCGCGTGTGGTCGCGCCTATGCACGGCAGTTGCCCGCGCGAGACGGCCAGCTTGAATTCGGACGCCAACTCTTCGCCGCCGTCGCCGACGAACAGCTGGTGCACCTCGTCGAAGAAGATGACCACCCGCCCGCGGGCGAGCTCGACTTCACCTCGCAGGGCCTGCATCCGCTGCGCCAAACCACCCCGAACGCCGGTGCCTGTCACCAGGGCTCCGGCGCCCAGCTCGATGATCAATCGAGGCTCCGCGCTGCCGAGCTCGTGAAGCTCAGCCATGCGCTGGGCCACGCCGTGCACGACCTTGGTCTTGCCGACGCCGGATGGGCCCACTAGGCAAGGATTATTGGCAAAGCGTTTCGAGAGCACATCGAGGATCCGATCCACCTCGAGGTCTCGACACACCACGCGATCGAGCTCACCGCGAGCCGCCGCCAGGGTCAAGTTGACACCGAGGCGAGTCAGTAGTGGAAACTGCTTTGGTGACAGGCCGAAACGGCGTTCGAGCTCTGCGTCAGGCTCGGGCACGCGAGTCGCCACGGCGCTACGCGCCGCCTTGCGAGCCAACGCTGGCGGAGCGGAAGCGGGCGATTCTTCAGATGGGACCGCTTTGCCACGGCGTCGATCGCGCAAATCCTCTGGAGATACCAGCTGCGCACGGCGACGACTCGAGCTGGTGCGCCCGGCTCGTGGCGTACCCGCACGCGCAGTGCCCCCCTGAGCTTGGCTGACCACTGCGGCGGCTGGCGCCTTGGTACGGCTCGGGATGGGGCGGCGCCCGACTAGACCCAGCGCCTGGTTCATTGCGGCCAGGCGCAGCCGGCGCTTGTCGACGCCGCACTGATCCAGCGCGCGATATGCCGCGCTGCTCCGATCGCTGAGCAGGGCGATCAAGAGGTGTAGCGCCAACGGCTCCGGCGCTCGCATGCGTTCGGCTATCCCTCGCGCGCCCTTTACGGCCATGCGCAGTGGGTCTTTCTCATCGTCGGTCGAGGCGCGAGCGGCTCGCAGCAGGTCATCGGCACCGAGCCGGCGGTCACGCAGTAGGCTCGAGACCGCTCCATTCAGGCCCGCCATCGCCGCCAGTAGGTGGGCGCTCGTGACGCGCTCTTTACGGCTTCGAGCCAGCTCCACTGCCTGACGCTCGATGCTCGCCAACTCTGACTCTGCTGTGCTCGTCGTCGCCATGCGGGCCCAGCCGACGATGTGCATCAGGGGGGGTTGGGGGCCAAGTTTTGGACACGAGAAGCGGGCGGAAAAATCCGATGCTCTCGGCGCCAGTCGAACACGTGCAGCCCCAGGGCGCTGATGGCCAACCAATCCCCAGCGACCGAGAAGGCAATTTCGGGCTCGATGGCCGCTCTGGCTCCAGCGGGATCGAGCGACGGGCGCGGAACCATGAAACGGACGCTCCCGCGCTCGGGCGATGCTTGCGAGTAGACGTCCACTCGGAAGCGAAATACCCGCTCATCGACGCTTTCCACGGACAGTACGCCGAGCTCACGCCCGCGACTGGCGAGGGCGACGGAATGCGGCGACAGCTCTAGACGCTCGAGAACCTCCGCGGCGCCCCGCACGGACAGCAAATAGGCGTGGTGCGAGGTGGCCGCCCACACCTGATCGCGGCGCTCGGCCCGAACCAGTCCCCAAATGCGCCCACCCAATTCCGGAAGCCGAAAATGTTGGCTCCGACCTCCGGCATCGATGCGGCTCACGCCGTCCGGCACGGTATACAACATGCTGCCATCGCCAAAAGCGAGCAGCGCCCGCCGATCAAAATGATCGAGGTCAACCCAGCCCACCACCGCAAGAGACGAGGCGAGCGGTGGCTCACCCAGGTCGAATTGGGGCAGCTTCGGGATGCCCTGATAGTAGAGCCAGAACTGCTCGCTATCCTGCGAGCTCGGGAGGATGGTCGTGGGCCCGAGCCGCGGTGCACGTGGTAAGAGCTCGGCTCGGCGCTCGATACCGGATAAGCGGTGCACGTGGTCGCGCCCCGCGATCAGGAAACCACCGCCCACCAGTGCCACCACATTGCGTGCCTCCGGCACCTGAAAGCGCGTTGCCACTCCCCAATCCCCAAGGCGAAGCACGGTGAGCTCATCGCCGTCCAACCAGGCCAGCCGATAGCGAGAAAACGCCAGCCGTTGCGGCGGGTGATCGGGGCGCGTAACGAGCTCGACGGGATCGCGCGGTTGCGTCGCTTCCGTCGGTGCCTGTGAGAATACCTCACCCAAAGCGCGAAGTTCTTGCGTCGAGTCCAGCGGATCCGCCCCCGAAGTAGGCGCCGCCGATGTGATAGATGAAGTGCCCGCCAACGCGTTCCGCTCTGGCCCGGCAGTGCCCTCGCGACAGCCGAGCAGCGCAACCCCGCAGAGCAGCGCCGCCTTGCCATGGCGCGAATGGGGTGCGGAGTAGCGTAGGAAGGACACGGCCGCCAACCGCCGAGTCTAGTGCCACGATTCTGTTGAATCGATGGCCAATGGCACCCAGCGCTCGGCGCGAAGCGCCGCCCAAGAAAAAACTGCTAGTCCGAGTAGGCGTGTGCCTTGGGGCCGCCGCGCCCGGCCCCCACACCTGCGGGCCGGGTGCGGAGGCCTATCAACGTAGAGAACGAGGCACGGGCCGGGTGCGGAAGCCTATCAACTGAGAAACGAACGACCTACCGGATCTGCCCGCACTTGTTGGCCTCGGCGAGGCCGCAGGTCGAGCCGGGGGCACAGTCGCCGCAATCGAGCGCAGCGCCACAGCCATCGCCGATGGCCCCGCATTGGGCACCCGCGCTGGCGCAAGTGGCCGGCGTACAGGTGGGTGCATCGCCGCATTGGAAGGGGCTGTCCACGCCACACAATTGACCGCCTGGGCACTGGCCGCAGTCCACCTGGCCGCCGCAGCCGTCACCGATGATACCGCACTCGGCCCCGGCCGCAGCGCACGTCTGAGGCGGGCAGGCCGGGCCGCTGCCGCACTGGTTGGGTGATTGTGCGCCGCACACCTCGCCAGCGAGGCACGGGCCACATTGCACCGTCGCGCCGCAGCCGTCACCGATCAAGCCGCACTCGGCTCCGGCATCCTGACAATCACGCGGCTGGCAACCGTCACACTGGTTGGGAATGCCGCCGGCGATCGTGCAGCCCTGTCCTGGGGGACAATCGCCGCAATCCACCGCGAGGCCGCAACCGTCGCCGATCATGCCGCACGTGGCGCCGAGGTCGTCGCAATCGAGCGGCTGACACGTCGGGGTGCCGCACACGTTCGGGCCACCGGCGCCGCACACTGCGCCCGGCGGGCAATTGCCGCAATCGATCGTGCCGTCGCAGCCGTCGCTGATCAGGCCGCAGTCGAATTGTGCGGGACAGGCGTCGATCGGATCGCAGGTGGGCGGGCACTGCGAGCAGACGTAGACGTCGCTGCAGCCGTCCGAGGCCGTGCCGCAAGTCACGCCTGTGCAGGCCACTTGCTGAGTGACCGGTTCACACACCGGGCAGTCGCAGGCCAGCACCTGCCCGCAACCATCCGAGATCGAGGAACAGATGATGTTTTCGTCCTCGCAGGTCGTGGGCACACAGCCGGGGGTGATACATTGGTTCTCGATGCAGGTGTCTCCTGCGTCGCAGCCACAGGTCTGTTGGCCGCCGCAGCCATCGCCGATCAGGCCGCAGGTACCGTCAGTGGGGCACGCCTCGGGGACACACCCTGGCGGCTCGGGCTCATCACCGACGCAAGCGCCGAGGTCGAACAGCATGTAGAGCAGGACTTTTTCCTGATTGGTGAGGTTGCCGTTGTTGGCCAGGGCGTCCTGGCAGTGAGCCGGGAACACCGAGTTGGTGAAGGGAGCGCTACCGCCGCCGGTACCTGCCACGTGGAAGCCGCTGTACGCGACCCGGCCGCAGCTGTCGGCTACCGGCGCTGCGTACGGCGTATTGAAAGAGAACTGCTGCACTCGCTGATTGCCGTCCGTACGGAACACGAACTCTTCGGAAGCGGCTCCGAGGGTCAGCGACATGCTGCGTGGATCGGTGATGGCGAACTGATTCGAGGCGTTCGTCACACCTTCGTTGCTCATCCAATCTGAGAAATTCTGGATGCGTGGGCTCGCCGCTGGGCGACCGAGCGACACCTGACCGGTGCCGCTGGTATTGAGGTTGGCACCTGAGTTGGTGTCCCACGTACCCGCTTGCCCAAGCCCAGTGCTGAAGAAAGTAGCCGGTGCATACGCCTGCGTGCCGTTCTCATGCAGCCAGCTGAAGCTGAGGTGGCTCGCGAACATGCGGCCGCCGCGGTTCACGTACTCCCGGATTTCGTCGCCGGACGCGTTGCGTTGAGCAAAGCTGCTATCCCAGCCACCGCCTTCGCAGTCGTAGACGGCCATGTCATAAGCACTGATGCTGGTCAGGGTGGCGTGTAGGCTGGCATCGCTGACGGCGGCAAGGAAGGCCGTCCGGAAGGAGTTGTTGCCTCCGCCGCAATTCGTGGTCCGGCAATTGGTGTCGGTGGTGCCGCCGCCGGTGCCGCAAGCGTTGCAATCGAACGACTGCTGATCCGGCCAAGCCCCGTCCGCTCGGTACAGATGAATGCGGCCACCCAGCTGCGGCCGGGTGAAGACGCTGGAGGCGATGCCCATCTTCTCAAACACGCACTCCATGGCGTCGATGCGCCCCGTCGAGATACCGACGCGCGGGATGTTGACCGCGAGCCCATCGGCGAGAGTCCGGGGCAAGCGCGTGGGGTTGTTGGGCATGCTGGTGGTCAGCGCCGTCGTGTTACATGCCGCACCCGCCGCCAGAGCAGGCTGCTGAACTGCACGGCGAAATTTGCCCACCTTGGTGACGAGCAAGTAAGGCTGCCCGATCGGGATGTTGCCCTCCAACGTGTAGTTGCCGTCGCTGTCCGTCACGGCGCCGGTGAGCACGAGACCGAGGTCCTGATCGGCGCAACGGTCGCAGCTCGTGCCACCCGCGGGCACGCCAGTGCCGATAGCCGGCAGATCCGCAATGTTGTTGTTGCGCAAGATGTACACGAAGGCGTTGGGCACGCCGACCTGATTTTGCGTGTTGCCGTCCGTGCGACCCGGCGTGATGACTCGCCCGGTCAATTGGGTCAGGTCGTTCGCGGCGCAGGTCGTCGGTACGTCGTCGCACAGGTCGCAGCCTCCGGGAGAACCCGTGCAGGTGGTGGGGCCGGTGATTCCGCCGGTGCAGGTCTGGAAGGCGCTGCAGGTGCGACCTTCGCCGGCGCAGTCGAATACGTCGCCGCAGTTGTTGATGGCGTCTCCGCAGGCCCAATTCAGCTCCGCGCAGCTGTTACCATTGGGAACACACGGCGGGACATCGGGCGCGTCGCATTGGAAAGCTGCTTCGAGGCCGCAGAACTCGCCATTCGGGCAGGTGCCGCAAGTGTGCTGATTTGCGAGCGCCGTGCCACAGCCGTCGAAGGCCATGCCGCACTCTTTGCCAGCACACGCCTCGGCTTGCGAAAGGGGATCGCAGACGGGGGGAATGGGAGTCCCGCACTGAAACGC
>JANOIG010000202.1:0-1654 GCA_031407405.1 Deltaproteobacteria bacterium
CCGAAGTGAGCGGCGAGCTTCAGACGAGACTACACGTATTTCTCGGTGAGGGCCCCGAGGCGCCGGTGTTCACCGAACGGCTGAGCCGAGGCGGATTTAAATACATTATTTGGACGCATTAGTCAATATACTGTATTAATAATCCATGGCTGTGTCAACACGGCAAAGCATTGAGTTTTTCCACCTCGTCTTTTTGAGAGCCCTGGTCGCGAAGGGTGACGACAAGGCCCTGATTGCGCTCAAGGGCGGATGCAACCTGCGCTTCTTCTTCGGTAGTGTTCGCTATTCCGAGGATATCGACTTTGACGTTGCGGTCGTTGCACGGGACACCTTGAAGAATAAGGTCGATCGCCTGCTGAGATCACCGCTCATGGTGGCACCGCTCCGGGCCAAGGGGATTGAGGTCGCTGAAACCTCTGCCCCGAAGCAAACCGATACTACGCAACGCTGGAAGGTCGGTCTTCGGGTCACGGGCATCAGTGTGCCGCTACGTACCAAGATCGAGTTCTCTCGTCGCGATGCCATGGATGGTACAGCATTTGAGGGCGTCGATGCTGACGTACTGCGACCGTATGGGCTGACTCCAACCCTCGCGGCGCATTACACGCTGCCCGCTGCGATTGCACAAAAGATCCGTGCGCTCGCTGGGCGCACCGAGCCACAAGCCCGCGATTTATTCGACTTGAATTTACTGCTCTCTTTGCCAAGCGCTAGCCAGCTCGACTTCCTCGATGCCGTTCAGCGCTGGCTCCCGGCCGC
This sequence comes from Deltaproteobacteria bacterium, assembly GCA_031407405.1. Classification (GTDB taxonomy): domain Bacteria; phylum Myxococcota_A; class Polyangia; order Polyangiales; family Polyangiaceae; genus SZUA-265. The sequence continues at coordinate 760 of JANOIG010000202.1, forward strand.
AATCGAGCGCGCCCTGGGGCTCTCCTTTGATGACTACCGCTCCAGGGTTGTCGCCTACCTCCATCCCGACCAGGTCGAGCTGTACAGTGGGCGTTCGGTCTGGGACGCGATGCAAGCGGCCGTGGTGTCTCGGCTGGAGGCACTGCAATGAGCTCACTCGAGGCATATGCAAGGCTGCGCAGACTAGGAATTCCGGTGATCGACACCGCAGATGCGGCGGCAGCGCTGCATCAGTCGACGAGCGCAGCCACCAAGACCCTCTCGCGACTCGCCCAGGCCGGTCTCGTGGCCTCTGTGCGCCACGGAACGTGGTGGGTGGACGGCACCATCGACCCATATCGGCTGCCGGAGTACCTGACGGCTCCTTTGCAGAGTTACCTCTCCCTGCACACGGCACTCCACCTTCGTGGGCTCATCGAGCAGATCCCCGAAGTCTTCTATGCCGCTTCGCTGGCGCGAACGCAGCGCATCACGACTGGAGCCGGAACATTTTCTATCCATCACTTGGCTCCCGAGGTCTTCGGCGGTTATGAGGAAATGCCGAGCGGCATCAAGCTCGCAACCGCAGAAAAGGCCTTGTTCGATTGTGCTTATCTGTCGGCGGGGCGCTCGCGCCTATTCACGGCCCTGCCCGAGCTCGAGCTCCCTCGCGGGTTCCGCCGTGGGGAGCTCGATCGCTGGGTCGAGAAGATCCCATCGGAGCGAAGCCGCACCATTACTAAGCGTAAGTTGGAGTTGTTTCAAAAGCATCCGTAGAGTGCGGCCGGGTTGCGACGACCAGCGCTTGCCGGGCGCCGAAGCCCAGTAGAAAGAGCGCGTGGTCGAGGCGTTTGAGGGTCTTGTAGGGCAGCATGCCGAGGCTGGCCATGCGCAGGGCGTCGACGGCGGTGCCGAG